>JAIYCX010000055.1 GCA_027487795.1 Pseudomonadota bacterium | reverse complement strand
TATTCATTAGTTCAGTAGAGAAAGGTTTTCGAAATAAAGATCAATATCAAAGAGTGAGCGTGAGATAATAATGCTCGTTTGCAGTCCCGTATGGGTTGGGGTCGTTGGTGGTGGAGCAATTAGGCTGGAACATTTTTTGCTCTGCAAAAAATGTTCTTTGCAGACTAATGCGCGGGGAGCTTGCAAGGGCAAAAACGAGCATTATTGTCTCGCGCTCACAGATCATGACAAAATGTTAACATACTATTAATATAAATATTCAAAAGCTCTGACTAGAGTTCTTGGATACACATATAATTTAGTAAGTAATAACGGTTGCTCGGGGTGTTGCTTTTTCATTTGAACATCTAGGCTTCGATAAATCCTTTGACGTATCTCATAAAAACCTCATGAAAAAGGGGGGGGGAACTCTTCTGTTATTTAAAAAGTAAATAACTTTATAAATAACAAAAGTAATCTTCTACACGTAATAAAATTTAAAGATAAAATTAGTAGCACAATAACACACTAAAAACAAGCTAAATAGGGCTTCTCCATTTAGGAAACTCCGTTTTTGTGAGCTATAATTATATTTAGTTGTGTAGATTCAGTTATTTACGTTGTTAAGGATTTTTAAAAATAAGTACCAACCTCTTTTTTGATACCTTTCTTCATCAATTTTTATAACTACTTTAACTTCTTACATAGAAAGTATTTAAAAAGCGGAGGAAACTCAAGAAAAGAAAGTTAAACACTCAGAGCATATGAGCGAATCACGTTATATTTACTTTTTTGTCATGCGAATTTTTCGAGAAGTTCTTTAATTTGTTTATTTCAAATAAAATAAACAAAATGGTGGGGCAAGAGGTATTAGAACTAGCCTCTTCGCCGATGGCGAGGGGTGGAGGTTGCGCGGGCTTGATTTCGGAAATTGCCTTGCTATGCAAGGGAAGTTCCGAAACAAGCGGTGGCTTCAGTTCGACACAAGAAGAGGCTGGTTCTAATACCTCCGGGGGTGGTGTCTTCGATCAAAGAATCTTAATCCCCAGTCGATTCCATATTATGATAAACGTTTTGCACGTCATCATCATCTTCAAGTAGGCCAACAATTTTGTTTATTTGTTCTTCTTGCTCTTTACTTAGACTAGTAGTGGTAAGAGGTATTCTGTCTAGTATTGCGCTTTTAAGTTCTAGACCATACTCTTGTCCTTTTTGTTCTAGAAATTTTTGCATTCCTGCAAAACTTTCAAATCCAGTATGGATCATAACTTCTGTTTCGCCAGTTTCGCTTTCTGTCTCATAAAGCTCTTCAAGACCCACGTCTATTAGTTCTAATTCTAAGGTTTCAAGATCTATATTTGGTTTTGAAATTTTAAAAACTCCAACTCTTTCAAATACAAATTTAAGAGCACCTTCTACGCCAAGATTGCCACCGTGTTTAGAGAAAATATTTCTCACGTTTGCGACAGTTCTTGTTGGATTGTTAGTTGCGCATTCTACAAATATTGCTACACCGTTTGGCCCGTAGCCTTCATAATTTATTTCATCTAAATCTGCCTCATCTTTTGAGGATGCTTTATGAATAGCATTTTCGATTCGGTCCTTTGGCATGTTCAAGGACTTGGCAGTTTGTATCGCCATTCTTAATCTTGGATTTGAATCAGGATCTGGTCCTGAGCGTTTAACCGCGATTGCGATTTCTTTTCCTAGCTTAGTAAATGCCTTAGATGCTTTAGCCCAGCGAGCAAACATCTTATACTTTCTTTTTTCAAAAATACGTCCCATTTGTCCTAATAATTAAGTCGTTTATTTTACAAATAAGACAAATTTCTTAGAAAAGCTAGTAGCTTCGCAAACTTATCCCCCTACGAATAACTTGACTATTTTATTTATTTCTCATATAAACACTCAGCATTTTTATATTCTTTTTTAAAGCATACTTATAGGACAAACATGGACAGCATTAGTGGGGTGGAAACATCTACCCTGGGATTTTCTAGTTTAGAGCTCCCTCAGAAAATATTAGATACATTAACAAAAATTGGTTATCATACACCTTCACCCATACAAACGAAGGTAATACCATTCCTTCTAAATGGCCAAGATGTTATCGGCCAAGCAGAAACAGGAACAGGAAAGACAGGAGCTTTTGCTCTTCCACTTTTAGCTAATCTTGATACTGAAGTTTCAGGGTTAGGACCTCAGATTTTAGTACTAGCTCCAACAAGAGAACTAGCACTTCAAGTTGCCTCAGCTTTTAAGAAATACGGTGAGAGCATTAAAAACTTAAAAGTACTACCTATGTACGGTGGGCAAGGTTACAGAGATCAACTTAGAGATCTTAAATCAGGAGTTCATATTGTTGTTGGTACTCCAGGACGAGTAATAGATCATCTAGAACGCGGCACTATGAAATTATCTGGTCTTAAGACTATAGTTTTAGATGAAGCAGATGAAATGTTAAGAATGGGATTCTATGAAGATGTAGAAACTATACTTAGCTTTACTCCTAAAACTAAACAAGTTGCATTATTTTCAGCAACTATGCCTGATCAAATTAAGAAGATCATTCAAAAGCATTTAAATGAACCAGTTCAAATAAAGCTGAACTCAAGTTTGAAGTCTTCTTCATCTGTTAAGCAAAGTTACTGGGTTATTCAGGATATGCACAAGCTAGATGCTCTTAACAGAGTCTTGGATACTACTGAAACTGATGGTGTTATTGCTTTTGTGAGAACTAAGCAGGGTGCAATAGATTTAGCTGAGCATTTAGGAAGAAGAGGCTTTAAGGCTGCTCCTTTAAATGGAGATATCCCGCAAGCTCAAAGAGAACAGACCATTAAAAGATTTAAAAGTGGTCAGTTTGATATTTTAGTTGCTACAGACGTTGCTGCTAGAGGATTGGATATTGATAGAATCGGTTTAGTTATAAATTATGATATGCCTTATGACTCTGAGTCATATGTTCATAGAATAGGTAGAACAGGTAGAGCAGGAACTACAGGGTCTGCGATTTTATTTGTTTGTCCAAGAGAAGCTAGATTGTTTAAAACTCTTGAAAGAGAGCTTAGCTTCAAATTAGAGAAGTATACTATTGCTAGTGCAAAAGATATTAACAAGAGAAGGATTGATTCCTTTAAGGCGCAAATAAATGCTGTAAGTCAAGACAATAAGGATATTGAAATATATAAATCTATTGTTGAAGAGTTAAAGACTGAATCAGGTTTATCAGAGCTAGAAGTTGCTACTAGATTAATTTCACTACTCTATAAAAAATCTCCGCTTATATTAGAAGCAAAGTCTGAAAATATTCCTAAAGCAGAATTTGATATAAGAGAAGCTGGAGGAAGAGGGGATAGAGGTGGAAGAGGCCGTCGTTTTAGCAGAGGCGGTGGTGGTGGGTCACGCGGAGGGGACAGTCGCGGTGGTTATAGAGGTGGTGAAAATAGAGGTGGCGGCGGAAGTTTCCGTGATCGTGAGAGAGGAGGAAGAAGAGAGGGAGCTAGAAACTAGCTAGAAACTAGCTAGATACTAGCTCCTTCTATAAGTTTATTGCTTGAAGTTTAGTTTAAATATTCTTCAAGCATTTCTAATAACTTTGCAGGTTCCATTGGTTTACTTAAGTAATTAGTCATTCCAATGTTCTTGCATTGTTGTATAATCTCAGTAGTTACATCGGCAGTAAGTGCAACTATAGGAGTGATTTTTTTATTCGAAACGTTTTCTCGTTCAATCTCTCTTATTAGTTCAGTGGATCTAAGGCCATCCATTTCTGGCATGTGTAAATCCATAAAAACTAAATCATACTCTTTTTCTTTAAAAAGATTTAGTGCTTCAATACCATCGTTAGCAAGATCTGGCTTAATTCCATATTGGTTTAACATTTGGGTTGCAATTATTCTATTTATTTTATTATCATCAGCTACCAGCACTCTAGCATGAGAGAACGATTTGAAGTTAACTTTAGATTTAATTTCTGTTTTTTTACTTGATATTATTTCAGGTTTCTTTGATGC
The DNA here is from genome assembly GCA_027487795.1 of Pseudomonadota bacterium. Lineage (GTDB taxonomy): Bacteria > Bdellovibrionota_C > UBA2361 > SZUA-149 > DAOLCO01 > JAIYCX01. The sequence goes on along the minus strand of JAIYCX010000055.1, from coordinate 16,429 downwards.
ATATAAATCAACTACACTATCAAAAAGTTTAGATTGATGAATAGGTGAATAAATAGATAAAACATTAGGAAATGAACTTTTGAATAAATCTTCGTAATCAAGAGTTTCAGGATCGATAAGGACAATGTTTAAATATTTGGGAATTTTTTCAATTGTAGCTGCGTCGATTTTAATTCCGAGATAAAGTATGACGATTCTTTCCCGTTGAAATTTTTCTTCTTCTAAGCAAGAATCTATTAAACTATCTAAATTATTGAATATCTTATGTTGTATTTCAAGCTCGTCAAATTGAGATCCAATACAATCAGATAAATAATGATTCCCTACGCAAACTAGAGTAGTTGTTAAACTTAAATCTATTGGATTTTCTACTAATTCTTGTTTTGATTCAATTTCTTCTAAACTTAGTGTGAACCAAAAAGTACTACCTTCGCCTGGTATGCTTTTTACTCCTATTTCTCCGTTCATAAGTTCTACGATTTCTTTACAGATTGAAAGCCCTAGGCCAGTTCCACCATATTTTCTAGTAATTGAGGAGTCAGCTTGGCTAAATGACTGAAAGAGATTTTTTATCTTATCTTCTTCTATGCCTACCCCTGTATCTACAATCTCAAATAAAATCTTATGTTTATTGTTTACGAAAGTCGAAGAAATAATTAACTTAACACAGCCATTAGCAGTAAATTTTAGTGCATTGCCTGTAAGGTTTAACAGTACCTGTCGCAATCTAGTTTCGTCTACCTTGATATAATTCGGTACTTTCTTACTAATTATACAACTTAGAACTATATTTTTCTCTTGAGATCTAATTTTAAGTATTTCGATTACTTGTGCTGTTAAGCTGGAGATACTTACTTCGTTCTCTTCTAGTGTCATTTTACCTGCTTCTATTTTAGATAGATCTAAAACATCACTAATAATCGAATTTAAACCTTGACATGATTCTTTAGCAATATTGGCAAGCTCTAATACTCTGTTTGGTAATTCAAAATTACAGATCAAATGTAGTGAACCAAGAATTCCATTTAACGGCGTCCTGATCTCATGACTCATAGTCGCCAAAAAAGAACTTTTAGCTTGAGAAGCCTGCTTAGAATGATCTAAGGCGATTTCTAATTCTGCACTTTGTTCTTTTAATTCAGATTCTCTCAGCTCAATTCTTTCTAGCATTTTATTAAAAGACTCAACTAGTTGACCAATTTCGTCATTAGCTTTTTTTACTGATCTAATTGAATAGTTATTTGTTTCTGAGACAATCTTACTAGTCTTTACTAAATTTAAAATTGGTTGGGTTATGATTCTCTGTAAATTAACAGCAAGAATGTATGCGAGGATTGAACTACCTATTATTATGAGAAGACAGGCCAATCCAAAAATCGAAATAGATCTATATAAATCACTTAAATCAACTGCGATTATTATTGTTCCTAATACTTCTTCTTTATCCGTAATCTTGTCTGAATAATAGTAAACATTTTTACTAAAATATGATTTTTCGAGTTCAAACGATTCTAATGAGGGCGTGTCTATTAAATTATTTTTTTTTAACTCAGAAAATAATTTACCAGACTGATTAAAAATACTAACTGAAATTATTGACTTCTCGAGCTTAAAAGCTTCCAAACCATTCGTAGCAGCCTTCTTGTCGTTAAATTCAAGAGCTGATTTTGAATAAAATGAAGCGATTTTCGCTAGAGAATCAGTACGCGTAGTTAAATTATCTTTATATTCTGCTATCTCAAAGTAGGCTAATACTATACATGTTAAAGATGTAATTGTAAGTGTAGTAACAAATACGATAGCAACGATTTTATTTTTTAAGGATAAACTATTAAATAGTTTCATGGTTAATTTTCAATTATTTCAGATGCGAGTGTTAGAAGTTGAGAACTTATTTTGATATTGTGTTCTAATGCTCTTTTTAAATTAATTTTAAAAATTATAGAAGATTCACGTTTTTCTAGTTTTATAATGCCGGATTGTTCATAACAATCATCTAATTCGCATATAACCAAATCAGATTTAGAAACTATATCAAAATGATTAGACCTTTCAGCTCCTACTGACAGATATAAGAGATCACATATTTTTGCTTTTAGTGTATCTTCATTGGCAAATAAATTTATATTCATATTTGACTGCGTTTTATTGTTATATTTGCTGAAGGAGTTGGTTAATTCCGGAGTGCCTATTACACAAATATTAACATTCTGATTGCTCTTAGGAAGTTCAATATATTTTAAAAACTTAACTATAAATGCAGCTCTTAAGTCATTTTCTTCGATTTTTATTTCACTTGCAAGAGTGATTCCTATATAAAAAAATATACTAAAAAAAGACACAAATTTTGATAGTACTGATTTTGTTTTAGCAATATGTTTAAAAATGACTAGATATAACATTTAGAACCTATAGGTCGTTTGAAGACGCCAGCTAATACCTTGCTGAGGTATTAGATCTTGTCGATGTTCAGTTGATCCTGGGTCACTATATTTTTTGTCTAACAAATTATATAAGCTTGTGGAAATATCAAGATTATCAAAAATGTTCTTCGTAGAAATAGTAAAATTCATTAAGCAATAATCACTAGTATTATTATTAGCTAAAGTTAACCGATTGCTAATATAAATAGTCTCTAATGCTGCAAAAAGTTTTTCATGAATAACAGGAACCACTAAGTGGGATTTTAAAATATTTTTTGGTGAATTACTTAATGTTCCAGAAGATTGGCTGTTATCTAATGTTTCTTGTAGTCCATAACTTTTTCTTATTAACCAACCACCAGAAAATTTATATTCTAATTCAGCTTCAAATCCTTTAGCAGAAATATTAGGTCTATTATTGTAGACAGTTAAATTATCTACCGGATCAACAGTTTGATCGATTAAACCGTCAAGTTGATATTCATAAACACTGAAAGAAGAGCGTATATTTGTTGAAAAATATTTTTCATATATAAGTTCATAGGTTGTTATTTCTTCTGAATTTAATCCTATAGGAGCTTTCTGAGTTCTGTCCTGTGAGTAGAATAATTCAAATGCGTTTGGTGCTCTAAAAGCAGTACCATAAAGAAGTTTAACTGCACTATCTTTTTCGGGTGTGATAATTAATCCAAATCTTGGATTAAGTTGGTCTTTAACAGTTTGATAATTATCATATCTTAGACCTGCATTTAATCCTACCCATTTATTAAATTGGTATTCATTTTGAAGGAATAAAGACCAAATATCTTCATTTCTTTTTGAGTCTAAATTTAATACTCCATCGGCATTCGAATCAAAATTATACTGTTTTTGAATGAAGTCACTTCTCACTTCAGTACCTAAGATAAATGTATTATCTTTTATTGAAGTATTTGTATTCTGAGCGATAAAACCAACTTTTTGGCCTTCGCTATAGTCATTATTAATTATTGGAGTTGCAGGGTCTTCAGCATTTTCATAAGGGAAAAACCCTCTAAATTTATATAGGTCATAATAAACTCTAGTATCAAGTAAATTTTCTTTGTTTAATTGATTTGTATACTGTAAGTCTGCGTAGTATCTATCATCGACATTAGAAGCTAAAGGACTATTAAAAATAGTACCATATGAAGCTGTAGGGATTTGTTTATCTCTATGAATGAATCCTGTATCTAATTTGAAATCTCCTAAATTGAATTGACCGAAAAAACTCCTTCCATTAGTTGAGTCAAGCCCTTTAGCTACTCCATTATTTGTAGCAAGATCATCGTATTCTTTAAAATATAGTGAATTAGAACCGTCACTATCAAAGCCTGTCGCTGATACTAGCATTGAAAAGTCATCAGAAAACTTTTTTGCAAAAGAGGCTCTCCCTTGATAAGTATTATCTTTTGCAGCATCAGCTGAGACCTCAAATCCTTTTAAGGAAGTGTGGTCTCTAGTGAAAATATTAATAACAGCAAAAAAAGCATTTGAGCCATAAATAGAAGAGCTTGGACCTCTGACAATTTCAACTTTTTCAACTAAATCTATATCTAAAATAAAGTCAGTACCAGTGGTTGCGGATGAATATATGCTGTCATTTAAACGATGACCATTAAGCAGTACTAGAATTCTGGTATCATAATCAGATGGTCTACCAAAACCTCTAACGCCTGTATAATTATAGTTATAATCGTAAGTCGTATAAAAACTTCGGACTCCTCTAATTAATTCAGAAAGAGTTCTGTATCCAAATTTTTGAATTTGATCTTTATTTATAACCGAAGTTGAGGAAGGGGCTTTTAATGAATCCTGACTATATTTAGAAGCTGTAGATACAATTTGAGCGTGCAGTAAATCTTCGATATCTAAGTCGTCGATAGTTGGCTGTTTATCATCTTTTGCTTGAATGTCGTCAGCTCTTAAAAGTCCGATTCTAGAGAAAAAGAGGAGATTTATTGATAAAAAAACAGCTAAAATTTGCTTCATGTTCTAAATTAAAAACTTTTACTAGAGTAAATCTAATACGTTAAATCTTAATTGATCAATAATAAAAATAGAAATTTTTATAAAAATTTTACGAATATCAACCAAGCATACTAAAACTAGTTATTTCTGATTAAAATGCAGATAAAATTGCTCTTCAGAATATAAATAATATTAAAGTTTTTAAATTTGTAGGTCGTTTATTTCAATTGATTTTAGTTTACTAAGCGTTTCTTAGTCTACAGTACTAACAATTAGATAATATCTATCCATGGATAATGACAGACTTAATTTAAATTTTGAAAATCTAATAGAGCGAATGGGGGATTCGGAGATTTCTTACCTAGTTTTATTTCACTTTAGAAATCAGCTCGAAGAAGATTTAATAAAGATTCAAGAATTAATAGAATCTAACGATTTTGATGAGCTTTATGAATCTTTTCATGGATTGAAGGGAGCTGCTGGTGCTACTGCCGCGGAGAATATCTTTGATATCATGGTAAAAATGGAAGAGAGTTGTAAAAGTAAAAATATGACTGAAATAAAAATACTGAATCAACAATTAAATACTTTTGCTAATAATTTTTTAAAAGAACTTAATTTGGTCGATGGATTTGTAGAAATTTATGGCAAAAAATAGAGTTCTAATTGTAGATGACCAGTCCTTTTTTCGTAACCTAATTACGACTACTCTAAATGAGCATGGTTTTAAAACTTTTACGGCAAAGAATGGTGCTGAAGCACTGGAGCTTATACAAACTCAAATCATTCCAATAAATTTGATGATTGTAGATTATCGAATGCCTGTAATGAATGGTCTAAATTTTATTACTTTTGCTAAGAAAATTTTTCAAACTCAAGACGCCTCAACTATATTCTTAACAGATACTGCTGATGCCGAAGTAGTAAAGCAGGCAATTAGAATTGGAGTAGATAATTATATTTTAAAATCAAATATTTCTATTCAGGTTTTAATCGATAAAATAAACCATTGTTTAACTCAGAGTAAATAGTGACGGCTCTTTAGTTCTTAATTATAGCAGTAACAGTAATTTCTACAGTAGCATCTAATGCTAAGCGAACAACTTGCACAGCTTCTCTTGCAGGCCTGCATCCATTCATTCGTTTAATATAAATTTCATTAAACTTTGGAAATTCATCTAAATTAGTTAGGTAAACAGAAGATTTTACTACATCCGCTAAAGTTAAGCCAACACCAGCTAGAGAAGCTTCAATATTATCAAAGATCTGATTAGTTTCAGCCTCAACTCCAGCCTCTTCAATCATTTTATTAGTCTTAGGATCAAGAGCTATCTGCCCTGAAACATAAACTGTATCACCCGCTATTGTAAGCTGTGATAAAAATGCTGGTGGTACTGCAACATTTTTTATTCCATTTACATAAATGGCATTGCCGTTGTTATGAGTAATATCTAGTTCTGGGAATTTGGTTTTTAGGTTTGTTGCGTTCATTTTGGTATTTTTATGAGTAACTATTTTACTAATCAGTATTATTACTTATCATCAAAATTAATTTTATAAAGATATTTTTAATAGCTAGATAAATAATGATAGTGGAGGTGGTAAGAGGTATTAGAATCTGATTATTCGCAGATGGCGAGGGGTTGTTGTTGAGTGGGCTTGATTTCGGAAATTGCCTTGCTATGCAAGGGAAGTTCCGAAACAAGCGGTGGCTTCAGTTCGACACAAGAAGAATCAGATTCTAATACCTCTTGGGGGGTGGAGAAGCCTAAACTAAACTACTCAGCACCACTATCATCAGAATTCACAACAATTCTTTCCTCGTGACCAGTACTTTCTCCACCATTCGAAATTTGAGAATCTCCCGCAGTTGAACTATCTCTTCTAGGACGATTATTTCTGTTATCTCTGTAGTTTCTGTTACGATTATTTCTATTTGGTCTTGGCCTATTGTCTTGTCTATTCTCTGGGCGGTTTTCTTGTTGTGGCCTATCTTCTATTGGACTATTTTCTTCAGAGTTATTATTCTCTAGAGTCTCTCTGGAATCATCTTCTGATCGATTATTTTCAGGCCTAGGTCTATTGTGATTAGACTGATTTTGCGGTCTTCGATTCGGCCTTCTGTCTTCTCGATTGTCCCTGTTGTCTCTGTTATCAGAAGTTCTTCCTCTTCTAGATCTATTATTTCTTTGATTGCCGTTTCTTTCAGAGCCCCTATCTGAGCCTCGTTCTAAACTACGATCAGAACTAGTTTCTGTAGCAGGACTTGTCATTGAGCTAGTAGAAACTACTCCACGAGATCTTACTATTTCAATATGATACTCTTCTGGTCTAAGTCTACCATCTGGGTAAACTCTAACTTGCGCCCCAGTTTCACTTTCAAAAGCGCTTAGTTCTCTTCTCTTAGAATTTAAAAGCATAAGTCCTGCGATAGGAGAGATCTGTAGTCGTACTTCAGTCACTCCACCGGCATACATAGCTGATTGAATTTTGCGTAGTGCTTCAAGTGAAACGGACTCAGGAGAGCGCATTTTCCCTCTACCTTGACATTGTGAGCAAGTTTCATGGCTGTGGCTAGCAAGAGAAGTTTTAATTCTTTGTCTAGACATTTCAAGTAGGCCGAATTTAGAAATTCTTCCAATTTCAACCTTAGCTTTATCAAATCTTACAGAGTCTTTTAAAGTACGTTCTACTACTTGTTTATGTCTTTTGTCAGCCATATCGATAAAATCGATAACAATTAGACCGCCAAGATCTCGAAGGCGTAGTTGTCTTGCAACTTCAATAGCTGCTTCTTTGTTTGTTTCAAAAGCTGTGTACTCTACGTTTGATTGAGTTGTCGCGCGACCTGAGTTTACGTCAACTGCAACGACTGCTTCAGTAGAATTAATAACAATTGATCCACCGGATTTCAGAGTTACTTCACTTTGATTTGTAGCATCAACTTGAGTATCTAAATGGAAATAAGAGAATAATGGAGTTGGCTTATCGTAGAAAGTTAACTTAGTTTCAAAGTTAGAAAACGTTCTATCAATAAAGTCTTTTACTTCATTAAAAATCTTCTCTTCATCAATTAAAACTTCAGTAATATCAGGAGTAAGATAATCTCTAATAGTTCTTATTGCTAATGAACTTTCCTGATATAGTAGTAGGGGAGAAGGCCCAGGTGTTACACTTTTCTCTAAAATGCTGTACCAAATTTCAAGTAGATTATCTAAGTCCTTTTGAAGTTCTACTGTACTTTTATTTATACCAGCAGTTCTTACTATGACTCCCATTCCAGCAGGAATTTTCAAACTATCTACGGAGTCTTTAAGTTTTCGTCTTTGACTCTCGTCTTGAATCTTTCTAGAAACTCCGCCTCTCTGATTTCCAATCATTAGAACTACATATCTACCCGGGATAGACATATTGGTAGTAAGAGTGGCACCTTTAGCAGCTCGTTCATCTTTAACTACTTGAACTACTAGATCCTGTCCGTTTCTTAAAATTTCTTTAATAGATGGACGATTTCTTCCACTGCTATTCTTTGAAGAATCAAAGAAACAAGCTGGATTAATATCGTTAATCTGTAAGAAACCATTTCTTGAAGAACCGATATCTAGAAACGCTGCTTGTAAGCTTTGCTCTATTCGACTAATTGGGGCTCTATAAATATTCCCCTTTAGTTGTTGATGATCTGGTCTTTCAATTTCTAGTTCTAGAAGTTGATTATCTTCTATTACTGCTACTCTGCACTCCTCTGGATAGCGAGCGTTTATGAGCATCTTTTTAGACATGCCCTGAACTCCTTATATTGGCTCGCTAGATGATTTACGTAAGTCGCTTGTCTCTATATGTGAGGTATTAAAACTAAATAAATATCTTGTAAATCTAAGTTCTTAATCTTTTAAGTACTGTAGTTCCATGATCATAATTTTGTTATTATAGTAATCCTAATACTTTGCACTTGGAATTAACGCTTTTAAAAATCTCTAGCTAAAATCTATTAATAAAACTCCCTATGTAAAAAACAAGGGGAACTTGGTTTTTAAAACTTATAAGTATTTTCAAATTTATGTCGGACTTATCTTATGGTGCTCGCATTTTTACTACTCAATGCAAATAACCCAGTTGCCTTCAAATGTTGGAATTTGAAATATCTTTATTCTGAATTTAGTATATGGGTAGTTTTAAATCCTGCCAACAGCACTAAATTAGTCTTATATAGTTTAGATGACAATTATTAAATCTGGATTCTATAAATTAGAAATTTAGGCAAACTATTGAGCCGTTTGAACGCGACCCCATCTGGATTCAATACAGAATTTGAAAATAGTTTCTGCATAATTCTCAAAAAGAGGAGGAAGCCCGTTTGGCCCAAACTTATCTAGCGTCATTTTAGTATCAAATCTTGGGTTTGATATCATATAAGGAATAAACGGCAGAATTTGATTTAATAGTGGAATGCGGTTTCCAAGTATTTTCTCAAAATGTTTGAAAGTTTGAGTGTGATAAATATTGGTCGCAATATTTGTAACTGAGTGAATCACTTTTTGTATGCTCTCCTGTGAGAGAAATTCAGCAGGAGCAAAAATTGGTTTATGCTTTAAATTATTCTTAGAATATTTTCCAGCTGCATTAATTAGTAGGTCGAGAATTTGTGCTGGACTTGATTCTCTTCCCACACCTGCTGTTAAATGAAAACAAGCACCATTTTCAAAACTCATTGCTTCAGACTCAGCGATAATTCTTGAGACATAGTCTACAGGGACCACGTCAAACGGTGTGTGAGGAATTGCAGGAATTACTTTTAGTAAACCGGTGTAGATGGCTCTAGCTGGTATATATAAAACATTAAATGCAGAAGTATTTCCAGTAATACTATCTCCTACAATTACTGAAGGTCTAAAAATGACAACAGAAAAATGATCTTTATAACTTTGCACAAGTTTCTCTGCTTTTGCCTTGGTTTCTTCGTATGAATTCCTAAACAGAGAATTGATATTTAAGTTACTTGAGCAAACAGTTTGGGTTGTATCTCCTGCAACGTATGCAGTTGAAATATGTTTAAAATTAAGTGAAGAATTATCTATAGATTTTGCAAATTCAAGTAAGTTAGCAGTGCCTGTGTAATTACATGCTGTAGCTTCATCGATCCCTAAGTTTAAATGAGTGTTCGCGGCGCTATGGTAAATACTTTTAATTTCTTGAGTTAGAATGTCTTTATTTCTTCCACTGAGTCCAAGACCTTGATGCGAAATATCACCAGCTATTGGGAATATATTTTTTGCAAATTTAGAGTCTTTTAAAAAAAGTGATTTGTTTGATTCTTTTAATCTGTGAAGAGCATGATCATCATCTTCTGCTCTTACTAAAACATAAATCGGCTTTTCTGGGTACATGCGATTAAGTCGCGCAAGTAAAGCGCTCCCTAAAAATCCAGTGCCTCCAGTTAGTAAAATCATTGCTGCACAATATAGAGCAATTTAACTGATGTAAATAGCTACTTTAAATAATGAATTAAGAAAGAGATTATTTTAGACTTATACCTTGGAAAGGATAATCTGATACTTCAGTTTCATACCTTTCTGACCAAGGTTTTACCTCGGATCTTCCCCAAGAAGAATCACTTTGAACTTGTTCACGCAGTTTATCTATCTGTTTTTGTCTTTGTGAAATTTCACCGGCTCTTCTTATAATTTCAGCTTTTTCTTTGTTAGCTTCTGCACGATTATCATGTATTAGAGAGCCTAGAAGGATACCGGTTCCGGCTCCAATTCCTCCAATCATAGCCATATTCTCAGTTTTCTTACCAATTCTATCGCCTATTATACTGCCAATTCCTGCACCTGCGAGGGCTCCAGCGCCGCCACCCAATACTGCCTCTGATGTAGTTAAGCTATCAAGTGAGCAAGAACTTACTGAAGTTATTGAAATTATTAGTAAAAAATTGATTATCTTCTTCATTTGATTTTAAATTTAGTCATAACTCGAAATATTATGACATTTATTTAAAATTCCGTGCTTCCAATTGCGTAGTTTAATCATCGTAATACTATAATCACAGGAGCTCTCCCATGGATCAAAATAAGAAAATCCTTTTAGTCGATGATGATATTACGTCATTAGATATAATAGCCTTACTTTTTGAAAAGAAAGGATTTCAAGTAACTAGAACTGCAAGTGGAGCGCAAGCTATAGAAAGCTTAAACTCTGATACTCCTGATTTAGCAATTGTTGATTTGATGATGCCAGAGATGGATGGAGTCAGCACAGTAAATGGTCTTAGAGGTTCTGGTTTTACAAAACCAGTATTAGCTTTCACTGCTTCGGGTGATACTAGCTTGCACACTAAAGCTTTAGAAGCAGGATGCAAATCTATCATTACTAAGCCATGCAAAATAGATAAGCTAGTAAATATAGTTCAGACTGCTTTAGAAGAAGTTTAGTTCGAATTGTGCTTTAGTTTAGTGCTTGCTCTGGGCACTTAATTCTAAATTACCATTATTTACATCTATCAGTACTAGTGAATTGTCCGTTACTTCACCAGATATTACTAGTCTACCAATTTTAGTTTCTATATTTCTTTGTATATAACGTTTAACAGGTCTTGCACCAAAAGCAGGGACGTATGAATCCTTGGCAATTTTATCAAGTCCAGCATCTGTTATCTCTATTATGATATTTCTGTCTTCTAGTCTTTTTCTTAGGATATCAAGTTGTAAGAGAACTATTTTCTTAATTTGTTCTTGAGTCAGAGGAGAGAAGATAATAATTTCATCTACTCTGTTTAAGAACTCAGGTCTGAAAGCTGATCTTAGTTCTTTCATTACTAACTTTTCTTTTTCTTCCTCACTCTCGTTTTCGTCCAATAAGTGCTGAGATCCAAGATTAGAAGTCATAATAATAACAGTATTTTTAAAATCCACTGTTCTACCTTGAGAATCCGTAACTCTACCGTCATCTAATATTTGTAATAAGATATTAAAAACATCAGGGTGTGCTTTCTCTATCTCGTCAAATAGAATTACACTATAAGGTTTACGTCTTATAGCTTCAGTAAGCTGACCACCTTCGTCATAACCAACATAACCTGGAGGTGCTCCAACAAGTCTAGATACTGAGTGCTTTTCCATGTACTCACTCATATCTATTCTGACTATATTATCTTCAGTATCAAATAGTGACTCAGCTAGTGCTCGTGCAAGTTCTGTTTTCCCGACACCAGTAGGTCCTAAGAAAATAAATGAACCGATAGGGCGCTTTGGATCTTTGATCCCAGCTCTAGCTCTAATAACAGCATCTGCAACTAGATCTACGGCACTGTCTTGGCCTATAACTCTAGCATGTAATATTTCAGAGAGTCTAAGTAATTTTTCTTTTTCACCTTCTACTAGTCTTACGACTGGAATACCTGTCCATTTAGAAACTATTTCTGCAATTTCTTGGTCTGTAACTTCTTCTCTTAGTAGTCTAGCCTCACCACCACTTTCAGAAGACATTAATCTTTCTTCTTCTTTTAATGATAGTTCAAGTACAGGCAAAACTCCGTGTTTTAACTCAGCGGCTTTATTTAAATCATATTCTCTTTCAGCTTTAAGTATCTTAGATTTTGTTTCTTCAATCTTTTCTCTAAGACTTCTAACTTTTTGTATAGCTTCTTTTTCATTTTCCCACTGCGCTCTCATTCTATCTGAATTACTTTTTAACTCAGATAATTCTTTTTTAAGTTTTTCTAATCTAACTTGACTAGGAGAGTCTTTTTCATTTCTCAGAGCTGCTTGTTCAATTTCAAGCTGCATGATTTTTCTTGTTACTTCATCAAGTTCAGCAGGTAGAGAATCTATTTCTGTCCTGATCATCGCACAGGCTTCATCTACTAAGTCTATTGCTTTGTCAGGTAAGAACCTGTCTGAGATGTAACGATTTGAAAGCACAGCAGCGCTAACTAATGAGCTATCTAATATTTTAACTCCGTGGTGTATTTCAAATCTTTCTTTTAGTCCTCTGAGTATTGAAATAGTATCTTCAACATTTGGTTGCTCAACAATAACAGGTTGAAATCTTCGCTCTAAAGCAGCGTCTTTTTCAATATATTTTCTATATTCATCTAAAGTAGTTGCTCCGATGCAATGAAGTTCTCCTCTTGCTAATAGTGGCTTTAATAAATTTCCTGCATCCATAGATCCTTCTGATCTACCAGCGCCTACTATGGTATGAAGTTCGTCAATAAACAAAATGATTTTGCCATCAGAATTTTTAACTTCATTTAGAACAGCTTTAAGTCTTTCTTCAAACTCTCCTCTGAATTTAGCACCGGCTATAAGACTGCCCATGTCTAGAGCAAAAACAGATTTATCTTTTAAGCCCTCTGGGATATCGCCTCTAACAATTCTTTGAGCGAGACCTTCAACAATGGCAGTTTTACCAACTCCAGGCTCTCCAATGAGAACTGGATTATTTTTTGTTTTTCTAGATAATATTCTTACGACTCTTCTAATCTCAGCATCTCTTCCAATAACAGGATCAAGCTTTCCTTTTTGCGCATCTTTAACAAGATCTCTGCCGTATTTTTCTAATGCTTCATAGTTTGCTTCAGGGTTTTTCCCATCAGCCTTTCTATCTCCTCTTACCTCGGTAAGAGCTTTTGCGAATCTATCTCTAGTTAAATTAAATTCTTTAAGAATATCATGTGAAGGTAATGCTTTTCCTTCTGATAAAACTGCTAATGCTAAATGTTCTACTGAAACATATTCATCTTTAAATTTTTTAGCTTCATCTTCGGCTTTTGCTAATACTCTTTGAAGCCCGACTGAGGCATAAAGTCTATCATTTTCAGAGTTACTAGTTGTAACTTTAGGTTTTCTCTCTACTAATTCGCGATATTTTATCTGAAACTGTGAAACAGGAATATCAAGTTTTTGAAGTAGTTTAGGAAATAGACCGCCAATTTGGGACACAAGAGCTAACAATAAGTGATCAGTATCCACTTCTTGGTTTTGATTCTTAAGTGCTGTGTTCTGAGCATCTTTAAGAACTTCTTGGCTTTTTTCAGTAAATTTACTTTGGTCCATGTTTTTTACTTTGTAGTTTTATCTAGTAGTTATATATCTATGAAGTTATGTAATCATTGATATTAAATATTGCGAGCCTTGAAGGTAGAAATTTCTGAAAGTTTTTTATAAAGTTCAATTTCTTCTTCACTTAAGGTGTCGGGGATAACTATTCTTACTTCTACTAATAAATCTCCTCTAGCTCCTTCTTTAAGAGGTAGTCCCTTTCCTTTTAGTCTGAATGTTTTTCCTGATGAGGTTTTCGCTGGGATATTTAGGTTATAAGTAGAAGAAAAAATACTATATTCAAATTTGCCCCCAAGAACAGCTTCTGAAGGGGTAAGTGGCAACATCGAAATAATATTATTACCATCTATTCTAGATCTGCTATCAGGACTGACTTTTAGTTTTAGTACTATTTCAGGATTAGCTTCTCCTGCTTTTCCTTTAATTTTAATTAAACGACCGTCTGACATAGAGTCAGGGATTTTAAAAGTGAGATTTTTAGTACTAACTTCTTTGGATCCAAAAGGGTTTGTTTTTGTTATATTCAGTCTGATAGTTTTCTTAGCTTGATTTACTATCTCATCTATTGAAACAAATACTTCTATAGGTTTAGGGGCTGGCTTAGGGCTTTCTGTTGTATTAGGATTATTCTGATTACTCCCTCCAGTTCTTCCCCCTGCAGCACTTCCTCCAAATAAAGATTGGAAAAAGTCACTAAAGCCTGGACCGTTATTGCCATCAGCTCCAAATGAAAATCCGCCACCTGTATTAGCCTGCCTATTAGTTCGTCTAGAACCACTTCCTGTACCGCCTGATGATCTAAAATTTCCTTGATTAAAATTCTGTCCTTGAAAAGACTGTGCAAATAGATCTTCCCAGCCTGGGGGTGGTTTAAAGTCTTGTCCAGCTTTCCAGTTTTCTCCTAGCTCATTGTAAAGTTTTCTCTTCTCAGGATCTTTCAATACCTCATATGCTTCAGAGATTTGTTTGAACTTATCTTCTGCGGTTTTTTCTTTATTAACATCTGGATGAAACTTCCTAGCAAGTTTTCGGTAAGCCTTGGAAATCTCTTCCTTGGTAGCAGATCTAGTTATTCCTAATGTTTGGTAGTAATCTTGAAATTTCAACTGTTTCTTTTATTCCGTTGTGTGTAGTAAGTGTCTATCTGTAATCATTAAGTGTTATTCTGTAAAGAATGAATATGTAAATTCTATGTTTGGCGTATCAGAGTTATCTTTAAAATATATTTGGCCTATATTACCATATTCCTTAAGACTTAGGATGACGGAAATCATAGAGAATTTCAGAAATAGATCTAATTATATTGCTCCTAGAAACGAATATTTAGTTTTTTTGCCAAAAAACAGGCTAGAAGCTGAAAATAGGGCTCAAGATAGACAATTTTTTAATACAAATTACATAGATCAAGAATTACTAGCAGAACAGTCAAGTTCATATAGGTATAGTTTAATTTCTACCTGTTTAAATGAAATAAATAGCATAAAAAACTTCGTAGATTCAATTTCTGCGCTCACTATATTACCTAGCGAAGTTATAATTATTGACGGAGGGTCTAGTGATGGGACATATCAAGAATTAAAACTTTGGGCAGACAGAGAGAAAAAATTTAAAGTCATAGTAGAAAATGAAGAAGGCGCTTCTATAGCAAGAGGGAGAAATTTAGCAGTTAGTAAATCTAGTACTGAGATTCTATTATTCTCTGATTTTGGCTCGATTTTAGATAAGACCTGGGCAGAGCAATTAGTTTATTCAATGACTAATTCTACAGCAGAGTTCGTCATCGGCTGGTATCACACCCGTACAGTTTTTGAATGGCAAAATGCTTTGTGTTATTTTTTATTACCTAGATTTGAGTATCTAGATCCAGCAGTAATTTTTGCATCAGGTAGATCTATGGCACTTAGAAAAAGTTTATTTGAAAAAGTTTCCGGCTTTCCTGAGTGCTTAACAAGGGCAGGGGAGGATTCTTTATTCTGCTATAAGGTAAAAAAGAATACAAATCAAATAATTTTTTGCCCTGCTGCAACCTCAACATGGGTTATGCCTGAGAGCATATTAAAAGTTTGTAAAACCATAGTATCATATTCTCAAGGTGACGGTGAAACAGGATTTTTATTTTGGGATTATTATTTTAGTTTAATTTCAAGATTGGGACATCTTGTATTTGAAACTCTTGTTTTCATTGTTTTGTTTTTTATAACAATCTCTTTTTGCAATATTATAACTTTTTTACTTCTATCATTTTCATTTATAAGTTTGTCATACCGAATTTTTAAAACTTGTAAGGAATACGGAGTTTTTGAAAAAAATCAAAATTTCACTTCAATGTCGATTAAAATATTCATGTTATTTTTCATGATTTCGGCACAAGGCTATGGCTTTTTGAAAGGCTACCTTAGGGGTAAACCTAATATGTGGACCCAAACTCAGGACTATTTGAAGTAGTTTTTTGAAATAAAAAACTAATAATATAAGTCTCTTAGGAGAAAGAAGTCGCTCCCGATTAGACCCTAAAGAAATCTCTAGTAAATCCCGATCCTTAGAGTATGGAGAGATTTATATTTCAGACCCTCTGTTAGGGGTTTGTATATAGGTTGTCCATACAGGAAGTTTCTAGAAGATTTCTCGGAGTATCGAAATCTTTGCAATATGGATGTTGTTTTATACAAGGAGATTGGCTTAGGTAGTTTTGTAGTTGTGGTAGTAGAGTGGGAGGATGTTGCAGCCCAAGTTAGTTTGTAGTTTGAATTGCTAGTTGTTAGTAAATTCATCTTAGGTTTTTTTCTGTGGCAAATTTTTTGTCGGTTGGTTAGGTGTTGTCTTTGTTTGGGGATAAAAAACAGGAAGGATAGGAGGATAGAAGGGGGGAGTTTGGGGTTTGTAACACGCAAACTTTTTGTAAAGGCGCAGAATCTTCTCTGCTACCGAAACTCTCTTTTTCACATAATACGATCT
>JAIYCX010000061.1 GCA_027487795.1 Pseudomonadota bacterium | reverse complement strand
TTTTGTAGACAAGCGCAGATTTGTTTCTTTTGTAGGAGAGCAGAAATGCCAAGACAGTTTGTTTATCCGCCTAATGATCCTAAAATTATTTTAGGAATTAGGAGCCTCGCAGTCCAGCAATGGGCCAAATGGCAAAGTGCTAGAAGTAAACAAGGTGTGGTTTGGGGAGCAAGAGAAGTTCCTGGAATTTCTCATCCAGATATACTGGAGGAGTTTGAAAAACTTCCTTTGCATATTCAGGATTTCACAAGAGCACTTACCTATAGTCGGGTAATGTTTTTTGCTAGCCTTGGTAAAGAGCAAGTTAAATTGCTTATTACTGCGGCGAGAGAAGGTCAAACTATCTCGGAGGAGCTTACCGAAGTTGTAGCCAAAGGGCTGCATCAAGGGTGGTGGCTACTTCGTCAAGCTTGGGGCCTTAGTGGTCACAGCGGTGATAAACACTGGAATGAAGAAACAGAAGCAGAGCAAGCTAATGATCTTCGTTTAGTGCCTGGATGGGCAGAATTATTATCTGCTTGCGAATTGTCTGAAGATGAAAATCTTAAGGCGCTTGTAGATTTTATTTTAGC
This sequence comes from Pseudomonadota bacterium, assembly GCA_027487795.1. Classification (GTDB taxonomy): domain Bacteria; phylum Bdellovibrionota_C; class UBA2361; order SZUA-149; family DAOLCO01; genus JAIYCX01. Next base: position 3,862 of record JAIYCX010000061.1, on the reverse strand, counting down.
TTAGAGAATTAATAGAGTACAAGGTAATAGCAATATGCATTGCGGCATAAAGCAAAAAAATTTACCCCGTACCATTTTCAGACGCATTGCGGTGTCTGTTTATTAATTTCCGTAGCTAGTGTGTGAATAAACTTAAGAATATGTTTTGTGGAATAATCAATTCCAATAATTACAGCATATTAACAGAATGTTAACTGTTAAAACTAAATTCTTTCAAGATATCTTCTATTTTTACCAAAATACTGCTAAATAGCCCCACAGTTCTTTAAATTTAAATATGTGTCGATTTTTTGGTTTTTTACTTTTTGGTTTTAACTAAGGAGAGTCTGCGATGACTATTGAAGAATTCAGTGCTCTCATTAGAGTACCATCATTCTATTTTTTTGATGCGGTGTATCTGAAATGGTTTGTAGAGTTTCAATACAATACTTGCTGGCTATGGAGAAAAAAGAAAGAGCCAGGTGGCTTATCTCATCAATCAGCTAAACCATTTTCAGAAGTTGATATTTTCGGCCGTGTCTTTGCTATGCGCATGAGTCCTAAAATTCTTGACTACCTAAGCGCATCGGGCAAAGAAAATCTTCTACATTTGCGAGAAGTTGGGAATAAAATTCTAAACATTGGCGCAAATCTAGATGAAGGAGAGTTTGTTTATGTAAATGATGGTGTTCCTCTTTTAGATGGCTCTAAAGTTCAAATTCATCAAGAACTACTTGATGAGTTAGCCTTTATGCACCATGAAGCTTGGATCAATACTAGAGAGGAGCTAATTGAATTAAGTAGAACACTGAACAGAAAAGATCTCTGCCCGCCTCTAAGAAAAGAGCACGTCCGCTGGGATCGCTCGAAACCTGATACTAGCTGGAATAGAGATAAAGGAAATATTTACGGAATAGCTTATGGTCTTGCAGTAATGGATGATCAGCATTTCGAAGTACTTCTTACTTCTTCTAGTAGCATCTCTACTAGTTAAAGGGAGTTTGTTTTTTAGGTTTTTCTAGCCTTAAAATCGACTTCCCTTTTTTTACTACAACTTTAATTTACTGACTCCCTGCCCCACTAAACCAAGCAGCCATCTTTGACTTAATCTTAGACATAAAATTAACTCCTTCACTAGCAGCATTTACTCTTTGAGTATTTTCTATTAGCTCTGAATTTTTTGCCCCGTAAAGTACTAAACCAACACCAGTTGAAAAAGAAGGTGAATTTACAACATCTACTAATCCGCCTACTCCTGATGGGAATCCAACTCTTACTGGTAATCTAAAGATCATTTCTGCTAAGTCTGCGCTTCCTTCTAGTAAAACAGTGCCACCAGTAAGAACGACACCAGCAGTTAGAAATTCATCAAATCCTGAACGCACTAGATCACGGTGCACTAAAGTAAATATCTCTTCCATTCTTGGCTCAATGATTTCCGTAAGCATCTGTTTTGGAAGAATACGTGCGTCTCTACCGCCGGTAGATGGAACTTCAATAGTATCATGAGGCTTTGCTGCTCCGCTGTAAGCACAACCATATCTTCTTTTAATTTCTTCCGCAGAAGAAGTTGGAGTTCTCAGACCTGCTGAAATATCACTAGTAATATGATTTCCACCAAGCGGTATTACAGAAGTATGCTTAATTGCTCCATTATGAAAAATTGTAATATCAGTAGTCCCACCACCGATATCTACCATTGCAACTCCTAGCTCTTTTTCTTCTGGAGATAGCACTGCTTCTGCAGATGCAATTGGCTCTAAAACTATATCTTGTACTGTTAAGCCTACTCTATTTGCACTTTTAACTATGTTTTGCGCTGATGCAACTGCACCTGTAACAATATGAACTTTTGCTTCTAATCGAACACCTGACATTCCAAGTGGCTCTCTGATACCATCTTGATCATCAACTATATATTCTTGTGGAAGTATATGTAAAATTTCTCTATCCATTGGGATAGCGACAGCTTTTGCAGCGTCGATAACTCTTTCTATATCTTTTGAACTTACTTCTTTATTTTTTATTGCAACAATCCCGTGGCTGTTCATACCCTTGATATGAGATCCAGCAATACCTGCATAGACAGAGCTAATATGACAGCCTGCCATTAGCTCCGCTTCTTCAACTGCTTTTTGAATGGATGCTACAGTAGATTCAATATTGATTACTACTCCCTTTCTTAAACCTTCAGAAGGGTGAGTTCCGATACCTACAATATCAACACCACCACTAGAAGTTCTCTCAGCGATTATCACTGCGATCTTTGTGGTACCTATGTCTAAGCCGACTATTAGATTACTGGACTTGTTCGCCACTATTTCTACGCTCCAACAACAAAGCAAATTGATAAATTTGGCCTAATTATTTTTGAATAATTAGTGCCATTCCTTTAGAGGAATAGGTAGAATAGCCAGAAAATGAAAGAAACTTCAAGTAACTTGTAACTAATTTAATATTATTAGGGAAATAAATAAGTTAGCGTAAGACGACCTGGTCTTTAAACCTCAAATCTAGCTCTCCAGGGGTCTCCCCTCTTAGCCTAATATCCTCCAAAACGATCTTTAAACGTGAAAGCATATTTTGAGCCTCTTCTAAAGATCTTAACTGAAATAACACCTTTTTAGGTAACTTCCTAACAGTAGAAGGCTCCGCATTTTGCAATTCTACAGGCTCTAATTCTATCCCACCGCCATTTATTAAACTAAGAGAAGAATATTTAAAAGGAAAGCCACCAGCAAGATCAACAAATTCCAGATTTTTTAAAATATAACTAAGCCTATCATAAACTGAACTTAGATAACTTTTGTTATCTTCCTTAGGGTCAATTCCATATACTCTAGGTAATTCAGAAACCGTCATCACCAAAGAAGGCTTAACAATTTCCTTAACTGGCTGAATCAAAACTCCTTTTTTTGAAACAATCCAGCTATCACCTTCATATTCCGCTACAAAGGCTGGCTCTGCTTCTACAATATTTATTTTTAAGCGCTGGGGAAATACCTGTTTTGAAAAAGAATAAGATTCTACCCAAGGAGAAGCCTTAATTTTAGCACCTAAGTTTGCTAAAATCTCAGGCTTAATTTCCATCCCTTCATAAATCCCAAAGATGTCCCTTACTTGAGAATTTTCTAGGCTCTTGAGCCCTTCAATTCTATCAAGGCTAGTATAAACAGTACTTGCCACTACCTGTTCAGATACGAAGTCTGATTCTTGTTTTAAAGCATTAATTATAGACTCTGCAGAAAAATGCTCACCAATCCCTCTAGAAAGAATGTCGGAGAAATTTCTTAAAGCAAGACTAGAGATAGTGAGTACAGAGAACAGCATTATGAATAAGATATTTCTAAGCATAGGTAGTTAATAGCGAATTGTTAGGTTCTGGACAAATAAAAAGTGTTAACTGAGTAGTTCGGGGAAACTACCTCATATTAGGTATATAAAAAAAGCTTGGGAGATACTATTCATAGCCTCCCCCAGGCATTGTAGTCTTGAGTTAGAAACCAATCTAAGTAACAAGAGATTCCGCGACCTTCATAGTCAGAAGAAGTAACAAAGCATCTTCTAATTCTGCAAGAAAACGACAATGAGCTATACAATTCATTTCGTATTCATCACATTCCTTACGTAAAATAGAATCAAGTATTTTCGTGGTACTTTTTCAAATAAAAAGCAACACCTAAGAAGAATAATCATCTTAGGTGTTTATGAAAAAAAACGTAACTCACTTAACGCTAGAGGAGCGTCAAGAGATTTATAAGATGCGTGCCACAAATAAGGGGATTCGTGAAATAGGCGAACTATTAAAGCGACCCGCATCTACAATCTCAAGAGAGCTCAAAAGGAACCGTGTAAGGAGTGCAAGGCTCTATACACTTAACGC
>JAIYCX010000026.1 GCA_027487795.1 Pseudomonadota bacterium | reverse complement strand
CTCTGGACTGTAATTAGTATCTTCTAATAATTTTAAAATTCTACTACCTAGCCATGGTCTCTCCTCGATTATACCACAACCTTTTCTCTTACCTCTTTGCCGAGATCTTGCCTTGTCCTGTGAATACTTAGCATTCTCCATGGCGTTAAGTGTATAGAGCCTTGCACTCCTTACACGGTTCCTTTTGAGCTCTCTTGAGATTGTAGATGCCGGTCGCTTTAATAGTTCGCCTATTTCACGAATCCCCTTATTTGTGGCACGCATCTTATAAATCTCTTGACGCTCCTCTAGCGTTAAGTGAGTTACGTTTTTTTTTCATAAACACCTAAGATGATTATTCTTCTTAGGTGTTGCTTTTTATTTGAAAAAGTACCAAGCGCGCTACATTCGTCTAAGAATCGAAATTCTAAACGGAATAATCGATGAAAGCGACTTGGAAAGTTTTGTCCGAGAAGCAGCGGCGAAAAAAATGAACCATCTCGTTTTGGCAATTTGCAAACTCAGTGCACCGTATAGATCTCTGGAAAGGAGAAGTAATGACACTTTCTTGGATGTTGTTCATTTCCCGTTATTAGTAGAATTACGCGGCACTGATGAATTAGCGTATGAATACTCCTCCAGAATCCAGAATTGGAATGGATTTGGTTCTTTGCCTAACGTCTGGAAAGCCTTTCTTCTTACTCTTGCGATGAAAGGTTCGGGCCCGTGGAGTTGGGCAACGAATGCTGGTGTTTCAGTCAGCGAAGGTAGATTAACCATTTCTACGACAAATTGCGAAAGTTACTATCATCGTCCATTAGAGGCAAGTGAATTTATTGAAACGCATCAAGATAGTCTTTCTAAGCTATCTGGAAAGGCTTATCGATTTACATTGAATCTGATCAAAAACTTTATTGGACCATGGTGCTTGAGAGATCACGTAACTACGATTGAATTTCAAAATTCTGGTAGGGTGTGTTTTGTCACTAGAGAGAGCGAATCTTATTACTACCCGAATAGATAGCATTCTCGATCTCGGCTTTAAATAACAGTTTGGGGGAACTCCATTCTGTTATTTTTTTAAAATAAAGTCTCGGCCTAGATGTTCAAATGAAAAAACAACACTTGTTAAATATGTTAGTCGTGTGACTCGATCAGCGTATAGACAAATAATTATAATGATAATAATTCCTAAAAACAAAATAAAAGTTTGGAGCATTTTAGTCTTAATATCCGGACTTCGAGCAATTTTTTTCCTTAGCTATATTGAGCTGAAAAAATTTGTGGCGCCGCTAGATTCAACTTAAGCACAGGACGGGCACATTCCCTTTTGAGAAATTGGGGGAAAGTGTTTTCGAAGTTTGTTGCCGTGATTGCAAGAGAATCGCAGGGTGGGATGTCAAACCGACAGCCAAACCTCGCTGTGAAGAATGCGCGATTGAAGCATTCAGAGAAAGCTACTATCGATAACTCTTTGGCGCTAACTCTTTAGGAACTAAGTCTTTAGGTTTTAAAACTTAGCTGTTTGCTGGAGATATTTTGTCTCCAGCATTTTTCTTTTTACCTAGTAAGCAGTCACAAATGGGCATCAAGGATGCTGATATTTTTAGAAAAAATACTTTGAAAAAATTAGGGTTGTAGCTAAAAATATTTATCAGACGAGCCTGAGATAAAGCACTATAACAATCCGAGTATTTCATCTACTTTATCTATAACATTTACAAACTCTTCTGGCATAAGGCCTCGAAATTCTTCTTCTAAGGCACCCAAAAACCTTTTCCAACTGCGACTTAAGTTTTCTACTGCACCTTGATCATAGATAAGTCTTTTGGGTATGGTCGTACCGCGATGGGAAAAAACAGAATAAATAACAGCAGAGCTTTCTCCTAGATCAAATTCAGGAAAATTAGAAAGAGTAATAAGATCGTAAAAGTCTTTCATACGACTATTTGAACCACCTCTATACACTATAGCCTCAAGTTTTTCGGCAAATATGTAAGAAATTGGATAGGCTTGAAGTGAAATTTCATGTTCAAAAAGTGGTTTATTATTTAGTGATAGGAGCGTTAATAACTTTTGCTGTGGCTCTACCTTATCTCCAATTCCAAGATCAATCCTAATTGATGTTTTAGCTCCACCTACAACCGCTAAAGCACTAACCTCATATCCTGGGTAGTTCATATGGGGATGATTCATCTCCAGAACTCCTAGACCTTCAAAAGAAAAGCCATCTTCATACGGTATCGTTAGAATTTCATCAATAAGGGCCTTAACTACATCAACGGTTCCTTCTGTCCCAGAAAGAGAAAAATCAAGATCCGTTGTTTCTCTGCCAAGACGCATATACTTAGATAACAAAAATCCGCCCTTAAAAATAAACCTACTTTGCTGATCTGAACGAGAAAGACGAGCTAAAAATCGCTCTAGCGCTAGAGCTTTCCAAACATCATTAAAAGCTCTATTTTGCTCCTTAGCAATGGCTCTTACTCTGTCTTTTAATGATCTCTCTAGATCTTTACTCATGTAGTAATCGCTTCCACATATTTATCAATTGAAGTTTTAAGTTTCAAAGAATACTTTCTGAGTTTAATAAAATCAGGTTTTCCATACTTCCCAGATAAATATCTTTTAAGAGCTTTGATTGCGATTTCTGTAGATAGGAAACGAAATGAATCTATTATTGTTCTTTCTCTATCAAAGATAAGAACCTGAGCAGAACCAAGTTTGATTTTGGTACTACCAGTAGCAACATCACGCATTCTAACAATTTTTGCTTTTGGTCTCTTCGGTGCATATCGCTTATGAGGTATAGCAATCCAAAACTGTCTCGGGACTTCATCAGTAAGATCATATAGAGCGAGAGCAGAGATGAGACAGATCTGTCCTTCTGGAATACTTTCAGCTGTTGAAATTAAATCTTCCCATTCAAAAGGAACCTCTTTTCTTACTAAGTCATTACCCCGATAAACAGCACGACTTAATTTTTCGATATATCCCTTACTGGCATAGTAATGAAGCTGGCTTGAACTAACGCCCCTACTAGTAGCCTCAGCTGTAGTAAAGGAAGGTTTTTTTAAGAGCGATGAAAGCTTTTTATACCCATTTGATTGCATACCTATTTTTAGCATATCTACCCAAAGTGAGTCAATGGGTAGATATATTAAATTTTAACTTCCCTACCTGCTAGAACTTAGTAGCCTTAAATTTGAAACAGCTTGTTTTAAATTCAAACGCTTTAAATAGCACTAACTATATTAACGAAATAACTACTGATGATATTGAACCGATTATAGCTGGACTTTACAATAGTAAGAAACTTTTATGGCTCTGCCGACTTGCAGAAGAAAATAATCCTAATCTTCGAGCCGAATTTCGTCAACAAATACTTACTAAGTGCGGCCTTGAATTTTTTTTCAGACAAACCTCTGCGTAAGGTCTCTGAAATTATCTCAGGTTCTAAAGCATAGAGTTATCATCTTCGCTCTGGAATTGAAACTAAAGGAAACACTCTAAATAAGAAGTAAAAATATTTATAAAATTGATACCTTGATCGAATTTCGGTAGCGTTTGTGTGAGAATTTAGGTATTTTGATGAGTGTATCAATAATATGTTACACATCTTAATTTAATCTCGATGGGAATGGAAGATTGCACTTGGTGTTCTGGTGAGGGAATTATCAGAAAATCTTACTCTCTAAAAGAATTGAATATTATTGAGTGGGCTTTTGTTCTGGGCTCTTTTTTTACTGTGATGATATTTCTACAATGGTTTGGCAAGAATAATGGTCTTACAGCCCTGATGCTAGTACTAGGACTTGTGATATTAATCCCAGCAATTCAAATAGGCTTTTGGATATTTGGAACAATGGGAGTAATTACAAAAAAATCCCCGTGTCCTCATTGCATCTCGGACAATTCTGGAAATGTATCCAAAGATGTGTAACGGTTATTTAACTTCAACCTAAGTGAGGATAAATTGCTTAAGTCATATAAGAAAATATTAGAAATATTATTTTTCATCTCATATTTGTGGCCTTGCTTTAAGCTGACTTTCTATAACACGTATTCCGACCTCATACTGCGCAAATCTTATCTCGATTTAGTACATTTAGCCGAGAAAGGTATCTCTCAAATTGAATCAAGTCCCTCGTCGGAGGAAAAGAAAGTGTATCTTAATAATATGCATAGTCTCATTGATGAACGTAAACCCCAGATTAATGAGTTATCAAAAAATATTAAATTCAGAATAAGTATAGGAATATTAACAATGGTTATCGCTATTCTTTATTTCCTACAACTTCGCTTTTTAAGTTTTGCACTTCTAGCTATTACAGCTATTTTTTTGTTTTTTGACATGAAACTCATGTATGTCAGTCCATCCTTGCCTAATTTCAAAGAGCATTACGATAAGAGATGGCGATGGGAATTAAAATTCTCTCACTGGCAAATGGTTATAATTAGTATCAGTTGGATCCTTACTCGGATTTTTTCTAAATATATTAATATATTTAGAAAATTCCGAGCACCTCAGTCGGCCCACTTGAATGAGATAGAATAAAAACTATCTCAGAAAACAAAATAAAAGTTTGGAGCATTTTAGTCTCAATGTTCGGACTTCGAGCAATTTTTCCGGCTAAATTTACCTGGAAAAATTGTGGACACCTTACCTCGGAAAATAACTACCAACCTCTTATTTAATCCTAAGCTCCTACCATGCCTTTAGAAACTAAGTTACTTTCTTTAATCGCGATTATTGAAAAAAGATCTCAGGGAGGGGTATCAAAAAAGAGGCTAGTAATTAATTTTACAGCTCTCAACCGTTTGATTTTATTGCAATAAGCGAGAGTCGCTTGGTAGTCAAGATGACATGAAAATTAAAGGATGATAGATTATTTTTTGTATCTTCATAAAATCCGATCTTTCATTATTTAATCTGGGTAGAACATTCGACATCCTTTTTTACTTCTGCAAAATATCTTTGTAGAAATTAAAGAAGGACGTTGCTGTAAGGTTTTTATTCTACGCTAGTGGATACCTTCTGTAGCCGCTTTCTTTTTTTCTTGAAAGGTCTTGAAATGTCTTCTACGTTAAAAGCACCATGTGCTATTGAAAGAAAATTTGTTGTAAAGAATCCTGGTTTTGATGTTGCAGGATTTAATTTAAATTCACATTGGCAATCGCGAGTTCAACTTGCCACGGAAGAGCAAATTCTTTTCGACTTAATTTACGGATCAGAAATTAGTGCGAAAGGCTATGAACACCAGTACCAGAATATTTATAATCAGGTGCTGAATCGTCCAGAACTAATACAGGAGATCTTTGCACTTTTAAAAGCTCACCGGGAGACGAAAGAACAAAGTCGACTTTTTCCTGGTTTCGATGCCCTTGATAAGTTCGAGAATATTCTTATAGAATTCGGAAAAAAGTATCCTGCAAGAGTTCAAGAAATTGTTGAATCCTTCATCCAAATTGACGTTCCGGACAGTAGTAAGACGATGAGTACACACTATTTTAAGATAATTGCACGAGCAATTCGAGAGCTAAATTATTGTCCTTCAAGCTATCTTGAAACGCTAATCACTATGCTGCATACCAAAAATCT
>JAIYCX010000057.1 GCA_027487795.1 Pseudomonadota bacterium | reverse complement strand
CCCGCCCCAGAGGTATTAAAACCTGCCTCTTCTTGTGTCGAACTGAAGCCACCGCTTGTTTCGGAACAGCCCTTGCATAGCAAGGTCGTTTCCGAAATCAAGCCCACTCAACAACCTCCCCTCGCCATCTGCGAAGCGGCAGGTTTCAATACCTCCTTCCCCGCCTAATTTTACAAGTCTTTCTTGTAAAAGATTCTGTACGATTATTACGAAATTATTATTTTCACATCCGTCTTCCTCGAGAAAGAGTCTGTCCTCGTATTAGGATATCGTTGTTTTCTAACTTGTCTTCCTCGCGAAAGCGGGGATCCAGGACATAATAAATTAATACTACTGGATCCCCGCTTTCGCGAGGAAGACGGTGGTAATGTTAGGTTTGTGGGTAATAGTATGATCTGCGAAGAGGCAGGTTTCAATAACTCTTGCCCCACGCGCTATTTCTACTTAGGATTCTTAATATTGTAATTCATAATTAAACAAAATATGGAAAAAGTTTTAGATAGGACTACAAATTATATTAGCTTGATTTTGTTAGTTGAAGCTTAGAGTTATGTTATTAAATCGTATGAGTTTATCATCTGTGATTGGTTTATTGTCTTGGACTTCATATAATTTTGATTTAGTAAAAGATAAAAATTTACTTTGGTACGAAGAGCTATTGCTTATTTTAATGACATACGGTCCAATTATGCTAGGCGCTTTTATGATTGCTTTAGTTGTAGGTATTATTACTTATAAGACGAACTTAAAAAAGTGGTGGTATCCAGATTCACGTGCTTCTGGAATTGTTGTAAAATTGTCGATAATTGGTCTTATCTTTATCAGTTGTACTCAAGTAACTGCAGCAGCTGATCTTCGGGAGATTAGATTTGCCTTACATTTGATTTGTATTTGTGGCTTGTTTGTTGGGTTAATGGGATTTTCTAAAAAATACTTTGAGATAAATAATACATAGCGAGATATTATCAATTTATAATTATAGAGTAAGTATTTTATGCAACAATCTGACGGCAATAAGAAAAATATAGATTCTCAAAAAATGTATTACATAAGTATTGCTGTCATAATTTTAGCATTACTTATTTATCTTTTTTCTGAACAAAATTTAGATACTGTTATAATCTATTCTATTGGGCTTGGATTGTTTAGTGGGTTAGTTTTAACTGGGCTATCAAAGATTTTTTTAGAACTTAGACTAGCATGGTTTTTTACTAATTTGGTATTATTGTGTGGAAATTTACGTTATTTCCCTCGTACGTTAGTAATCGATTTTTATAATTACTTTGAAATTACTATTGCCGCAATTTTTCTTTCATACGGTATTTATGCTTTATTTTATAGTCGATTGCTTAAGCAAGTAAATTATATTACTGAACATCACAAAGATAATTAAAGAAAGTTTTTTTACAACCACTTTTATTTATATATCTAATTTAAGGTCTCATTTAAGCCACCTTACTCCCTACAAGTTTTAATTTAGTCTTCTTGTTGATACATTTAGGCAGCGCAATATTTTTAAGACCTAAGTTAGCTTTATATAAATCAACTGCTTTTTGTGCATTTAACCAGAACTCAGCTGTGGTATTAATGTGGCAGCTAGTTTAATAGCCATTTTTGCTGTTAGTGCTGTATGCTCATTGATAAGTCTATTTATAACTTTAACATCACACTTTATGTGTTTTGCTAATTCTGTTTGAGAAATACCTAAGGGTAGTAAAAACTCCACTGAAAGTATCTCTCCTGGACTCGTTGGCTTTCTTTTTGTTGTGTTTTTAATTTTTGTTGTCTTCTGTGTCATATATTTATGTCTTAAATTAATATGAGATAGATATTACTAGTGAGTACAAACTATTTCTTAACTTCTAATAATTCTATTAAATAAGAAGCTTTCCATATCGCGCCTTCCATCAACTACGGCAAAAATATAAATCTCATTCTTTGTTAACTTATAAAGAATTCTATATGGAGCTACAATTAGCTCTCTATAATCTAGAAGACCTATTTCTCTTATTTCGGGAATGATTCGATTCTTTTCGGGATTGCTTTTAAGAGTTGTGCAGCTTGTTTTAATTTTATTTAGAATTTTTTGCGCGGTATTAGGTTTGTCTAAATATATGTATTCATAAATTTCTTCTAGATCTAACGCAGCTTGTTTAGTCCATAATATATTATATTTTTTCACTATGTATTTTAAAATAGTAAGTTACTAAAATAAGATCTTATAATTTATACTTAGACTCTAGTTTAGTGAAAACTTCGCTTTGTTTTAAAGTTTTATTACTTTTTATTTCGTTTTCACCTAAGGCAATTGCTTTTAACATCATCAATTGATCTTGCTGTTGTTGATACATGCTCAAATCTTGAATTACTGCCTTAGCTTCGCCATTTTGAGTGATGAAAATTGGTTTCTTGCTTTCGTTAACTTCACCAACTAAATCTGCTGAATTTGTTTTTAGATAGGTTATCGGTCTTATGTTTTCAGTTAGTTTCATGAGCTTGAAATGTTTTCAGTGGTACTTAGAATAGTACTATATTTAGTACCTATTATCAAGTTGAAAATTAAATTGTAATAAATTTACATCTCCGAAACCCCACCCTAAAAAAACAACCAAAACTGAAAATTTTTATTTAATTTAGCGATAACTAGATGGGAAGTCCTTTTTAGGTATTTAAAAATAAATTAACAAAACAAAACTATATGAAAAATCTAATATTAACTTTATCAATCTCAATGCTTTTAAGCTCATGTGCTACGATCGTAAGTGATTCTAAATACCCAGTAATGATTACTTCAAATCCTGTAGGAGCAAAGGTAGAAATTACTGATGATTCAGGAATGCCTAGATTTTCTGGTATGACGCCGATTAATACAACGCTCGCTAGCGGTAATGGGTACTTCACTAGAGCAAGATACAATGTCAAATTTGAAAAAGAAGGCTATGCTACTCAGGTAGTTCCGGTGAAAGCTTCGATCGATAACTGGTACTGGGCGAATTTTATACTTGGTGGTGTCATCGGACTTTTAGTGGTTGATCCTTTAACAGGAGCTATGTTTGAGATAGATGAAAAAAATATAGCTTCTAACCTTCCTTTAGAAAATCAAACTAAAGTGGCAGAAAGAAATGAAGTGCCAGCATCTTTAGATCTAAGTTCAAAATTAAGAGAACTCAAGAAGTTAAAAGAAGATGGAGTACTCACTGAAAAAGAATACAACAAAGAAAAATCTAAGATATTAGATAGATAGAATTTTAGGTTAGACTCTTAGCGACTCTTTTGACATGCGTTAACTATTATTATAAGCATTTTGTAATCTAAAGTATTTGTTCTCAGAACAGATGTGTTCGGGATACTTTATAAAAGGTTATTTGGAGGTATTGATATGTTAGTTGTAATTCGTAGGAATAAAAAAGCGAAGATCATTAGGGATAGAGATAGGAATATCCCCGAGAGACAGTCAATAAGTCGAATATTGAAGCATAAGGTGGGATCTAGATCTAGACAGCCAGGAGGTACGCTAGCGGGTTGTCATACAGATGGTCTTCTAGAGTATCAAAAGGAGCTACAGAAAAAATATTATGATGCTACTGGTTGCCTGTTGTATCATGCATGATCAGACTGACAAAAAGAAGGTTAAAAAAGCTTTGGTTATTCTAAGCACTCTCCTTTGGTGAGTGCTTTTATTCTCTTTCGTCATTCGTGCGGAAGTAGGAACCCAGGAGGATAATAATAATTTAAAATATTCTCCCCGCCCCAGAGGTATTAAAACCTGCCTCTTCTTGTGTCGAACTGAGGCCACCGCTAGTTTCGGAACAGCCCTTGCAAAGCAAGGTCGTTTCCGAAATCTAGCCCGCGCAACACCACCCCTCGCCATCTGCGAAGAAGCAGGTTTCAATACCTCTTGCCCCGCCTTTTTGCTTTCACTTTCTCTGAAAAATCGTCTCCAATGAGGGATAACCCAATGAGTTTTTCTAAAATAAATATATATTGACTTTGTATACACAATAAAACTCAATTGAAATGAGTTTTAAAAGTTACGAAAGGCGACTTTGAATGAAAGAAAAAATTATGAAGAAGGAATATAATTTAAAAAAACTTAAGAAACGTCCTGGTAAAGTTAAGGTTGATAAAGAAGCTACTAAAGTACCAGTAAGTTTACGATTAGATGGGTCCGTTCTGATAGGATTAAAAACAGAAGCGGAGCGTTTAGGGATGCCGTATCAAACTCTGGTTAGCAGTATTCTATATCGTTTTGTAAGTGGTGACTTGATAGACTTGAAATCAGTTAATATCGATGAGCTTATGAGAAAAGCTTCTTAAAATACATCTTTCAATAATAATATTCTATTTACACAAATAACATTGACAAATGTTAAGCGAGTGTATAATTTATACACCTTAAGTGCTTTTGAAATATAAAAACTGAACTTACTTGGTTTATATTTATTTAAGTCGAAAAAAATCGTTTTTACGGTGTTGATTAAGGTAGTTTAATAAGGAGATCGTATGTTGCCAGAATTTAGAAAAGTTATTGTTGTAATTGCATTCAGTATGGCTTCCATCTTGAGTGCCTGTGGAGGTTCGTCGGATGGGGACAATGATACAACCGTACCTGTACCTGTGCCAGAAGAACCTGCTCCTATTCCAGAAGGAAGATCTTGGACAATTGCGGAAATTATTGCAGAGCCTAGAAGAGGAGGTAATGGTGGAACTCCAAGATGTGGAGGTGAGTTTGGGTTTAGAAGATGTCTTTGTGTAGAGGATGTCCCTTCGAGTATTAGATACAGACCTTCTATAGTAGAGTGTAATAACAATGCAGGAGCAATACTTTACGGTGATTATGCAGAGGCATTTAGTATAGTAGTCAGAGATTCTCAAAATAAAGATAGATGGCCTGCTGCGGGATCTGGATTTGGGGGATGTAGTTTTAGCGTAGCAAATTCTGAGAGCCCACCTAATTCATGTAGTGCATTTAAGGTTCAGGATAAGTTTAGGATCTTAGATGGAAATGCGATGGTACATTGTTTTGGATCTTCGGGCTATTCAGATTTATTCTCAGATGTTGTAAGAATGACTATCAAATTATCTGACGATCCATTTTCTAGCAATGATGATATTGATAGAATTTGTCTAGTTTCTGGTGATAAGCCACTAAACTAAATTAAATTGTGTAGAGCATATGATTTAAAAGATCATGTGCTCTTTTTGTACTTATTATACTTATTTTCCAATATAAAATTACTTCTTAATATTTGAGTTTCTTGCTACTAAAGTATTCTTGCTCTGTAAAAGTATCAATTGGGTAAATCCCTTGTGGATGTCCTCCAACTGGAGCAACAATTCGATACCTACAATATTCTTCTGAGTCTATGTATTCAAAATTAATTTCTACTGAGCCTGCATGTCTTAATTCACCAGTATTAACTGCCTTTATCGTTTTCCATTCAGCCCTAGGTTTACAACTAGCATATTGAAGCGCCACAGGTACATTTGATAGCCGACGTCCATCCCCAAGAACTTCTACGTTTAAAGAACATATCGTTCCGATCGGTACCCTGTTAGCCTGTCTTATAATTTCTCTATTTTCAAAGTAATAATCGCAGAGACCTGCAAATCTTGCTTTTACTCTGACATTATTTACTTGAACTGTATCACTTTTTGTATCTACGGTTATATCGAAGGTTATACGAGAGCTGTCTTCTGGAATATCTTTTAAAATAAACCTATTTTCAAAAGTAGGTGATTTGAGAAGGAAAGGAACTTCTTCTCCTGATGCTTCTGATTCTATTAGAAATTCACCATTATCATTGGTTGTAGTAGAATCTCCTGTTGATTCTATAGTTATATTAACTCCAGATAAAGAGTTACCCTCAGTTGAATCAATTTTACCTTCGTAAGTATGTAATCCAGAACCCGAGGTACCCCCTCCACAATTTGAAAGTAATAAAATTAAAAGTAGCAATATATATTTTTTCATATTTATTATTGTCTATTGTCCTTTTTTAGGCTCTTTTTCACTAAGGGATTCGACTCTGCTATAGGTGCCTATAACGACTCTATTTTTCCCCGTTCCCTTTTTATTTGTTCTATTAGTATCTCTGTCTAATTTTGATAAAAATTTTCTAGCCTCTTCATGGAGTCGAGCGCCTGCATCTAAAAACCACAATCTTACAGAATCTATCTCTTCATCAGGTATGTTATCGTATTCAGTTCTTGCTTGTAGGTTAGGAACATCGTTTGAGCTAAATGCATTTTCCTGAAGTGAAACAAGTAAATCCTCTATGTCATATGAGCCTAGTCTTAAAGTATTTTTGGGATCTCCATTGGTGATGTATACAGGGTTAATAAGCTTTGCAAGACCATTTTTTGTTTCTACTAAACCTAGTCTTTCTAGTTCAAAACGCACTGTATGAGGATTTAAATCCTTGCTTATCATATGAACTAAAGCAGCAAATTCGCTTAATGTACCTTCTGTCGATAGTTTTTTAGGTTTATTTTTATATAGAAATTTTTTATCTTCAGACCATTGCCCTATAATTTTTACTATAAAATCTTTAGATTTTATAGTATCTGGATTTTCTAGAATTCGATTTACTTCCGGTCTTTGGATGCCGGTCATTACGCTTAGCTTACTTACACTAATTAAGTTATTTTCTTGGTTAAGTTTGTTTCGAGCGTTTTCTACAAATGCTTTTTTTGCTATTTCTATAAAATCCTGAAAGCGAACTCCTCTTGTTATACAAAATAATGCTATTGGTTTTAGCATCATGTAAACACAAGATTTCAAAAATGTTTGGAAATTTTCTTTCATAAATATAACAAGTATTTATAGTATCATATACTTTCGCAAAAAATACTAGTTATTCTGAGGTTTTAAGATACTCTTGGGAGTCTTCGAAATCATTCATTAGCACTACGTTCAAATCTTCTAACATACAAAATATAAACAGTAGATCCTTCAAATTTATAAAAGATCTTACATGGACGAATAGTCAGTTGTCTATATCTTTTACCTTGTAACTATTTAATTTAATTGATCCAAGGCAGGCTTGGTCCAGACTATTTTAGCCATCTAGATATTTTCTTTTTGGCTTGTGATTGGCTAAGCGATCTATCTTCAAGAATTACTTTTTCTCCACGAGCGATTCCTTCTAGGATTTCTAAACGTTCCTTCATTTTATCGAAGGTTATTACATCGATAAGATAGGCAGAAGGTTTTCCACGATTAGTGATTAAGATTGGCTCACGATCATTTGATAAAGACTCGATAATCTCAGTAGCTTTTCTTTTTAATGTAGTAAGTAGCTCTGTTTTCATTCTTAAATAGTGTTACTTGAGCAGCACTTTGTCTAGATAGAATTTAATAGTCTATTTACGTTATGAAAAATAGGAACTCCCTTCGAAGTTCCTATTTTTGTTTGAAAAACCTTTATGATTTCTGTCGCTTTACTTTGCAAGTCTACGGACAAGAATGGCCGTAGTGGTGCTAATTGAAGTGCCTGCTGTCTGGTTTGTTATATAGGGTCGTAAATAGGCACTAGAGTCTGAGCTAAGTTTCGACCCAGGTCCATAAACAGCAAGCACAGTATTTTCACCCTTATTTAGCAATGATGCTGTTACATACACCGCATTAACTTTGATATCCTCGCTATCCCAAGTATTTGGTGCATGTTGGGAAGTGAAAGATAGTAAGTCCATTGCAGTGGCAGGAGCAATAAAACTTTGCTCCATTAGAATGCGATGAACCTCGCCGACTGTCATCTCTCTTCTCGGTACCCATAATTCAAAATCTACAGCTTGTCCTAGCGCGGGTGTCTGCCAAGAAAGTGATTTAAGAATATTGGAATAACTCATACCTTGGCTAATATCATAAGACTTTTCTAATGAGGTAAGTTGTTCTTGAATAGGACGAAGGTTCTTTAAAATCGCTTGAGGCTCAAAACTTTTAGCGATTTTTACCGTAAGTCTACCCCACTCCTTCATGACAAGTTTGCAAAACTCTTTATCGGTAAGAGCAATAAGGAGATCATCAACTGCCCGATAACTTCCTTGGTTTTCTAGGGCTTCTTTGAGAGCACTCCAAAAACCAATCAATCTTCCCAATTCCTGTAAAACAAAATCTTTTTGATGCATCATAGAAACCTTTCTTCTAATTAGCCTTCTCCTAGTCCCAAAGACCAGGGCCCAACTAATTCACCGAAAACTTGCTCCTTGCTTACGTTAAGCTAGGATAAAAACTATAAAATTATTTAACATAAAAGCTTGAGGTCTTCAATTTTGGGAGTTATTTCTCAATTATTTGGTGTAAGTCTCCGTTTATTTAGCTCATTAGGATATGTGAATGCAGGCTTGCTGATAATAAGAGTATGTTTCTAGTCATACTAACAAATTATAATTCAAGCTAAGTCAAGCCATGAAAAATACAATCAAACTAGTCCTACCATTCTTGCTAATATCATTCCTTTCCGGATGCCCAATGTTTCGAGCTACAGGTGATGCCGTTGGTTCTGTCGGAGATGGAGCAGGTGAGGTCGTCGAAGGAGTAGGGAACGGAGTTTCGGATGCTGTGACTGGAACAGGTCGAGCAATTAAGAGAGGGGTTAATCAAACTGTAGATACGGTTGACTAGATGAGAGAGGAATGTTTTTTAGGCTTAGGCTGTTACTGTATGTTCTGAAAGAGAGGTTAAACAGGAAGAAAATGCTCGAGGAAGGAAGAGGAATAGAAAGACGAAGTAAAGAAAACTTAGATCTGCCTGTGGTTATGGCATAATTTCCAGGTAAGCAGAAACTCCCTAATATGAAGTCGGACAAGTATTACCTATTTGGTACATCAATTACAAATTTAACCGTGAAGCCACGTTAGAAGATGATCTTTCCGGAGATTTGCCAAAAAAGCTTTTTTTCGTTGGTATTATATTACTGTTGTTAATTCTGCTAATTATTTTTATCCATAGCTGTTAACTGGTCTGCAGTGTAAGCTTCGGGATGTCTAATTTTTCCCCCTTCTTGAGCGGTATAGGCTAGATTCATAGTCGATAGTCCAGATAAGATTAAAATTATTAGTAAGATAATATTTGGAATTTTCTTACCGTAATTTAGTGCTAACAATATGCCTAAGCTGAAGATTCCAGTTGTCACAGTAAGCCATAAAGAAACTACAGCAGATTCTTCATGAGATTCTATTAGAGATTCAACTATTCCCGGATAATCTTCGATAATCTCCTCAGCTCCTTCACCAAATAAAAATGCAATTGTTCCAAAAATAGTAGCTGCTATAAAGATACTTAGTGCTGTTTTACAATACTCTCTACTTTTCCAATATTTTAGAATCAATAAAATAAAACCTAGTGGCATTAAAACAATAGGTATATGGACAAGCATTAAGTGTATATGAGCTTCGTTCATTATTTTCCTTATAAATGGATGTTAATAAAATTATGTAATTATACCTACTCGGTATGATTAGAATCAGGGCAGCTTTACTCTAGTGAAGTATTTTTCTTGTAACTATTCCACCATCTACATCAATTAATCGATGTAAAGTTATAAAAGCTTCAGGATCTATATCATGTATTATAGTTTTTACTGCGCCTATTTCAAGTTTTGTTACTACACAATACAGAATCTCTTGTTCTAGCCCACTAAGTCCACCAACTCCTTTAAAAATTGTAACACCGCGACCGAGCTTTCCGGTTATAGCTTCTCTTACGTCTTGTGCTTTTGAAGATACAATATTAATAGCCGTAAATTCTTCTAAACCATGAACCACAAAGTCTAAAGTCTTAGCTGCTGACATATATGTTAGTATTGAATAAAGAGCAGGTTCAACACCTAGAAAAAATATTGCAAAGGTAAAAAGAACAATATTAAAAATTAAGATAATATCACTTACTTTAAGAAGATTACTTCTTTTGCTAATTAATAGCGCTACTATTTCAGTTCCGTCTAAGACAGCATTTCCACGAATAGTTAAGCCTATACCTGCTCCAATAAAAATTCCTCCAAAAACAGCAGTAAGCAGCTTATCTGGAGTGACATCAGGGAAATGGACTGTTGCTAGAACAATAGACAGTCCTAGAATTGAAAATACGCTACGTATAGCAAAAGCTTTTCCTAAGTGTTTATAGCCTAAAAATATAAATGGGAAATTGGTTATCGCTATCCAGTAACTTAGTGGAACATTTATAACTTTAGAAAGTAGCATTGATATTCCAGTAACGCCCCCATCTATGAAGTTACTTGAAAGTAAAAAACCATGTATTCCCATTCCTGCGCAAAAAATACCACTAAGTATTAAAGCGATGTTTTTTAGTTCGTTTATTAAATTGTTATTATTCATTTAATTTTGAAGTGAGGTAATCGTATTCAATTGCTACCATTAAATAGCACATTAGTATGGATACTACTCTTAACTGATATTAGTATCTAAGTAACTTTCATCTATATCAACATAAGACTTGTCTATATAGATTAAATCTGATTCTATTAGAAAATAAAGGGAATATAATTAGATATTTCAGTATTTTAGGTGATCAAGTCTTTCTGATTATCTTTTTTATTCAAGTATTGTCCCTTTAAAATAGCAAGCTAGTATTGAATCTTAATAACGGAGTTTTATAGTGAGGAAGTACCACTCATTTTTTACAAATTATGTAATCTTAAGCACATTTTTAGTTTTTAATACTTCATTTCTTCGGGCAGAGGAACTTGTCGATCCGTTCTCAATGACCCTTGAAGAGTTAGGTAATGTTGAAATAACTTCTGTTTCAAGAACAAACGAAAAAGCAAACGAGTCTCCGGCAGCATTATTTGTAATAAATAAGGATGATATTCGTAGATCTACAGCAACGTCAGTACCTGAACTACTTAGGATTGTTCCTGGACTACAAGTTGCTAGAATTGATGCTAATAACTATGCGATTAGCGCAAGAGGATTTAATTCTGGATATTCTAATAAACTGCTTATCTTAATAGATGGTAGAACTGTTTATGATCCAGTATTTTCTGGATTATTTTGGGATCAGGAAGACTTACTTTTGTCGGACATAGAAAGAATAGAAGTTATTAGAGGTCCTGGAGCAAGTGCTTGGGGAGTAAATGCTGTAAATGGTGTGATTAATATTATTACAAAGAATGCTGCCGATACTCATGGAACTCGAGTGCTATTAGGTGGAGGAAATGAGGATTATACAGTTTCGGGAATTAGATCGGGTACTGACGTTGGTGAGAATGGTCATATAAGATTATATGCAAAAGGTACTATTCGAGATGATTCAAAACTTAAAGAAGGTGGAACCCACTCAATAGATGATTCTAAAAGTATAAGAACAGGCTTTAGATATGATCACGTAGAAGCTAAGAACAAATTATCTTTACATGGAGATAGTCAATTAATTTCTCAAAATGCTTTTAGTAATGTTCCTATATTAACCCCTCCATATTCTAGGCCAGCAAAGTTAGATGCAGCGATAAGATCTCAAAATTTAACTTCTAGATGGGACCACGAACTTTCATCTGATGAAAGTTTATCTCTGCAAGCTTTTGTAAATCAATCATCTAGAGATAGTTATATTTTCAATTTAAGATCTACAACGTATGATTTTGAATTACAGCATAATGTAAAAAACAAGTATAAATAATAAATTTACTTGGGGATCGGGGTATCGTTTCATTGATAGCTATATAGGACCAAGTAATAATAATGAAACCTTAGATAACTATTTTGAACCTTCTTCAAGAGCATACGATGTAACAAATATATTTGCACAAAATGAATATGCTATTATTCCAGAAATATTAAAAACTACAATTGGATCAAAAATTGAATATAGAAATTATACAGGAGTTCAAGTTCAGCCAAGTATAAAGCTAGCTTATACTCCTACTACTAAACAAACTTTTTGGACTTCTGTATCAAGAGCTATTAGGACTCCTTCTCA
The DNA here is from genome assembly GCA_027487795.1 of Pseudomonadota bacterium. Lineage (GTDB taxonomy): Bacteria > Bdellovibrionota_C > UBA2361 > SZUA-149 > DAOLCO01 > JAIYCX01. The sequence goes on along the minus strand of JAIYCX010000057.1, from coordinate 21,417 downwards.
GGTTGAAAGAGATATAAATTACACTTCCTCTACTTTTCCTACTGAAGCAGGTTTGCCTGGAGCTGTCGTAGTGGAAGGTGATCATGGTATTAATTCTGAATCATTATATGCCTATGAACTTGGTTATAGGGTAGATTTAAGCAGTGAATTAAGTTTTGATTTGTCTACGTTTTATAATCATTATGAAAGATTGATTACAACTGCAAATGGAAGTCCAGTTCTTGTCACTTCAACACTACCAAATTATCTTAGAATACCAATTCAATTTGTAAATTCTAACAATAGTGATGTGTACGGATTTGAGTTTGTTTCAAGCTATCAAGCAACTGATTGGTGGAGACTACAGGGATGGTACTCTTACTTAGATATGAATGTTGATAAGATCGTCGATAACCGAAGTCCTAAAAACCAGGCTGTTTTAAGATCTTTAATGACAGCTTATGGAAATATAGAGATTGATCCAACTTTAAGATATGTAGATTCTTTGAGTGACCAGAATGTCAAAGCTTATGTAAATTTAAATTTACGATTAGGTTATTTGATTGATCGAGATTTATCGATTTCTTTGATAGGGACAAATCTTTTTCATGATTCTCGTCAGGAGTTTTTTCCAGATGAGAGTAGGAGACCTTTAACGGAGATTGAAAGAGCATTTTTTCTAAGAGTAGACTTGGCTTTATAGTGGTTAAGTTGTTATTTTTAACTCTTCGGTTCCATGTCTTCCGCTAATTTATCATCTTTCATATCCGAAAATAAAATAAAAAAGGCGTAGATCATGCCAGGTATGAAGCCTAGTAGAGTTAGGACTGAGCAAATAAAAAACTGGTTAGTTAATCCCCTGTTCATGAGAACAGCAAGAGGTGGCATTATTATAGCTAATGTAATTTCTATATAATTGCTGCCAACTGTTTCGTTCTGACGAGCAAAGGTTTTGTCCATATGTTTCATATTTGTTCAGCCTTATCTTTTGTTGTTTTTTTCATAGACTTCACAAATCCACTGGTTAGTGCTTCTTGTGTTTCAACTATTTCATCTTGTGGAAGCCTATTACTTTGACTGTATTCCGATTCGCCCGGTATAGGCAGTGAGGAGTCTTCAATATTATTTCCTTCTAAGAAAGGTTCATTTTCATAAGGCTGTGCATCAATATCTATATCTATCCCATACTCTTGTTTCCCTATTAGACCATTTGCAGTACTACCTGAGTCCGGCTGATAGCTGTACTCATCCTGTGGTGCTTCAAACTCTAAGCCTATGTTTTTTAGTTTATTAAAATCTTTAGCATCGGTTTTTTTGATCTTTGACATATTTTGCTTTTATTTGTGATATGTTGATTACTACTAGATCTTAAACTCAAAGGTTTGTGAGTAGTATGATTTTGATCACGGAGCTGAGCGCTATCTACATTATTAAAAGTTTGAAGCATTTTAGTCTTAATGTCTTCATTCTCATGCGTTCCGCCTGGAACGCAATTCCGAGGTGCCACAAATTTTTTCCAGTTAAATATAGCTAAGGAAAAAAATTTGCTCGAAGTCCAGACATTAAGACCAAAATGCTTCAAACTTATTCTCTATCACCTCTTAATTTTTTCAAATATATTAAGTCTACAAACAACTAAAAAAATATTGATAACTATTTTTAGTATATAATTCTATTATCTTTTCACCGCTTTGATTAAAAATAATGTTGTGAGATAAAATAGTTTAGTACCCTTAAGTCTTTCTGGCCGGACTTCAAGGAAATTTTTTTCCTCAGCTATATTTAGCTGAAAAAATTTCCGGCATCTCGGAGCTGCATTCCAGGTGGAATGCGCGAGAATAAGGCCAGAAAGATTTAAGGGTACTAAACTCGGAAGAAAAGAGCGGATTTTATTAAACAAAATATTATCCTAAGTTTATAAAACCATTCAAGATATTAGCTACTTACTCAGCTCTGAGTTACTATATGCAACTTTTGTTATATTTATTAGCATAAATAGTTGGTTTTTAGTTTCAGGGAAAAGATTTTTGATTTGAAAGGGTTTTTCTATGGCAGGGGTAGTAGAAAAGAAGGTCGTTTGGATTCGACAAGTTGTAGTATATGGCAGTGAAAGATTTGCTAGCGAAAGTAATCTTGCGAAACAGTCGGGTACTCTTGCGACTTCGGCGATCGAGATCATTCGGCGCGTTGAAGAAGGTTACAATGGTGAATTTGTAATCATCGAGCCTGATATTCCGGCGGCAACTGGATTGTATGATGGGATTGTTGAGGCCGTTAAGGATGCGGGCTATGAAGTTGAGATGATGAAGCCAGATAGCAGTTTATTTTTATTGCTGCTTCAGCGTCTGCGTCGTTAATTTAGTTTCTAGTTTCGGTTTTTTTAGAGAGGAAAATCTAAAATGCAGGTTTCAAAGATTATGTTGCCAGGGGTTGAGTCGATACTTTGGCTAGATTACTTGGTATGTTTCGGCATATTCATTATGATTGCTAGTCTAATCGTAATGATTTGTCAGGGAGAAGATGGAAAGGGTTGGGCAGTCCTCTTTTCATTTGTGTTTTGGCTTGTTGGTTCAATCGTCCATGATCACGGAGGGACAAGAGAGAACCTAGGTTGGGTTATCGGTCCTTCATATAAGCAGGACTATGATCGAAAGATCGAAATGAATCGAGCTGAAGCGGCAAGGAGCTTTTGGAAGGAGTTCTTATCTACTTCCATGGGAAGTGTTGACGAGGTGCCAAAAAGTGCCAAAGTCGAATTGGTTATAGATAGAGTGGATGCTATCGTTTATTATGGAAAAAATCAGAGTTATAATTACGCTGATAATTTTCGTATCGAAGCAAGCATTCCGGGGGAATCTAAGAAATGGTTGTTTTTCGTGAGTTTTGACTCTTTGGAGAGACAACCAAAAGTAGGCGAAAAGATTCGACTTACTTTAGATTTTTCAGTTAAGATGTTCCAAGATGGATACATTCGCTATCGAGATTATGAGATCTTGGACTCCTAAGAGTTTTTTTCAGGGTTTTTCATCTTATAAAGCGCTTATGTAAATACATCAGCGCTTTTTTTATTTGTTACAACAAACACAATTTATTTTGTAAGAATACTAAAATGATGTATGACGTATTGAGCTTTTATATGTGACCAGTCATTTACTTTTGACTGGTCTCTTTTATTTAATTAAATACATTGCAAGACTACTTAACTATCCTCAATAAAAATTATGGTTTCAAGAAACCAGAATATTGGTTGCAGTTTGCTAGTGCAAAAAGATTTAAAGAAGTTAGTTTTAAAGAAGTAAAATTTTGTCCATACTGCAATTCTAGTACTAATACTAAAATCGGCCAATTTATTTATTATAGTACATTACATAGTTTACTAGAGTGCAGCAGTTGTGGTCTTTCTTATGTGGATGTTTTGATCGATCCACAAGTGCGACAAAAGCATTTTGAAAATGCTTATAAATCAGAAGAGTATTTTAGGGAAGAAAGAGATGACATTTTCAAGCAAACTATCTGCTTAATTAAAAAGTTCAATAAAAATCCTCAGTCTATTTTAGAGTTAGGAGGAGCTACGGGTATTCTTGGTGAAAGTTTGATACGAGAATTTCCTAATACACTAGTTATAATAAATGATATCTCTAATGAAGCTTGCACTAGTGCTCAGTCTAAGGGGCTTAGGACGAAAGTAGGAGCTATTCCTATCATTAAGAAAATAGAAAAGAACTCTGTAATACTAGCCTTAGATGTATTGTATTATGAGGAGAATCTTAAAGAATCATTATTAGCAATTTATAACAACTTAGAGCCTGACGGAGTTCTCATATTAAGAATTCCAAATAAGTCTTTTCTTATAAAACTATTTAATAAAAATCAAAAAGATATTTCCGATAAGTTAATATTTTTTAATCCAGAACATTTATATTTATTCTCACAGAAATACCTAGCTAAAAATTTAAAAGAATTAGGTTTTAAAAGTGTTGAGTTTTTGCCCTCAGTTTTGCTTAAAAAGAAGATAAATATTCTTTCCCAATTCATTTATTATCTTAGTTTAACTGTATTTAAACTAACTTCTAAGGTAATCTGCCCCGCAATGTTTGTAGTCATGAAAAAATAAAAGACCTAAGGCAACAGTCATAGAAGTAAATAAACTAACAGCTATTCCAACTAATTTTAAAGCCCTATATGAAGGTAGGGAAACTCCTGCCTATGTCATTAACCTTACTCTTTTTAGTTTACTTTTTACCATTACTAGATTTCATGATTTTACAGGTATGGCTTTCTTTGGAAGTATTCGCACGCCTTTGCTGATGAATATAGTAGTGGGGGTAATTTCTTTAAAATATCTTACTTACTCCTGGCCTAAAGTTCTTAAGCTAACTTTTATAATTATTGTTATCGAAGGATTAAGGGGATTTTTCGGGCATATAGTTTTTGAAAACTTTGTAGTTAATGATGGCTGGCACTTTTGGACTTGGACTGATTTAATATTTCATTTTTTTGGCTTTATGCTTGTGGTCGTGTTTGGTTTTAGTTCGGGCTTAAGACTTAGAAAAATTATTTCGTTTCTAACTTTTTCAGGATTTTTACTTGCAGTTTGGGCACTGACGCATGTTGGTGTAGGGCCTGGCGGATATCTAGGTGATGAAAATGATAACTGTTTAGTTTTGGTTTCTCTTATCCCAATAAGTTTTGTTTACTTAATATCTGGGGCCTCTAGATTAAAAATTATATTTGGTTATGTTACAGCTTTTTTACTAGTACTTGCAGTAGTCGCAACTCAATCAAGAGGAGGTTTTATAGGCTTTGCGATGGTTGTATTTTTTCAGTTTTGGTATTCACCTAGAAAAGTTAGATGGATCTTAGGTGCTTTCTTTTTGGGAGTTTGTAGTTTGCCCTTCATTCCAGAAAAATATTATAAAGAAATTAAGTCTATTGGAGTCGAATCTCAAGCAGGGACGGGAACCATTCAGGAGAGATTAGATACTTGGTCTTATATTTATAAGATGTGGAAGGATCCAAGGAATATGTTTACAGGAGTTGGGCTTGAGAATTCAAAATGGAGACTTCATGAATACGAGGATTTAGAACGTGGAGTTACTTTAAAAAGTTTAGCAGGTCGAGCAAGCCATTCCATGTACTTTCAACTATTGGGTGATATGGGGCTTTGGGGAGTTTTTATGATTGGAGGAATAATATTTTCTAGTATTCAGTCTTTGAGAAAAATAATTAGAGAGATTAAGCAAATAAAGAATATTGATTCAGTTATTGTTTATAAAGAATTTATTTTTATTCAAGGTTTTGCTAGGGCTATCTTATGTAGCTGGTTAGGAGTTCTTGGAGCGGCAGTTGGCATCTCTGTCCTATATTATCCAACTATTTGGTTTCTAGCTGCTTTAAGTGCTTCGTTATTTTTGTATTATCAGAAGTTAAGTAGGTTAGTTTATTTAGAATTTAAAGATAAGGGTTCTGTGTGAGCAGAGTGTGTGTGAACCCTTAAGACGAGAATTTTTTTACTAGACGAGTTTTTGTGAAGAGATTTAACGAGCAAGGTACATGGCGAGACCTAATCCTACTGAGCATATTATTGCCAGTACGAAAAAGGAATACATCATGTAAACTTGATTTATCGGTTCAATCCTTTCTTCTTGAATCTTTCTAAAAGAAGGTACAGGATGACGATCAAGCTTTTCCATAAGTGGAACTATGAAGCCGCTTGATCCAATGAAGACTACGAACATTACTGTTAACGCAGCGATCAAAGATCCTGTTATCCAATACAAAGTAGATCCAGCTCCGAGTCCTAGTAGCTGTGCTCCAAGCGCGTAGCGGAAACAACGCGCATAGTTGCAACCAAAGTTTTTTTCCTTCCAAGATCTAACATGTTTGTTGTCCGGTACCCACCGGAGAATATTCCATGTTCCATCAGGTAACTTTATTGCAACTGGACTAGAGTGTAGCCTAACTAGATCCTCATGCTCGCGCTTGCGACGCAATTCAAGTGGTCCGATCCGTTGGCTAATTTGTTTTTCGTATAGGGTGTCTTGTGTAGACCGTCCTATCAGCGTATCGTTCGATGAGGAAACGTTCTCTGTTCTTGAACCGTTAGTTTTAACCATAATACTGAAATCCTTTCAAAGATGAGGCTGCTGCTCACACAGACCCTAAAAAGCAGCCTTAAAGGGCTGCTAATTAAAGTCTTTGTTTGACTCTTCTACCCGTTAAACATCGAATGTATTTATGATAACTGTCGGTTGTCAGTTAAGCAGCGAAACGAATATTCATTCTGAAAATAAAGTTAAAAATAAAAAGAGCTTAAATAAAATAGTTAAGCTATTGCTCTGCGCATGACAGAACTAAAGATGAATACCGAAGAAGAATTGTTAAAAAAGAAATTTGAATTACTAATAGAGGAGACTTCTATATCAGGCTACGCTATCTGCGATGATTTTATTACTAAAGATGAGGTAAATCAGTTGTCTTTAAGATTGGCTAGTAGATACACAGCAGGGGAGTTCAAAAAAGCAAAAATTGGGAAATTAAGCGATGTCCTTGAAGTCGATTCTGTGAGAGGAGATGAAATTCTATGGTTAGAAACTGATTCTGAAGATTTAGCAGAACGAGTAGTTTTAGATAGAAACTTAAGTTTCATAAAATACTTAAATGAAACTTGTTACATGGGCATTGTAAATAGCGAAATGCATTTTGCTAAGTATGATATCGGTAAGTTTTATTTGCGACACAGAGATACTTTTCAATCTCAGTCTGGAAGGGTTATGTCTATTATATATTATTTAAATGACGCTTGGGTTCCGGAAGATGGCGGTAATTTAATAATTTATTTAAAAGAAGGAGAGGTTGAAACTCCTATTACTATTTCTCCGATAGCGGGCCGCTTAGTTTGTTTTAGAAGTGATATGCTTGACCATGAAGTATTACCTTCATTCAAAGAAAGATTGAGTGTCACGGGATGGTTTTTAAATAAAAATTAAAAACTAATTTGACCTAAAATCGTTGCCTGACTAGCTCCTGTGGCACTTGGTACGTTTGCTGCTCTACCACTTAGTGTTTCGTTTGCAAGAATAGCAAATGCTATTGCTTCTTTATATGTGGAAAGTCTAGGATCTGCTTCGTGAAGTGATTCTACTTTAATATTTGGAAGTAGTTCTCTTATTCTATTTATTAAAGTTTTATTTCTAGCCCCACCTCCTGTGAAGATAATTTTACTAAGGCCAGGGAACTTCTTAAATACAAAATCTTTATAAGAGTTTGCAATAGTAACTGCGGAAAATTCTACCCCTGTTCTCAGTAGATCAATGTTCGATTCGCTATTATATTTATTTTTGATCATACTATAAAGTTCTGGTCCGAATTCTCCGTATCCTGCGGCCTTAGGTGGTTCTTTAGAAAAATAAGGATTTGATAAAAGTTCGTTTAGTACATTGTCCAGTACTTTTCCTTGTGCTGAAAAATCTCCATCTGTATCAATTTTAGCTATGTTCCCTTCAACTAATTTAGCGAAAAAATCTATTGGAAGATTTGCAGGGCCGGTATCATATGCAAGAGTATTTTGAATGGAATCTGATATGATTGATAGATTTGAAATGCTACCTAGATTATTTAAAGAAACGACAGAGTCTTTTTCTCTAAATAGTAAGTAGTCTATATAAGGGACAAGTGGGGCACCTTGACCACCATGGGCCATGTCTCCTTCTCTAAAATTACTAACCGTTATGATTCCGGTTTTCTCTGAGATAATTTTCCCAGAACCTATTTGTAATGTTGAGTTGAAATGGTTCTTGCCTGATTGATGAAATACAGTTTGTCCATGCGATCCAATTGCGTCAATATCTTTTTTATTTAAGGAATGTTTTTTAAGGAAAGAGTTTATGCAATCTGAGTAAAAATAAGCTATTCTAAAGTTATACTCGGAAATCAAAGAAACGTCTGCTGATTTTAGTAAGCTAAGATTCTCTTTGAACTCGCTACTATAGTTGAATGATTCAGTTTCTAATATCTTGACTTTAATATCGGGGAAATCACCTGATATCTCAATTAGACAAAGATCAAGTCCATCCATACTCATTCCGGACATGGTGCCGATAATTTTTCGTGAGTTGTTATCTAGGACTTCTTTTAAACGCTCTATATTATTCATGGATAGTAATTAACCTAGAATAATTTTTGAGACAAATGTATTGATTTAAACTCATAACCAAGCTCGTTTAGATTAAATGAGCTTGGTTATTTTAAACTTTCTTACTGTGGACAGCTAGTGCGGTAAGCGTTTTGTGCGGCGTTAAGGTCTGTATCTTGCCAGCAAAATCCTATATTCTCAACTCTACCACCTTCGCAAATATCTCTTATTGCTAGCATTGCTTGACTTTCAAAGTTTATAGAAACTCCTATATCTGGTGTTGTGCTACAGCTAAAGCCACTAGGAGCTGTCGACTCTGTTGGAGTCGTAAAATAAGGGTCTGTTAGCAGATCTACACTACTTACTGTCGCAATATCTCCAAGTTCTGAAGCAATCTTATAGTTTGTGCCCCTATATTCCATTCCAGCTAGCGTAGAGAAAAGTAAGGTTGAGTTACTAAAAAATCTATCTTTGAATGCACCACTTACAAATCGTAGATCTCTAAAACCACTTCCGCTAAAATTAGCTACACTGACACCATACTGAGTATCGTTAGAGAATGTATTGAAATATTTACTAGTAATTTTATTATCTCCGCTTATGGTTGCTAATAGCTTATTACCTCCATTTGAACGTATGAAATTAGATACTAAAGTTCTATCTCTAGTACTATCGAATGAAATGCTTCCATCTTCACCGAATATAACTCTAGCAGTAATGTTAAAAGATCCATTTCCATAGCTATTTTGTTGATATGAATTTATAGAATACTCTCCAGAATTCATAATTCTTATTTGTTGTATTTCTGATGGAACATTTTCTTCACAGCTCCAGTAATCAAATCTATATCTATCTCCACTAGCTGAGTTTTCTGAGTTTGAATAGACTTTAATAAAATCAGAGTACCCACCATTAGGATTCGCAATACCGACTATTCTGCCATTTGAACCACTTGGAGATGTAAATAAAGATGAAATTCCACCTGAAGGAAGTGTTCCTAATACTACTCTGAGAGCACCGTTATTAATGGCATTTTGAGTAGCTATATTTTTCATATAACATAAGGTATTACCAGAATTGATAGCATCTCCTAAATTTGATAGTACTGATTGCGACATTTGACAGCCACCGTATCCAGCTGATTGACTATCTGTAGTTGAATTAAAAAATTGAGAGCATTGTTCAGGGGTTGCGGTGCCATTGATTATGGCATCAATAACTCCAGGATTCCAAAAAATATTTTTAGAGCCAACTGTACCGATTGTTCCTAGTACAGGAGGAGTTCCGCTCACTGCTCTATCTCTAATAAAGCTAGCAGAGGTATTTTGTTTTACTAATGATTCTGCGCTTGGTAGTTTTGTAAGTGTTATAGCAGTAGAAGAACTTGCAGGAGCAGAAAGTCTTCGACAACCAACACTTGAAGCCTTTAGACTTGCTTCAGCTCTTTGTGCTAACTTAATATAGTAAGCTCGTACGAGTTTATTATTCTTATTTGCCTTTGCAGAGTTTCTATTTTTTAAAGAAATTTCCTTGTAAGTTTCAAACTCATTTCCTCTTTTTACTCCAGCTTGCCATGAATTATTAACATAGCCACAATCGTATTTTTTATATTTTTTTAAGCTAGCATCTTCTAAAGTTACGGTGGCGCTTAGGCTGGTTGTAAATAGTAGAGTTATAAAATAAGTAGTTAGTAGTTTTAAGAATGATATTTTTTTCATATTTACCTTGTTGAAGTATTTTCTACTCAATACGCCACGAGCAAAGTTGAAATCGACCCCAGCCAACAATTACTTTAGTACATTGATTATAAAAGTATAAAATTCTTCTAATTGGTTGAAATTATAGAATTAAAAGTCTATATGGCTATCTACTAACAGGCTTTCTTTTTGAGGCAGAAATCCATTTTTTCTGAGATTAATAACCAGTTCTTCAACTGAATCTCTTGAGATATCTAATTGGCATTTACTTCCTGGATTAATGCTTAATATCTCTGACTTTGCAATTATGCATAGTTCAAGAACGTCAATCGCTGACATTGCTAAGCCATGAAAGTCACTTAAGCCAGGTATTTTGTGTACATAGCTACTTTCTGTGAAAACTGGAAGCATTAACTGCTTGGTTGCTTGGTTGTTATGATCTTTTAAGTGAGAGTTAAGCTGTACTAAAGATATTTTAGTATCTATTCCGTAATAGCCAAATCCTTCTTCGTCTAATCTGGTAATATAACCTGATGGAGGTCTGGGAGCTTCTAAGCTTAATAATATTAAATTGCTTTCAATTAAAGTTTGAATAAAAGCATTCTCATTTCTTTTACTTGGAGAATAAGTTATCGCACTAATAGCTGAGATTAATCTAGAATTTCTAGTTTCATTTACGACATCTGGAGCAAATAGCTCTTCTTGTTGATGCATCTCAACGTCCTTTTGAGATTAAAGTAGATAAGTTAATTATGATAAGTATCGGAACTTTTAGTTATTTACTTAAGCTTCAATAATTAGTCTTAAATCTACTGGGCTTTCTATCATGAAATCAGGGTGATAACTTAATAACTCATCTCTTTCTCCATAGCCATAAAAAGCTGCACATGTTTTTATTCTTGCAGTTTGACCTGAAATAATATCGCTAGGCATGTCTCCTACAATTAAAGCTCTCTCTGGAGAAACATTTAAAATTTCTAATACTTTTAATACCGGTATTGGACTTGGCTTTTTTTCTGAAAAAGCTTCGGCACCGTAAATACCAGCGAGTTTATTTTTTATTCCCAGAGCATTAATAAGCGGATCACAAAATTTTTGTGGCTTGTTGCTTAATATAACTTTCTTAAGATTAGGATAGTCATTTAATATATCTTCAAAACCTTTATAAAGTTCACTATCTATTCTTATACCTAAAATATAATTTGTCTTAAATTTTTCTAGAAACTCATTTAGGTTGTCATTATTTACTCTCTTTTTAATTAACGGAGTAACGCCGGTACCAATATACTTCGATACTTCATCTTCAGAAACTTCCGGTAGATTAAAAGATGAAAATGTTACATTGAGTGCATTTGTAATGTCTTTTTTTGTATCAACGAGGGTGCCGTCTAGGTCTAAAATTAAAAGATCGAATGCTGTTTTCATAAGTTTAAATAGGATAAGTATCTTATTATCTTATCGATCAAAATAAATTTAGCCAATAACTTTATCTTTACTTTATTCTAAGCTATTTTAAGTTTGTGATCCTGAAGTTAGGGATTAAGTGGTTTTGTTTAAAGGTTGAAGGAGAATAGTCATGGGAAGAAGTTCGGAAGTCGAAACAAAGGCAAAGCAAGCTTTTCTTGATTTGGAATTGGTGTTGAGGGGAATCGACGCTGGGAATTTTCGTATATATGCATTGAAACTTTTTGTAGAACTCAATACTATCAATAAGTCAATGCTGAAAATAAGAGGTAAGGAAAACGTAGGAAGATCAGAGTTGTTGTCTATGCTTTCAGCGAGCAGTCAGCTATCTCAATCGTTGAATGATTACCAAGATCCATATAGAGAAGTTAGCTTTTGCCCATCTTGGGGAGCTTTGAAAATGGACTACTGGGATATTTGCTTTGCTTCTTATTATCCTTCGAACGATGAAGTTGATAGTTTAGTTGACTCTGCCAATGTCAAAAAATTGTTAGACGGTTATCAGAAAGTCCTAAAAGATTTTGCAGGATTTGTTAAGATCTCGAAAGACCCAACAGCAGAGGCAGTACGAAGTACTTTGAGTAATCTTAATGTTACTATTAAATCTTACCGGGAGATTCTAAAAGGTATACTTAGTGCTAATAGTACGCTTTCATAATCTTGAACAGAACTTCCCGACCGTTCTCACCGTTTTTTATTGTTTTATGTGGCAAGACTTACTTTAGGTCTTGCCATTTTTATTTTTTTAATAATAAGAAAAAAGGGGCGTAGTTGAAAACCTTTTCCCCCAGTTTTAGATCATGTAAATACTTGATCTAAGTTTTGTATAATTTTATTTAAACAATGAAATCAAATTGATAATTTTTAAGAAGATTTTTAATGGTATTTGTAAATAGATAAAAAGAAAAAGTGGGGGAAGTGTCTATGCTTGGAAGCAGAAGGACAAAAACCTTACCCCCACTTGTAACTATGAACTAAGGTGGACCACGTGGCATGAGTACCTCCGGTGCACTATATGCGATTTGGATCAGCGAGGTCTTTGCAGGTTTTCGATGTTTCGAAAACTAAACTGCATTGATGTACCTATCGGCCGCGGCGGCAAGTCGTCTAATATTGATTGGCGCAGAATTGTCGTTGAACAATCATAACTTGGTACTCCTTTCTTTGTTGAAGTATCGCGAGAAATTTTAGTAATGAAGAAGAGAAAAAAAGTTAAACATAACCTTTATGCTTTTAACCTTTAATTCACTCCCCCACACTTAATTTCTGAATCTAGAAGTTAAGTAAAAAGGAGTGTTGTAATTACTACCCATGTAAAATATTTAAAGAGCGTGTGTTGTTATATGAATCTCGACTGAAAAAGTCAAGAGTGTGCAAACAGTTTTTTATATGAATGTGTAACTTTTTTCTCTAAAATCCTAAACTAGCCAAAAGATCATTTATTTCATCTTGAGAGCATCCAGCGTCACCTGGGCCAGTTAGTTTAATTTCTTCACTGTTACTCTTTGGTTTAGCTACTGGTTCATATCCTTCTTCGCTAAACATTTTAACTATTTGCACTAAGTTTGACTCTACTTCTTCAATTAAGGTAGTAACTTTTTTAAGAACTTGTCCACTTAGATCTTGAAATTCTTGAGTAGTGATAATTTGAACTGCGGAGTCTCTAACCGAGCTGCAAAGTATATTTTGATTCTCTAAATTTATTTTAAGATCATTAGCTACTGTCATTAGTGCATTTGAAGGATTATTTTCAGCTAATTTATTGATAATCTCAGTAATATTAGATTGTTGAGCAGTGATATCTTCAATTTGCTTTTCTGCTAGGTTAATAACTTTATTTGCGGACTCTTCAGTAAGGTTAATAACATATTTTATTTTTCCAGAGGTATCTGGAATATCATCGCTTAATAGTTTTCCTATTCCAGGAGAAAGGTCTTTATTGAAACCATCAAGAGAGCTATGTATTTTCCTTGTTAGTTTGCCGATTTGAGAATAAAGATCATGACAAAGTGAGGCCGTAGCTGTTTTATTCGTTTCTTCCTCTTCTGGCCTTGATTCTTGTACTATTAGTGAGCTTAAAAAATTGTTTAATGAATTTGCAAATTCAGTAACTTGTTCGTTATTTGCTGCAAGTGATTCATCGAAGATATGGTTCTTCAATGCCATTATTAAGCTTAGATTTGGATTTGAATGCTTCATAGAGTGTATTTATATTCTCAGTTTAACTAAATTAAAAAGTATGTTTCAAAATGTAGATCTATTTTTTATTTTTGAAGATCATCCCAAGCTTTAATTCTAGCGTATCTGCGGTAAATGGTTTTACTACGTAATTAGATACTCCAGCTTGCACAGCTTGAAGAACGTTATCTTTTTGAGATTCCGCAGTGATCATCATAAAAGGTAGGTGCTTAAGATCGGGATCGCTTCTTACTGATCTCAGTAAGTCTATGCCCATCATGTTAGGCATGTTCCAATCAGATATAACAAAGTCATACTTGTTAGTTTTTAATTTCCCGAGTGCAACTTTTCCATCTTCTGCTTCGTCAATGTGACCAAAGCCTATTTGCATCAAGAGATTTTTAACGATCCTTCTCATAGTCGAAAAGTCATCAACAACTAAAATTTTCATATTACGATCAACGTGGTCTAACGCTCCCATTTTATCCCCAAATTGTGTTTTACTAGTGAATTTATTCTTCAGAGCCAACTTTTTTCTCGGCTGATTTCTTTAATTTCTTTAGCGGAGGCTTTAACTGTCTATAATTGTTGTGAGTTTTGTTTGCGTGACTTTCTGTTTGAAATTTATAGTAACGTTTTAAAGTTTGCATAGCTTATCTAGAATGCATTATAATCGCGCCAAATATATAATTTAGTGTTCATATTAGGTGGTGATAATGAAAGTGGTAAGAAACTATTTAATGGTAGCTCTATTGAGCACATTAATACTGTCTTCGGCTGAAGCGACGACTGTTGTTATTCAAGATAATTACATTGGAGCAACAGCGAATGAAGCAGCGGATATTGGAAAAGATGTTATTGGTGCTCCTGGTCGTTACTCAGTCGATCGTATGGAAGTTACAACAAATGCAAGTGGTTTTACCGTAAGCATTTTCTCGAATTTTTATGATAACGTAGGTTATCTGGGAATTCAATTAGGTGACCTATTTGTAAGTACAAATGGATGGAATCCGTTTGGTCCGGCTCCTTACGTTAACGATAATAAGAATAATGGTGAGCAGTGGGAATATGCTTTAGTACTAGACAATCATGGTGCTTCAGCTCCAGTAACTGGACAAAATATGATAGGTGCAAGCGGAAGTCTGAATGTTTATAATGTGATTAACTCTAACATCATTAGTTCGTACTTGAACGGTGGAACTGGTTACAGACTTGATCAAGAAACACAGTATAATCCAAATGCCGGCCAGTCTCCACAAGCTTCTTTAGCTTCAGGAACATGGTCAATAATTGATGCTCCAGGTGAAATGGATGAGTTAAGATTTTCACTTTCTGCAGTCGCTTTAGGCAATGCTGGTCTTTTATCTTTTTTAACTAATCAGTTGGGTCTTCACTGGACAATGACTTGTGGTAACGATGTTATCGAAGGTCAAACTCCAGAGCCGAGCACTATGTTCTTACTAGGTGCAGCGGTTCTAGGTGGTATCTCTAGAAGAAGAAAGGCAGCTTAATCAATTAAGCTATCTTTGATTAAAAACGGAGCCTTATAAGGCTCCGTTTTTGTTTGCGCTGTTTTATAAAAGCTCTTCTTTTACTTCTTTAAAAGCATTAGTAGCAAATGATAGATCTTCTATCGTATGTAGAGCTGAAACTTGAGTTCGTATTCTTGCCATATTATTTGGAACTACTGGGTAGGAGAAGCTTACTACATATACTCCCTTATCCATCATGCGGGATGCAAACTTTGCAGAAATATTAGCATCGTAAAGCATGACTGGTATAATTGGATGATCTCCCGCTATTATATCTAATCCTGTTTTAAGAAGCTCAGCTCTGAAGAACTTTGTATTCTTATGTATTTCGTCACGTAGCTCAGTGCTTCGCTCCAATATGTCTAGTGCTTTTAGGGAAGCAGCAACTATCATTGGTGGGAGTGAATTTGAAAAAAGGTATGGTCTGGATTTCTGTCTTAGAAGTTCAATGATTTCTTTTTTGCCACTTGTATAGCCACCAAGTGCGCCTCCGAGAGCTTTTCCAAGTGTGCCTGTTATTATATCAATCTTCCCGACTAGATTATGATGTTCATGGGTACCGCGTCCTGTAGCCCCCATAAAACCTACAGCATGGCAATCATCAATCATAAGCATTGCGTTATATTTCTCTGCGAGAGCAGAGATTTCTTTTAGATTTGCAACATGCCCATCCATTGAGAAAACTCCATCTGTAGCGATTAGTATTTGTCTAGGAACTGGAGTTAATTTATTAACTTCTTTTAGCTTCTCTTCGAGGTCAGAGGGGTTATTGTTTTTATATCTGAATCGTTTTGCTTTTGATAATCTAATGCCATCTATAATGCTTGCATGATTTAGCTCATCTGAGATTACCACATCTTCTTCGTTTAGGATTGTTTCAAAAAGCCCACCGTTTGCATCAAAGCAGGATGCGTAAAGAATTGTATCCTCGGTACCTAGAAAATTAGATATTCTTTCCTCTAGTTCTTTATGGATATCTTGAGTACCGCAAATAAATCTGACTGAGGATAAACCGAAGCCCCATTTTTCAAGGCCAGCTATAGCGGCTTCTACTATTTCGGGATGATTTGAAAGTCCAAGATAGTTATTTGCACAAAGATTTAAGACTTCTTTTTTGTCACCTACTGTTATTCTATTACCTTGAGCACTGGAAATTTGTCTTTCAGTTTTGTAGAGACCAGATTTTTTAATATCTTCAATTGTACTTTTTGCGTGGTTCATAATTAGATTGGTCCTTTATTAGTACTGGTCTGCAGCATATCTAATATTATTAGAAAAGCTAATCATTGAAAAGGCTAGAATTGTTCTTCTCTTCCTGCTAGTAACTATAAAAATATAATTTATCCTAATATGAACACTCAAAACATATCTTTCGATACATTCAACCAACAGAATAACTATCAAGTCCCGACTTCTGATCTAAAGTTCTGGAATGGGAAAAGTAATAAATACCTTCTGGTTATTCCCGTTATTAATGAAGGAGAAAGAATCATGACTCTCTTAAAGAGAATGAGTGAGGCTAAAATTTCTCAGCTTCTGGATATTCTTATCGTAGATGGGGGAACAACAGACGGCTCTCTTGAGAAATCTTTTCTAGATGAGCATAATATAACAGGATTACTTTTAAAAACAGGACCAGGAAAACTTAGCTCTCAGCTAAGATGCGCTTATGCATATGCACTCTATCAAGGCTACGAAGGTATCGTTACCATTGACGGCAACAATAAAGATAATCCTAAAGATATTCCTAAGTTTATTAAGGCTCTAGAAGAGGGAGTAGACTTTGCTCAAGCATCAAGATTTATAAAAGGTGGTTACTCAGAGAATACACCTCTTATTAGATATATTGCAATCAGACTAATTCATGCCCCTGTTCTTAGTTTTGCATCAAAGTTTTTTTGGACTGATACTACTCAAGGTTTTAGAGCATATAGTAGTAAAATGTTACTTGATCCAAGGGTTGCTCCTTTTAGGGATATCTTTAAAGTTTATGAACTACTCTGTTACCTTTCTTATCGAGCGCCGATCTTAGGATATAATTGTAAAGAACTCCCAACAGAACGACTCTATCCAAAGGGCGAAAAAGCTCCAACTAAGATATCGTTTTTCAGAGGATCTTATGACTTGTTGGATACTCTATTTAGAGCTTGTACGGGTGCTTATAATCCTTAATACTACTCTTCAAGGTGGGTCTTGAAAATGTAGGTTTTGTATATTAGATTAAGAATTCACTATATTATCGTGGCTCGTGAAGACTCTTTATCTTTTCTCCCTACATACTCTGCTATTCTCTATACTATTGCATTTCAGCAATGTAGTTATTCCACCTATTTTCTCAAGCGCTGAGAGAGAAATAGAAATAAGCATTAAAGCTACGGGCAATAAATCTCCTGGTGGGATAGGTTCTGAGGTATGGTTATATTCAATGCAGAGATCTGGGGGGATAGATATTCCCTATGAGGAGATTCAACTAACTCCTGGTTGGGATCGTCGTGGCTCTCATTCTATATCCTATTATAGCCAACCAAATATTGCATCTTGGAAGGGGAAAATCAGCGCTCCTCTTTATATATATTTCGGTTCCCATCCTTTTTCGGGTGAAGTGGAAATTTCTACTAACGACGGTAGAGTTTGGACAGAGCAGCTATATTCTGAAGTTCAGTTGCCGTTTAAGAAAATAATGATCGCACCAGGGTTTTCCTTTCTTGATAGATTTATATCATCGATAGTATTTTCTTTGATTGCCTCTTCAATGTTGATGCTACTTGGTAGAAAGAGAGAAGGTCAACAAAGCTGGGAAAGGGGAGTCTATATTCTAGGTTTTGTAAGTGTCATACTTGCAGGGGCCATCTATGCGTATTCAATGGCAAGATTTTTTAATGGTTTACCTTTCAATGGAGCGCTTCAATTTTGGAATCCTCTTAGAAGGCTCGCTGTCGGTGATCTCCCGGGAAGAGATTTTTTTAGTTTTCACGGAATTGGACAGGCTTTAGCATTTTTCCCTTTGTTTAAGATCTTCGGAGGCGATTTTCTAGCTTCTGAATTCCTTAGGCAGTTTGGTACGTATATCTTATTTGTAGTAAGTGGGTTTTATTTCCTAAAGACTTTAGGCTTGCCACGAAGTTTAGCTTTAGCAACCACCATAATTTCAATATCCTTTAGTCTATTTTATCAACTTGCCATTCCGCTTGAAAGCTCTCTTGGTCTGCGAACTAGCTTACCTTTACTTTTAGCAACCCTAACATTCAATCTCTCCAAAAAATACCCTCTGTACCAACTACTTTTTTTCGCTCTTCTTGGTTCTTTAGTTATGCTTTGGTCTACGGAGCAGGGACCAGTAGCGCTCCTTGGGATATTTATTTGGATCCTAGTAGAAAACGAGGGAGGTATATTTAAAGGATTTATCAGAGCCTTCTATGCCTTATTTATTTCTTTGGTATTGTATCTATCTTTTCTATTTATAACATCGATGGGACATCCGATAGAAATTATTAAGTATAGTTTCTTGGATATAGCATCTGATCAAAGATGGTTTTTTGGAGCTCCACCGAATCCTTTTATTGCCAGTTTATCTCAATTCTTTTCCGCGCCCATGGGATATTCCTTGATTTATCTTTTAATAGGATTCATCTTGACTTTCCTTTGTCTGTTTTTTAAACGACTAAAACACCAAGGACAAGGATTGATTCTATTCGTACTGGTCTCCAACGCTATTGCTTCCTTCTTGATGCAAACAGGCTACACATCTGTGCTTTATAATGCATGTGCCGAAAGAGCGATTTACCTTGTAGCTTGCGTATATATATATCAATTATCTCCTAACTTTTTTAAAAAAGTAACCTACTATCCTGCATACTTAATTATAATGCTTGCTCCAATATATATGAGCCAACAGATCTTTAATCTTAAGGAAAAGGCTATAGCTACTAAAGATCATAACTACTATCCACAGTTAAGAGCCAGCCTAGGAAGACACTATAAAGATTTAGACAAGGTAGTTGAACTAGTTAAGACTACAAATGATACAAGTTTACACTCCGACTATAGAGGCTTTATAGAAGAACTTGTTAATTCAAAACCTACCACTAGATTCGATTATATAATTCATGCGCTCGGTAAAGAAAAACGAGTCGAGTACCTAAACTTGTTTAATTCTCCTCCCAACTACATTCAAATTCAGAAAGCTTCTCATATAATTTATGCTAAGTGGCTTCAACAAGAGACTTGGTTATATTATGAAAAAATTCTAGAACTTTATGAGCCATCCAGTGAAACTTCTACTAGTACTATTTGGAAAAGAAGTTCTAGGCCTAATAAATACTCTTATGCAGAACCGATAGTAATAAAAGATATTGGTTCTGAAATTGATCTTGGTAAGATTATTAGAGAAAAGTATAATGCACTAGAAGAAACTTCTTATTGGAAAGTAGAGGTTAAATATCATCTTGGTGAAAATTATATTGGCAAAAGTTTGACAAGAAATATAGTTAGCTACGACCATGATCTTGGTGGGAATTCAATACCGATCTCTCTACCTCCTTATGAGAGTGAATTTTCTTTTCCACTTAGATTTAGCGGAAAAGAGTTAGTTTTGAATTTTGATTCGTTTGGTTTGTTCTCTGATGACAAAGATTTGGTAATTAAAGAAATTGTAGTAAGACCTTTGCCTTTCCCGAGAAAGAGCTTAGATGTAATGTTTGAAAAATAATATCCTAAAATAAGTTCCGATTCTCCCGCTCAAAAATATGAATATCTTAAGAAAAGTTAAATATAGATATATTTTAATACCTATATTATTTTGCCTGTGCCTGCTTTTTGCTTCTTCTCTATTTCCTAGAGCGGATTCTATACAACTTCAACTATCCTTTCAATCGAGCTCTCCGTCAATGTTGAGAATAGCTTATGATACTGGATTTGGTTATAACTACCTACAATCTAGAGATATGACCTCCCAAAAGGTAGAAGGCGAAATAAATAGCGAGCAAGAGATTACTGGTCTGCTACCAAATCAGCCCCTAAAAGAACTAAAAATCACTCACTTAACCGGTGAGAATAGATTTACTCAGGCTATTCTTCGAACAGAGAAGCAATCTTTAAACTTGGATTTAGAAAAACTAACTAATAAAGAGGAAGTTATAGTTTCTAAAGAAGATCTTGAGAGATTGCAAGGCAAGGTTAATATTTTTATTAATTCATTTAGGTTGAGCCCCTTGTTGCTAGGCTTATCTCTGACTTTAATCATTAACCTTTTAGTAATTAAGCTAAAAAATATTTCTAGTTTATTTAAAACTAAACTGCTTTTTTGTTCTTTTGGAATTGCGACAACAGTTTTGCTTATTATAGGGGGATCTAAGTGCTGTTTACCTATTCACTTTGTCCTAAAGGGCGATCAGTTAAATGAGTATGAAAATACTATGGCCTTACTCTCACTTGAAACGGGCTATAAAATTCAGCCGTCAAATCAGTTCTTAGTTTCTATTAATAATCCTCAAAATTCTAATTTAGAAATCTCAGTAATTGATACGGATGAAATTGGATCAGTACCTCCACCTGTAAAGGGATCATTTATCGCAGACGGAGTAACTACTGTCATTGAAAATCTTAAAACTTACAGTCAAGATGGTTTAGATCTTTCGACCTTTATAATTCCTCCTTTTAAAAGTACAGCTAGAATTAATTTATTGAACAAAGTCCCAAGCCGTAGAATTACAATCACTTCGCATGGTAAATTACTTAAGGATATAACACCAATACTTAATGAACATGGGTTTATTTATATTCTTCCAGCTGTAGATTCTTTCACTAATAATCAGCATAGCATTTACGTACCTTGGAACCCTTACAATATTAATTTAACCGGACTAAAAGTTGAATTTCTAAACTTTAGTAAGGTAACTGAAAAAAATAAGATTGGAATTTCTGTGGATAATGGAAATTTGCTTGTTCCAGATCAGCAAATTATAAACAATAGCATTCACATCTCTAATTTAGAGTCTATCAATGCTAGAAAATTCTTATTTAATTATTTGATTGATATTTGTTTTATTGTATCCCTTACATTCTTTATTATTGGACTTGTCATCTACTGGAAAAAAGTTAAGTCCTACATCTGCAGCAATTCTAGACAAGTTCTTATATTTTCTTCATTGTTTATGTTCTCTAGTTTTGCGTATTCAATTTATTTAATTGCTCTTTTTCCAGGATCTTTTACTTCAGACACTACTTATACGTGGAGCTATGCTAGAACGCCTTTTATCGGAAATTGGCAACCACTACTATATACGTTTTATTCTGGGCTTATTTCATTGTTTTCCGAAAGTCTTGCTTTAAATTCCTCAATCCAAATAATACTTACGGCAGCTTTAATCTCCGCGATCACTTGTAGTACTATAAATAGAACTAAGTCTTATCTACCAATTCTGTCATTCTTGTG
>JAIYCX010000060.1 GCA_027487795.1 Pseudomonadota bacterium | reverse complement strand
GTCTAAAAATGCTCATGTACCATATGTACACTCCGCTTTTTAGCCACTTAGAAAGCCTTAATTGCGGAACAATTCTGAACGCTTACATATCGAGTGAACGGCGACAAATAAGATTAGTAAATTTAAGTTACTTACGTAACGCTTACAGCGTTACGTATATCTCGACTCTATTATTCTGCCTTGCCCTTTCCGCTGGCGAATCATCTAAAATATAAGACTTTTCTTGCTTATCAGCATTGTATTCTGATTTTTTAATCGCTACCGCAGGAACACCATAGCTTGTTAATAGTGTTTCTATAGTTGTAAGTCTCGCTTCATTTAAAGTTTGATTTGCAAGATTTGCACTATAATCATTACTATAAGCTTTTAGCTCTACTGAATAACTACCATATCTCAAATTTCTAAGTTGTTTTGCAATTGATGCTATTCTATCAACAGAAGCTCTATGCACAGAAGCTCTCTTTTCATCAAAAAATACTTCTGCAAAAGGGCTTAAACTAGTTTTATGGTGAAGTTCTGTTTGTTCAGAAACTCTATCTTCAAGATCAGCGATGTGCTGTCTATTATAATTAGATTGTGCTTTTAAACTTGTTAATTGTCTACCAGCATCTAATTGATAACCTTCACTAACATCTATTGCACTACCAGTTATCAAACCAGAAACTGCAGAGACTCCTGCTCCAATTGCAATTCCCGCCCCCGGTGCTCCAACTTGATTACCAACTATTGCTCCCACTCCAGAACCCCAACCAGCACCAAGAGCAGTTCCGGCAAAGCTCTTATCCGGACCCGCAACAGGAGAACATGAAGTTAAAACTACAGATAGTAATACTACTGCATTAGATATTATATTGCTTGATTTCATAAGGTAATTTTTACAACTAACTAATGTTTAAGCATAGAGATAAATTTAGTTTAAGTAGAAAAAAATAGTTTCATCCCGTCATCCTCGCGCAGGGAAGACGATAAGAAGCGTATAACTAAGGTGAGGGTCGCTTCCTGACTGCATGCCCCCCAAAAGCATTCCTTAATCCCGCAACAAATCTATCAGCTATTGTATTACTTCTTCTAGATCTAAATCTACTATACAAAGCTGTAGTAAGAACTGGCGTTGGTACCTGAGCTCTTAAAGATTCTTCAACAGCCCATTTCCCGGTACCTGAGTCTTCTACATAACCTTCAAATCCACTTAAGTTAGGATCTTGTTCAAGCATATTCTCTGCTAAATCTAAAAGCCAAGACCTAACTACTCCACCATTATTCCAAACTTTAATTACATCTTTTATAGAAAGATCATAAGGACCGTTTTCTAATAAATCGACTCCTTCAGCATAAGCTTGCATCAGCCCATATTCAACAGCATTATGTACCATTTTAACATAATGTCCTGAACCAGGAGCTCCTATGTATGAATAGCTATGATTAGAAGTAAGAGAGTCAAAAACTGGAACTAGTGTTTCAAATGAAGATTTATCCCCACCAATCATCATGCAAAAGCCCATGTTTTCACCCCAGATGCCGCCACTTGTGCCAACATCTACAAAACTTACTTGATGCATTTTACAAGTATCGTATCTTCTCTTAGTGTCATGGAAATTTGAATTTCCGCCGTCGATCAAAATATCTCCAGCTGACAAGAGCGGTAATAAACTATTTATACAAGCATCTACAGCTTCTCCCGCAGGTACCATTAACCAAATTAATCTTTTTCCAGCAGGCAATTCGCCTACCAAAGCTTCTAACTCAGTTAAAAATTTGAAGTCGCCTTTGAAATCTAACTTAAGATTTTTATCTCTGTCATAAGCAACAACTTTATGGCCCGAAGCAAGAACTCTGCTAATCATCCCAGAGCCCATCTTCCCCATCCCAACAAATCCAATAGATACCATATGTAAAAACTAACCTACTACTATTCTAAATGATAATACACTAATCGATAATTAGACGAGCGTAATCTATAATGAACTTACTTTTTTCTCAACTGAGGCCATTAAAGAAACAAAAGACTCTGCAAATTTCTTTATTCCATCTTCTTGAAGTTCATTCATTAGAGAGGAAGTAGAAATTCCTAAAGATTCAATATCTTTCTTTACTTGATGAGCATCAGTTACTCCCTTATCAATAGTAGAACCAGTGATTTTACCATGATCCACTAGAGCAGCTAAAGTTTGGTGAGGCATAGTATTCACTGTATCCTTGCCGATTAGCTCTTCAACATAAATAGTATCTCTATATGCTGGATTTTTTGTTCCAGTACTAGCCCAAAGTGGTCTTTGAACTGCGGCACCTTTTTTAGCTAATTCCAAGAATGCAGACTCTGAGAAAATATGTTGAAATTGTTCATAAGCAAGCTTACAATTTGCAATACCAAACTTGCCCTTTAAAGCAGTAGCTTTAGCAGCTACACTTGCATCCTTAGCAGCGACATTATCAAGAGCAGTATCTACAATAGTATCAACTCTACTAACAAAAAAACTAGCTACAGATCTGATTTTAGAAATATCATTACCGTCTTGGCTTCTTAAAGTTAAAGCCTTAACATAAGTCTTAGCTACTTCTACGTAATTCTCAACAGAGAATAATAAAGTAACATTGATGCTAATACCTTCCCTAAGACAAGCTTCAATAGCAGGCAGACACTCTGTAGTACCTGGAATTTTTATCATCACATTAGGTCTATTCAACCTAGCATTAAGAGACTTTGCTTGCTTAATTGTTTCAGCTGCATCTTTTGCTAAAAGTGGAGAAACTTCTAAACTAACAAAACCGTCAGTGCCGTTACTCTCACGATATAGTGGAAGCATTATATCCGCAGCCCAAGCTATGTCTTGTATAGCGAGCTCATCGAAAACTTCTTCTGTAGATAGTTTCTTTCCTTTAAGAGAAAGAACTTGTCCATCATAAGAATCCCCTTTCTTCATCGCTCCATCAAAAATGGTTGGATTAGAAGTCATCCCTCTAACACCCCACTCAGAAACTAAACGTGATAGATCACCCTTTGCAATAAGTTCTCTACTTATATTGTCATACCAAATGCTTTGGCCGTATGTAAAAACGTCATGAGAAGGCAAATGCGCCATAAAATTCTCCAGTAACTTAATTTATTGTGAAAAAAACTATTTATTTAGAGTTTACTTACTCGTGAAACAGCATAAGGGGAAGATTCATTATTAGATAAAGAATCATTATCTGAGTCAGAAAACTCCTCGTTCTCAGAAACTTCGTCTTCTAACATACTAAAAGGAAATTCGCTTTGGGCTTCTATTGCTAGCTTAACTAAACTCAACTCATAGGCCATAGAAGAATTAATAAAACGACCATTTAAGGTGGGTTTACGTTTTCTCTTTCTTCTTGCCGTATCGTTCATAATCAATCTCTTTCTATTTTTAGCTAAATTAGCAGTTCTTACTCGTTCTCTAAGCCATCAAATCAAAGGCTCAAAACCAAGGACCCCAAAAACCAAGACCCCAAGAAAATAAGGCTCCGCGACTAAATTGACTCAGCAACTAAGCTATCGTCAATAAGAGCTAAAAACATTAGAAATTAAGGCATTTTTTAATTGTTTAAATTAATGCCTAACTAATTATGAAGCTTAAATATAAATGTGTGAGTTAAGCAACAGACTTTTCGCTCAAAAGTAATTTGCATAGAAATCCAGCGGTTATCCCACCTAAAAACTCAGCCAGCAAATAAACTCCAATCATAGATTGAGAGATTTTCCCTATTGCAACAAGCCCTATGGCGACTGCCGGATTTAACGCTGCCCCTGAAATCCCACCAATTAAATTTGCCCCGACAAATACACAAAGTCCAATCGCAAAGCCAAAGTAAGAGTTCCCTGCTGTTTTTTCATTAGTAGCAACCATAAGAATCGTAAAACAAAGCATAAAAGAGAATATAAACTCTGCTATGAAAACTTGACTAGCTAGTACATTAGTTGCTGCCTGAGAATCATGAGAAACTAACTGTGATAAAGGTAACAAGGATAAAGCAACTCCTAAAAGTTGAGCCACGTTATAAGGTAGAAATAATTTCCAACTAAAAGCTCCTCTTATCGCAGCCCCTAATGAAACCATTGGATTATAATGCGCCCCAGAAATGGCTCCCCCTGCATAAATCATCAACATTAGCATCCCTGAAATTGCATAAGGCGCGACTGGTGATAACTCCACTGTTAGTACACAAATTCCAATAGCAAGGAACAAGAACATAGTCCCTATAGTTTCCATGACTAAAGCTTTCATTTGGACTCTCCTAATTCACTCTTAAAAAAATCTATGTAACTAGAAAATAAAGCTAGTTATAATCGTCTTAGACTATTAGAATAGCCCTAGTTTAACAAGCTCTGTAATTAATCCCAATATATTTTATCTATCTATTCAATGATAAAACTACAATCTCAATTAAACCTAAGTAGTGAAGAATCAAAAAAAAGAAAAGAAGACTATCTCAGTCTTTTGCATACACTATCCGAGTTTCAACATAAGGCTCGGAATCCTGAGTCCTCCTCAGTTATAGAAAAACTTAAATCACAAAATAAACACACTCTACTTGAAAGAATCTCAAACCTAGTTGACCTAGATAGCCCTATTTTAGAAATAGGTCTGCTCGCAGGACTTAAAGAATATCCAGAAATTCCACCAGGAGCAGGAGTGTATGGAGCGATAGGAAAAATTTCTGGTAGATTATCCATGATCATCGCAAATATTCCAAGCGTAAAAGGTGGGAGCTATCATCCGCTCTCAGTAAAAAAACATTTAAGAGCGCAGGAAATTGCTTTTGAAAATAAACTCCCTGTTGTTAGCCTAGTTGATAGCGGAGGAGCATTTCTACCCCTGCAATCTGAAGTTTTTCCAGACAAGGATGACTTTGGTAGAATCTTCTATAACCAAGCACAAATGAGTAAAGCTGGTATTCCTCAGATAGCAGCAGTTCTAGGGCTTTGCACCGCGGGAGGAGCATATGTTCCAGCAATGAGTGAGCAAGTAATCATGGTTGCTGGTAATAGTACAATATTTCTAGGTGGGCCGCCGCTAGTAAAAGCAGCTACTGGAGAAATAGTTACAGCTGAAGAACTTGGCGGTTCCAAAGTTCACAATGAAATAAGCGGACTATCAGACTATGAAGAGCAAACAGAACTTGATGCGATATTAAGAGTTCGTTCTATCTTAGAAGCAATAAATGATAGACCCATCAGAGAAACAATTAAACGATCGCAAGATTCAAGAGAACCAGAATACGATCCTGAAGAACTATATAGTTTACTACCACAAGACGTTAGACAACCAGTACCTGCACTGGAATTAATTGCTCGGATTGTTGACGAGTCTCGTTTTGATGAATTCAAAAGTGGCTACGGCGAAACTTTAAAATGTGGATTTAGTCATATAGATGGATTTTTAGTTGGGATAATCGCAAACGATGGAATACTATTCGGAGAAAGTGCTTTAAAAGGAGCTCACTTCATAGATCTTTGTGACAAAAGAAGAATCCCTCTAGTCTTCCTCCAAAACATAACTGGCTTCATGATCGGCAAAGAATATGAACATTCTGGTATCGCTAAACACGGAGCAAAAATGGTAACTGCCGTTTCAACATGCACTGTTCCGAAATACACTATAATGGCGGGTGGATCATTTGGCGCCGGGAATTATAGCATGTGTGGGCGCGCATTTGGAGGTAAGTTTTTATTCTCATATCCACATTCTAAAATATCTGTAATGGGCGGGATACAAGCTGCTAAAGTTCTCACAGAAATTAAAAAAGCTGGAAATACTAAAGTAACAGAACAAGAATTAAATAAACTAGAACAAGAGACAATTAATAAATTTGAACAAGAAGGAAATGCATTTTATGCAACTTCATGTCTTTGGGATGATGGCATAATAGATCCTAAAAAAACCAGAGAAACACTTAGCATAGCAATTCAAGCAACTAGTTTCGACCAAAGCTCCAATGCAGAAACGTTAGGCATATTCAGGATGTAAATATGTCTAATGTTAAAAATTCAAATTCTGAAAGTCTACATAATCAGCATGTACTATTTGTTGCTAATAGAGGAGAAATTTGTCGAAGAATAATTAAAACGGCAAATAGTCTCGGCATAAAAACCATAGTTCCATTATTAGCAGATAATAAAAATACAAAAAAAACTTTGCCGTATTTTGCTAGAGAAGCAACAGAGGTTATATATTACAAGAGCAACAATCCATTAGAAACATATCTCAGTATTGAAGATACAGTAGCCTTAGCAAAACAATCAAACGCCACACTTCTCCATCCAGGATATGGTTTTCTAAGTGAAAATGCTGACTTTGTAAAAGCTCTAACAAAAGAAGGAATTCTTTTTGTAGGACCCACTGCTGAGACCATGGAGAGATTAGGTTCTAAAACTAACGCAAAGTGGCTTGCAAAAGAACAGGACGTTCCAATAATTCCCGGATTGGAACTAAATGATCTAAATAAAATAAATATAGTAGAATTAAAAGAAGATTTAATTTCTAAAGTTGGACTACCCTTGATCATTAAAGCTGCTGCTGGAGGTGGGGGTCGTGGGATGAGAGTAGTAAAAAAAATAGAAGATCTAGAAAATCTTTTAGCTAGCGCTAGTGAAGAATCATATAGAGCCTTTGGCAGTCGTCAGTTATTTATTGAAAAGTATATAGAATACGGTAGACATATTGAGGTTCAAATTATTGGAGACTCTAAAGGTAACATAATTCATTTATATGAAAGAGATTGCTCTATACAGAGGAAATTTCAGAAAGTAATAGAAATTGCGCCTGCTCAAAACTTTAAAGAAGATATAAAATTAAAACTATACGAAAGTGCTATAAAACTAGCTAAAGCTGGTAATTTAACAAACGCAGGCACTTTTGAATTTTTAGTAGATACCAGTACTGATCAATTTTTCTTCATAGAATCAAATCCTAGATTACAAGTTGAACATACCATCACTGAAGAGATCACTGGATTAGACATAGTAGAACTTCAATTAAAAGTGGCACTAGGTGCCTCACTGCCTGAACAAAGTACAATTCAATGCCACGGGGTCTCCATTCAAGCTAGAGTATGTCACGAAATACCAGAGAAAAACTTCCTCCCTTCTACTGGCAAACTAGAATACTATAAAAGAGGAGACCTACCACCTAGCGAAGGAAGAATTAGAGTTGATTTAGGATATGAAGAAGGTGAAATAATCTCAGGAAACTTTGACTCACTACTACAAAAATCTATTTCCTACGGAAATAATTTTATCATAGCAAAATCTAATTTGCTGGAGCATTTAAATAATCTTGTAGTTTACAATATTGGCACAAATATAAGCTTCTTAATAAGCATTCTAAAAGAACTAGAATGGAAAATCCCAACTACGACCTGGCTGGAATCTAATCTTTTAACAGAAAATATACATGATAATAAAAAAGTAGCTTTAATATCAGCTCTAAATCAATTCATAAATACGGAGCTAAAAAAAGAAAGGGAAAGCTTTCTCCCCTCACCTAAGCTAAGTTGCGAAAGTCCAAATTTTGAAAGTTTGCATTTTGAAAATGTAAAAATAGACAAGACTAACGATAATGACCATATAAAAGTCGTTGATGTTCTTGGAAGAGAAGACATACTTTGTATATATGCCGGATATCCTGTTATAATAAAAAGACCGGATATAAAATTCAAAGAAGAAAATGAAAGTATCTCTTTAGATAAAAAAATTACAAGTCCCCTACCTGGAACGATTTTAAAAATATTAGTTAGTGTAGGTGATATAGTTCCTAAAGGTAAAACTTTAGTAAAGCTAGACTCTATGAAAACAGAACATAGTATAAATGCTAAGTTTGATTGTATAGTAGATAAAATATGTTTAGAAGAAGGGTCAAAAGTAAATAAAGGCTCTGTAATCTTAGAAGTTGAATGAGTAAAGAACTAGAAATAAAAATTATAGCGCTTGGGAAAGCTATCTTAGAAGGCTCAAAAAAAAGAGAGCTTCATATCCTCTCTCCACTTGGCTTTGTTGACAAACTCCTAGAGTCTTCCCTCAATAACGCAGAACTTAAAATAGCATTATTTAGATTCGTAGACGTAATGCCTTCTTTAAAAAACTCAAAAGAAATTGTTTCACATCTTGAAGAGTACTTCTTAGAAATCGCTAAAAAATCAAATATTATAAAGTTAATAATAAAACTCAGTAAGTTACCAATACTAAGAGAAATTGTTTCAACTTTAGCAAAGACACAGATCAATAGCATAAGTAAAAAATTCATATTAGGAGAAAGTCCTACAGAAGCGCTCTACAAATTAGCAAAATTAAAAACAAAAAACAGAAAATACACAGTAGATCTATTAGGAGAAGCGGCACTTAGCGGAGCAGAGTCAGAAGAATATTTTTTTAGATATAAAGAGTTAATAAAAATACTTTCAGCAAATTCTCAGATCAAAGGCGACAACGAAGATTCTCCAGTCAACATTTCAATAAAATTATCCTCACTGTATGAAAGTACTAATCCTCTAAACTTTGAGCAGAGTGTACTAAAACTAAGTGAAAAATTAAGTAGTTTATTCAGACTAGTAAAAGAGTCAAAAGGAACTGCTTTTGTTGACATGGAAGATAGTAGTTTAGTTGATATAACTTTAGCCGTTGTAAAAAACGTACTCACGAAAGAAGAGTTTTCAAATTATAAAAAGTTCGGAATTGTACTACAGGCATACTTAAAAAGAACTGAGAAAGATTTAGATAACATATTAGATTGGATAAAAAACGAGCGCAAAACTCAGATACAAATTAGACTAGTTAAAGGGGCATACTGGGATACAGAGTTTATGTCTTCTATTTCTAATGGTTGGGACTGTCCTGTTTTTATAGAAAAAACTCATTCTGATTTTAATTATGAGAAACTGAGCTACAAATTACTAAACAATACTAAATATGTTTATCCGGCTTTTGCTTCCCACAATATAAGATCTTTATCTAATGCCATATGCATTGCTAGTGAGTTAAAACTAGAAAAACATGATTTTGAAATACAAACTCTTTATGGCATGGGAGAAGAGTTCAAAGATGAACTAGTAGCAAGAGGGTTTAGTGTAAGAGAATATGCCCCAGTTGGAAAGATGTTACCTGGTATGGCTTATCTAGTTAGAAGATTGCTTGAGAATACCGCTAATGAAGGTTTTTTAAGGCGTGTTTCTTTTGATAAGATAAGTGATCTGGATGAGCTATTAAAAGCTCCTAGTATATATAATTTGGCACATGACTTAGAATCAAATAATAAAGAATTTAACTTAGTAAAAAATAACGGGAACAATGACAACTCATAATACAGACAATTATATTCAAGATAATTCAAAATTCAAAAATTGTCCCTTTCTAGACTTTTCTATCGAAGAGAATAGAACGAAATTAAGTAATGAAATTTCTAAATTAATCACGCAGGCTAAAAAAGATTTTTTTAGTGTAACTAGTATTTATAAAAATCATTCAATTAAAACCAACTCAATTGAACGAATCAATTCTCTTCCAGAAGATAGTAGTATTTTATTTACAAAAACTATAGAAGCGACAACTGAAGACTGTGAAGTTGCTTTAGAAACTTTAAAATCTTATTTCCCTACTTGGTCTAAAACACAGATAGAAACTCGAGTAAAAGTACTAGAGTCCGCATCAAAAATAATGCAAGAAAGAAGATTTGAGCTCACTGCACTTCTATGTTTAGAAGCAGGAAAGCCTTGGTCCGATGCAGATGGTGAATTTTGCGAGGCGGTAGATTTTTTAGAATATTATGCATTACAAGCTAAGAGCTTATTCCTAAAAACAAAAATGGGGACTATTCAAGGAGAGGATAATTTCTATTTTTATGAACCAAGAGGAGTAGCACTTGTTATCTGTCCATGGAATTTCCCTCTAGCTATCCCATGTGGAATGTTCTCTGCCGCAATAGTAACAGGGAATCCAGCCATATTAAAACCTTCAGAAGAAACTCCATTAATTGGTAAAAGATTATATGAAATATTTCTAGAAGCTGGATTACCAAAAGAAGCCTCTGCTTTTATTCCTGGCAAAGGTGAAATAGTAGGAGACTATATGTCTAGGGATGTTAGAGTTTCTACGATAGTCTTTACGGGTTCAAAAGAAGTTGGACTTAAACTAATTAAAGTAGGAGGAGATACAAAAAAAGGCCAGACACATGTTAAAAGAATCATCTCTGAAATGGGTGGAAAAAATTCAATTATCATAGACTCAGATGCAGATCTTGATGAAGCAGTAAGAGGAACCATAATATCAGCATTTAGTTATACTGGACAAAAGTGTAGTGCATGTTCTAAGGTTTTTATAGTTGGAGAGGAAACTTATTTAAAGTTCAGAGAACGTATTAGTGCTGCCTTACTAAGCCTAAAAGTAGGACCTACTTCAGAATCTGCAAATACTGTAGGCCCAGTTATTAATGAAGAAGCTCAAAAAAGAATTGAAAAAACTATAGCTGAAGGAAAGCTAAGAGGAGCTACTGTCTCTGAAACAAAGCTATCAGAAGACGTGAAAAAAAGAGGAAACTTTGTTTGCCCAGTAGTATTAGAAAATCTTAGCCTATCTGATACAATCTCAACCGATGAAATATTTGGGCCAGTTTTAAGTATGTATATGGTTGAGAGCTTCGAAGAAGGAGTTAAGTTTGCCACACTTTCCGAATACAGACTAACAGGCGGAGTATATTCTAGAAGTCCAAAAAACATAGATTACGCATACCGTGAGTTTAATGTCGGGAATCTGTACATAAACCGCCAATGTACCGGCGCACTAGTATACCGACAACCATTCGGCGGAGCCCACATGTCCGGAATGGGCTCAAAAGCTGGAGGCCCCGACTACCTAATCCAATTCACAGTCCCTAGAGTAGTTACAGAAAATACTATTAGAAGAGGATTTGCTCCGACTAGTTAGTCTAACTCGCCAATGCTATTTTCACTTTTATCTTCTTTATCCTAGGGCTATTTAATTGCTTTAATAGCTCTCTAACTTTTTCTCTTTTTATTGCAACAAAACTTGTCTTATCTAATACTGTTATCAATCCAATTTCCTCACCTTGCAAACCACAATTCTGAGTAAGGAAACCTAAAATATCGCCCTTACTTATTTTATCCTTCTTCCCAGCACTTATATATATGCAGCTATAATTTGGATAAGATTTTTGCGAGGAGTTCGGTTTAATTTTTAAATTATTTACTTCTTCATTTTCTAAATAAGAAGGTAAATTTTCATCTTCTAAAAGAATAAAATAAGCATTCCCATCAGCATGCATTCTCGCCGTTCTTCCATTTCTATGAACAAACTCACTTTCCCTAGTTGGACACTGAAAATGAACAATATGTTTGATCTCAGGAATATCAAGCCCCCTTGCTGCAAGATCAGTAGCAATCAATAGATTATGAGCACCACTTCTAAATTTAATTAAACTCTTCTCTCTATCTATCTGCTCCATTGCCCCGTGAAAAATACCATGAGCAATGTCCTCTTTCTCTAGGATAAGACTTAATCTAAGCACATCCTCTCTTTGCGTCAGAAATACAATCGCAGGTTCTTGATTAAAATATCTAGCTAACTCTATCAAAACTTTTGACTTATCAGCATCAGATGAGCGAACTAAATTTAACTTAAGTCTACTCTCCTCTTCTACTCGATAATCTACAGTCCCATACTTCCCCATTCTTAAAAAACCGGGCACATTGTCTAGCCAAGTTGCAGAAGTTAGAATGACTTGAGGCTTGTTCCTAAAAGCATCAAATATCTTCTCCATTTCTGGTTCAAATCCCATCTGTAATAATTTATCAAATTCATCCAGCACCACTACGTCTACTTTTGATAAATTTACCGTGCCGCGCAATAAATGATCAGCAATTCTTCCTGGCGTACCAACTATTAAAGCAGGTGCCTCAACTAAAGTTTGTTCTTCTATTTTAACTGAATGTCCTCCATAACAACAAGTAACCTTAAAGGAAGTTTGAAGTGTTTTAAAAACAGTTTCAATCTGTAACGCAAGCTCACGAGAAGGAACAACAACTAAAGAAGTCACGCCCTCCTTAGTTGTGCTTAATTGGTTTAATATTAAAGTTAAAAAAGCAATTGTCTTACCTGACCCCGTCGGAGATAAGATCATAAGAGACTCTCCTGATAGCCCTTTTTCAATTGCTGCTTCTTGCATAGGATTAAGAGCTTCAATATTTAGTTTCTTGCAAATATTTTCTCTTATGGCGTTTAAATCTGTATTCATCTCTATATTAATGCTATATTGTTTTGGGCGTGGTAACACAAAGAAAATAAATAGCGAAATATATCAATGCAAACTAACGATATCAGCATAATAGTAGATGCTGACGCCTGTCCTGTTAAACAAGAAATCTATAAAGTTGCGATACGACACCAACTGAAGGTAATACTAGTTAGCAACAGCTATATCAAAATACCAACTAATCCTTTGTTTTCTACAGTACTAGTTAGTACAAATTTCGATGCAGCTGATGACTACATTGCAGAGAATAGTAGCAAGCATACTATTATAATTACAGCAGATATACTCTTAGCAGATCGTAGTTTAAAGGCAGGATCTTGTGTCCTATCCCCTAATGGAAAGCCTTTTACTGATAACTCCATAGGCACTGCTATCGCGACCAGAGCAATACATGAAGAACTAAGAGCAACAGGAGAACAACACGGCGGACCTCCACCTTTCTCAAATAATGACAGATCTAAATTTCTCTCTAGTCTTCATGATACGATTTTAAAACTTCGAAGAGAGCTCTCAAAAATTCATAAGTAACAGTATTTTAAAGATATTTACGAAAAACTAAACACCCCTTATCGACTAATTGAGAAATATTATGATACACATTCTACAAATAAATTAATAAGTTATTTAGCAATTTAATAGTTAAATAATCTATAAAGCTGGAATATGGGTAGAGAGTCACTAGAAACAATTAGTAAGGGTATAGTTAAACGCAAAGTAAGAAGACGAATAGGCCTTTTTATTGATGCAACAGGCTTAGACAGAGCAACTCGCAGACTTGATAAAAAAGTCGAACTTTCTAGATTAGTCACAGGACTATCCTCCGGACTCCCTATCGAAGTAGCAAGATACTACACTTTAATCCCTCATGAAGATGACGCAAGACAGTTAGCATTTTTAGATGCAGTAGAAAGAGCTGGTTTAGAAGTCATCACTAAAAGACTCCCACCAAAAGGTGTTAATAGACAAGTCTCTATGGATGTTCATATCTCTACAGATATTTTAAAATATACATTTGGTAAATTTGAAAAAATACACCAAGAAACACCAATTGCACCTCCATCTTACCAATTACAATCAGAAGAACCAGAAACTGTAAAAAGCACAATTATTAAAAGCCCTTCTGAAATAAAAAGAGTTGGAATCATAGTTTGCCCAAGTAGAGAAATTAGTTACGGACTTCACACAGCTTACGAAGAAGGACTAGAAACTGTACTTGCAGATTTCGGACTTTTTGGTCAGTCAGATGGCTGGAGAGGGGTTGATAGATGGATAGACTTGTCGACTTCAGAAACTATTTGGAGAGATTAAAAAATAATCTCCCTTTATTGAAAATTTCTTAAAATAAAAGCGATAACACTAAAAAATGCTATCGCCATGCTGCCATTACTGAAATACCTAGGTCCGCATCACTTTCTTCTAAAAAATTTTATAGATTTCTTTTTTCCGCTTGAATGTAGAGTATGCAAAACAAAGATTAGAAATCTCATAGAAGATGAAAATATTTTTAATACAAAATATTTAAATTCCGAACGAAATCCAATTATAAAGTGCCAAAAAATCACAAAGTATCTATCTAAAAGACTATTCTGTGATGATTGCTTTGTAGACCTTAGTAATTCTGAAATATTAGGTACAAACGAAGGATGTAATATTTGTGGATCCTTATCAGAAGTTTGCCCTTGTATATATATCCTTCCTCAAGAATATAAAATTAGATTAAGAAGCTTGTATAGCTATACAAACACTACAAGAAAACTAATCCATTCTTTCAAATTTAATTACAGTAAGGATTTAAATAACTATTTATGTCTAAATATAATCTCAAAACTTCCACTTTTATTTCAATCCAAAAATAATCCTAATTACATCAACTGGGATCTGATCATGCACATTCCGTCAGAAACTATGAATGTGATAAATCGTGGCAGTTATAGCAGCCTGTATTGTGCTAAATTATTATCAGAGCATTTAAACATTCCAAGTATTATTACCCCAGAGCTAGTAAAGAAAAACAATCTAAGAAGAACAAATTTATCGCTAAACAAGCGGCTCAAAGAAAAACTGCCTAAATACTGCCTATCAAAAGAACAATGTAAGATTATTAAATCTGCTAAAAGAATATTAATCTTTGATGATGTAATAACCACAGGAGGGTCTATTCTGGGATTAATTAAGCACCTTCGCTCACTAACTCAATCAGAAATTGACATCATTACCATCGGAAGGAGCAAATCATTTAAAGCTAATTTCTTTAAGCTATTGGAAAATAACAATGGCCTTGGTATGCTACCCAAAATAGATAATTCAGCTCAAAAATCTTGGTTAAAAGAAGTAAAATATCAAAACAGAAAATCTCAGATTATTTAGCATATTCATGTTATCTAATTTTCTGTCTATCATTAGTTGCATGTAACTACGACACGAATACTAGTGACGAAATTAAACAACTAAAACAAAAAATAGAATTTCTTGAAAAAAAATCGACCCAGCATTCTAAAAGAATACACGAGTTAGAAACTAATGTTATTGAGAATACAGAAAACAATAATACAGTTAAAGAGAATACAAATAAGACAAAAGTTGATTCTTCTATTTCTTCCTCAGAGAGCGAGCCCTCAAAAAGCAGTAATGTCATAAAAGATATAACCTTTAATATAGACGACAACACTAAAGACGATCCATATTTTGGATCCAAAGACCCAAACATTTTAATTATCGCATACTCTGACTTACTCTGTGAAAATTGCAGAGACTTCCTCAGTAAAATTCCAGATTTCAAATCTCAAATAGAAAAAAATATTAAAACCAAGGATATTCAAGTTCAGTTTAGACTGAAAGACTTCCCACTTAATAAAACTCCACTTTCTACAACAGCTTCAATTTATGCAAATTGCGCTGGTGAAAAGGGGCTATACTGGGAGTATATGGAAGAAGTCTCTAAATTAACCACATTAAGCGATGGCAAGCTAAAATCTATTTTCAACAAAGATCCCTTTTTAAGCAAAGATATTAAAAAGAATCTAGATACTTGCAGTAAGTCTAAAAAATATTCTGTAGAAGTGCTTAAAGACAAACAACAAGGAGAAGCAATAGGAATATCAGGAGTGCCAAGTTTTTTTATTGGATCTAAAGTCTCAGAAAATAGCTTTTTCGGAGTGATACTAAAAGGTAATCAAGAAGTAGAAAGTTTAATACAAGCTACTGAAATACTAAAACAGAATATAAAATAATCCGTATGAGCATAGTTATTTTAATCGTAGATGACGATCCAAATTTTAAAAAAATTCTTAAACTAAAAGTCTTAAGTCTAAATACAAATAAAATAATCGAGAAAAAAATCTCTGTCAAAGAAGTATCAACTATTTCCGAAGCAAAAGACTTTTTAAAAATAGAAACTCCTGACCTAGTACTCCTCGACCAGCATTTACCAGACGGCTTAGGTAGTGAGCTAATAGAAAGTAATGAAATGCTTTATATCCCTGTTATTTCACTAAGCTCTGACGACTCCCCAGAACTTCCAGCTACAAATATCAAAAAAGGAGCTAAACTTTTCATTCCAAAAGCTGATATTACCAAAGCTTACTTTTTGCCCTTACTAGAAGCTATTATCTCAAAAGCAGATTCAGAAGCTGCAATTAGAAAATCTGAAGAACTAAGACTTAAACTAGAAACAGTACAAACTCTCACTAAAACACTTAATCATGAGATAAATAATCCCTTGGGCGTATTATATGGCGCTGAATTTATCCTGCAATCCGAGTCAACTACTAAGGAAGAAAAAGATAAGGCATTATTACTAATCAAAGAAAGTACAACAAGAATTAAAAATATTCTCCAAGAACTCTCTAATACCACAGAACTTCAAGTCGCTGATAAAGGTGGAGAAGAATTATTCAATCTCGCAAACGATACTAGCTGGAAAACTAAAAATTAAAATAAAAAATTAAAATACCCACATGGAACTAATGGAACTAAAAGAAAGAGATCAAGTAGAAGTAGAACATACATGGGACTTAACCTCACTATACAACACAGAAGCAGAGTGGATATCCGATATCGACAGTATAAAAACTGATTTATTAAAATTCTCTGATAATAAAGCCAGTTTTCTTGAAAAAAATGAAAATATTAAACAAACACTAGATTTATACTTCTCCTGCATGGAGAGAATAGAAAAAGTCTACACCTATGCACATTTATTAAGTGATCAAGACTTAACTAGTTCTACAAATCAAGAAAAACTAGACAGAGCAATGATACTATACTCTGAATACTCATCTATCTCTAGTTTCATAGCGCCAACATTACTACAGCTTAGTATCTCTGAACTAACTACTTTAAGTCTAGATGCCCAATTTTTACCTTATAAAAAATTCATAGAAGACTTAATCAAAGAAAAGCCACATATTAGATCAATAAGTGAAGAACATTTATTATCTCTTGCTGGTGAAAGCTTAGGGGCGAGTTCTAAAGTCTTTAGTCAATTAACTAATGCTGATCTAAAATTCAAACCTGTTTCAGTTAATGAGAATGGTCAAGTAGTAGAAAAACCACTTTCCCATGGTACTTTTATAACTTTCCTTGAAAGCCAAGATAGAGAAGTAAGAAAGGATGCATTTCAAAAGTATTATGATTCATACAATGATCATAAACACAGCATCTCGACTTCGCTTATTTACTCATGTAAAAAAGATTACTTTCTTGCAAAAGCTAGAAACTTTTCAAGCTCAAGAGAAAAATCTCTTTTCTCAGATCGCATTCCAATAAAAGTATACGACACATTAGTAGACTCAGTTAGAAAAAACATTTCTGTGTTGAATGATTATTATACCCTCAGGAAAAAACATCTTAAACTAGATAAACAATACCTATATGATACTTACGTTCCTCTAGTTTCTGGATCAAAGATGTCATTCAAGTACGAAGAAGCAGTTAGTATTATAAAAGAATCACTTAGCCCGCTTGGAGCAAGCTATACTGAAACCTTAACTAAAGGACTAAGTACTGATAGATGGGTTGATAAATACGAGAATAAGGGCAAGAGAAGTGGAGCTTATTCTTCAGGATGCTATGGCAGCGCGCCTTACATACTAATGAATTATAAAGACGAGTCTATAAACTCATTGTATACACTTGCGCATGAAGCAGGACATTCAATGCATACTTATTTAGCAAATAAGACACAGAATTTTGCAAATCATTCTTATACTATTTTTGTTGCAGAAGTAGCCAGTACCTTCAATGAAATACTAGTTTCAAGATATTTAGAAAATAAATATTCAGACAACAAAGAATATTTAAACAATCTGATTAATCATCAAGTAGATGACATTAAAAGTACTTTTTTTAGACAAACTATGTTTGCTGAATTTGAGCGAGAAATTCATGGAATAGTTGATACAGATCAGCCTGTAACTTTAGATATAATAAGAGAAAAGTATTCAAGTTTATTAAATGCGTACTTCGGTCCAAGCCTTACTTTTAATGAATTAGATAATTTAGAATGTCTAAGAATTCCACATTTCTACTCATCATTTTATGTTTTTAAATATGCTACTGGGCTCTCAGCGGCACATAAATTGGTAGACATAGTCTTAGAAGAAGGTCCCGAACGTTATCTTAAGTTCTTAAGTTCTGGAGGGTCTAGAGATTCATTAGATTTACTAAGAGATGCAGGAGTTGATCTGGAAACAGAAGAACCAGTGCTTAGTTTAATTAAAAAGTTTGCAGAGTTAACTAAAAAACTAGAAATTGGACTTTCAAGTTAAATGAAAAATTTTCTTTTCTTTATCTTTTTTTCACTTATGATGTTTTTACAGATGAGTGTTTCCATAAGTAACTGCTACGCGGAGCAAACCAGTACAAGCTTTGTAATAGAACAAAAAACAGTAGAAGAATTAACTCAAGAAATCTCAGACACAATAATGAGTCCTTTTTGTCCGGGAAGGACATTATCAGCTTGTCCCAGTGAAGATGCTAGACAATTAAGAACTCAGATTTCAACTTCACTAAAACAAGGTTATTCCGCAGCAGCGGTCAAACGACAACTTACTGCCAAATATGGCCCAGAGCTTACAGGACTTCCCGAAAATAGCTCTTTTGGAAGACTTGCAAATGACGCCCCATTTTATTTTCTAATATTTGGCGTCCTGATTGTATTTTTAACAATATTTGTGTTAGGAAAAAGAAAAAATTCTTCAAATCTAAAGGATAACTTAGAAGAACATATCTCAGAAGAAGCATTAAAAAATTTAAAAGAAAGACTTACAAGAGAAGAGAATAAAGAAAAAAATAAAGAGGATTAAAATGTCAGAACTAAAATCAAAAATAGACGCCGACCTTAAACAAAACATGAAGGACAGAAATCAACATGTTGTAACTACTTTAAGAGGATTACTAGCAGCTGTAAAACAAGTAGAAGTTGATACAAGAACTGCTCCTACTGATAGTAAAATTATTGAGATTATTCAAAAAGAAATTAAAATGAGAAGGGATGCCCTTCAATTTGCAGTAGAACAAAACAGACAAGAACTTATCGATCAAAACACAGCAGAAATTGCTCTAATACAAAAATATCTAGGTGAGCAAATGTCTGATACTGAATTAGAGAATACTATAAAGGCTATTATTGCAGGTGGTGCTAATCAAATAGGTGCAGTTATGGGAGCTTTAAATAAAGATCATAAAGGAAAGTTTGAAGGTAAGAAAGCAAGTGAGCTTATTAAAACTCTTCTAGGATAATTAGCCTTAAACTGAATATGAAATTCACTATTAATAAAGATCTATTAGAAGTAGTATCAAAAGATATTTTAAGTCTTCAATCTAATGTTAATTATAATATTAGTTCTGATAATATTATAATGGCTACTGATAGTATTATTAAAATTCTACTTCCTAATAGAACATCAGCTAGTACTAATTCTCAGGAACTTACTCTTGCACTAGAAATGCTTTATGAGGAAGTATCTAAGGTATTAGATAAAGATCTCCCCGTTAGTGAGATAATAAACAAACTATTAGAATCAATACCAACTTTTAGAAAAAATAGTATCGCTGATATTGAATCTTCTTTTAAAGGTGACCCTGCTGCTACCTCTTTATTAGAAGTAGAAATTTCATATCCAGGAGTATTTGCTGTTGCAGCACACCGCATAGCAAATTTTCTATACTCTAATAAAGTCCCGCTACTTCCAAGAATTATTAGCGAGTGGTCTCATTCAAAAACAGGCATAGATATTCACCCAGGTGCTTCCATCGGCGAAGGTCTCTTTATAGATCACGGCACAGGGGTAGTTATAGGTGAAACATGCATTATAGGGGACCGCGTAAAAATCTATCAGGGTGTGACTCTCGGCGCTAAAAGTTTTCCTGTCGATGCTGATGGGTCAGTAATCAAAGGCTTAAAAAGACATCCAACGGTAGAAGATGATGTGATCATTTATGCTAATGCTACAATTCTGGGTGGGGATACAGTTATTGGAAAATCCTCTGTTATCGGTGGTAACTCTTTTATTTTCAATAGTGTAGAGCCAAAATCATTGGTTAATTATCAAAGATAATGTGTTAAATTTGACACCAGCCAAAAAGCCAATATAATATAGCACTAATTCAATAAGTAATATTAGTACTATTTAGTCGCGAAATCTCAAACAGTATTTAAATTGGCCAAGTCATTATTAAAAGAACAACATACAGAAAGTCTAAATATAAAAGCTGACTTTCCACTTTTAGTAAGACAGCCTAGTCTCGTATACTTAGATACTGCATCTACTTCCCAAAAGCCACAATGCGTAATTGATGCTTTAGTAAGTTTCTACGAAACTAGTAACGCAAATGCACACCGCGGAGTTTACAAGTTAAGTAATAAAGCTAGTAATTGCTTAGAAGATGCAAGATCATGCATTGCAAGTTATCTTGGAGCACAGTCAGAGCAGGAAATTATTTTCACCAAGGGTACTACTGAAAGCTTAAATATTATCGCTAAAAGTTTTTTAAAGAACCGCCTGAATAGCGGAGATAGAATATTATTAGGTGGAGCAGAACACCATGCGAATATTGTCCCATGGCAAGTAGTCGCAAGAGAAACTAATTCGGTCATAGATTATATTCCAATATTAGAGGACGGCTCACTTGATATATCTTCAATAGAAAAACTAATTAGCCCTAAGACCAAAATTATTTCTATTGCTCATACTTCTAATATACTAGGCACTACTAATGCCATTAAAGAAATTACTAATATTGCTCACAAATACTCTATTCCAGTAGCAGTAGACGGAGCCCAATCAGTAAGTCATCAAGAAATTGATATCAAAGAACTAGACTGTGATTTTTTCACCTTCTCAGGCCATAAAGCTTATGGGCCAATGGGGATCGGAGTTTTATACGCTAGAAGTGAATATTTAGAGGAAATGTCACCATTTCTTACAGGCGGTGGAATGATTGAGGAAGTAAACCTAGATCACTCAACTTATGTTTCAGGCCCACAAAAATTTGAAGCAGGCACACTCAGTATCGCCGATGCTCATGGCCTAGCTACTGCAATACAATATATTCAAAATATTGGTCTAGATAAAGTAGCAAATCATGAAAGGTCATTAACAGAATACGCAGAGCAAAAGTTAAATAAAATAGAAGGGCTAAATTTAATAGGGCCTCTATCAAACAGACCTGCACCTATATTTTCTTTTACACTAGATGGTATTCATCCTCATGATATTGCTACTATCCTAGATGATCAAAATATCGCCGTTAGAGCCGGCCACCATTGCTCACAGCACACCATGAAAAGATTTAACATCAACGCCACTATTCGAGCATCCTTCGGAATATATACAACATACTCAGACATTGATGCATTAGTAGATGGCATTATATATGCAAAAAAACTCTTTAATAAATAAAAAATGTCATCACTACTTGAACTTTACCAAGAAATTATCATAGAGCACTCACAGTTTCCTAGAAGAAGCGGCAGACTGCCCGAACCTACTTCTTCAACATCTGCAAAAAATCCACTATGCGGGGATTTAGTTAATATCGATGTTAAAATAGAAGATTCTATAATTAAAGATATTTCATGTGAAAGCTCCGGATGCGCAATATCCACCGCCGCAGCCTCTATTATGGCAGAAGAAGTAGTTGGTAAAGAAATCAATGCCGCAATTGAAACCTGTAAAAAATTTATCACAAGTTTGAAAACTGGAGATGAAAATCTATCTGATACAACAGAACTAAAAGTTTTTTGTAAAGTATCAGAATACCCTACTCGAGTTAAATGTGCTTCTTTATCATGGCAGTCTTTGTTAAAAGTGCTTGAGAATTTAGAAAGTTAGTTTTTTTATAGCTCAGTCCTTATGCCTTGACTTCCTGAGTTGCATCTCATATAATCATGAGATACAACTCATATAGCTCTCAACCACCTATGATTATTAGAGATTTTGAGAATATTCTAGAATCAAGAATATCAAATCCGTTAAATTTTGTTCAAGTTCTAATTGGACCAAGGCAAGTGGGTAAAACTACTGGAGTGAGCAGAATTTTTGAAAAATATTCTTTTCCTAAGCATTTTGCGACTGCGGACTCTCCTTCTCCATATGGTTATGAGTGGCTTAATACTCAGTGGAATATAGCTAGAGAAATGGGTTCTGATACTTTATTAGTAATTGATGAGATTCAAAAAGTAGATAATTGGCCAGAAACTTGTAAGTTACTTTTTGATCAAGATCGTCCCAAAAAAAATCTAAAAGTCATACTGCTGGGTTCAGCTAGTCTTTCAATTCAAGAAGGTCTAATTTCTTCATTTGCTGGAAGATTTGAACTAATACATGCGCCGCATTGGTCTTATGAAGAATGTAAAAATGCTTTTAATTGGGATTTAAATACTTATTTAAAATTTGGTGGGTATCCTGCTGCTGCTGATTTAATTAATGAACCAGCTCGTTGGCAATCATATGTTTTAAACTCTATTATAGAGCCAGTACTTGGTAGAGATATATCTGGTATTGTTAGAATTAATAACCCCGCCCTTTTCCGTCAAGCTTTTAGATTAGCTATGTCCTATCCTGCTCAAGTTATTTCTTATCAAAAGCTCTTAGGACAACTTCAAGATAAAGGAAATGCCGCGACAATCAAACATTATCTAGAACTAATAGAAGGTGCTTATCTTCTAAAAAAATTAGAGAAATTTTCAGGATCAACTGTCATGAGCAGTTCATCTAGCCCTAAATTATTATCACTTGCTCCAGCATTATCTAATGCCTATATCGATGACTTAACTAAGTTATCAAACCCAGACTGGCTCGGTCATATATTTGAATGTGTAGTCGGAGCAAGTTTATTAAAGTTACCCGGTAAGCTTTACTACTGGAGCTATGGCGATTACGAGGTAGATT
Organism: Pseudomonadota bacterium; assembly: GCA_027487795.1. Classification (GTDB taxonomy): domain Bacteria; phylum Bdellovibrionota_C; class UBA2361; order SZUA-149; family DAOLCO01; genus JAIYCX01. The sequence goes on along the minus strand of JAIYCX010000060.1, from coordinate 6,165 downwards.
TCATAAGAGTTGTCGATAATAAAGTGATTGCTTATGAAGTAAAATCTGGACTAACTCATAAAGCAAAAAGTTTACAAGTTTTTAAGAAAAAATATCCAGATGCTGAAATTAAAATAATAGATAAGGATAGTTTTTTTAAACTAGCTAATAGTAACATATAGGTTTAGAAGTCTCGGAGCAAGCTGAGAACTAGTTGCGGTTGCTGGTTAGCTTGAGCTAAAATACTTGATGCTGACTGTTGTAATATCTGTGTTGCTGCAAGACGAGAACTTTCTTCTACTACATCAATATCTGTAATTCTTGAATTAGCTTCTTGATAATTTAATACACTGGTTTGTAGAGTACTGTCAGCTACTTCAACACGAGATTGGAATGCGCCGATTTCTCCGCGTTGTTTTGATCTCCTTGATAAAGCACTGGATAGATAATCCATCGCTTCTTTGGAATCTTGCTTTGTTTTTAGTGAGAATGATTAGAGCGCGGAGACACCGTCGTTTGAGTTTGCTAAAAATATACTAATACTATTTCCAGAAAAATCTGCCGTAGCTAAGTCCGAAATACCATCCCCATTGAGATCTCCCAACGAAATGTTGATGGTGTCATGTCCTGAAATAGGTTGTCAACCTATTTCAGGACATGACATTAAGCACTGCTGCCACTTCTTCCCAAACTCATATTCCCTCTAAAACATCCTCCATCCCCTTAGGTCTCCAATCCTCCAGTGTATGAAGAAGCGTTCCAGTAGTAGTTAAAAATGAAATACTCTCATTTATAGCTTGAACTAACTCAGGCCAATCGGAGCGAACTGCTATTCCTGCTTCTGACAAATCTAATAAATTTCCTTTTTCAACAAACAAAGCTTTAACATCTCTTTTATATTCTTGTTCAAAAAACTTTGCATCTACTGAAGTCACCATGAAGCAGTGAGCAGGATTAGAAATTCCTTTTAGTACAGTTCTATCTAATGCCTCTTCTAAAGTAGCACAAATTATTAGATCCTTATCAGCTCTCTTATATCTAGTATTACATAATAAATGTGCTCTTGAGTTTTTTACCACTGCAATTTTATATTTTGAATTTAGTAAATCTTTAGGTGTTTTTGGTTGTGGTAATTCATCTAAAGATTTATTAGCTCTAAGTCTATAAACTAAAGACATACCGATTCGATATAAAGGATTAGTAAAAATAACCCCTGTTGGTAAATTTGGAGCTACTACTATTGGCCCATAAAGATCTAAAGATCCCGACTGGAATAGCTTAGAATAATCTCCATAATCTATTACAGAATCCTCTATTTTAGTTTGTAATGACATTTCAAACATTTTACAAACTTCAGGGAAAAAACCTTTAAAAGTTCCATCAATATCCCTATCAAGTGATTTAAATAACCAAGATTTGAAAGGATTGTACCCTACTCTAAGTGGTCTACCTTTAAGATTCTCTTTAACTGTTTTAGGTCTTATTTCATTTCCTATTGCAGTCTGCACTGCATTTAACAATCCTTCCATATCAACTTTTAAAGAAACAAAAGAATCTCCTTCTTTAGGTTGTGAACTTAGATGAACATATTTTTTATAAGGCCAGCTATCAATTAAATCTGCTGCCTTAAAAATTGAAGATGGATCTCTTAGTTCAAAATTAAATGCTAAAAGAATTAAAGCAGACCTACTAGGAATACGACCAAATCTTCCTATTTGACTAATATAAGAACCCGTTAGTCCACATCTCCTCCCAAGCTCTTCATACCCCCCGTTATTATTCTGATCCCATTTTTCAAAATTTTCATTAAATAAAGATTTTAAATTAGTAGATGTTTTAAATTGCAGGTCTTTTTTCATAATTTATTTAAATATTAAATCAAAAAGGATGTTTAGTTAGTCTCGTAAATTAGCATAGTATAATTACAAAATACATGAATATATAGATTTTATATATTAATATACACATTTTATAACATTCAGGCAGATTATCTCATATTTATATCTAAATAACTCATTTCACTACGTTTTCCTAACTAAGAGCACTATGGCTTAATCAAAATACATTTCGTTTCGGGTAGAAGAGGTTTCAAAGGTTTTATTAAAGGATTAAGATTATGACTTCGTTACATCCAATCTTGCTTCAATTGCTTCAAAGTTCAAAAGACAGAGTAATAGTAGCAATAAGAAAAGTTAATATCACCGGGACAGGTAGTGAAGAAGTAGAAAGAGAAACACGACATCTTGATAAAGTCCAGCAGCTATTTTCATGTATTCAGAAAATATTAGACGAAGACAAACGTTATAGCATTTCACATATTGGGTCTAGCAATACTTTTCAGGAAGCTATTGAGAAGCTTGAATTTGAAAAAGTTATCGCTTTAAAACAGACAGAGAAAATACTAACTCCGAAAGAAGGAGTCAGTTACGGAGAATACTATGATGAGCTTGATAAAATTGAAGTACCGTTAATGCAACCTTACAAGGCTATATATTTTTTCGTTCTTGTAATGTTTTTTTTAATATCACTACTTTTAGTAGGATATATTTTGACAGTCTTTAAGTTCGAATATTTATTAGTTACGGCGGTTATTCTTTTCCTCGTCAACGTCTTAGTAGGTTTCGTCAGCTTCTTTTCATGGAAGGAACGTTATATTGACAGAGATAAATTTGGTTACGGGCTCAAGGAAGATAATTTTAGAAAAAATATGTTGCGTAAGAAATCATCAGATATCAAGAATCAGCTATTACTTCTTGGGAAAGAAATATTTACCAAATCTTGGTTTGTAAATAACCTACCTGCCAATCTTATTAATCTCCTCTACTATAACCTAAAAATCTCTAAAGAAGGAGATAAAGTAGAAGTCTCAGCTTACAAAGTTGATGACTCTATAGATCTAGCGGCTGATGCTTTAGTTTCTAAGTTATGTTCTGCGCTTAAAGCGGAAGATTGTCCATATCCAGCTTGGACGTTAACCACTCTTAGGTCTCTTGATAGTTCAAAATGTCACACAGGTACACTTGTTGATAATTTACCTGAACTTGATGTTCACATCAAAAGTCTTATTAACTCTTTTGTCTACGTTAAATTAGAAATCAGAGAAAAATTTACTTTGATTTTCTTAGTTTCGGAACAGCAAGTTAAAAGCGAGACTTGGGATGGGATCAAGCCGATGGCAGGGTATAGCGCTGAGGATATAAGAAGCTTTTTAGTTGCTGCAGAAGAATCTGAAGTTAAAGTTAGAATAAACTATAACCATGCTGACTGCTAAATATAGAGTCTAATCAAAGTTTTTTTGTAAAGGCGAGAACACTTTCTCGCCTTTTAGGTCATGACCTCTTCTACTTGAGACTCTCATTCTAGTAATTCTCTTTTAAAAACTTGAGCAGACTTAAGCTCCCTCATATAAAATCTTACCTTCTTTTAGCACCTGTACTTTTAGACTAATACTTGCATTTTCTAAGTCTAGAATATCAACTGGATATAAAGTTAAAAGTCCTTCTTCTAATTCCCAATATAACTGAGACCAAGCTTTGTTATTGCTGTCACAAGAAACTGCAATATCGAAATCAGATCTTAAATGATGATCACCTCTTGCTCTTGAGCCATACAGATACACACACTTAGGATTTAATAGTTCAACTATTCTGGAGACTAAAAGCTTGATATTTTTTGGAAGAGATTCCACAATAACATTAACTAAATCTGCTTAATTTTCTAAAATACTGTAAACATTAGATGTATTTATAATATTAACTTTTTACAAGGTAATGCTACAAATCTCTTCTAGCAAATATCCAAGAAGAAATCAGCACTAAGAAACTCGCATATAATAAAGAATATATTCCAGCTGTTATAATTTCTGCTGTACTCATTGAAATACCATAAACAAGCCTATCGTATGGAGTTAGCACATGTAGATCTGGAAGAATTATATCAAAAACTTGAGCTATTTGTTTAGCGAAGCTTGAATATCCTTCTTTATCTATAAAATGTCTTAAATAAAAAATAGACTTACCTGAGATATAAACTCCAAGAGTAAACAAACCAGGAAGTACTGGAGTAACAGACATAGTTGAAAAAAATACGGTCACAGAAACTATTATTAATAGCTCAAAGCTCATGCATAAAAAACCTTGAAGCAACAAAGGATCTAAAGCCCCCTCTATGGGATAAAGTGCAAGCTGAAGAAGTACTAACATTAAAAATACTGTACTAATACACGTTAACCATAATCCAAGTACTTTACCGATAATAAACTGCCTTCTGGTAACGGACTTTGAAAGAATATTATAGATAGTTTTCTGTACTATTTCTTTTTGAAATAGTGATACTGCTGAGATTATTGCAGTAACAGCTCCTGCTAAAGATATTAAAAAATATCCAAAGCTTTTTATGACAATATACGGCTCGCCAATGCTAACCGAGCCAAATAATCCAGAAATCAAGATCATAAATATTGCAAATAATAGAACAGATAGAAGTATTTTACTTCTAATCATTTCTAAAAATGTATTTCTTGATATTGCAAAAATTTTATTCATGACTTATTTTTGCCCTGGCATAACGCTGTTATTAACTTCAGCAAAAATCTTCTCTATATCGATTGATTTATCTTTTAAGCTAATTAGTTTTTTAACTTCTCCTCCTGCAAGAATAATAGCATTATCTACTAACTCAGGAAGATCGGAGAGAATATGAGTACACAGTAACAAAGTAGTACCCTGTGCTCTAATTTTTTTAAAAAACTCTCTAATCTCAATTCTAGCTAGAGGGTCAAGGCCTGAAAAAGGCTCATCTAAAATAATGAATTTCGGTTCACCCAGTAACAACTGAGCTAATCCAAGACGCTGTTGCAGGCCCTTGGATAAATCTTTAACTTTGTCTTTAGACCTACTTTCTATTCCTAGCTCACTTAAGGAGTATTCTATTTTTTGTTTTAATTTATCAGAAGGAATATTTAATAACTCTCCAAAAAACTTCAAAGTCTCTCTAACGCTTAAATGCTGATAAAAATACGGTTGCTCTGGTAAATAGGCTGTAGCTTTTCTATCAAATAATATTTCTCCGCTACTAGGTTTAACTAAGTCCAGTATGCATTTTATTGTAGTAGTTTTCCCTGCGCCGTTAACACCAAGTAAAGCTAAAGACTCGCCTTCCGCTATAGAAAATGAAACATTTTTAAGAGTTTGCTTCTTAGAATAAGTCCAATGGCTTCTATAGTATTTATTTAGTGAATTTACTTCTAGTACTTTATTCATTCTTTTCTAGCTGATGACTATCCCATTCTTTTTTTGCAATTCCAGTTCTAGCAGTTTTTCCTTTGAAAATTAAACCCTCGCCGCCCTGTATTGATATGTAAGAATTAAGATTAGTATCATACTTATAGTACTCACCCCAAGGGTCTTTTATAGTAATCTGATTGCTTGAATTTTTGTTAAGACTAATTATATCTTTTCTCACTATAGCTAGTTTAAGCTTAACTTCTAAAGCTTCTTTTGCTAGCATGTCTTTTGTCATATTAATAGAGTTTTTAAGAAATGAGATTGCAGCTTCTGGACTTTGATTAGAAGAAATTATACTACTAGCTAATCCTGCAAGTGCTATTGGAGCATTTGGTAATCTACTAGCTTTCTCAATATCTTCTCTAGCTTTAACAAAGTCTTCTTTAAAATACCAATAATTAAATCCTCTTAAATAAAAATATTTCCAATAAGTAGGATCTTCTAAAATTCCTCTAGTTAAAATTTTATTACTACTATCTACATCTTTACCTATCCAAGATAATAAAGTTCCGCAGAACTCAAATACATGTTTAGCTTTTGGATCTAAAGAAGTGACTACTTCACACATATGTGAGAACCAAGGCATGCTCTCTTTTGCTTTAAATTTTGTTCCGAAATAATTTAAAGTAGTAAACCAAAAAATATTTGAAAATGCTTGATTGTAGCCTAATGAAACTAATTTTACAGCCTCTACTCGAGGAAGATATATTGGTGGCCGCTCTTCTAATTTTAAACTTTCAGCGGCTATTCGAAGATGAGATCGACAAACAAAAGAAGAATAGAAAAGAAATGAGGCTAGAATTAAACTTCTAAAATTTATGTTAGCTATTAACACTGATAGTAAAACTCATTACAAAGTCGTATTTTTAATTTAACCAAGTCTATTAAAAGACTAAGATTT
>JAIYCX010000014.1 GCA_027487795.1 Pseudomonadota bacterium | reverse complement strand
GGTAGCTCAGTAAGCTCAGTAGATACGGGAGCTATGTCTAGAGAGCTAGAGCTAAGCGCTATTCAAAGAGCAAATCCCGAAATGCAAAAAAGAGTCTTTAATGTGATTAGAGAAATCTCAGAGAGCGCTTCTAATCCTATAAAAATGATTCACGATCACGGAGCAGGTGGACACATCAACTGCCTAACGGAATTACTAGAAGACACTGGTGGAGAAATTTTCTATGATAAGCTTCCACTTGGAGACCTAACGCTTGCACCATATGAAGTTCTTTCAAACGAATCTCAAGAAAGAATGGGACTGATAGTCAGTGAGCAGGACATTAGCATCCTACAAGAAATAGCCGTTAGAGAAGGTGCTCCATTATACATAGTTGGAAAAGTAACAAACTCTGAAAAAATAGTAGTAAGCTCTGAAAAGATTAATTCTCCATTTGATCTTCCTGTGAGTGTTCTACTCGGAAGCTCTCCAGAGACTATTATTAAAGGGAAAACAAAAAGCTACTCTCACTTAATTACAGAAAAAATTGCAGCTCAAAATTTAGATAATAGAGTAGTAAAAAACGCTTCTGACTTTAAAGCTAAATTAAAAGACTTAATGCAATTAGAGTCTATCTCCTGCAAGGACTGGTTAACGAATAAAGTTGATAGAAGTGTTACAGGACTAGTCGCCATGCAACAGTGCGCTGGTCCACTACAACTGCCGCTAAATGATGCTGGTATTATGGCTCTAGATTTTAACGGCGAAAAAGGGATTGCTGTCTCAATTGGACATGCCTCAATTCCTGCATTACTAGATCCGAAACTAGGCTCACAGCTTAGTATTACTGAAGCGCTAACAAATATAGTATTCTGCCCTCTAGAAAAAGGACTCTCAGGTATTATCCTAAGCGCAAATTGGATGTGGCCTGGAAAACAAGAAGGACAAGATGAAAAACTTTATACAGCAGTAGAAGAAGTATCAAACTTTGCTCAGTCTCTAGGTATACCAATTCCAACTGGAAAAGACTCACTATCAATGACCATGAACTACCAAGATGGTCACTCTGTAAAAGCTCCCGGAACAGTCGTAATTTCTGCGTCTGGAGAAGTTAGCAATGTCACAAAAGCAGTAACTTCAGAATTTAAGAATATAGAAGGAAGTTTCGCTGTCTATATTTCATTTACTTCATCTGAAAAGTTTCAACTAGGCGGAAGCGCGCTACTTCAATCTCAAGGAGATATAATAGGAGAAATCCTAGATCCAATAGACGCTCATACTTTTAAGAAAGCTTTTAACTTTGTGCAAAGTGCCATTGGTAAAGACCTAATATTAGCTGGTCACGATATCTCCTCTGGTGGACTTATTACCACTCTTCTTGAAATGTGTTTCGTAGGAGATATTGGTGCAATTCTAAATCTTAGATCTTTTCCAGATGCTGATACATTATTTTCCGAAAAGCCTGGAGTAGTGCTGCAAATCAGTAAGTTAGATTTAGAGACAATAAAAAATCTAGTGAAAGAAGAGATCCCAGATATAGACTTTAGAGTTATTGGAGAAGTCGGCGGGAAAAATATTAGAGTAATAACTGAAAGTTTTGATGAAAGTCTTGGATTAAACGAATACAGAGAGCTTTGGCTAAAAAAATCATATCTTTTTGACTGCAAACAAGTTCCGGAAGTTCATGCTAAAGAGAGAAACAATAGCCTTCAATTTAAACCACTAAAATATAATATTGATTCTCAATTTGATTGGAGCGGAAAAACTTACGGTGCTAACTTAAAAGGATCATCAGTAAAGAACACCAAACTTCAAGCAGCGATAATTAGAGAAAAAGGTACCAACGGAGACAGAGAACTAGCTATGGCACTTTATGCGGCTGGCTTTAATGTTTCTGATTATACGATGAACGAAATCTTAAGTAAGAACATTAACTTCTCAAAGTACAATTTAATTGCTTACCCTGGTGGATTTAGTAATAGCGATGCGCTTGGTGCAGGAAGAGGGTGGGCTGCAGCTTGGAAGTTTAATTCTAACGCGAATAAGTCACTTCTAGATTTCTACGCCAGACCTGATACCTTATCAATTGGTGTCTGCAACGGCTGTCAAATGATGACCGGATTAGGACTAATAGACTTAGAAAATCCAGATGGGATTTATATGTCGCACAACGAATCTGCTAAATTTGAAAGTGGTTTCGTGACAGTGACCGTAGAAGAATCAAATTCTATCTTCTTAAAAGAACTTACAGGAAGTACACTTGGAGTATGGGTAGCACACGGTGAAGGCAAATTTAATTTAGATTCTAAAAAATCTAAATTTGAAATTTCTGCTACTTACTCAATTGATTCATACCCAAGAAATCCAAATGGTTCAGACTTAAAAGCTGCTGGAATTTCTTCAATTGATGGAAGACACCTAGCAATCATGCCTCACTTAGAGAGAAGCTTCCTGACTTGGCAATGGCCATATAAAGCTAATATTATTCCAGCTACAGGATACACACCTTGGATTAGAGCATTCACTTCTGCCAGAGATTGGTTAATAGATAAAGTTTAAGATCAATGCATAGATTTTTGTCTTTGATACCTAAATTATTCAGACTTTTCTGTATTCTAGTAACGATCCTAAGTATTGCCTCAGTTCTAAGTTTCGTAAATTTAAATAAATGGGTAGAAACTCCTTATGGAGAAGCAGGAAAAGAAGTAGAACTTTCTCTAGATAAGGGTTCTTCTTTATCACTTCTATCATCAAAGTTGTATGATAACGGAGTTATCTCTTCAAGAGTTAAATTTCAAATATGGGTTAGGTTACTATCTGACTTTAGAAAATTCCAAGCAGGTAATTATAAATTTACGCTTCCTCTAAATGTAAAAGAAGTAAGTGATACTTTTATTCAAGGAAAAACCTACTCAAAAGCATTATATGAAGTAGTTATTCCGGAAGGATATACAGAAAAGCAAATCGTAGAAAAATTTGTTCAAGCAGGAATCGGGACACGAGATAATTACTGGAAGCTACTCCGTAACCCAGAATTTCTCGGACCCTTAGGAGTAGAATACTTAAGCGCAGAAGGATATTTATATCCTGCAACTTACAGTTTTTTCACTATGCCTACAGAAGAAGAAGTTATTAAAAAGATGATAGCAACTTTTTGGGAGCGTCTTCCTGATCATTACGAGATACATGTTGCTAGCCGAGGCTTAAGCCTAAGAGAAGGAATAATACT
>JAIYCX010000029.1 GCA_027487795.1 Pseudomonadota bacterium | reverse complement strand
ATAGAATTACATGAATGAATTAGAATTTTTAAAGGACTTTGATTTAAGTCTTTTGTATATTGCTTTAGGTTTAAGCTTATTTTTTGTTTCCATACTAGCTTCTATTTCTTTAAGAAGAGTTAAGTCATCTGAAACTGTTCAAGAAAAAGAAACTACCCAGGAAAAGATAACTAAATCAGAGATAGAAGAAATAAAAGTCCCTGTAGAACAAGCCCAGGATGTTCTTAATTTAGAAATTGAAAAAGAGATCGCTCCTGTAGCTTCTAGTGTTCCTATTAAAGAAACTAAAAGCAAAACGGATTCTTCTTTATTTGAAAGGCTAAAGAACACAAGTTTTAAATTTACAAATAGTCTAAAGCTACTATCTAACAAGAAAAATGAATTAGCGGATACTTATTTAGATTTAGAAGAATTACTTATTGAGGCTGATGTTGGAGTTAATACTTCTGGGAAATTAATTACTTTATTAAAAGAAAGTTTAAATTCTGCAGAAAGCGACAAATCTACAACTGCTATTAAAAGAAATTTAAAAGAAATAGTTAAAAAAATACTTCAATCTGATACTGATCCAGAAATTGAACCTGAAAAAGTTAATGGACTTCCTAAGATTGTTTTAGTAGTTGGAGTTAATGGTGCCGGTAAGACTACTTCTATCGGGAAACTAGCTTTTCAATTTAGGGCACAAGGAGCAAATGTACTAGTAGCTGCCTGTGATACTTTCAGAGCCGCAGCTTCCGATCAATTAAAAGTTTGGGTAGAAAGGGCAGGGGCAGAACTTGAAGCAGGAGCGGATGGAGAAAAACCTTCTACGGTAGCTTTTAGAGCTGTCACTAGAGCTAAGAATGAAGGATTTGATATCTTACTTATTGATACTGCTGGACGACTTCATACAAAACAGAATTTAATGCAGGAACTTGGAGCTGTAACTAAAATAATAAGTAGAGAATGTGAGAATGCACCACATGAGACAATCTTAGTTGTAGATGGTTCAAGTGGGCAGAATGCTCTTCATCAAGCAAAAGAATTTAATGAAGTTACTACGCTAACAGGAATAATCATTACTAAACTGGATGGAACTCCAAGAGGCGGTGTAGTTATTGGAATAAAGAATGAACTTAATATTCCAATCAGATACATTGGACTAGGGGAGTCTACTGCAGATCTTAGAATATTTGATGCTACTGAATTTACCGATGCTTTATTTTATACTGAGGAAAGAGAAGAGATAAATTATCTTAGAGTTAACGATTAGAAGATACTTCTAAACTTTCTCTTTCTTCTTTCGGTCCAGCTGCAACTTTCTGTAGTTCTTCATCAGTACTTGATTTTTCTTCGCTCCAAGCTCCTCCAAGTGATCTATACAGAGAAACATGAGCTAATGAAAGTCTTGCTTTAGAACTTGCTAGATCTGACTGAGACTGCAGTAAACTTTGTTGTGTTTGGAGAAGATCTGTATAAGAAATAACTCCTTCCTTATACTGTAAACTTGCGATTCTTTCTGCTTCTCTACTTGAAGCTTCTGCCTTCTCATAAAGACTAATAGCACCTAATTCTGCTCTAATTTGTGATAATGAAGTTTCGACTTCTTCTAATGCTTTTAAAGTTGCTTCTTGGTAGTTGTAAAGAACTGCTTTTGATGCAGCTTTTGAAGCATCTATTTGATTTAGCACTACACCTAAGTTTAGAATTGACCAAGTAACTTGTGGGCCATAATTATAAGCTTCCGCCGCCTTATCTGGCCAATTGCTAATATGTCTAGCATCACGAGACATAGATCCTGTAAATGTTATTCTAGGAAATAAGTCTGCAGTAGCCACACCAACCTCAGCAACAGCGGCATGAAGAGATTCTTCAAGGGCTCTTAAATCAGGCCTTTTCTTAATTAACTCAGCAGGTGAGCCAATTGTGATGGGACCAGCATATTCTGGAATCTCATAACTAGTTAAAGGATTCCCTACGCTATCATAACCTAGTTTTAGGTACACAGCTTCAATAGGTAATGTAGATAATGTAGCAATTCTATTTATACTGGCTGATATTAATGCATCGTATTGATATAAAGATGCTTCAGTTTTTGCTGTAAGTGCTCTAGCTCTTTCGGTGTCTAAGGGAGTGCCTTCTCCAACTTCTAATTTTTTTTCAGTAAGATCAAGTATCGCTTTTTGATTATTTATATTGTTTAGTGCGATTGCTTTTTGTTTTTCGTATTGTCTTAGATTTATATAAGTTGTAGCTAGTTCTGAGTGTACTAGTCTAAGAGTATCAGCTAGGTTAAAGATTGATTGATTTTTAAAACTACCAGCAGATTCTAATTCTCTTCTTACTCTGCCAAAAAGATCAATTTCCCAACTTGCTTGACCACCTACCGAGAAAATTTCAAACTGAATACCATTTCTAGTAAGTCCAGGAAATCTAGCACCTGCAGTTTGATTTTTAATATAACCAAAATTCAGTTCAGGCTGTGGAAATAGTCCAAAAAAAGTACCACGTGTTATCGCGTCAGCTTGTTCTACTCTTTGAACCAGACTTAAAACTGTTAGATTTTTTTCACCAGATGACAATAACAATTCATTTAATACTGGATCATTAAATGAATTCCACCATGCGAAATTTTTATCATCATAGCTTTTATTAGAAGAACCATCGTTTAAAACAGGAGTTTTCTCTGTTTTAAATCCCTTGGAATTTACAAATTTATCAGAAATTATAGATTCAGGTGCTTTAAAATCTGGTCCAACAGCACAAGATGATAAAACTACTGAAGCAGTAATTAAATTTAGTATGGGGATCGAACGATAAGTTTTTTTATTCATAAATTACCTGATGCTTCTTACATTTGCAGTAGTGGGAATTATTGCGTGATCAATTCCTAGGTCCTGTTTCTTTTTACCATATGTATCCTTAGCTATTACTGAATAGATAGCAGGAACTACAAACAAAGTTAAAATAGTCCCTATAATCATCCCAGAAACTAAAACTATACCAATACTATTTCTAGCAGCAGCACCTGCGCCGGAAGCGAGTATTAACGGAAAGTGACCTACTACAGTAGCAACACTAGTCATTAATACCGGTCGTAATCTTGTAGCAGCACCTTCAATTATAGCTTCATGAGTGCTCATACCTTTATCTCTTATATGATTTGCAAATTCTACTATGAGAATCCCATTCTTAGCTACGAGACCTACTAGAGTAATTAGACCAACTTGGGAATAAATATTTAAGGTAGTAAATCCAAGAAAAGGAAAAATTAATGCCCCTGAAAGAGCTAATGGTACTGATCCAAATAATATAATTAGTGGATCTCTGAAGCTCTCAAATTGACTTGCTAGTACAAGAAAAATAAAAACAAAAGACATAACTAAAGTAGCAGTTAAAGAGTTTCCTTCTTTTCTAAGTTGCCTAGACTCACCTGGATAATCGATTTGATATCCAAAAGGCATTACTTCCTTAGCTCTATTCTCTAAGACAGTTAATGCTTCATCTACAGAAGTACCAGGAACATTTGCTCCTTGTATGGTAAATGAATTTAATTGTTGGAATTTGTTTAAAGCTCTAGGTTTTACTTTTGGTTTAGCTTCCGCGATAGCAGATAGTGGTATCATAGTTTTATTAGTTCCACTTTCTCCAGTCGTACTAATACCAAGTGACAATATTTGTTCTGGATTTAGTCTTGCTGATCTTTCTATTTGAGGAATAACTTTATAGCTTCTTCCACTAAGTGAAAATCTATTAGTATAGTTTCCGGATAAATAACCTTCAAGTTCATTACCTACTGATCTAAGATCTAAGTTGAGAGCAGAAATTTTATCTCTATTAAAAATAATTTCATATTCAGGAAGATCAAATTTAAGGTCTGAATCTGCAAACATAAATTTACCACTAGCAAATGCAGTTTGAACTAGATCTTGTGAAAGTGTTAATAACTTTTCTGGATCGTCTGTAGACATTACTGTCATTTCGACTGGGAAAGTACCACCACCAGGTAATGGAGGCGGAGTTGTAACTATGATTTGAACTCCAGGAATTTGTCCTGTTTTCATCCATAATTCAGGCTCTATTTCTTGAGTCGTTCTTGATCTTTCACTCCAAGGTTTAGCTAGCATTCCAGAAAAGCCACTTGTTGGATTTGTAATTTGAAATGCAGATTTATATTCAGGAACAGAGCTAAAAGCTTCAAATACTTTTTTAGTGGAAAATGTTGTTTGTTCTAAAGACGCATTTGGTGGTGCGAGAACTATTCCAAAAACAACGCCCTGATCTTCTCTTGGAGCTAGTTCTTGTGTTGAAAATAAGAAAAGGGGGACTAGTATTAATGAAAAAAGAATTGATCCACTAATCATAGTCACTCTATTAGAGAGTACAAAAAGAAGTGCTTTTTTATATTTCGCTTCTGTTTTTTCAGTGACTGACTGAATTATTAACTGTAGTTTATTCTTTTTAGTTTCAGCCTTAAGTAGTCTACTAGACATCATTGGAGACAACGTAAGAGCAACAAAACCGGATATGAAAACAGCTCCGGATAGAGTAAAAGCAAATTCTTTAAATAGCGCTCCCGTTAGTCCTCCTTGGAAACCAATAGGCGCATATACGGCTGCTAAGGTAATTGTCATTGCTATTAAAGGACCAAATAGTTCTCTAGCTCCTTTTATAGCAGCATCAAAAGGAGTATTGCCCTCTGAGACAAGTCTTTCAACGTTTTCTACCATTACGATAGCATCATCAACTACTAAACCGACTGCTAGTACTATTGCGAGTAATGTTAAGAGATTTATAGTAAAGCCTAGTGCAGATAATATAATTCCTGTTCCAATTAGTGATAAAGGGATCGCGACAACTGGTACAAGTACAGATCTAAATGATCCCATGAAAAGGTATATAACCACTATAACGATTAAGATGGTTTCAATTAGAGTACTAAATACTTCACTAAGTGCATCTTCAATATATGCTGTGCCATCATAAGGAACATCCACTGATAGTCCTATTGGAAGAATTTTACTTATCTCTGGTAATAGCTTTCTGACAGCTCTGATTACTTCTAATGAGTTTGAATCTGGTAAAACCCAAATACCCATAAATGTGGCTTGTTTACCTGCAAATCTAACATCACTATCGTAGTTTTCTGCACCAAGTTCTATGGTAGCAATATCTCTTAATCTAATTACTTCTTCTTTTTTTCCTCTTACAATGAGGTTTTCAAATTCTTCTGCAGATCTTAAGTCTGTATTAGTAGATAAGGTAACTACATCTAAAGCTCCCTTAGTAGATCCAGTAGCTGAAAGATAATTATTCTTAAGTAATGCTTCTCTAACTTCAGTAGAAGAGATATTTTTGTTAAACATTACATCTGGTTTTAGCCAAACTCTAATTGCGAATTTTCTCTCTCCTAGTACTTCAGCTTTTTGTACTCCTAAAACGGATGATAGTTTTGGTTGTACTACTCTAACAAGATAATCAGTTATTTGATTTCCTTTTAAGCTATCCGAGTAAAAACTTAGATACATTGAGGCAAACTTATTATCAGCACTTTCTACTTCTATGACTGGTAACTCTGACTCTGCGGGCAAGTCATTTCTTACTTCAGCTACTTTAGCTTGTATTTGAGTAAGTGCAGAATTGACTGGGTAGTTTAGCACAAGGTTAGCTTTTATCTCACTAAATCCTTGACTACTTGAAGAAGTGATATAGTCAATACCATCTGCACTGGCTATAGCACGTTCTAGCGGGGTAGTAACAAACCCTTTTACTAGTTCTGCATTAGCCCCAATGTAAGTTGTTTTCACGTTTACAACTGAAAGGTCGCTCTTTGGGTATTGTCTAGTTGGTAGTGTTACAAATGCCTTGTATCCTGCAATCAGTACAATTAAATTTATACATATAGCTAGAACAGGTCTTTTAATGAATATATCAGTTAATTTCATTTTACTTTTTCTTAATGAAGATAAATTTCGAAGTTAAGTATTATCTGGAGTTGGATTTTCTGAAGTCGGAATTTTATCATCATTCTTAATATTTATCGCAGCATTTGGATAAAGTTTAAAAACACCGCTAGTTGCGATTTCTTCATTTTCCTCTAGTCCACCGCTAATTCCGCTATAATCTCCGTTAGATGAAATAACAGTGATAAATTTAGGAACTACCCCAATATAGTCAATGCCATCAGGATACTTCATGGGCTTTACAACATATACTTGATTACCATACGGGGCGTATTGAATACTCGCTGTAGGAACTTTAAAAACTTTGTCAGTATTGCCAATTTCAAGACTAATTGAAACATAAGAATTTAATAAATAATTTTTTGCCTGATCTTCTGAAATGATAACTTTTGCTAGAGCTGATTTAGTTTCTGAAGACACATTTGGATCTATTGAACTTATTTTAAAAACAGTATTTGTAGTTTTATTGTCCTTATCTATATAAACATTAGTATTCGTATTTATTTTTGATAAATCTTGCTCTGATACTGAAAAGGATAAATATTTATTCGACTCATTTTCAATAGTGATTACTGCAGTTCCTTCTGTAACATATTGGCCTTCAGTAACTCTGACAACACCAACTTTCCCAGAATAAGGAGCTTTTATAATTCTTCTTTCAATCCCAGCTTTAAGTGCTGCGGCTGTTTTTGAAGCTGTTTCATAATTCTGTTTGCTTTTATCTAGGTCTTCGACTGATATTGCATTTGATTCTCTCAAAGTTTTTTGTCTTAAAAGCATCTTATCGAATAACTGAGCTTGAGCAAAAGCTGCTTCATATTGAGCTACTTCTACTTTTGTATCTAGTTCTACTAAGGAGTCACCTGCATTAACTTGAGTTCCTTCTTTAATATTTATTTTAGAAACTCTACCATTTGCCTCTGCCGATAACATTGCAGACTGGCTACCCTTTACGACAGCAGAGCTTCTCCTCATTTGTGGCCAAGATGAATATGTAACTTTCTGAGTGGTAACAGCAGAGACGGGCGGTTTCATCTTGCTGCCGTTTTCTATAGCTTTAGAAATTTGTTTATATTTAGTGAAGGCGAGACCAATTATGACTAGAAATACTACTAGTATTCCGAGTAGAGCTTGTTTAAAGAATTTTATAAATGACATATAATAAATAGATTAGTTATAGAATGATTATTCTAGACTGATCTTATACGTTGAACTTACAATTAAGTCTAAAGAATTAGTACTTCTTTAATGAATTGCTTCTTTATCTAGTTCTAGCGAAGTAGGGACTATTATAGGTTTAATAAATGAAAGAAATCCATAAAATTTTTTCATATTATCAACATATGACGAGATCTCTTGATTTTTAATAGATTGACTAGCTAAGTCAGCATAAATTTTCATTTTATCAAGTGACTTTTTAGCGGTCTTTAGTAGGTAAATTTTGGTTTCAGAAGTTGAACAGGCCTCTAATATGTTGGAATTTGTAGAGTTTCTAGCCATTTCACTTAATTCTTGGTTTAAATGGAGTTCTAGTAACGAGATAGCTGACATCATGTGAGGAATAGCATGTTCTGAGTTCACCATAGTATCTACCTAGATAATTTGCAGTTATAAACAATAATCCTTGATCGATAAGACTTTGCTTCTATTTTTAGTTATATTGCTTTCAAATTAAATAATTAAAACCATGTTTTTATCAACAATCAAAAGAATTCTATTTAATAAGCCTAAGGGCCAGACTTTTCATAAGTGTAGTTCTTGTGGAATGCGATTTTTTATTACCAGTATTGAGAACTTATATTTTAAAGATGAATTGAGGGGATTTATTCCTGAAAAAATTAAAAATACATGCAGGATTTGTCGCTTTAAAAGTTTTTCTACAGTTTCAAATAGTAGTATTTTAACAAATAAAGGTTCTATCGGAGATTTACCAAACTAGATGGATTTAATAGGAGAAGTAAAAGGCCTCTCAGCTGCAGAAAAAGCAAGAATTGAGAAATTATTAAATAAACGTACCTCTCAAAAAGAATTAATTTCAGGAGAGCTTGCAAAGAAAATTTCTATCGTTGTTTTAGAGATAGACAGACAAATAGCATTAGTACTAGGCAGAGATGGTAGAGTCGAATATTGTATAATAGGTACTAAGCAAAGAATATACTTACCTGATCTAGGAAGATACCGTCTTGGTGAATCTAGGTTGAGACAATTAAGATTAATAGTTTTTGCACCTGAACAATCTCTGAAGCCTAGAGACACTAAGGTAAAATCAAATTCTTTACTTAGTTATAACTTAGAGCAAGGATCTAAAAGTTCAAAAAATATAAATTGTCCTAAGTTACCTCAGGACTTAGTTACAGATTTAGAAAAATTAAGACTAGACTTTGTACT
>JAIYCX010000017.1 GCA_027487795.1 Pseudomonadota bacterium | reverse complement strand
TTATGTTTCAATTAGTCTTGAAATTGGGAATACTGATAAAGTTTTTAAAGTTACCACAGCCAGTATTCAATACGCCCCGTATGGTAATCAAGTATATGTTGTAAAACCCATGAAGTATCCTGATGGCATTGACTATATTGGGGTAGTTCCTAAATTTATCACTGTAATTTCTTCTAACGGAGATTATAGCGGAATTAGCGGTGGACTAGAGGAAAATGAAGAAATCGCAACTAGCGGTGTTTTTAAACTTTATCCAAATGCTGCGATAAATATTAAGAATGAAGATAAAATCCCTACTTCTGAAAATCCTACTCCAGACAATACTTAACTTCGAAATTTATCTTCATTAAGAAAAAGTAAAATGAAATTAACTGATATATTCATTAAAAGACCGGTACTAGCTATCTGTATTAATTTAATTGTACTGATTGCAGGATATAAGGCATTTGTAACGCTCCCAACTAGACAATACCCAAAGAGTGATCTCTCGGTTGTAAACGTGAAAACAACTTATATTGGGGCAAACGCAGAACTAGTAAAAGGGTTTATCACTACTCCACTAGAGCGAGCTATAGCCAGTGCAGATGGTATTGATTATATCACTTCTTCAAGTAGTCAAGGATTTAGTGAAATAAAAGCTAATCTTGTGCTAAACTACCCAGTCAATTCTGCACTTACTCAAATACAAGCTAAAGTCGCAGAAGTAAGAAATGACTTGCCCGCAGAGTCAGAGTTACCAGTCATAGAGGTAGAAAGTGCTGATAATAGAATAGCATCTATGTATCTAAGTTTTTACTCGGATAGCTTAAAAGGCAATCAAATAACAGATTATCTTGTTAGAGTAGTACAACCAAAATTATCGTCAGTCTTAGGGGTTCAGAAAGCTGAAGTACTAGGAGAGAGAAAATTCGCAATTAGAGTTTGGCTAAAACCAGATGTAATGTTTAACAAAAATATCTCTTCTACTGAAGTAAGAGAAGCATTACTTAAGAATAATTATCTTTCAGCTACTGGATCCACTAAAGGTGCTTTAGATGTTGTTACCTTATCTACTAATACTGACTTAAGATCTGCAGAAGAATTTGAAAATCTTATAGTAAGAGGAAAAAAAGAAGAAGTAATTAGATTACGAGATATTGCTACTATAGAACTTGGTGCAGAAAACTATGATAGTGATGTTAGGTTCGCAGGTAAACAAGCCACATTTATGGGTATTTGGGTTTTGCCAGATTCTAATACTTTAGAAGTGATTAGGGCTGTAAGAAAACTTTTACCGGAAATTAGTAAAATTCTTCCAATAGGATTATCTGTCGACGTACCTTATGACGGAACAGCTTATATTGAAGATGCGCTAAATGAAGTTTTTAAAACTCTAATTGAAACCATCTTAATAGTTATAGTTGTTATATATCTTTTCATGGGATCATTTAGATCTGTGCTTGTGCCAGTAGTGGCAATTCCATTATCACTAATTGGAACAGGAATTATATTATCTGCTCTAGGCTTTACTATTAATCTCTTAACATTACTCGCAATAGTTCTAGCAGTTGGTCTAGTAGTTGATGATGCTATTGTTATGGTAGAAAACGTTGAAAGACTTGTATCGGAGGGTAATACGCCTTTTGATGCTGCTATAAAAGGAGCTAGAGAACTATTTGGTCCTTTAATAGCAATGACAATTACATTAGCGGCTGTTTATGCGCCAATTGGTTTCCAAGGAGGACTCACAGGAGCACTATTTAAAGAATTTGCTTTTACTTTATCCGGAGCTGTATTCATATCCGGTTTTGTCGCTCTTACTTTGTCTCCAATGATGGCAAGTAGATTACTTAAAGCAGAAACTAAAAAAAATAAATTTCAATTGATCATAGAATCTGTAACTGAAAAAATGGAAGCAAAGTATAAAAAAGCTATACTTTTTGTACTCTCTAATAGAGTAGCAACGATAAGTGGATCTATTCTTTTTTCGCTAATACTTGTTCCTCTTTATTTATTTTCGACTCGAGAACTTGCACCCAAAGAAGATCAAGGATATGTTCAGGGAATTGTCCTAGCGCCACCTAATGCATCATTAGAACAAACAACTTTTTCTACTAAAAAAGTATTTGAAGCTTATAGCTCTGTAGCTGAGTATAAATCTGCGTTTCAAATTACAAATCCAACGAGTGGCTTTTCTGGAATGATAGCTAAACCTTGGAGTGAAAGATCAAGAACTACTCAACAAATAGAGCCTGAATTATCGATGAAAACAGGAGAAATACCTGGAGTTCAAATTATCATACTTACACCAGCACCATTACCTGGTGGTGGTACTTTCCCAGTCGAAATGACAGTAATGTCTACAGACGATCCTGAGAAATTATTAACACTTTCACAAGATCTAGTTCAAACTGCTTTTGCTAGTGGCAAATTTATGTTCGCAGATTCGGATCTTAAATTTGACCTTCCAGAATATGAAATTGTATTTAATAGGGATAAAATTTCCGCCCTAAACTTAGACCTTAGATCAGTAGGTAATGAACTAGAAGGTTATTTATCTGGAAATTATACGAATAGATTTTCACTAAGTGGTAGAAGTTATAAAGTAATCCCACAAATAGAAAGATCTGCAAGACTAAACCCAGAACAAATTTTATCACTTGGAATTAGTACTACTGGAGAAAGTGGAACAAATAAAACTATGATACCACTATCTGCTATCGCGGAAGCTAAACCAAAAGTAAAACCTAGAGCTTTAAATAAGTTCCAACAGTTAAATTCTTTCACTATTCAAGGTGCTAATGTACCAGGTACTTCTGTTAACGAAGCTTTAACAGTTTTAGAAGATCGAGCTAAGGAAGTAATGCCATTTGGTTATCAAATTGATTATCCTGGTGAATCTAGACAACTTAGAAAAGAAGGTAACTCACTAACAGGGACGTTAATAATGTCTTTTGTTTTCATTTTTCTTGTACTAGCAAGTCAATTTGAAAGTTTTAGAGATCCACTTATTATATTATTCGGATCAGTACCATTAGCTCTTTCAGGGGCATTAATATTTCCTTTTCTAGGATTTACTACTTTAAATATTTATTCCCAAGTTGGGCTAATTACTCTAGTAGGTCTTGTGGCAAAAAACGGAATACTCATTGTAGAATTTGCAAATCATATTAGAGATAAAGGTATGAGCACTCATGAAGCTGTAATTGAAGGTGCAGCAACTAGATTAAGACCAGTGTTAATGACGAGTGTTGCTACCGTTGTAGGGCACTTTCCTTTAATACTAGCATCTGGAGCAGGTGCTGCGGCTAGAAATAGTATTGGTATAGTACTAGTTTCTGGAATGATTATAGGAACTATTTTAACTTTGTTTGTAGTTCCTGCTATCTATTCAGTGATAGCTAAGGATACATATGGTAAAAAGAAACAGGACCTAGGAATCGACAATACAATAATTCCTACTACTGCAAATGTAAGAAGTATCAGGTAATTTATGAATAAAAATACTTATCGTTCAAACTCTATTATAAACTTAATAACTGTTTCAATAGTTTTATCCTCTTGCGCAGTTGGTCCAGATTTTAAAGCGCCTGAATCTATTATTGCGAATAAATTTATAAATTCCAAGGGACTTAAAACAGAAACAACGCCTGTTCTTAATGAAGGTACTTCTATTAAAAGTGATGATGATAAAAATCTAGCATGGTGGAATTCATTTAATGATCCTGTATTAAATGAATTATTAATGTCATCAGGTGAAAAGAATCTAACGGTTTTAAGTCTGGTTCAAAGAGTAGAACAAGCTGATGCGATAACTCGTGGTACTTTTTTTGGGCTATTTCCACAACCAGAACTAAATTTTGGCTATACTAAAAATCAAACTGCTGGTGCCAGATTTCCAGGATTGACAAGAAACGGCATTAAATTTGAAATATTTAGTATTGGCGGTCAAGCAAGTTGGGAAGTAGATCTCTTTGGCAGAGTAAGAAGAGAACTAGAGTCTGCTGGTAGTTTTAAGAACCAATCTGTATTTAACTTAGCAGATACACTTAGACTAGTGCATTCAGAGTTAGCTACTACGTATATAAATCTAAGACAGTACGAAAAACAAAAAGCAATCGCACTGAACAATATTAATAATCAAAAATCCATACTTGAACTTACTGAGAAAAAATTAGAAGTTGGAGAAGGGACACCTTTAGATACAGAAAGAGCTAGAGCACTTACTGCAAAAACTGAAGCATCTTTATATCAATATGATGCACTAATATCAGCTAGCATAAATCGAATTGCTACATTATCTACACTACCTATTGAGGCCGTTTATCTTAAACTAGGTTATGATAGTACAGGTAATCCATTAACAAATTATGAGATTCCAGAATATGCAGGACCTATAACAATTGGCTCGCCTGCTGACTTAATTAAGAAACGTCCAGATCTTAGAGCTCTTGAAGAATCACTTCACGCAGCAGTTGCTGACGTTGGAGTCGCTACTGCAGACTTATTTCCTAGGATAACTTTTTCTGGATCTATGTCACGAGATGCAAGACACATTAGTAACTGGCCCAAAAAAGCAGCTGAAGCTTATAACTATGGACCTCAGGTTACGTGGTCAATTCTAAACTTAGGTGTTGTACTAAATCAAATAGATGCATCAAAAGCAGCATCAAAAGCAGTTCTCTATAATTACCAAGAAGCTACTTTAAAAGCATTAGAAGAAGTTGAAACTTCATTATCACAAATTAGAGCAGAATTAGGCGCTATTAGTCTTTATGAAAAGGCTGAATCTTCAAGTAGGGAAGCAGAAAGAATCGCAAGTTTACAGTATAAGGAAGGAGTTATTTCTTATACAGATCTTCTCCAAACTCAACAAAGCTTACTTCAATCACAATCAGATCTAGCAAGTTCTAAAGCAAGACTTTCATTAGCTCATGTTTCTCTATATAGATCGCTTGGTGGAGCTTGGAGCGAAGAAAAATCTAGTAATAATGAAAAAGAATCTAATTTAGTAGCAGCTGGACCGAAAGAAGATAGGGATAGTTTAGAAGTTTCTTCTAATCGTTAACTCTAAGATAATTTATCTCTTCTCTTTCCTCTGTGTAAAATAATGCATCTGTAAATTCAGTTGCATCAAATATTCTAAGATCTGCTGTAGACTCCCCTAGTCCAATATATCTGATTGGAATATTAAGTTCATTCTTTATTCCAATAACTACCCCGCCTCTAGGAGTACCATCTAGTTTAGTAATGATAATTCCTGTAAGCGTTGTAACTTCATTAAATTCTTTTGCTTGATGAAGAGCATTCTGCCCACTTGAGCCATCTACAACTAAAATTGTCTCGTGTGGTGCATTCTCGCATTCTCTGCTTATTATTTTAGTTACAGCACCTAGTTCCTGCATTAAATTCTGTTTTGTATGAAGTCGCCCAGCAGTATCAATAAGTAAGATATCAAATCCTTCATTCTTAGCTCTTGTTACTGCTCTAAAAGCTACAGTAGAAGGTTTTTCTCCGTCCGCTCCTGCTTCAAGTTCAGCCCCAGCTCTTTCTACCCAAACTTTTAATTGATCGGAAGCTGCTGCTCTAAAGGTATCACAAGCAGCTACTAGTACATTTGCACCCTGTGCCCGAAACTGAAAAGCTAGTTTCCCAATAGTAGTAGTTTTACCGGCACCATTTACTCCAACTACTAAAACAATCTTAGGAAGTCCATTAACTTTTTCAGGTTCAATTTCTGGATCAGTATCTGATTGAAGAATTTTTTTAACTATTTCCTTCAAATTACTTTTTATAGCAGTTGTAGATTTGTCGCTTTCTGTTGAATTTAAACTATCTTTTAATAAAGTAATTAATTTCCCAGAAGTATTAACTCCAACATCTGCCTCAATAAGTAATTCTTCTAAATCTAAATAAGTATCGGCAAGTTCATTTTTCTTATTAGATAGTAACTTTAGACTATTGGTAAATTTAAAACTTGTATTCTTTAGTCTTTCAAATAAAGATGAATCCGTTTTACTTTTAGTTTCTTTAATAGGAACACTAGCAGCTACAGGGGCGATCTCTTTTTCAATTTCTAAATTAAGAACCTCTTCAATTTGTTCAAGAGGAAATTTTATTTCTTCTATCTCTGATTGAGAGATAAGATCATTAGATAACTTTTCCTGGGTAGTTTCTTTTTCTTGAGTAGCATCTGATGATTTACCTCTTCTTAAAGAAATAGAAGCTAGTATGGAAACAAAAAATAAGCTTAAACCTAAAGCAATATACAAAAGACTTAAATCAAAGTCCTTTAAAAATTCTAATTCATTCATGTAATTCTAT
>JAIYCX010000008.1 GCA_027487795.1 Pseudomonadota bacterium | reverse complement strand
TGTGCCAAATCCTAGAACTAGATCTATTGAGGAAATTCCAATTATTTCATGTTTAGGGAAAGCTTCTGCAATTATATTGAGAGCGACTCTATCGTTTTTATCGTTGAAAGTTGGGACTATTATTGACTCATTAGCGATATAAAAATTAGCATAACTAGCTGGAAGTCTTTCGTCGCCGAAGTAAATGACTCTTGGCATTGGGAGTCTTGTTACTTGTATCGACTCTCCTTTGGCATTCTTAGTATTTTTTAATATTTTCTCATTTTCTATTGAGATCTTATGAAATTCTTCATTTGTATCATCTTCAAAAGCTAATAATACTTTATTGGTATCTGTAAATCTTGCGATATCATCGATATGGCCATGTGTGTCATCGCCAGAGCATCCTGCTACTAACCAAATTGTTTTATCTATTCCAAGGTACTCTTTAAAAGCTTGTTCATATCCTTCTTTTGTTAGCCCTTTGTTTCTGCATTGAATATCGGATTGCAGACATTCTTCGGTAACAATCAGTGTTCCTTCTCCATCAGTCTCTATAGCTCCTCCTTCTAAGACTAGATTTTTTTTATTATCAGGCCTTAGAGCTTTGATATTAGAATGATTGGAAATTTCAGAAACCAACTTAGGCACATTTTGATCTTCTATGAAGTCATCATACTTTGCCCATGCATTAAATGTCCATTCTATCCATTTAATAGCAGTACCATTTTCAAAAACAGCTGTTGGCGCGGAGTCTCTCAGCCAAGTTCTATTTGTTTTTTGTACATGAAGTCTATACTTCTTAGGATCTACTAAATGATAGTCTAAACAGAATTTTGCCTCATCTCTGTCACTTTCACTTGAGCATATTATTTCAACAAATTCAGACCTAGTAAGTGCTCTTGTTATCTCTGCATATACCCACGGAATTGTTTCAAACTTATCATGCCAATCTTCACGATTATGTGGCCAAGCAATCCATGTTGCTCTATGTTTTTCCCATTCAGCAGGCATTCTTCTAGAAACAGTCATTTTCAAACTCAGATTTTATGTCAGTATTATTTAATTTTATCAGTTAGTAGTGAGTAGGTATCAGGCCTTCTTTCTTTGAAGAAGCGCCATCCTTCTTTTACTCGCTCATTATGCGAAAAATCTACTTGAGCTGTGATGATTTCTTCTTTGTTCGTCCCTTCAGCAACTACCTTACCAAAAGCATTGCAAACAAATGAACCACCCCAGAATATAGAATCATGCTCTCGTCCTACTCTATTAACAGCTGCTATGACTGTCGCATTTGCTACTGCATGACCCCTCATTACTGTCTTCCAAGCTTCTTGCCAAGAACCTTCTTCTTCCTCTACGCTAGATACTGTTCCGATCGCAGTTGGGTAAAATATAATATCTGCACCTAGTAAAGCTAGGCTTCTTGCTGCCTCAGGAAACCATTGATCGTAGCAAATTAAAATACCAATTTTTACAGATTTATTATTTATAACGGTCTCGAAAATTTTATACCCTTCATTGGAGGCGGTAAAATAATTTTGCTCAAAAAATGCAGGATCGTGAGGTATATGAGTTTTATGATATTCGCCAATTTTTTTTCCTGTACTATCAAAAACTAAACTACTATTAAAATTCCCGTTACTTAGTTTTTGATAAACTGATCCGGCTACTAAAGTAATTTTTAATTCTTTAGATATTTTTGATAAAGCAGGCTCAAGATCTCCGGGGAGAACTTCAAGATAATTTGCTTCACATTTTTCTTCTATGCAAAAATACGGAGATCTAAATAATTCAGGTAGGCAAATTAAATTAGCCCCTGTTGCCGCCGCTTGTTTAATACCGCAAAGGGCAATATTTAGATTCTCTCCCATATCAGAAGTCATGGCCATTTGTACTAGGCCGACTACGATAGGATCTTGGTTACTGGAATCATTCATAAAAAATTAAAATTAAGGGGGAAATTATTTAAATTATATGTGTTTAAGCTATATTTCAAAGGAAGTCTTTGATCAACCTTTGTTGACTCTTAAGTTAGTCTGTTTTAAAAGCCTGCCAGTTCTTTTATAAATTTCTTTGGGTAAGTTAAACTCTATTACTAGAGCATTTTTTATAGCATATTTTCTATTCAAATTGGTCTAGTAATCTAAGACTGTGGGTTTCTCCCACGAGGTTTTTTGAGTTGGAAATGTTTCCAGCTTAGGTCTTGGATGTATAGCTTTTTTTGCTTTTGAAAGGCGAAATAATCATGGCTTTCGATAAACTTGAGTTGTGCCCAGTTGGTGCTTTGACTGCTGCTTGGCAAAATGTTGTTTCAAGGGAAGTATTCATTGCTGATCCTGTTGAGGCTGCAAGAACTTCAATTCATACTTGGATTGATATTGCTGAAGAAGCTGGTCTTGACGGATTGGAAGTGGCTTCGGCCCTAGCGATCCCAGATTCTTACATCGATCCAGAGACTATGCTTGATCCGGTTGCGGCTCACTTGCCGGTTCGGACTCCTGTTGAGGGAGAAGGACAAGATCTTAATCCCAAGTATGCAACGGAAATTATTAATCGCTGCGAAAATAAAGGTGTTCAAATCTTTTCTCTCGGCGCTTTTGAAAATCTTCTTCATCCAGATCCGAAAATTCGAGCTCAGCTTCATGCTCATACTTTGAGATGTGCAAGAGCGGCCGTTTCTTTGAAGGATGCGGGGTGTAAGGCCGTTACTGGATTTGTAGGAGCAGACTGGACAAAAAGTGCAGATGAAAATCTAGCACTTTTTGAAGAAGTTCTTATTCCGCTCTTTCTTCAAATTCAAGATATGGAAGTTGAGTTTCGAGTAGAAAACTGTCCAATGCCAGGTTGGAATAATACGGGGCGATTTTTCTATAACGAGGCCAGCACTCCTCATCATTGGTGTCTGATGTTTGATATCGCAGATGATCATGGTTTGGATCTCTTTGGTCTTAATTATGATCCATCACACGATATTTTGATGGGGATGAGACCGGAAACTTCTTTTGCGGTGCTTGATGATAATGGTGATGGGCATCGCGTGATGAGTATTCATGCAAAAGATCAGCATATAAATGCAGGAAAGAAAGCAAAGTACGGCTATCATGGAAAGCGATCAAATCTTCGTAGCGAATGGGATCGGATGATCGCAGATCATGGTATGCCCGGAATGTGTTGGCATAATCCAGAATCTATGGTCAAAGGACTATCAGTTGACTTCATTGGTCAACAAATTGGACTAAGACAGATATTGGGTGATGTTAGCGAAGTTCCATTTATCATTGAGCATGAATGGAATCCAAACAGAGTTCAGGATAGAGAACGGGTAGCTGAAATGCTTTTCATATCGCAGCAAGCCGTCAGAGCTTTTGATACTCTTGCGGCAGTTGAGTGTGCAACTTCTGTATTCTGTGATAAGCATCAGATCCCTGTGCCTGGTGTTCTGAATCCACTTCTTGATTATGACGAGGATTCAGATTTAAGGGCCGACATCTACGATGCATAGTTACTAATAAGAAAATTAACTCTTTACCCTTAATTGTTGCTAGTTTTTTCCGACTGGCAACAATTTTTTAGTAGATTTTGCCCCAAATCCCCTAAAAAGTTGTTGTCAGTCTTGAAGGTTTTTATATCTTAGAGTTTAATGACTTACGACTTATTAAAATATAATCTTACTATGAAATATTTTCTTACCCTAGCTACAATTTCACTTTTCTTTGCTAATTCCATTTCTGCCCAATCTAATTCAATTCCAAACATTAAAGATCTAAATGGAAATGGAGTTATTGAGTTTTTGGCTTTTGGAGATAGTATTACTAGAGGAGTTGGTGACAATATACCAACTGGAGCAGATGTTCCTTCTGATAGTTTAACTTTTCCTACTGGGGAAGCTGGTTATCCTTTGAGATTAGAAACTTGGTTAGGCATTCCTGTTTCTAACAGAGGTGTGCCTGGAGAAGAGATTGGCACCGCAGGAATTCTTAGATTTGCACCAACGGTTTCTTCTTCTAATGCTGATTATGTAATTATTTCAGAAGGTATAAATGATGTATATAAATTTTATACACCTAGTCGAATTTTAGCAGATTTTCAGGCTATGGTTAATATAACAGATGCCTTAGGAAAAGAAGCAGTGCTGTTTACTATAATACCGCCATGCTGTGAGAGAGCAGGATTAAGACCTTTTGTGGAATCTTATAATGTACAAATAAGAGATATCGCTGCAGTTAATAAACTTAGAATGGGTGATGCAGAAAAAGTATATAATAATAGTTGTGATAATGAAGAGTGTCATCTCTTAAATTTACCAGAAGGATTACATCCAAATAAAAGAGGCTATGATGCCTTAGCTGAGGTTGTTTCATCGGCTCTTTATGGAATAAATTTATTATTGCCTGGTGGTACTACTCTTCTAGCTCAAGCTTTAGGTGTACCGGAGTCAAGTATTGTCTCAAAAAGCCCAACTGCAACAACGACGCCCTAATAATAACTTTCTAGCTCCGCAACCGACCAATCAAAAGTTTTATCTTCTGCTGTTAAAGTTATTTTTATACTATTAAAAGTAATTTTTTCAGGTAAGTCTATTATAACTTCACTTTGCGGGCCAAAATAGGCTAATCCGTTATTTGTATATTTTATAGGGCCTATCCAATGATGTAGTGATATTTTTTTATCTTCATTATCATCGAAGATTATTCCAAAACCCCTCGGGAAGTCAGTTCTGAAATTTGAAATATTTAATTTAATTCTACTTGAGTTCAAAGAATTTTTACAAACTACTTTGATAAAGTCTCCAACTTTTTGATTTCTTTTCGTGGACCATTTTGTTTTTTCATTATTATCTAGCAAAAATTCGTCCCCAGACGATCTATTTGAGCTTACGCTGCAATTTGCGTAATTTAGTGTCGTATCTTTAGTGAGTTCGTATTTATTTTTGCTTGGCTTTTGACCTAGAGAATTTTTATAGTAATCAATTATATAGTTAGAAGGAGTCATTTCTATAAAATCACTGATATCATTTGGAAGTTTTGAGTAGTCTGTAACATGGAGTTGGCTTAGTTTATTTACGGGACTATAAAGTAAGGATAATAATCCTGTGATAACGAAACCAATAGTAGAGATATGTTTTTTATCTTTTAATATAATACATAGCCCAAAAAACAGACTAATTATACCAATAAGGTTAGGTAACGGCCTCCAGATTAATCCAGGAAATGATTTTATTAAAGCAGAGTCAAATAATGCAAATGATACTTTTTCTCTAATGACGGCTCTCAAAAGCAAGAGTGCAAAACTCATAATAAAAAGTCTTTGAAGACTTTTAGACTCTTCTTTTTTATCAAATTTATTAGATAAAAGTGATAGAAAAATTGGAGTAAGTGAAAGCAAGAAAATAATATTTAAATGATTTTCTTGTGCTACGAAATATTTATAAGGTATGGGAAACGGCTTTCTTTCATGGCCAAAGTCGGTAGTACCAAAATGGGTGAGCGGGGATATTTCTGAGAGCATTGAGTCTACAGGATAGTCTAGAAAACTCGTCTCATAACTTGGAAAAAGGGTGATAAGGAAGGCCGTGAGAAAAAGTAGTAATTGAAATATTATTTTTTTATTATAATTAGGATCTTCACATTGTGCTAGGTAAACTAGAGCTAGGCAAAATAATGACATCGGTCCTGCTAATAAAAGTCCGTGAAATAATAGTAGTACGCTAACTATAGAAAGATAAAACTTCTTATTCTGGTTTGAAGTTAGAAGTAGTTTGTTCGCAAAATAAATTTGAAGGCACGGGGCAATAGCTATTAGAGTTAGCACTGAAGTATCAAGTGCGTAGATACTTAGGCCGGTAGTAAAGCTTATAAGAATGGATTTAAAGAAGTTTTGATCATGAACAAATCTAAGAGAAAGAAAGAGAAAAAGTATAGTATTAAAAAATAGTATGAAAGGTAGTCCACTGATTCCGTAAATATCTAAAAAGTCTACTATTCTCCATGTTAAGGGGTCTAGTAAAAAGGTGATATCTAGGTTGAGTTCGGTAATAAAAGAGTAGTATGCTTTCATAATATGATTATAGTAGTAATTCTAGCCATTTGTAGTTAGACCTGTTAACTTATTAGTACTGATACCTTATTTAATTAAGAATCCATAACAAATTTATGAACATTAAGAATATATTTATTATTTCAAAGAACAATCCCGCAATTTATTTGTCATGCGTGCTTCTTTTAGGCACTAATTTTTTAGCATGTTCCTCGGAGAATTTGAAACCAGCGCCTGACATCATTAACCCTGTTCCTATATCTGAAATTCACGAAAGGTTCCTTGGGTCTGCTGAAAATTGTTTATCCAGTATATCGGAGGTCTTCGAATCAAATGATATAGCTATGGAAGAAACCGGTTCGGATAATAAATTTCGAACTAAAGCTATTCGAATAAAAGATTCTATTTGTGATACTAGTTCTGCAGATAGGGTTCCTGTTCCATGTAAGGTGGTTTTCCAGGGACAGATTTTGAGTGAAAGTTCTAATGTTTCAGTATTAAGACTTTCATACGAAGAAACCTGCTTAGATCAAAATCATATTAGCGTCAGGTGTAAGGACTCTAATGCGGAAAGACTTTTATTCAGGCTACATAGGGAATTCTCTAGTAAGTAATATTTTCTAGGTGGGAGCTAAGAGTCTTTTAAGACTAGCTTCTAGCTCTAAATCCTGAAATTTAAAATTATTTTGACTTAATACGTTAGGCACAACAGGTAGGCTCTTTAAGAGAAGCTCATCTGCCATTTCTCCCATAATGGTTCTTAGCGCCCAAGCTGGAGCGTTGAAAAAAGTTGGTCGCTTTACTACTTTACCTAGTATCTTGGTAAATTCTTTATTATTTATCGGAGTAGTCGAAACCAGGTTAACTGGTCCAGAAATGTCACTATTAAGCGTGAAAATAATAGCACTGACCAAATCGTCTATAGAAATCCAACTCCAGAATTGTTCGCCTGGACCTAGTTTGCCTCCGAGCCCTAATATAAAAGGTAAGTACATTTTTTGTAATGCCCCACCTTCTTTTGACAAAACAAGTCCTATTCTTCCATTTATTGTTCTAACAGAACATTTATTAGCTTCATCTTCCCAGGCGCGACAAACGTCTGCCAGGAAGCCCTGTCCAATAGGACTACTCTCTGTTAGGTTTTCTTTGTCACTAGCCCTATAAAATCCTATTGCGGAGCTTGAGAAAAAAGCTTTTGGCTTTTTATTTAGTTTATTGATTGCATCTACTAGACATCTTGTGGCTTGTATTCGTGAGTTTAAGACCTTTGACTTCTTATCTGAACTCCATCTTCCTTCTGCAATGTTTTCACCGGAGAGGTTGATTACATAGTCAATATTCAGTTCTTCCGGAATGTTAAGTTCTTGAGCAATTGGATTCCAATAGATCTCACGATCAGAAGCTATTTTTTTTCTAACTAGTTTAAAAACTAAGTTACCATCTTCCTCTAGTTTTTGTACTAGTCTTTTCCCAACTAAACCGCTAGCGCCAGATATTAAATAGTTCATGAGTTAGTTTCTTCTGTATTTATTCTTTGAAAAGTTCTTTTTACTAATTCCACTGGATTGCCACTTGGGTCTGAAATAAAAGTTGATTCACATAAGTCCGACTGTTCGGAAATTTCGCCGAATTTTTCTGCATCATCTTTGAGTATTCCTAAGTGCGGCCTTTGCTCACTTGGTAAGCTTAGAACTATATTCATATTTGCAAATTTTAACACCGCGAGTGTTCTTCCTTGATGGAGCAGTATGCAATTGAAACTTGTTAAATACCAAGATATCGACTCCTCTAAATTTGCGACCATTACTACGGTATGATCTATCTTAGTAAGATTATTTTCTTGTTCTGTTATATTGTCAGTTGCCATTCTTGATTATTTAATTTTCGTTTACGTTTTTTAAAAAGTCATTAAGTGATCCATAGTTCACTATTTTGTCATTACTAAATTGGGCTTTTTCGGCTAGTAGCTGACCATACTTAACATAGTCTATTTGACTAATCGAATGTGCATCCGGGGTAATGACTATTTTTAGTGGTGAATCTTTGTATTTTTTTAGCCAGTTCCAGGAGATATCTAGTCTTTTGGGATTAGAATTAAGTTCTATTATTTTATTATATTCAATAGCGGTATTTATGACTTCTTCCATATAGACTTCGTATTCTGGCCTTTTAAGAAGTAGTCTACCCGTCGGATGACCTAGAATACTTGTAAAGGGATTTTTTATTGCCTTAGTTATTCTCTCGGTCATTTGTTTCTTGCTTATATTAAAGCCAGAATGAATTGAGGCTATAACAAAATCTAATTTCTCAAGTACCTTATCAGGATAATCAAGCTCCCCATCATTTAATATGTCTGATTCTATACCTTTTAGTATTTTAAATGGTTTTAGTTTTTCGTTAAGTTCGTCTATTTCTAAACCTTGAAGTTTTAGCTTGTCCTCACTAAGTCCACCAGCGTATGCGGCTGTTTTAGAATGGTCTGTTATGCCTAGATAGCTATATCCTTTACTAATGCAGGCATTTGCCATTTCTTCTATGGAATGTTGTCCATCTGAGTATGTAGTGTGTGTATGTAAGATGCCTACTAGCTTTTGATTGTCTGATGTTGCTAACGCGTCAAGTTTTTTTACAAACCTTAGCTCTACTGGAAGATCTTTAAAGTTGAAGGTAATTAGTTCTTTATCTTCGGCTTCAAATTTTTCTTTAAAGAGTTTTTCTTTTAAGTGTATGAGTATTTCATCTCTTTTATTTTCTTCAGCTTCTAGTTCTATTTTATTAAAGACTTCTTCTTTGGTTTTTGATGTTCCTGATGTTTGCACAAAAGGTCCAAGTTTTGAAATTATATTATCAATAGCAATCTCGTGAACATCTATGCAAAAGTATCCCTTCCAGGTTTCAAGGAAGTTTATATTCTCTTCAATACTAGCTATGCTTTTATCACCAAAGCCTTTTAAGTTGTGAATAGTTTTTTCTGCTATTGCTAGCTTTAGTTTTTCTATTGAGTTGACTTGCAGATTATCAAAGAGGGTTTTTATCTTAGATGCTCCAAGACCTCTGATTTTGAATAATTCAAAAATTGAATCAGTGTATACATTTTTTAAATTTTGATAAGCTTTAAGTGTCTTTGTATTTTCTATTTCTTTTAAGTCTTTTAATAATTGGGTACCGATACCGCTTACCTGCTTGCTTTCTACTAAGGATATAAACTCTATAAGTTCAATTTCTGTACTTTTTAAGTTTTCCTCGGCTAATTCCAGGGCCCTTAATTTAAATTTGTTTTCTCCTTCTAGCTCTAGGAGTTTTCTTAATGATGTTAAAATCTTAGCAGCTTCTAAGGTATTCATTATTTATTTATTATTTTTTGTTAAGTTGACCCTTAAGTGATATCAATTGAATATTAATTTGCATAATTATTTACCTAGGTTTTCTTTTAAATTGCATTATTTAAAATAATGATTACCTAAGTAGAAATTAAATATGGAGCTTCTATGATTGGTTTTGATCCTATGTATTTCTTATTTGTTGGTCCTGGGATGCTACTTGCTCTTTGGGCTCAATATAAAGTTAAGTCTGCTTTTAATTCAGGGCATGAAATACCAGTGGCCTCCGGTTTGTCTGGTGCCCAAGTCGCCCAGAAAATTTTAGATGCATATTCAATAAAAAATGTTGGCATTGAAGAAGCCGATGGCTTTATGGGAGATCATTATGATCCTAAAGCAAAAATGCTTCGACTAAGTCATGAGGTCTATAGTGGTAGATCTATCTCTTCTTTTGGAGTTGCTGCGCACGAAGTGGGGCATGCAATTCAGGATGCTGAAAAGTATGCGCCATTAGTTATTAGAAATGGGATAGTTCCTCTAGCTTCAATTGGTTCTAACTTATCTTTTTTTCTGATGTTTATCGGCGCCATGTTAAATTATTATAATTTAATTGTTCTTGGAATCGGAGCATTCTCATTAATTGTAATTTTTCAATTGATTAATCTACCTGTCGAATTCGATGCTAGTAACAGAGCTCGTGCGATATTATTAAAGCAAGGTTTAGTTTCTCCATCTGAAGAGAAGGAAGTTGGTAAGGTATTAAATGCGGCTGCTATGACTTATGTTGCGGCAACTATCACTTCAATTATGACATTAATTTATTATGCTTATAGATATGGACTAATTGGTGGAAGTAAAAATGATGAATAGTAATAGTAAATAATGTAAGGGAAATTAGCTTGGGAGCGTATAACTCTTTAATTAAGCCGTTATTATTTAATTTTGATCCAGAATCTGTTCATGATGCGGCAAAAAAAGTACTAGCAGCTTCTCAAGTAATACCTGGTGTTAGTTCTGTTGTTCAAGATATCTTAGAGCATCGTAGCTCCCTTTTAAAACAAAATCTTTGGGGCATAGATTTCTCCAATCCTATTGGCGTAGCAGCTGGATTTGATAAAAATGCTGAAGTTTGTGATAGTTTACTTTCATTAGGTTTTGGCTTCATGGAAATCGGCTCGGTTTCAAATGGCACTTGTTCTGGGAATCCTAAGCCTAGATTATTTAGGTTGGCGGACGACTCTGCACTCATAAATAGAATGGGACTTAATAACTTGGGGATAGATCAAGTTTTAAGAAATCTACATCTTGTAAAAAGTAAGAAGCCGATATTTGTTAATATTTCTAAAACAAATGATGGTAGTTTAACTGGTCCCGCTGCAATAACAGATATTTGTGAATGCTATTCAGTTATCGGTAGCTCGGCTAAGGTAGTAGTGCTTAATTTAAGTTGTCCAAATACCAAGGACGGTCAAACTTTTGAAAGTCCAGAAGTCTTTTTAGATCTTTTAAAAGAATTTATGGCAGTTAAGAGTACTAATAAATTTACCAGTCCAGTACTTGTTAAAGTATCAAACGACATTGATCAGGAATCTTTAAAGAATATTATCGAGAAGAGCTTAGAGCTTGGGGTAGAAGGGTTTGTGGTAACAAATACTTCAGTTAAGAGAGATGGACTAGCTACTGGAGTCGGTCAGCTTGAAGCAATAGGAAAGGGTGGATTAAGCGGCAGGCCTGTTTTTGAAAGAGCATTAGCGCTAGTTTCCAAAGTATCTGATATGAGTGAAGCAAGGGTACCTATTATAGGCGTCGGTGGTATTTTTACAGCGAATGATGCTATTAAGATGCTTAAAGCTGGAGCATCGTTAGTGGAGGTTTATACCGGATTGGTATACGAAGGGCCTATGATGGCCCGAAGGATTTGTGAAGGTATCGAAAAAGAAATTATAGATAAGGGATTATTAAGCATAACCGAATTGAAATTGTTGAAAGCTTAGGTTAAATTTGGCAAAATCTAGCCAAAAATTTACCTAATTGAATCAATAAATTTATGACCGTAAGCCAAGTAGCAGTATCTAATAAAACACTCTCTTCTAAGTCGGGTAAGGCGAGTTTTAAAAAAGAGACTAAGACAAAAACTAAGAGTGCTGGCACTAAAAAAAAGTCTAAGAAAAAGACAATAAGTGTAGCAGGTAAAAAGAAGTTATCTAATAAAATAAAAAATAAAGTATCAGAGCGAAAAATAACCCCAAAAAAAGTATCAGAAATGAATAATGACTTAGAAAATAAACAGATCATAGACACATATAGAAGATGGGGTCATTTTAGAGCACAGATTGATCCTTTAGGATTGTTAAAACCTTTTCATCATTCTGAGCTTGAGTCTATTGATAAGGATCAATATCCAGAGATGGAATCAGCATATTGTTCCAAGATCGGGACTGAGTTTATGCACATGCCATATCCGGATCGTTGTCAGTGGCTATCTGCACGCTTGGAGTCTAATCCGGAAGAGATCGAAGAGCTTTCTATTCTAAAGAGAATCGTATCGGTAGAAAGTTTTGAGAAGTTTTTACATACTAAGTATGTAGGAGCGAAAAGATTTTCTTTGGAAGGATTAGCTTCTGTTATTCCATTATTAGATTCTATTTTGGATCAAGTTGCAGAGAATGGAGCACAGACTGTTATTATCGGGATGGCGCATCGCGGTCGACTAAATGTGATGCATCATATTGCTGATACTTTAGCTGAACATATAGTAGCTAATTTCGAAGATGTTGATCCTAGAAGTGCTTTGGGTGGAGATGATGTTAAGTACCACAAGGGAGCAACTGGAATATATACAACTAGTTATGGTAAGCGCCTTGAAGTTGAATTAGCTCCAAATCCAAGTCACTTAGAGTCGGTAAACCCAGTTGTAATGGGTAAGGCGAGAGCTAAGCAAGATGCATTAAAAGATAATACAGGTAAGAAAGTAGTTACTATTATTATCCATGGCGATGCTGCCTTCTCTGGGCAGGGTGTAGCTGCTGAAGCTTTAAATTATGCTTCTATTCCAGGCTTTTCTATTGGTGGAACTGTGCATGTTGTCATTAATAATTTAATTGGATTTACTGCAACGCAACCTGCGCTTTATTCTGGAAGATATTGTACTGATATTGCAAAAAGATTAGATGTCCCGATTTTCCATGTTAATGGTGATAGTCCTAATGATGTAGTGAGAGTAGGAAAGCTAGCAGCTGATTATAGATCTTCTTTTTCTTCAGACGTAGTCATAGATATAGTAGGGTACAGAAGGTATGGACATAATGAAGTTGATGATCCGACTCTAACTTCTCCAGTTGTTTATCAAGCCGTAAAAGCTAGACCTATACTTTGTGAAGTCTACGCAAATGAAATTGGAGTAGGTGAAGAAGAGTTGAAGCTTTTACAATCTTCAGCGATGGAGTTTTTTGAAGAGAGTTTAAAGAAGGGAAGAGAAATTACTAAAAAACCAAAGCTAGAAAAAGTTTCCTCTAGTTGGGCAAAGTACTGTGGTGGTCTATATAGCCCTAGATACGAAGTGCAAACTACTATTTCCGAAGAAGTTTTAGCACAGCTCGGCCGTGCTTTATCAAAGACCCCAGATTCTTTTAATGTTCATCCTAAGTTACAAAAACTTCTAGAGCAAAGAGCAGAAATGGCTCTTGGTCATAGAACTGTAGACTGGGGTATGGCGGAAGCACTTTCATTTGGTTCTTTAATTTTAGAAGGTGTAGATGTCAGGTTAGTAGGGCAAGATTGTAGAAGAGGGACATTTAATCACAGACAAGCTTATCTATACGATTATCAAAATGGAGAGCCTTACTCGCCCTTACAAAATATTGAAGGATCTAGAGAGAATCAATTCGTTGCTTATGATTCCATGCTTTCAGAAGCTGCTGCTATTGGTTATGAGTATGGATATACCAGAGAAAATCCAGATGCTTTAGTTTTATGGGAAGCTCAGTTTGGAGACTTTGTTAATGGTGCTCAGATTATTATCGATCAGTTTTTATCAGCTGGAGAAGATAAGTGGAGTACTTTATCAAGTTTAGTTTTATTACTACCTCATGGCTATGAAGGAGCAGGTCCTGAGCATTCAAGCGCTAGACTTGAAAGATTCTTACAACTTTGCGCAGAAGATAATATGCAAGTGTGCCAGCCTTCTACCGCTTCTCAATATTTTCATCTGTTAAGAAGGCAAGCAAGGTATCTTTGGAAAAAGCCTCTGATAGTGATAAATCCAAAGAGTATGCTTCGATTGCCTGCGGCATGTTCTCCAGTTAGTGAATTTACTTCAGGTGGTTTTAGGCCAGTTCTTGATGAGCAGAATGATAATTACTTTAATGCAGAAAAGTTGATCTTATGCTCCGGTAAGATAGTTCACGAACTTAGAGCAGAGAGAGATAAGAAAGGTATTACAAATACTGCGATAGCAACTATTGAACAGTTTTATCCAGTTCCTGAATTGGAAATTAGAGCTACTATTAAAAAGTATAGCAATCTAAAGACAATTATTTGGGTTCAGGATGAGCCTGCTAATATGGGTGGATTATTTTTCGTTAAGCCAATACTGGATAGATTAAGTGGAGAAATACCTGTACTTTCAGTTAAAAGATCTGCTAGTGCAAGCCCAGCGACTGGATCTCCTAAGGCTCATACGATGGAGCAGGAAGCATTATTAAGAGCTGCTTTTAATATTGGCGGATAATAAAACAGAAACTAAAAAGACAGTTATTTAGCTGTCTTTTGTGTAAATGTAATATGCATTTTTTGATTAGTGATCGGAGATCTTTCTTCGGGAACTGCGACATCAATTAGTTCTTGTTCGATTTTAGCAAATATTTCTAGACCAAGTTCGGCGTAGACAACTTCTCTACCTCTAAAGCGCATGGAGAATCTTACCTTATCTCCTTCGCCTATGAATTTTTTTGCATGTCTGATTTTTGTTTCGAGATCGTGTTCGTCAGTGCTGTATCTGATTCTTATCTCTTTAACTACATGAACAACTGCTTTTTTTCTAGCTTCGGCAGCCTTCTTTTGTTCTTTGTATTTAAGTTTCCCGTAGTCTAGTAATCTGCAAACTGGAGGTTTGCCATCAGGAGCAACTTCGACTAAATCTAGCCCAGCTTCCTCGGCAAGTGCTAAAGCCTCCCTAATTGAGATAACTCCTTTTTGAACTCCACCATCTAGTACTAAGCGTACTTGTGGGACGTCGATTTGTTCGTTAATTCTGTGTTTTTCTGATTCTTCTGCTTGGCTGAATCTATTTTGGTAACCGCCCTGACCTCTTTTTTGCATGTAGTTTTTGAGAATACCTATATTTTATACTTTAAATTAATAGCCCTTTAATAGATGCTATCATTAGACCATTGGTTACAATACTAATTACCTATAATCAACTATTTATGCGAGTTGTAATAAATAGCAGATTAGTGAGGTATTTTAAAGTTAAAAAAGAGAAATTTTTATCTCGCTTATTAACCCCAAAAAATGAAATAACCAGTACAGATAAATAGCATTAATATCTTTATTTCCCTAATCTTTATTTTACTATGAAAATTAAATCAAAAATATCTAATTTCAAGCCTCATAGGTACGCCCTTTCTGTTTTAACGTTGTTTTTATGTGGGATTGTTGCCTGCGGTGATGCCGCAGAATTACTTGATATTGCATTGGATCCTCCTTCGAGGAAGCCGATTGATAAATCTTTGGTCGCAATGAATAACTTTTTTGTTGATAGTGAGTTTGGAACTATCTCGCAGCAGTATGCTGATATCAGTTCTAATCTTGGTATAAAAAGAATCAGAGTTCTGTTTGCATGGACAGAGGCTGTGCAGCCTAATCCTAACTCTACTCCAAATTATTCTTTCTATGATGACATTGTTAGAAATGCACCTCCTGGTGTCGAGTTATTAGTTGTACTTAGCCACATACCAAATTGGGCAACTAGCCCTTCTACTTGGGTTGGCGGAAGTGCTAGAAGCACTTTTGTGGAGAAGTGGGTAAAACCTACTGCTCAGCGTTATGCGGGATCAAGCGCTGTAGCTGGCTTTGAAATCTTTAATGAGCCAGACATTATTAGTTTACCTCAGGATGAAGTTCTTGGTTTAGCTGAGCCAGAAAATTATTTTGAATTGTTACGATCTTCATATTTTGCTGTAAGAGCAAATGCTCCTTCTAAGAAAGTTGTTATGGCAGCTACAACATCAATTCAAAGAAAGTTTCCTACTGTATTAAATTATAATCGTAAATTAAGAGATCTGGGAGCTGAGGCTTATACGGATGTCTGGAATGTTCATTATTATGCGACTTCATATGAGTCTGTAGTTACCTCGAATGGAGTTGGTGATTTTTTAAATGGTATAAATAAACCTATATGGGTAACTGAGTCAGGTGAAACTGGGCCAAATAAACAATTAGCCTATGTTGAAACTGCGTGGCCATTTTTGAAAAAAGAAATTCCTGGGATAGAAAGATTTTATTACTATCAATACGGTGAGACAGGCCCGCTTGGAACT
Organism: Pseudomonadota bacterium; assembly: GCA_027487795.1. Taxonomy (GTDB): domain Bacteria; phylum Bdellovibrionota_C; class UBA2361; order SZUA-149; family DAOLCO01; genus JAIYCX01. The sequence goes on along the minus strand of JAIYCX010000008.1, from coordinate 44,156 downwards.
AATTTTGGACTAAGGACAACTGACTCCGCATTTCCTGTTTCTGATCTATATCTTTTCTTAAGAGATGGGACTAGGTAGTTAATTTATGCTTAGCAGAAACGGCTTAGCTTTTTAATTGTTTAAGCCGTTTCTTTGAGATTTTTAACTTACTACTATCTTCTTTGATAAATAAAAATCTCAAAAAATCTAATGCACTATAAACATGTGCTAGAAAAATATGTTTACTCTGTGCTGGAGCCTTATAGTAAGCATAGCCAGCACCGATTAATTTTTTTATTACTTTTAAAATTATCTTAGCTGAATTTATAAATCCTAGTGCTAGTTCTTTTTTAAAGAGTAAACTATTTCTATTATAAAAATAAACTCTGTAATCTTCTTTTAGCTTACTTTCATAGACCTCGTGATATATGATAGATCTTTGATCAATTATATTCTTAGTATTAAATTTTCTATTGCTGTTAAGTGCCCAGGCAGTTTCTTCGTAATATAAAAAATAGTCTTCAGGAATGTAACCAATCTTTTTTAGAGTTTCGGGTTTGAGGAAAATAGAACATCCAGGGACGTAGTTACAATCTAAGATTTCCTCTTTGATATTACTATTGTTTTCTAAAACTTCTTCTCCTGATCTGCCCATTGAGACATCACCATTAACATCCCAGAATCCACCTACGCCCCAGATGCGTATATCGTTAGTATCTTTGTTTTTACTAAGTACGGTAGAACCAATTAGTGAATTCTTTTCGTTATCAGAGGTCTCTTTAAGAAATTTAAAACTGTTTTTATCTAATAATACGTCAGGATTAAGTAGCCACATGTATTTGGGATTTAGATTTAAAGCAGTTCTTAGCCCAACATTAGCAGCGTAAGCATAGCCTCTATTCTCGGGCAGCCTTATTATTTTAACTTTGTCTTTGAAATTTTTTGGCAAGCTTAACTTAAAGCTAAGTGAGGAATCTACAATGATCAAAGTAAAGGAAGATATCTCCGCCTCAGCGATAGAGTTTAATAGCTTTAAAATATTATCTTCAGAATAATAATTTACAGTGACTAGTGCGCAGTTTATCAAAACGATTATTTATGAGTTTTTAATAGACAGCCCTTATAGCATTAAGATTCTGTTTGATAACCTTATTTCTTGGATTTAGGATAAGAGAGGCCTTAGTAATTAACTGTTTTCCTCTGGTGATATCATTTGTATTCTTATTCCTCATTCCTCTGTCGTAAATTAAACCACCAAGGTTGTTTAAAGCATGTGCTTCTAATGGATCTATATTTAAAGCTTTATTTAGTAAAGATTCTGCTTCTAATAAATTACCGTTTTTTTCTTTTATATAGGATAGGTTAACGTAAGCTCTGGCGTAGTTCTCATGTTCTACTATTAAGTTCGTTAGCAAGGTAGCTGCTTCCAGAAAGTTACCTTTTCTAATTAATACTGAAGCAATACCATCAATTCCTCTCGGGTCATTTGAATTTATTTCTTTTGCCAGAGAAAATGAAGAAAGAGCTGAATCTAGTAGCTCCCGTTTTTTAATATTCTCCGTATTTATTTCGTCAGCTAAGCTTAAAAAATTATTTCCCTTAGTGATGAATTCATTAACTTGTCCAAGAGCTGCAACATTCTGTAATTGATTATTGCTATTATTAAGGGGTAAGGAGCACCCAGATATAAAAAGTAAAATTATAATGTAGTGTTTAATAGTTTGCATAATTTTGAGCTCCTTTTTGTTCTATGCAGCATTTCTAAGTTCTGTTTCTTTGTGTTCTGTGTCTTCGCTTTCTTCGCCATTTTCTATAAGACCGAGTGCTCCAAGTGTAACAACTGATAGACCTTCCGGAATTTCTTCGTGGCAAATAACAGACATTTTAGAAAGATAACGTTTTAGAGTATTTGCTACTTGAGTTCTGATATTTGAACTAGTTAAGAGATTTATTCCTCTAACTTCATCTCCAAGTTTTTCTATTTCAGATCTAAGGTAGAAAGAGATATCTGGGTGCATATCAAGTCCAGCATGCGTTTGTGTAATGATATTTTCCTCTATATCTATCGGAAGTGTGAATACTTTAATTATTTTATCAGACTTAGAGAGCCCCATAATTTTAGCAGAAATTAATCTTTCTCTAACTTTTTTAATTCCTTCAAGATGAAGTCTGTCTTGACTTTTGTTTATAGAATTAAATTCTTGGTTATCCTGATGGTGAAGTTCTGATAAAGATTGCATGATTACTGTAAAGTTTCTGATACTAACATTTTCACTAACTAGTTGTTTTAAAATTAACGTAAGTGTTGTTACACTCATTTTATCCGGGATAAGTCCTTTTATTAGATCAGGAGAATATACCTCGTATATTTCTATTAGTGATCTAGTGTGTGAGTCGTTTATGAAATCAATTAAAGTATTTGAAAGTTCATTATTTAATAGTTTCGCAACAACTCTACTGAATGGATCTATTTGTTTTGTTGCCAGCAAAGTCTCGTTGCCTTGGTAGTTATCTACGTAAACTACGTTATCACGTAATTGATTAAAGACTATTAAATTGGCGCTGATATCGTTGATATGTGGATTAATATCAAAAGATACTTCGGGAATTAAGATACCTAGGTTTTCATAAAAATTTTCTCTGATTGCATCTATGTAGTCTGTTATAACTTTTTCTTCTTGAAGTAATAGAGCTCCTTTCGGACTAAGTTTTAATACTATAGGAGGGAGCATTCTAGGCTTAAAAGGAATAATCTTATTACTTTTATCAAGTGAAGATTTAATGTCTTTATTACGTTCGGTTCTCCAAAGTAAAAACGGTATTACTGAACATGCTAAAAACGGAATTGTTGGTAGCCCTGGTACTAGCGCTAAGCAAAATATGAGAATAGAAGAAACCAAAAGGATCAACGGCTCTCTAGTTAGCTGAGAGAGTATTTCATCTGAAAGTATTCCACCTTCTTTTTCGCTTACTCGAGTTATGACAATACTAGCAGCTATAGAAACGAGTACCGCAGGTAGTTGTGACACTAAGCCGTCACCTACGGTTAAAAGAGTATATCTTTCTACTGCGTCCATTATCGGCATTTTGTCTCTAATGGCACCAATTAAAATTCCAGCAATAATATTTACCAGAATTATGCAGAGACCAACGATAGCATCTCCTTTAATAAACTTCATAGCTCCATCAAGTGCACCGTATAGTTTTGCTTCTCTATGTAGTTCTCTTCTTTTTTCTCTAGCTTCTGGGATGCTAAGTAAGCCAGCTCTCATGTCTGCATCGATTGACATTTGTTTTCCTGGTAGGGCATCAAGTGTAAATCTGGCAGCTACTTCTGCTACTCTTTCAGAACCTTTTGCAATTACTATGAATTGAATTATTGAAATAATTGAAAATATAACAAGACCAACAATTGTACTTCCTGAAACTACAAATTCTCCAAAAGCAACTATGATTTCTGGTACTTCTACTCCGCTAAGTATTAGTCTGGTGCTTGAGATATTTAGCCCAAGTCTGAAAAGGGTAGATAGTAATAGTACTGAAGGTAGCGAAGTAAATTTATCTGGCTCCGGAATAAATAAAGAAGCAAGAAGTAACAGTACACAAAAAGCAACATTTGCTGCTAATAGGAAATCTAGTAACGAACTAGGTAGTGGAAAAATTATCATTCCCACTACCAGTACTACCACAAGTGGAAGGCTTAAATCCTTCCACTTGTTAAAAGATAAAAGACTTAACATCATTATTTCATGTTATTGATAAGTGCTTTGGTAGTGTTGTCTTGGCTCTCTTGTAGATTAGACATAAGAATTGCTCTTCTGTTTTTTGACTCTAGAGCAGATTGTATTTTTTGCATGTTGATATCGCTCTGTTCTGTACTAGATGCGTATTTATCGAGTGCTTTAAATATTTGCTCTTGAGTAGAGTTTCTATTGTTTATAACTGCAATTACTTCATTCGTTACTTTACTAGATGCCGTATTATTTGTTGCTACTGTACTCATATTATGTTCCTTTATTATCCTAATCTTATATTTCTAACTGCGGCCATTCTTGATTCGTGCTGTGACTTTTCTATGTTCGAAGTAAAAGTTACCTGCTGTTGCTCAAGCTGTATCTGTATCTGTTTTTCTATCAATGCTTGATAGTTGCTAGATATATCTACCGTTTGGGCATTCGAGCTAGGAAGCAAGGAAGCAGCAAAGTTTACACCTGCACTTACTGGTTGAGGTAGGAACCTAGCCGTTGTTTGAGCTACGCTACTAACCGCAGACAAAGCAGTGGAGGCTAAGCTAGAACCACTATTATTCGATATTATATTATTTGACATTTTTTCTCCTATTTATAAATAGCCATTACTAATTTTGTAGCGACATACTGTTATCGCTAATCTCGAAATTATTTTTCAAAAAAGTTTCAATAATCTTTAATTTTATTTTTTCCCCCTCTATTGATATGGAAGCGAGCGCGATGACTTCCCCTGCTATAAATAGCTTAACAGTAGAGTCTTGTTGAAGATTGAAAGATATTTCGTAGCCTTTTTCTAGTTCTATTAATTGATAAAGTGATAGGCTAACCTCTTGAAGAGATATGTGTGCAGGTATTCTAAAGGAATCATCGTTCATAAGTTGAGAAATTATTTGTCTAGATTCATCATCTACTTTTAAATTGTAAGCTTCGTTTATGTTATTTTCCATATTTTCCTAATGATTGTATTTTTAGTTTTAAATCTTTTTTTTCTACAAATATTTCTCTACCTATCTCTAGATTATTAAATAAACTTAGATCATTTAAATTGAAGCATAATGCTGGTTTTAAGCTGACTTCAAGTTGAGAAATTAAACTTTCAAAAGTAGAGACTCTAGAGATATTGTTTATACTTTCTTCTGTGGTTAATTGTTTTTCATCTTTTTCTTTGTAACTTTCTAATTTCGAGATGATTCTAGATAGCTCGATGTTCATGCGCCTTTACCTTCGAGGATAGATACCTCTGCTAGTATTTTATTGAGTTTCGCATGGCTTGAGTTCTTCTTTTTTATGAACAGGGCTAGTATGGTAATGAATGCAAATACTATTGATAGTATATATTTCTGAGAACTCAGAAAATTTAATATCTTTAAGCGTTTATTTTCTGAGTTTAGTGCTATCGGAGTACTAATTTTAGTATTATCTGAGACTTCGGGTACTGATTCTGTTTTTGCTATTACTGGACTAGTATTCTCATCTGCTGCTTTTTCTAATGTTATTTCTTCTGATTTTTCTGTTATCTTTGAATTAGCTAATGCGCTTGATATGAAGCTGATCTTGTTATTTGAGACACCAGCACCCTTTGCTACTAAATCTATTATTGAGTTTTTATCTAGCTCTAGTTTATTGCCAGATATTATCATTATAGAAGCGGAGCGCTCAGGTTTCGACGAAAGTGAAAGTGGGTCTAGAGCAGCATTAAAAATACTTACTTTTGCCTCTATTATTCCAGGAATTTCTCCTAATATAGTAGAAAGTTCAGTTGCGAGTTCTCTATCTCTCGCTGAATCTTTATCTTGTTTACTGGAAAAAATAGATTGATTAGCTTCTTCTGTGTTTTTTTGTTTTAACTTTTTTGGTATTTTTGAGTCGGTCATTATTCTGAGAGCTCTAGTTAGATCAGATTTTGGCACTTCTATAACCCACTCTTTAGCGCTGAGTTTCTTAGTCGCCTCTATTGATCCTTCTCTAAGTACCAATAGCACTTGATTTGCTTCCGTTTCGTTACTTAGGTGAATAATTTCTTCTCTACAAGCTGAGAGCATCATTAGTAAGCAACCCAGCAGATACGAATTATTAATCTTTATCATGTATCCTCTTTGATAATTTGTTAACTTATTATTGAATTGTGTTAGCTAGATTTTGTCTCAGAAGTCTTAGTCCTTTTGAGTGTAGTCTACTTAAGTGACTTTTTGAGTATTGCGGGAATTCTTCTTGAAGTTCTGCCAAGGACTTTTCTTCGAAGTATCTAGCTTTCACTATTCTGCCGATATCTTTAGGTAGGCAATCTATTGCAAACTCAATTGAAGATTTGTCAGATTCTTGCTCTAATATGGTCTCTGCTAGGTCTTGTTTTGTATAAGAGATTTCGTATTCATTATTCGCTTTGTCGTAGTGAATTGATATCCCTAAGCTATCCACTAATGCATTTAGATCGGTCATTTTTGAAGCTGAGAATCCAAAAGTGTTTTCTTTTCTGGCTAGGTATTGGCTATCACCTATGTTACTTTGTAGCTTTTTGTATGAGCTTCTTGAAATACCACCACTAAGTTTAAGGTACTCGTACATGCTCCCTCTGATACGAAGGAAGCTATAGCTTTTAAAATTGTCTGATCTTTCGTTGTCGTATCTTTTAGCTGCTTCGCATAGTCCAAGGTATGCTGAGGAAATAAGATCTTCTATTTCTGCTTGAGAGTGAGATCTTTTTTGATAAAATCGATTAGCTAGTTTTTTAGCGAACACCATGTTTTCTTTGATCATGCTAAGTTCAGCATCGGAAACAGTGTTGTTTAGGTTGTGGTTTTCTGTAGTTTGTATTTCGTTCATTTTATAGTAACTCCATTTTGTAGTTACTATATCTAATGCAAGGCGTGCCAACTTTTTGACACTATGGAATAATTAGTAAAATTAGCTAGTTAACTAATTTTAGGTAGATGCATTATGCAACGGACTGTTGCGTTTTGCATCTGCTTTTTGTTATTTGGTTTGTGGAATGAAAAGTCCATTTTTAACTTGATAAAGCGCCGCTTCACCAAAATTACCAAAGTTATCCTTACTAAAGTCTACGGTCCCTAGGTTAGTATCGAATTTAACTAATTTAAGTCCGTCTTTTAGCTCTGGTGATCTTTTTAGGTATGCGGCGTAAAGAGCTTTTAATAAGTAGTAACTATCATGAGCTTGGTTGATAGGCTCGGTTTTATAAGTCGAAATAACTTTATTTTTGAAATCATCATCTGCATGCCAATCTGCAATGTAGGTATTTTCAAAAAGTTCTTTAGAGTGTGATCTTGAAATTAAATCTTCTACGAGGTCACTAGTAGCAAATACTACAGGAGAGAATTTTTGTTCTTTTAATCTTTGAAGAATTACAGAAGTTTTATAAGTGATAAATACTGCATCAACTTTTTTTAATTTCATTTTTGTAACTGTAATTTTGAAATCAAAATTAAAATCCAGAATACAGCTTTGTTCTGCGATCTCTATATTATTTCTTTTTGCGGCATTTATCCATTCCGTTAGGTACGCTTGTCCCCAGAGATCATCCCAGCAAAAAATTCCTATCTTTTTAATTTCTGGATGACTTTTATAAAATTCATCTAAGGCTTTAGATATGCTACTAGCCTTTTCTCCCATAGAAAAAAAATATGGGTTAGTTTTTTCTATTGATTCTTTAAAAACAACAGGGGAAGCTAAAACCGTTTTCGTTGATTCTGCTACTGGTACCATAGCGTTTGTTAGGTATCCCCAGACATCTCCAACTATTGCATTTACTTTATTTAGGGATACTAGCTTTCTAAAACTATTAACTGCTGCGGTAGGATTTGATTGAGAATCTTCAAATATTAATTCAACTTTAGGTTTGTCTATTCCTGCTTCTGAGTTGATTTCATCCCTTGCTATTTCTAATCCCATTCTACTAGCATTACTCCATGTGCTAGCTGGCCCAGTTAGACCAAGTACTGCTCCTATTTTTAAGGCAGGTAGGATTTCTTCTTTTTTATTATTTTCTTCTGCAACTGCGATTTGAATTAGTAATAAAGTGCTAAAGATAAATCTAAAAATAGTAACTTTCATATATAGCTTTCAAATATTAAATGTTTTTCACACCTGCAAAAGTTTTTCTGTGAACTTCACAGGCTCCAAACTCGATTATTTTTTCTCTATGATACTTAGTAGGATATCCTTTATGGATATCGAATCCGTATTCAGGGTATTTAATAGCTAAGGACTTCATATAATGATCTCTTTCTACTTTAGCTAAAATGGAAGCAGCGCCAATAGTTTTTATTATCCCATCTCCTTTTACTATAGCTTCTTGGTTACTACTGTCTGAGAAATTCATATTCCCGTCTATTAAACAATAAAACCTACAAATAGCATCAGGGAATTGTTTTCTGATATTTTCCATTACCTGTTCAGCAGCTAGTTTCATAGCTCTTCTTGATGCTTGAAGTATATTGATTTCGTCTATTGTTTTTTCGTCTATTAAACAAATTGAATAAGCTAAAGCTAATTTTTTGATTTCTTCGCTAAGCTCTTCCCTCTGTTTCTCTTTTAATTTTTTTGAATCCTGTATTAATGACGAAATCGTATTATTTTTCATACATACTGCCGCCCCTGATACGGGCCCTGCTAGGGGACCTCTACCTGCTTCGTCTGTACCAATTATAAAAGACTTAATTCTCATTATTTAGTAGCTGGAATATCCTGTTTTTAGTCTATTTTTTTATTAACTAATTTTTGTGATTTTTTATCTTTAAGACTATTATATACTTCATATTAACATATGCGTTGGTGAAAAAATTGAGTCTTTCAGATAATGATGTAAAACACGTTGCTAAGTTATCAGCAATTGAAATAACAGAAGAAGAAGTTCCTACCTTAAAAGAGCAGTTAAATTCTATTTTGGATTACGTTCAGACTTTATCTGAAATTCCAACAAGGGGAGTCGAACCTACTTTTCACATACATCCAGTATCAAATGTATTTCGTGATGATGTGCATCAGGCTTCCTATAAGAGTGAGGAGATAGCTAAAATTGCTCCTGATTTTAAAGATAACTTTTTTAGAGTTCCGCAGATTATAAAATCAAATTCCTAACTACAAACTTGCATAATTTTTTGGAAATAATTTAATGTCAGAATTAACTTCATTAACTACTTCGGAAATGAGGGCAAAGCTCTTATCTGGGGAGATCTCAAGCATGGAACTTGTTAGCGCTCATTTTGATAGAATTGAGGAAACGTCAGATCTAAATTCTTTTATTACACTTGTTAAAGATCAGGCACTTAAAAATGCAGAGAGTGCGGATATTATTATTAAAGAAAAAGGGTCTAATTCTGGTCTTTTTACAGGTATTCCAGTAGCGATAAAAGATCAGTTAGTAACTAAAGGTATTGAAACTACCTGCGGTTCAAAGATGCTCAAAGGATTTATTCCACCTTACGATTGTACCGCCGTTAAGAAGCTAAAAGATGCTGGTGCCATTATAGTCGGCAAAACCAATCAAGATGAATTTGCAATGGGTTCTTCAAACGAGTACTCAGCTTTTGGACCAGTAAAGAATCCTTGGGATAATAGTCGAGTTCCTGGGGGATCAAGTGGTGGTTCTGCTGCTGCTGTTGCATCTGGGCAAAGTCCTATAGCCCTTGGTACAGATACTGGAGGTTCGATTAGACAACCTGCAGGACTGTGCGGAATATACGGAATGAAACCTACTTATGGCAGAGTTAGCAGATACGGTGCTGTAGCATTTGCTTCTTCTTTAGATCAAATAGGTCCATTTGCAAGATCGGTAAAAGATCTAGCTTTAACACTTCAAACTATTTCTGGACTTGATTCTAATGATGCAACATCTGTAAAAGATAAAGTACCAGAGTTTGTTAAGGAATTAGAGTCTTGGGAATCGAAAGATTTAAAAGGTATTAGGTTTGGAATTCCTAAAGATTTAATGTCTGGAGGGTTAGAAGATAGCGTTTCAAATTCTTTTAATGAAGTGATTAGTAGGCTTGTTAAATTAGGTGCAGAGATAGTAGAAATTTCTTTACCTCATGCTAGTAGCTCCCTTGCTGCATATTATATTACGGCACCAGCCGAGGCCGCCTCTAATTTGGCACGCTTTGATGGGATTAGATATGGACACAGAAGTAGTTCTTATCATTCTTTACAAGAGCTTTACGAAAAATCAAGAGCAGAAGGATTTGGTAAGGAAGTAAAAAGAAGAATTATGATTGGTTCTTTTGTATTGTCCAGTGGATACTATGATGCTTATTATAAAAAGGCACAACAAATTAGAACTCTTGTAATTAATGATTATAAAGCAGCGTTTATGAATTCTTGTGACGTGGTCTTAACGCCAGTTTCTCCAACAGTTGCATTTAAGTTAGGGGAAAAAACTTCCGCATCACCACTAACTATGTACTTGGCGGATATCTTTACAGTTCCAATTAATTTAGCTGGTCTGCCTGGTATAAGTATTCCGACTAGTCTTTCACCAGAAAAGCTACCTATTGGTATGCAATGCGTGGGACCTTTATTTTCAGAATCATTATTACTTGGAGTTGCGTCAGTTTTTGAAAGAGAATTTAAATTTCCAGTAACCCAAAGAACTACAGGAAGAATTAATTAGATATGAGCCAAGAACAAAAATTTGAAACTGTTATAGGGCTTGAAGTTCATGCTCAGTTACTAACGGATAGTAAGATATTTGCAGTATCAGGGGCTACCAGTGGGAAAACACCGAACTCTCTAACGGACTCAGTAACCTTAGGTCTGCCTGGTTGTTTACCTGTACTTAATCGCAGAGTTGTGGATTTTGCTATTAAGTTAGGACTGGCTACAAATTGTTCAATCCAAAAGATGAGTACTTTCTCTAGAAAGCATTATTTTTATCCTGATTTACCAAAAGGCTATCAAATTTCTCAATACGATTTGCCACTATGTAAGGATGGTTTTGTTGAATATAGACTTAATGGTGAATTAAAGAGAGTTAATCTTACTAGGATACATTTAGAAGAAGATGCTGGTAAGAATATCCATGGGGAGTCTGACGGGATTTCTTATGTTGATTTGAATAGAGCAGGTGTTCCACTTGTTGAGATAGTATCTGAGCCAGATATGAGACGGCCGGAGGAAGCAGGAGCTTATTTAAAGCAATTAAAACAAATACTGAGATATACAGAAGTATGCGATGCTAACATGGAAGATGGTAGCCTTCGCTGCGATGCTAACGTTTCAGTAAGACCAATTGGTCAGACTGAGCTTGGTGTTAAGGTCGAAATTAAAAATTTAAATTCATTTAAATTTGTTGAGAGAGCTATTCAGCATGAAGTTGAGAGGCAGATTGCTGTAATCGAGTCTGGTGGTACTATACTTCAAGAAACTAGACTTTTTGATGAGCAAAAAGGTACTACTCGGAGTATGAGATCTAAGGAGGAAGCTGCCGATTATAAATATTTCCCTGATCCAGATTTACCACCTTTGATTGTCGATAGTGAGTGGATAGGGAAAATTAAAGATTCGCTGCCTGAGTTGCCAAATGAAATTTATAATAGATTCATTAATTATTATAAATTGGATGCTTACACTGTAGAAATTTTAACACTAGAAAGTTTTATTGCTAGATTTTTTGAACAAGCAGTAGCTGCTCATAATAATCCTCAAGCAGTATCAAATTGGATTACTTCGGAACTTTTTGGCCGCTTAAATAAGGAAGGTCTTTCAATAATGGACTCTCCTGTCAGCCCTGAAAATTTAGCTTCACTTGTTCGGATGATAGATGAAGAGTTAATTTCTGGTAAAATTGCTAAAACTGTATTTGATGAAATGTTTGAATCAGGATCTTCACCTGAGTCGGTTGTGGAGAAGAAAGGATTAAAACAGCTTTCTGATCCTGATATTTTAGATAAAGTTATTTCTCAAATATTAGAAAAGAACCCTAAGCAACTAGAAGAATATAGGTCTGGCAAGGATAAAATGTTTGGTTTCTTTGTGGGTCAGGTCATGAAAGAAACTGAGGGCAGGGCAAATCCTGTAATGGTTAATGATATTCTTAAAGCAAAATTAGCATAACTCAACTCTGTGTCTAAAAAATTTATAGTCATTACTGGAGGAAGTAGAGGAATTGGTAATGCTCTATCAAATGTTTTAACAGCAGATGGACATATAGTTTGTTCTTGCGGAAGAAGTGCTAAAAGTAAGTCTGATGACTCTTGCCATATTTATGAGCAGTTAGACATCAGAGATTTTAATGCTGTAAATTTATGGGTGTCAGATGTAGTAGCTAAATATGGTGCGCCTGATTTGTTAATTAATAATGCGGCTATCATTAATCCTCTTAATTTCCTTGAGAGTATAGAAGCTACTCAGATCAAAGATTTAATAGATATAAATGTAACTGGAACTATTTTTGTGACTAAAGCATTTTTGCCTTTAATGAAAAAAAGAAGGAAGGGTGGAGTAGTCGGTATTAGTTCATACTGGGGAAGGGAAGGTGCTGCTCAAGTGGTTCCTTACTGCGCTAGTAAGTTTGCAATTGAAGGATTTTCACAATCTTTAGCTGAAGAACTTCATGCACCAATGTTTTCTGTGTGTATAAATCCAGGAATAATTGATACAAATATGCTTGAGATTTGTTTTGGATCTTCTTCAAGTGAATATCCTAATGCATCTGATTGGGCAAAAGCTGCGGCTCCTTTTTTCTTGTCTTTAAATAGGAATCATAACGGAGGAAGTCTAACAGTACCTGGCTTTTAATTTATTTGTACGTACTAATTTCTTTTTTTGCCTCCCTATTTTTTGCACTGAACAATACTTTGATGGCGAAGTATTTTAGAGAAGAAGATGCAATGCTCATTACTGGTTTTAGAGGTATTTCGATAGGAATCTTAGCTACTCCGCTTATATTATTATACTCATTTTATACTTCAAATTATCCAAGTATGAGTATCTTATTAGGCGTGTTGCCGGGAACTTTTTGTGCAGTAATTTCAACTGTCTCTATGGGAGAAGTATTTAAGAAACTTTCAGTTTCTCTTGGAATTGGTTGGTGTCTCAGTAGTTATACTATTTTTTCTTGGTTAATAGATGTTTTTTATACAGGAATATTGCCTACTACTTATCAAAATATTGGTGTCAGCCTTTTATTGCTAAGTATATTTTTTATAAGTTTTGATAAGTCTGATACGACTTCAATTTCTTTAAGACCTATAATATTTAGTTTACTCTTTGGTTTATTTTCTAGCGCCTCTAACTTCATAGTCGGTTTAGAGAGTAACTATAGCAATCCTTTTTGGGCAGGTTATTTATGGGAGTTTTCGATTGGAGTTGTAGCTCTAATGTTATCTTTCAAAAAACTAAGTAGTTTAAAAATAAAAAAACATTTAAGGGGTGTTGCTCTATCAAGTTCGCCTACGATTGGTGGGACAGGTTTATTTATGCTTGCTACTACTTTAGGACCAATTGGAATTTGCTCAGCTGTATTGTCTTCTCAGTTGATTTTCTCAAGTATTATAGCGCGATTTGCATATTCTGAGCCTCTAACTTTCAGGAAAATTATTGGTATTATAATGGTAACTGTTAGTATTTTAATTTTGCGCTTGAGCTGATTTTCTAGGTGCTACCAGGTAGCATATGCCAATACAAACAGCATAGATAACAATTAAGGGTCCAGCGAGAAGCAATTGTGAGACCACGTCGGGTGGAGTCAGTACTCCTGCAATAATAAAAATAGCAACCATTCCGAATCTAGAATTTTTAATTAGAATCGTATGAGTGAGAATTCCTAAGCGCGCTAGGAAAAAACAAACAACTGGTGTTTCAAAAACTAATCCAAATACAAAAAGCATTCGAGTTACAAAAGTCATATATTCATCTACTTTGATACTAGGGTGAATTCCAATTGATTCATATTCGGCATAGAAATATTGAAATGCATATGGGAATAGTGTCGTGAAGCAAAATGAGACACCTGCGAGAAATAAAATTGAAGAGATAAAAACAAACGGTATGGCTATTTTTTTCTCATTTGCATATAGGCCTGGAGCAATGAACCTCCATAATTGATAAAAAGAGTTCGGGCAGGAAAGTAAAATGCCAGCAGTGAAAGCAGTTCTAAGTTTTATAAAGAAAGCCTCAGCTGGACTTGTGCCTATAATATCAAAATTGATAAAATTCTCTCTAAGTGGGGAGGTAAGAAATTTAAAAATTTCCGCAGCCCAATACATTGACATTAAAGTAGCAATTGATATACCCAGTATTGCATAAATTAAGCAGTCTCTAAGAGCTTTTATATGCTCGATGAAAGACATGGCACTGGTATTAAGTTCTTTTTTTTCTTCGGCCACTTTAATTTTCTTCGGTTTTAGTTTTTTCTGTAGGTTCTTGTTTTTGGTCTACTTCAAGTACTTTACTATCTGATATAATATTTTTTACTTCAGACTTCATATCGGCTTTTAAGCTAGTGAGACTTTTTAATTCTTTTTTGAATTCTTCAGTATCTAGTCCGAGAGAAGGAATGGCTACTTCTTTTTTAAATTCTTCTGCTGCATGCTTAACTTGCCAGAATATTCTTCCAAGCTTTTGAGCTATTCCAGGCAAGTGATCAGGACCTACAAATACTATTGTAACTATAAGAATGACCAGAATTTCAGAAAATCCTAATGAGAACATGCGCTAACATTAGCATATAATTTAATGAGAGACTATCTGGTAGTATTATTTTATGAAAAGCTTTAAGCTTCTGCTGCTTCGATAATAACGTTTCCATCTTCATCGAAACGTTCTTTTTTAAGTTTCTTTCTTAGTCTACCTAATCTTGTTGCGGCGTCTTTTGCTCTATTTATGCAGCCTTCTATGATTTTATCCCTTAGATCATTCTCTGTGCCATCGCAGAAGAGCTGTGCTAGTTCTATAGATTCTTTAAATTGATAATCGTAAATTCTAACATCTCTAGCAGCTGAAGCAAATTCTTTTGACTGCCTCATTGCTACTGAGAGTCTATATAGATTATTAAGCACTATGGCAGTAAACGCACCATTTCTATCGGGAGCATTAAGAACAGCCTCGCTAAGGGCTGGTCCTTCAGTTGCTCTTTCAAGAACACTTTCAAGAGTTTCGGTATTGAAAGGAGGAACAATGAATCCTCTTCCGCCTGCTCTCAATAAACTAAAAACATCATCTATTTTTGGTTGATCTGATATGGCTATTAATATTGTGTTACCGTCCATTTCTATGATTTGTTTTACGAAATCTACAGTTGGCATATCGGTAACTTTTGCATCAAATATGATATGAGTAAATTTTCGTACCTTAACTTTATCGATACCTTGCATGTGTGTGGCAGCTGTACTCATTTGCACGAATCCTAGGGATTTCATTGCTTGTCTAACCTGACTCGAACTTGATCCCTGGGCGCAAACCACTAGGACCGTATAATGTGCCCTATCGTTTGCGAAACTTTTTGCTGGTTTTATAATTTCTTTACTCATTAGAAATATGTAGTCGACATCTGGGAAAGAACCCTTTAGCACTATTTTTCTAAGTAAAATCAGAATTTTATAAGATTTATTCTTAAATTTAGGTCTTATGCTTTGCAAAATATTCTGTAATAAGGCACTTAGCCTGTGGGAGAGATTCGGATAATCGCTGCCATTTTTTGGTGGAGGAAAGTCGGGACACCGTAGAGTAAGCTGGCCGAGAGAGACGGCCTGGGGTAACTCAGAGATAGTGCAACAGAAAGTATACCGCTATTTGTGTCTTCGGGTACAAAAGTAAGGGTGAAACGGTGGGGTAAGAGCCTACCAGTAAGAAGAGTAATTTTTTTAGCTTTGCAAACCTCAGCTGGTGCAAGACAAAACAGAAAATAGTAGATTATTTCTTAGGGAATAATCTCTATGGCTACTCGTCATATTTATTTTCGGGTAACGTCGCATAGAAGAATGATTATCGCCGGTAACGGTACAGAATCCCGCTTATAGAAGCTCTCCCACTTCTTCCTTTTTAAAACTTTTCTTCAATGCGTGTAATTTTTTCTTTGCAAATGCGATAACTTAAGAAAGATTATGAATTTATTTGGTTTTAAAAAGCTAAAAAATAACTCAACTGGAAAGTCTGGTGAGCGTATCGCGGAGGATTATCTTAAGTCTAAAGGGTACCGACTTGTTGAAAGAAATTGGAGAGCTACTTTTGGTGAACTCGATCTAGTAATGATTGAAGGAAATGTTTTAGTTCTAGTAGAAGTAAAAACTAGAATAAATAATAATGGAGCTCATCGTCGTATTTTTGATACAATAGATAAGAGGAAGATTAATAAAGTCAGGCAACTTTCTAGTTGTTATTATTCTAGGGCAGATTTAAGGATTAAAAAGCTTGTTAATTCTTATAGGATAGATGCAGTCGGTGTGCTTATAAATGAAAAAGATTTTCAAATATTTCATTCAAAAAATGCATTTTAGTTAGTGTCGCATTGCCTATTAGGGTTTTTACTTTTTAGTTTCTGGAGCCTTTGGAGCTTCAGGTGAAGGGGCAACTACAATCTCAGGACTTTGGTATAGCTCACATGTTATGTCCGAAGACTTAGCTTCTTCACATTCAAATTTAATAGATTTACATTCAGATTCTGCCGCATCTAAAAAAGCTTTTCTTGATTTAAAATCAAGCAATTGGTGCTCAGATTGGTTTTTTATAAGGGCGTTCTTTACACAAGTAACCTGAGATTTTTCTTTGTTACATTTATCCAATGCGATAGCTTTTTCTTTTTCTATAGCAGTTTGTAAATCAAGATAAATAGAGGTTCCATTTTTACCACGTCTTGAGACTTGTTGAACTAATGTTTCAGTTTTTTTATCATTAGCAGTGTCGTTTTTGATTAAGGTGATTTTTGAGGAGCAAAGGAAGTAATCAGTAGCTTCTAGTTTTTTCGAAAATAATTCTTTGAACAAATCTTTTCCAGTAGTGGCAGCGGGCGGTATAGTTTCTGTTGATCCTGGAGTTGGTGCATCTTCTGCTTTAACTTCAATAAGATAAGAATTATTTATAATAATATTGTTAGCTAAAACTAAACTAAGGAATATTTTCAGATATTTGTGTGATTTTATATTAGATAATTTCATTTTAAGGATTTTTTACTCTTGAGTATGCTTTAATATTTATTTCTGGAAATTTAGAATCTGTTAGCTTTCCGCTTCTCCTTAGTATTTCTTCATCCAGGAGTTTCGTAAAGAAGAAAAATCTAATTTCTTCTATATAAAAAAACGATGCAGTTACTAAAGATCCTATTCCGGATACTAGTGATGCAATTATTCTTCTATTGGGCTCTAAGGAAAAAGGAGCAAGAGAGCTATAACATAGAATGAAAACTACAATACCGCTAATTAGAGGAAAAGCTATTTTATCAAAAAGGCTAAGATTTCTTAATGAGTTTAGTAGAATATTGGCTTCTAGCTGATCTGTTTTTTTATTTTTTATTACTTCAATCGCGTCTATTATAATTGGTGACTGAACAGTAATTAAAGATGCTTTTAAGTAATCATTTTCTGGGTAGAAAAAATCTTTACTAGTCTTTTCTCTCAAGATAGTTTTTGGCAAATAAGGAATACCGATCCAGGGAACGTAATATTCAATAGCCAAAAGAGTGTCAGCAATTGTTTTAAATTGGCAAACCAAAGCCTGATCAGTGCTGCTACTTTCTTGTAGTACTTCTTTTAATGTAGTATCTTTTTCCATAAGTATCTATAAACTTTAGTTTTATAGTCTCTCTGAAAACTATTTTGGTCAAGCTGTGCTTTTATAATATCTGAAATAAAACTAATCTTTTATTCAGTTATTAGCATCAAAACTTAAAGCTTTTCAGTTAGTTATGGATGATGGAAAGGTGGCCCTAATGACTTATATTAGTAATATAAATGTTTAGATTCTATCCAATCTTAGCCGTTGTGCTCTTGTTGTGTAATTTAGCCTTGCCTAGTTTTGGATTAGCTCAATCAACAATCTCTAAATCTTCAAACCTTAGATCTTCAACAACAGTAAACAAAAATCTAATTATTCGAGAAGTTAAAATTGTTGTTAGAGATGTATTTGATGAAGATAAGCCAGTTGCTATTTTTAGGGCTGCAAATGCTGTGAAGATAAATACGAAAGAAGATATAGTCAGAAGAGAGCTTCTTTTTAAAGTAGGTGATTATTATGACTCATTTGTGCTTGCGGAAAGTGCAAGAAATTTAAGAACTCTACCATTTCTCAGAGACGTTAAAATTACAGAAGTTAGAGAAGGGGATAACGTAGATATACTAGTGAGTGTTCAAGATGTATGGACACTTTTTCCAGTGCTTTCGCTCTCTAGTGGTAGCGGTACTAAGAGTCAGACTGTCGGTGTGACAGAAGGTAATTTACTAGGTTATGGAAAAAGAGCTGAGTTTTTAATTGGTGAAGATGAGGGAAGAAGTAAACGCGAATTTGTTTTTGATGATAGAAGATTTTTGGGTAGTTTGCAGAGATTTTCCCTAGGTCATTTTGAAAGATCGGATGGTCAAAGTTCTGTCGTTTCCTGGGGTATGCCTTTTAGAAGTTTAGTAAATAAAGAAGCGTGGTTTACGGAGTCTGCTAGGTCTGATTTAGTGGGTAGAATGTTTGAGAATTCTAATACAGACTATATATACAGGCAGCAAAGAGAGTCTTTTTCTGGAGGTTATACCCGTTCTTTTGGTAATCCAGATGAGTCATTGACTCGCCTTACGTTTGGGTATGGTTTTATTAGAGATTCTTTTAGCGAAGCTGATAGTGGAGATTACAGGTCTATAGGTTTGGATCCTGCCGATTTTCAATCTCAGCCACAGAGGCTTGCCGACGATAGAAGATTTAGTGGCCCTACATTCACATATCAAAATATTGTTCCAGATTTTATATCTGTTTCCTATGTCGATTTATTTGATAGACCGCAAGATTTGAATTTAGGAAATGAATTTGTTGTTAATAGTCAAATTGCTCCAACGGTTTTAGGTTCGCTTCAGGATTCCTTACTATATAAAATAAGTGATATCGAGGGATTTCGAATCAATCCTAATGAGTTTATTAGGCTTCAAGTAGGTACTAGCGGACGCTTTGAACAAGATTCTTTTAGACAACTTACTTTTGGTCTTCAGTCTAAGTATTATAATATTAAGGGACCAAAGTATTTGCTTGGACAGTTTGTAGGACAACATACTTTAGCTGGGAATTTTTTAATGGAGTCCGCATTTAATACTGATAATGATTATCAGATGAACTTAGGCGCAACTAATGGTCTTAGAGCTTATTCAGATAGAACTTTTACAGGAAGACATAAGGTTTTATTAAATTTAGAGGATAGGGCACATTTTATAGATGATATCGGTAAACTTGTAAGTCTTGGTGGGGCTGCTTTTTTTGATTTAGGAGGAGTCTACGATACGGCGCCTTTTTCAGCTTTTCAGGATGGAGTTTATTCGAATATTGGATTAGGTTTAAGACTAGGTTTGCCAAGATCTTCTGGTGGAGCAGTTATACGAATAGATTTGGCTGTACCTTTAAGAGATGGACTTGATGGCAGTCAGACAGGTCAACCAAGATTACTTATTACAACAGGACAACTATTTAATGCCTTTCTTAGATCTGATGCCCCTAGCTTACAAGCACCTTCGATTAGTGCTGGTTTCGTGCCTTAAACGATTTATGTTAAGGTCGCAGAACATTTTTAATTAAAAAGTTATGATTATCGTCCAACCCAGTTCAAATAGTCCTAAGCCAATAGGTGCTTATAGTGTTGCCGTTAAATCAGGCGGAGTTGTTTATGTTTCTGGCCAAATAGGTATCGACCCTAGTACAGGCGGTTTAGTTGATGGTGGACTAAGGAAACAAACGGAGCAAGTTTTAAAAAATCTATCTAATGTTTTAATGGACTCTGGTTCGGATTTTAGTCACGTACTAATGACAACTATTTTTTTAACTTCAATGAATTCTTTTAAAGAAGTTGGAGAAATTTATGCACAATATGTAAATCCAAACATGCTCCCTGCAAGACAAACGGTAGCAGTTAAGGACTTGCCACTTGGGGCATTGGTTGAGATATCATTAATAGCTAAGGAGCGTTAAAGTTGAAAGATTTATCGGATATAAGAAAAGAAATAGATAAAGTTGATGATGAACTTGCTAATATTCTCTGCAAGAGAGCAGACTTAGCTAGAAAAGTTAGGGAGGTAAAAACAAGGGACGAAATTAGATCATATCTTCCATCTAGGGAGAAGGAAATAGTTAAAAGAGTAATACCGAAGTGTGTTGCTGCGGGTTTTTCAGAAAAGAGTGTTGAAGAGATTTTTTTATCAATAATATCTGCTTCTCGAAGCATTGTTGGAGATTTCGAGGTTTGTTTTCCTGGAATAATGGGCTCCTCGTGTCATGCAGCTCTCGTGAAGCAATTTGGTCCTTTAGATAATTATAGATGTGTAGATTCTATTTCAGCTTGCATTGATAGTATTGATAAGGATGTTTCTCGTTATGGTGTATTTCCTTTTTCAAGTTCTGGATCTGGAATAAAAACTGAAACACTAGAGCTATTAATTAATAGAGAGATAAAAATAGTCTCCTCTGTGGAATTAGAAGAAACATTTTCTATCTATAGTTCGGAACCTGAAATATCAAAAATCAAAAAAATATATCTACCTGCCTATGAGCAAATAAAGTTTGGTTCTTGGATTTCTAAGTACGCACCAAATGCAGATGTTCTCTTTATTAAATCTGATTTGCATCTGGTTTCCCTTATTAAAGAATCAAAAATTCCTAATTCGGGATTAGGAATAGTTTTGACAGGTAACTTTTCATTAGAGCTAGGTCTAAATGAATTGGTAACAGACGTCTCAGCAGCTTCAGATTATTCTAGATATTTCGTTGTAGAAAAAGGAGTAGCGCAAGTTAAAGCCAGTTCTATAGTTTCTATAGTTTGTGCCGCCAAGAATACTACAGGGATTTTGAGGCAGATTTTATCTCCTTTTTCTTCCAGGGATATACCTTTAACCGTTATCGAATCTAGAAAACCTAAGAGCGCAGCTTGGGATTGTCTATTTTATATAGAAGCGGATGCTAGAAATACTAAAGAAGATTTGAACTTAGTAATAGATGAGCTAGCTTTGATTTGTAGTTATGTTAAGGTTTTAGGTAGTCCAACTAGTTAGTAATTGAAAATATTTGTAGTGCGAACGTGAAATTAAAAAAACAACTTTCAAATCTCCCGGGTGATAAGTCTATTACGCATAGAGCTGTAATGTTTTCTTCTTTAGCAGAAGGTACTAGTACTTTTCGTACTTCTGTTCTGGGTAGGGATAATTTTTCGACAATAAGAATTTTTCAACAACTTGGGATCGATATTCATTTAGCTCTTACAAGTGAGATGTCGATATTAGCAAAAGACGAGCAGATAAAAAATATTTCACATACTGAAGAAGAGAAAAATGTTGTTACTATCATAAGTAAAGGACTTCCTTCTTTAGTTGCTCCCAGTTCGGTTTTAGACTGCGGAAACTCGGGGACAACAGCACGACTCTTGTTAGGGGTATTGAGCGCAACTAATTTTGAATCTACTTTAGTTGGTGACCATAGTTTATCTAAGAGACCATTTCAAAGAGTGACCGAACCTTTATCTAAAATGGGTTCTATTTTTTCTGGAGATCTTTTGCCTATTACTGTCAAGGGGTCTGTTAAACTTATGGCAACTGAACTAGAGATGAAGAAAGCAAGTGCTCAAGTTAAGAGCGCACTGTTAATAGCAGGTATGTTCGCAGAGGGACTTACTAAAATCTCCGAACCCGTTTTATCCAGAGATCATACTGAAAGAATGCTAAGTGCAATGGGAGTTGATCTAATTAAAGAAGTCATTAATGGAAAATACTATGTTTCAGTAAAAGGTGATTCTAAAAGATTACTAAATCCTTTCAACATTGAAATACCTGGAGATATTTCTGCCGCGATGTTTTATATAGTATCGGCACTCGTATCTGAACATCAAGGTATATTAGTACAAGGAGTAGGAATTAATACTACTAGATCAAGATGCTTGGATCTATTAATAGAACTTGGTGCTAATATTGAGTTCCAAAATAATCGATTAGTAGCTGGTGAGCCTGTTGCTGATTTATTTATAATGCCTTCAAAGCTAAAGCCATTTAACCTAGATCAAGAGCAAGTTGCTCAAATGATCGATGAAATCCCAATTTTGTCAGTATTAGCAGCTTTTATCGATGGGGAGAGTGTGTTTCGAGGAGCTGAAGAACTAAGAGTAAAAGAAAGTGACCGAATAACTTGTACGGCAAAGATTTTAAAAAGTTTTGGTGTGCAAGTAGCTGAATTTGAAGATGGTTTAAGTATTAAGGGAATGACATTTTCTAATGATCAAAGTGTAGCAGATACTGAATGGCAAGGTACTGGAGATCATAGGATAGAAATGTCTGCTTCTGTCATGCGTTTTCTAAAGACAGGAGAGCTACTGATCGATGATTTAAAAGCAGTAGAAACTTCGTTCCCCGGATTTATTAATGCTTGGGAGTGAGGAAAATCTTTTCTTCTAATTTGCACCTGCCAATTAGAAGCTTCCTTTTAATTTTATCTAATAAGCTGAGATTAAGTGATATTTCGTCTTTGATGTTGGCGCCTTGTAATGATTTTATTAAATCTATTTTCCCCCTCAGATCGCTAGCCGTATTCTTTGTATATTCTCCCTCTTTCCTTAAGATCAAGATTCCAGAAGTAAAAATAGAAGAGAGGGATTTTAGGTTTAAATGAGGAAGTTTATTTAAATCATCTTTCCTCATATCGCAGCAGTATTTACTAGATTCCTCTGAGAGTGAGAATAAAAATTCTTTATCTAAATTTAATCCAGTCCCTTTAATTAATTTAACAAGGTCATTTTTTAAGAAAACCTCGTCAGTTTTAAATCCATTTAATGAAAATTCAGTAGCGACTAATACATAACCACCTTCTTTCGTAACTCTGGACATCTCTGAAATAGCCTTGTTCGCATTTTTGATTCCTCCAAAATGCTCAATAGAAGACATGCAAAAAGAAAAATCAAAAGTATTATCTTCAAATTTTAAATCAAGAGCATTCATATACAGAGGAAGTAGTTTGTCTTCCGCATAATCATATGGAGCAAATTGTTTTTGATTTTTTAGAAAGCTATCGTTTGCTTCTAAGCTAGAGAAGTCGCCATGGCCGTATATATCCGTTGCTACTACAGTACCTATCTTATTTGTTAAGTAATAAAGAATTCTCTCAGCGCCTGCAGCAACAGATAGTCCTAGTGAACTTTCGTTAAGTAAGTCTAGTTCAACTAGGGCTTGAACCGTAGAGGTAAATTCCCACAATTTTCTATGTATAGGTAGGTCTTCGTTCGAATCTTTTTTTAATCCCAAAATTTCTTTTGCAAGAATTCTAAAATCTTCTTGTTCCCATTCTTTAATATCGCATAACCTAGATTGATCTCTATCACCAATTTGCGTTAGTTCTTTTAAATCTCTAGCGGTATTGAAGCGATTTCCTAGTTTCATTTACTTCTTTGAGGTTTGTTTAGTTAAATGTGAATTTTTTATACTATATGTAAAGTAAATGATCATACCAAGAAGTAGCCAAATAAATAGTCTGATCCAAGTATCAAGCGGAAGAAAAGCCATTTGTAATAAGGCCATTAGTGCCCCAGCAGTACAAACAAACTTAGGATAAGGAGTTAAAAATGGCCTATTAATATCAGGATGAGTATATCTTAGAACTAGAACTCCTGTACAAACTATTACGAAAGCAAAGAGCGTCCCAATTGAAACTAATTCACCTAAGATTCCTATTGGTAAAAAGCCAGCAATTATTGCAGCAAGTCCTCCACAAAGCATAGTGCTAATATGAGGTGTCTGGTACTTGCTGTGTAGTTTTGAAAATATTGGTGGAAGAAGTCCATCTCTGCTCATGCTATAAAATATTCTTGGTTGTGACATTAAGAGTACCAACACTACTGAACTTAGACCTGCTATTGCTCCTGCTTTTATAAAAGGCCTTAGCCACATTAATCCATCACCTGCAGCATTCACTGCTACTGCAATTGGATCAGGTACATTTAAGAGTGTGTAAGATACAACTCCAGTTAGAACTAGTGAAACTGCAATATAAAATATTGTACAAACTACTAGTGCGCCTAAAATACCAAAGGCCATATCCTTTTGTGGATTTTTTGCCTCTTGAGCAAGTGTCGATAAGGAATCAAAGCCTATATAAGCAAAGAAAATAACCCCAGCTCCGCGTACAATCCCGCTCCATCCGTACTGGCCAAAAGTCCCAGTATTTTCTGGAATAAAAGGAGTCCAGTTTTCTATGTTTACATAACTTGCACCTGCGCAGATAAATAATAACAGCACTGAACATTTTAGAAATACTACTATATTATTTGCTGTGGCTGATTCTCTTATTCCTTTTACAAGAATATAAGTGGAGACAAGAACGATGAGAACAGCTGGTAGGTTTATTAATGCGCCTGTCTGAGTCCAGCCTGTATCGTGTGAAAAAACATAAGGACTAGAACTAAGGTAATCAGGAATATTTATACCAATATCTTTTAGAAAACTTTTAACATAACCTGACCAGCCTACAGCGACAGTTGCCGAGCCAAATAAATATTCGAGAATTAAATCCCAGCCAATAATCCATGCTATGAACTCACCTAGTGTTGCATAGGCGTATGTATAAGCACTGCCTGAGACTGGAAGCATTGCTGCAAGTTCTGCATAGCAGAAAGCAGCAAAGGTACAGGCTATTCCGGAGAGTATAAAACTCAAGACTATGGCAGGCCCTGCATATTGTGCAGAGGCTTGTCCGGTTAGGACAAAAATTCCTGCTCCAATAATTCCTCCTACTCCAAGTAGTAGAAGATTTAATCCTGTTAGGGATCTTTTGAGACCTCCTTTTTCCTCACTTTCTAAGCTTTGTTCTAGAATTAAGGATACAGGTTTTTTTCTCAGAAAATCATTCATTTTTTAGAAATCATTAATCAAAATTAGTAATTATTTAGTCTCGTCTCATTTCTATATTTCAAATTTAGAAATATAAGTATGGCTATATTTTTTCAATTAACTAGTAGAGAGCAGATTTTGATCATAACAATAGATGGATTAGCAGGCTCTGGTAAGTCTTCAGTGGCCTCCGCGGTGGCTCAACGCCTTGGTTTCATTCATTTAAATTCCGGATTAATTTACAGAACATTTGCTTATTTTACTCTTTTATCTGAACATGACTTGTTAGATGAGGATAGTGTGCTTGCTAGTTCTATAAATCGAAAGTTTGACTTTACATTAAAACCAAGCGATTTAAGCACGGAATTTAGCGTTACTGGCCTTGAAGATGTGTCTTTTCTTCATAAAAGAGATATAGCTCAAGGGGCTAGTATTGTTGGAACACTTCCTAAAGTTAGAGCAGTTAGTACTGACATACAAAGAAGTGTCGCCAATAATAATAGTGTAGTGCTTGAAGGAAGGGATGCGGGAACGGTTGTGTTTCCCAATGCAGAATTTAAGTTTTACTTAAGTGCCTCTGTTAGTGAGAGAGCAATTAGACGATTAAGAGAAATTTATTCTGATATCGAAGGTACGGATAAGTTCAATAAGTTATTGTCTGAATTAGTTCTTGAATTAGAAGAAAGAGATAATAGAGATATTTCTCGTGAAGTGTCTCCGCATATTATTCCTGAAGGTTCGTTTGAGATAGTTACTGATAATTTTACATTTCAAGAAGTTGTTGAAGCTGTAATTAGTAAAGTTACTCCCTCGTTAGGTAATAAAGTATAATTTTTTATTTTATTGCTTTTGTTTAGTCTTTTTGTTCCCTGATTCGCCCAGCTGGAGGGTGAATATATAGCTTAGAGATATTATAATAACTTCCAGTTGTTTTTAGAGTATAATGAATTATCAATCAGTTTTTGATTCCCCTATAGATAAAGAGTTTGAAAGTCTTTTAAGTAAAGATTTCGATGCAGTTAAGCCAGGAGAAATAGTCTTCGGTAAAGTTACAGAAATCGGCAGAGATTATGTATTAGTAGACATTGGATTTAAGTCAGAAGGCCATATTCCTATTTCCCAATTTTGCGATGAAACAGGAAAGCCAAAGGTTAATGTTGGAGACTCTGTTGAGGTTCTTCTTCTAACTTCTGAGAATGAATCAGGAGAAGTTGTTCTCTCAAAAGATAGAGCAGAGCAGTTAAAAGTTTGGAATGAACTAGAAAGACTTCATAAAGAAGATAAGCTAGTTTCTGGTAAGGTAGTTCAGAAAGTAAAGGGAGGTCTTCAAATCGATGTTGGAGTTCCTGCATTCTTACCTGGATCACAAGTTGATATTCGTCCACAAAGATATCTAGATAAATTTGTAGGTGAAACTTTAGAATTTAAAGTATTAAAGTTTAGCAGAGAAAGAGGAAACATTGTCCTATCTAGAAGAGCTGTACTTGAGGCCGAAAGAAAGGCGCTGAAAAAAGACACTATTAGTCAAATATCTGAAGGTGTTGTTATGGAAGGTATCGTTAAGAACGTTACTGACTACGGAGCTTTCATCGACTTAGGTGGCATCGACGGTCTACTACACATTACTGATATGTCATGGGGTAGAGTAAATCACCCAAGTGAAATGTTAACAGTTGGACAAACTATTCCTGTAGTTATCTTGAAGTACGACAGAGATAATGAAAGAGTAAGTCTTGGAATGAAGCAACTTATTGATAATCCTTGGGACAAGGTTGAAACAAGATATGTTCCAAATACAAATATCAGCGGAAAAGTTGTTTCAATAACTGATTACGGTGCATTTGTAAGATTAGGTGAAGGTATCGAAGGATTAATTCACGTTTCTGAAATGAGCTGGAGCAGAAAGATTCCTCATCCTTCTAAGTTGCTTGCTATAGGTCAAGAAGTTGAAGCTATAGTATTAGAAGTAAGTGCTGAGAATCAAAGAATCAGCTTAGGTCTAAAACAACTAACTAACAATCCATGGGAAGAGCTAGCTAAGGAATTCCCAGTTGGTACTAAGGTACTTGGAAAAGTTAGATCAGTTACTGACTTTGGAGTATTTATCAATATTAAGGATGATATTGATGGACTAGTTCACATTTCTGACTTCTCATGGACTAAGAAAGTTAAAGATCCAAAGGATGTTAAGGATATTTACAAGAAAGGTGACGAGATCGAAGCTATCGTTCTTGAAATTGACCCAGAGAACGAAAGACTTAGCCTTGGAATTAAGCAATTAACTTCTGATATTTGGGATTCAGTCCCACATTGGTACCCACAAGGTGCTAAGGTTAAGGGTAAGATCAACAGCCTTACAGAGTTTGGAGTATTTGTTGAACTTGAAGAAGGTGTTGAAGGCCTAATTCACATTTCACAACTTGGACTTGAAAGAACTGAATCTTTAAAAGATAAGTTTACTGTTGGTGCTGAAATTGAAGCCGAAGTATTAAATGTTGATAGAGCAGAAAGAAGAATCAGCTTAACTACGCAAGTAGGGAAGAAGAGAAAGGATAAAGAAGAATACGCACAATATTCTGAACAAGGTGGATCTGCTGTTACATTTGGTGACTTGATTCAACAACAATATAATAAGCAAAAAGAAGATTAGTTTTAATCTTCTTTTACAAAAGTTTATTGTAAACTTATAAGGGGGAGGTAGTTTTACATTGCAGCAAGAGTTATTTTCTAAAGCCTGCGATTTACTACCTCCCTCTGATGTTTCTGGCCTTAATCTAGAAAACGCCAAGCTTAATTTAGAAAATAATAAGCACTCCTTAGAAAATCAAAACTTACCTCCAATGCTTAGGCATTATTTAGAGGTTAAAAAACAATATCCGGAACATCTACTACTATTTCAAGTAGGAGACTTCTTTGAAGTCTTTTTTGAAGATGCGAAAACAGTTTCAGATTGTCTGTCTATTAGACTTACTTCTAGAGATAAGGATAAAGAAGATCCTATACCAATGTGTGGTGTTCCTATTCATGCAATCGATGCCTATATTCCTAAGTTAATAGCCGCTGGATTTTCTTGTGCTTTCGTTGAACAAGTAGAAGATGCAGCTTTAAGTAAAGGCCCAGTCAAGAGAGAGCTTACTAGGGTAGTAACTCCTTCTGTAAGGCTTGATAACGAAGGTCTTTCAGAGACTCAGTTAACTTATGTTTCTGCCTTCTCTTTTGATGAAGAATTAAGAATTGCAGAAGTTTCTTTTTTTGATGCTTCAGTTGGCAAACTTAAAATTTATAAAATATCTACATCAAAAGAGCTTGAGACTTTAATTTATCAATATGCGCCTCTCGAGGTGGTATATAATTCTCTTAGTCTGTCGGGCGAGAAGGGAGGGTCGATAAATGAAGAAGTATTTAATAGCGTTTTAGAGGAATATTCAAATTACAGTAAGGCTAGATTAATTAATTATAACTGTGAGCCTGCAGATTTATCTTCTTTTGAAAAGATTTTCTTCTCACCGGATTTAAAAGCAAATCTTGAGTTAGAATTAGGATCAAAAGTTTCTAACTCTATCCTTTATTTATTTACTTATTTAAATAGTCTAGCTTTATCTTCCTCCATATTTATTTCTTCTATCCAAACTACTGATACAAGTTTAAAAACTTTAGTATTAGATTCTTCAACTATAAAAAATTTAGAGTTAGTAGAATCTTCAAGTGGAGCAGATAGAAAGGGAAGTCTACAATCAGTACTTGATAAAACTAAAACAGCTCAAGGTAGTAGATTACTCACTGAGTGGTTACTTAGTCCATTAGTAGATAAGGATGAAATAGAAAGCCGTCTAGACTTCCTTAGTGAGATTGTAAAGTCAGAAAGTAATTTAAGTGCTATAAGAGAATTGTTATCTGAAACTAGAGATATCGAGAGACTTTCAGTTAGAATCAGTAACGGTAGAATCAGTCCGTACGAGGTTGGACAACTTCGAGATACGTTAAATTTTCTACCTAGGTTATTAGAATTGTGCTCTGAGTTTAAGTCTACTTTTATTACAGAGCTTAGAAATAATTTAGACATCATGTCAGATATTTCTAATATTTTACAAAGTTCACTTAATGAAACACTTCCCACTAAGTTAGGGGAAGGGCAGCTTTTTAAGACAGGATATAATCAGCAGTTAGATCGATATGCATTACTGAGTACAGATTCAAAGACATTGATCACTTCACTTGAGATTAAAGAACGGGAAGAATCTGGTATTTCAAGTTTGAAAATAAAATACAATTCTGTTTTTGGATATTTTATAGAAATTCCTAAAGGACAAGCTGATAAAGCACCAATACGATATTCAAGAAGACAAACGTTAACAAATGTAGAAAGATTTATTACTGAAGATCTAAGTAAGATTGAAAAAGAAGTTCTATCTGCTCAAGTAAAATATTCAGAATTAGAAAGATCACTTTATAGTGAATTAAAACAAGAACTTTCTAATCATTTAGCCAGATTTAAAAAAATCTCTACATTTTTATCGCATTTAGATGTGATGTGTAGTTTGTCGTTAGTTGCACTTAACTCAGATTTTGTTCGACCAGAAATTAACTACGATAATAAAACAATTATTAAGAACGGTAGACATCCTGTAGTTGAAGTACTGGCAGGTAGGTCGGATTTTGTGCCAAATGACACGGTCTTGGGTGGTGATGGTAGATTGTTCGCGGTATTAACGGGCCCAAATATGGGTGGTAAGTCTACTTATTTAAGACAAGTTGGAATTATTCAAATTTTAGCACAGATAGGATCTTTTGTTCCTGCAACTTCAGCAACAATAGGTATAGCAGATAGAGTTTTTACGAGAATAGGTGCAAATGATGCATTAGTTCGAGGGGACTCTACTTTCATGGTTGAAATGAAAGAGGCTGCTTTAATTTTAACTTCGGGCACTTCAAAATCCCTAGTTCTAATTGATGAAGTAGGCAGAGGAACCTCAACAACTGATGGATTAGCGCTTGCATTAGGTATAGCAGAGCATTTAATTCAGAATAATAAATGTCGAACTATATTTGCTACGCATTATCACGAGTGTACTACACTACCAGATTTATTTAGTGATAGTTTTTGCATATCCGTAGGTTTAGTTAATACTTCATCAGGTGTTGTTTTTACTCACAGGATAGAGGAAAAGATAGGAAGTGGTAGTTATGGACTCGTCGTAGCAAAGCTTGCGGGGCTTCCTGAGTCTGTGATTTTAAGAGCTAAAGAGCTAGTTGATATAGAGCTCACTAATTATAATATTAAGAACAATATAGTTTCAAATATGGATACCACTCCAGACGATAAAGATTTAAACTTATCTCAAAAGGGTAGCGAAGAAGTGGAAGCTTTTAAAAATATTCTTAGTTTAATAAGCGTTACTGATATTAATTCACTAAAGCCTTTAGAGGCGTTAAATAAATTGAATTACTTTGTGGAATTAGCAAAAGAGGTTAGTGCAAAGTGAGAGTTTTATTTTTAATAATTCTAGCTATTGTGTCAGTTATTAGTCTTGACACAATCGTTTTCGCCCAAGAAGAAACCTTAGCTGTTGAGGCGGAATATTCGGATTTGAGAAGAGAATACAGAGAGCTAGTAATTAAAGACGCAGAGAAGGGAGATAGCGATTTATTAAAAAAATTAGTCGCTAAAATAAATCAATTTATCGAAAGAAATTCTGAAAATAGAGTTTTTTTACCGAGGGCATTATATTTAAAGGGTCGTTTGCTTGAAGAGAAGAATATTAGTGAATCAAAGAAAGTATTTGAAGATTTAGTAAGTGAATATCCGGGAGATGATTTAGCCGATGACTCACTTTTAGCTCTGTCTAGAATTTATAGAAGACAGGGTGATATGACTGCTTCTGAATCGGCACTTCGGAAAATAGCTAGTGATTATCCAAGTAGTGATAGCTTTTTACATGCAGATCTTGAGCTAGGAAGTTTTAAGAAAGCGTCAGAAATATCTACAGCAAACAAACAAAATATTACAGATAGTAGAAGTATTGAAACGCTTCAAAATAATTATCCAGTGATAGTCTTAGATCCTGGTCATGGTGGTTCGGAAGATGGTGCGAAGGGTCCTGAAGGGGTATTAGAAAAAAATATAGTATTAGCTATCACTCAACAAGTTAAAGCTGAACTTTTAAACAATTCTAAATTAAGAGTTGTCATGACAAGAGAGGATGATAGCTTGGTAGCTTTGTCGGAAAGAACAAAGCTTGCAAATGATGCAGGAGGAGAAATTTTTGTTTCAATTCACGCTAACGCTAGTGATCATAAAACTGGAAAAGGTATTGAAACATACTATTTAGATAATACAGATGATAAAAGTTCTCTAAGATTAGCGGAAAGAGAAAACTTCATAGAGGGGGCAAATAAAACGGATTTATCTTTTATAGTAAGCGACTTCATACAAGGGGTTAAAATGGATGATTCCATCACTCTTGCGCATTTAGTACAAAGACATTTATATCAGAACCTAGCTACAAAGTTTGATAATGTAAAAAATTTAGGTGTCAAAAGAGCTCCATTTTACGTACTTGTTGGAGCTCATATGCCCTGTATTCTTGTAGAAGTCTCTTTTATTGATCATCCAGTTGAAGGTAGGAGGCTGATGAGTGAAAGATATCAAAAGGGTATCGCAACTGGAATTTCTGAGGCAATAAAAGTCTACCTCAAGAAAAAAGGGAAAATTAGTTAGTCTTGAAAAACATTAATACTAGGATTTTAAATTTAGATAATGAACTATTTTCTGGAAAGACAGATAAGTATTTAATTGATTGTATCTTGGAGCGAGAAACAAAGAGTTATTTAGTAGGAGGAGGCGTAAGGGATTTACTGCTAGGAAATGCTTTAAAAGATATTGATATCCTAATTATAGATGATGTAACCAACGGGATTGAAAACCTCAAAAAAGATTTAGAAAAAAAAGATTTTCAAATTAGCATATTACAAATTAATGAACATTATCGTACAGCTAAGGTACTAATAAAAAAGAATAATGAATTAGATCTGACTGAGCAAAGTACTATGGATTTAGTATTTTCAAGAAAAGAAGTTTATCATTCACCAGCATCTAAGCCCGAAATTAGTAGCGGTACTTTTGAAGAAGATATTCTGAGAAGAGATTTTTCAATAAATGCTTTAGCAATAACTAAAAACGATAATTATAAATTAGTAGATATAGTAAATGGAAGTTCGGATTTAGAAGCTTCTAAACTCAGGGTCTTACATCCCGAAAGCTTTGTAGATGATCCGGTAAGAATACTAAGAGGAGAGCGATTTCTAACTCGTTTTAACTTAACCTGGGAAGAGCAGACTAGCAGATTGAGAGATGAAGCAATAAATAAAAATTATTTATCACTGGTTAGTCCTGGAAGATTATTCGCTGAGTTTGATAAGGTATTGCTAGAGAAGGAAGTGTGGAAAATCGTTCAAAGCTTAAGTAATGATTCTATACTGCTACAGATATTTAAAACAGGAATGTATAATGCAGATTTGAATAAAAAATTAATTAAAAGATTGGTTGATTTGCCAGCTAGCATAGATCTTCGATTAGCAAATTGGGCACTCTTTATAAGGTCATATTTTTATGATCTTCTTGGAAATATACCAGAAGATTTTTTTCATTTAATACCAGCTACTAAGTTAGAAAGAGCTGAAATAAAAAGTATAGCTATTAGCCTTTAAAATGTTTTTTAAATATCATTCACAATTAGTTGCTAGTGTTCAGGAAGTAGTTCAAGAACTTTATCCTGAAGTCGGACAAGATTTTTCTGTTAAGCTTTCTACGGTCGGATCTTTCGTTTCGGAGGCTAAGGAATATGACGAGTTAGTCTTTGGTAGTTCCATATGCATTAAAACAGCAAATATTTTAAGAGCATTAGGTGTCTCTATTTCTCCTGAAAATGTAGCTTCTAGGCTTCTAGAATCTATAAATGACCCAATATTAAAACCTGGATTATTTATAGCAAGTAGCGTTTTCTTAAACTTTAGACCAGATATCAGTAGGTGTTCAGAGTTCATTGTATCTCAAGATTTAAGAGACGGATTGTTTTTGGATAATGCACCAAGAGTTATAAATATATCTCCTGTAAATATTGAAGTTAGAACAGAAATATCTAATGAATTTAAAGAGGAGAAAATACAAAAAATAATTACTCTATCACAACTATCTAATCCAGAATTCGATATCGATTCAATACGGCATAATAGAAATTATTTTGATAATCCATTATTTTTGCTTTCAAAAATAGATGAAATTTTAAATTCCTATAATACCGCTAAGACTGAAGACATAATTAATATTCGCCGTGATAATAATGCTTCTTTATATGCCGTTCCTGCTTCAAAATACGTTCTTAATTTACTTGATCAGCTCGGGAGAACGTTAATAGTTAGAAATGATTATCTAGTTTACGATTCTTTCAGGCGATCTAGTCCTCATTTATATTTTGCAGAAATAGTTAGCTTTTTTAAGGCATTTATATCTTTATGGAATGATCCATGGGGTAGGCTAGCTTTAAGTGGAGTCTCTTTTAGGGTGGATTGTCATAAAGTTGAGTACGCGGTAAAAATAGCGAAAATCTTTACCGATAATTTTAATAAATTGTTGTTAGAGCAAAGATATTTGACTATATGATGTTATTCTTTTTGCCAATTCTTACTTAAAACTGATATAGAAATGGTGAAATGGTCTTTAATTTATGATCATTATTTAACTGACTTAATAATTAGGAATTAAATGGCAAGACCTCTCCCGAAAAAGCCTTCATATAGTTCTCAGGTAAGACAATACCTAACTGGAATTACTTCTAATAGTAATCTTAGTTCGAGTGCTATTCCTAACAGAGATAGAACTCAAGATGTAGATAAATCAAGACAGTATAGGGGAGAATCTAGGCAAGATGTTGATATTAAAAATACTGGCGTGAAGTATGCCGGGGGTGGTGGTTTTAATATGAAGCAAAATATATTCTTCTGGTTTGTTACTTCCGCAATGATTTTTGCAGCTTTCGTAATTGGATTTAAGTCTGGACAAAAGCGAGGAGCCTTAGAAGTTTTAGACCAAGCTTCCAATCAAATGGTCAGACTTCCAATCGTTAGACCTGTTGGATCAGATTTATTAACAGTAGATTTAGAAAGATTGCAACAAGGCAAAAAACCTCAAGAAAAATTACCTGAAGCTAATCCTCAAGATAAAGTACTTATTGATTTTTCAAACCAAGCACAACCTACAGTAGCCGTAGAACCTCCTGTCATTCCAGTAGCTGATCCTAAAAAAGAATTATTAGTAAAAGAAAGTACTGCGACAGAGAAGCAGAATAAAGAGGCAAGTTATGAAGTTATATATCCTGGCAAAGGTAAATTTCCGCCGCCTTTAGATAAAACCAAAACTGTGGAAAATACAGAATCAAAGTTTAAAATAGATCCACTTCCATCACTAGCACCCTCTGTAGAAGTAGCTGTTAAGAAAGAATTTGATGTTGCTAGTCATTCACCTTCTCCTGGTTGGTATGTACAAGTAGCAGCAGTCCCTAGTCTAGATGAGGTTGAAGGAATTTATAATAACTTAACAGACTTGAAACTGGGTGCAAAGATAGAGTCCGCTGATATTAGAAATAAGCCTTATTATCGTGTGCTTGTTGGTCCTTTTAAGGATCGTGAGGAGGCTTTAGACAAGAGACTTTCAACAAAATCATCAGCTGGAACAACGGGCGAACCTTTTATAAGACAAGTTAAGTGATTTTTTAAGTAACACTTCTAGATTAAAATAATGGATTTAAGTAATAACTATTTCGGAACTTCTCATGTAGGGAGGGTGCGTACCGAAAATCAGGATTGTTATGGAGTGTTTATATCTCCAGGAAATTATTCAATCTATGCAATTTGTGATGGAATGGGTGGGGCGAAGGGAGGTAAGGTCGCTTCTAGCTTGGCAGTTAAATCATTGTCTGAGAATTTAGATAGTATTGCGAAGGTTCATGATTTTGATACAGCGGTATCAGTTATTAATAATATCTTTGATCAAGCAAACCAAGCAGTATTTAAACTTTCACATGAAGATCCTCATCTTTCAGGAATGGGAACTACAATGATAGTTCTTTTTTTCTTTAAGTTTGGTGCTTTTGTTGCGCATGTTGGTGATTCCCGACTTTATCTAGTAAAAGATAATAATATTTCAATTTTGACTAAAGATCATACCTTTGCACAAGAGTTGGTAGATGCTGGAGCAATTACAGTTTCAAATGCAAACAAGTCCCCAGTCTCTCATCTATTAACTAAGGCAGTTGGAATACAGAAAAAAGTAGAAGTAGAAGTTTCAAAAATTGATAATTTAGAGAAAAGTGATCTTTTTATTTTAGGTTCAGATGGATTACATAACCATTTAAAAGAAGATAAGATTTTAGAATTATCAAATAAATTTTTGACTAAAGATGCTATTGGTTCCAAGTGGAATTTGGAAAAAATAACTAAAACGTTAGTAGATGAGGCTTTAAATCAAGGTGGAACTGATAATGTTAGTGTTATTTCGGTAAGTCCGATTTATCCAATGGGAATCAAGCCTTCGGATGATAATTTATCTCCTGAAGTTAGTTTTATTTATGATGAAGAAAACGACCCCGCAAGGTTCTTTAATCCGACTATTTATAGTGCTAGTAATGCAAAGGTTAATACTTTGCCCATGTTACTTTGGTTAATTTTAGGGCTAGTACTTTTTAGTTTTATCATTAGAACAATTTGGATATCTAGCGGTGTTTTTGGGGTAGCTAGCAATAAACAAGTAAGTAGTTCTAATTTTATCACTAAGCTAGGCAAGGATACTTATCAAAAAAATAACAAAAGTAATGGATCTAGCGAGTCCCTAAGTATTTTTGAGCAATTTATCGCCTTAGAAGATATTTTAGGAGACAAGGAGCAAATAGTAAGTTTAGTTCAAAGAAAAAATAAAGAATTACTTTCTGTTTCTGCTGAGCCAATAGCAGATTCAGAAGAATATGAATTACTATTATTCCCTGATCAACCGATTGATTGGAGCGAGGATGAGAAAGTAATAAAGTCACTACATAGCCCAGAGAAAAACGCTGGTGTCGATACTAAAAATAATAATGAAAATAAAAATTTGCTTGGATTAGATGAAAGCTTGGAAATTATTAAAAATAAGTCTGATCTTAGAGAGCGTATAGCAGATATAGATCAAAAACTTGTTTCCCTAACAATTGATACAGAAGAAGAAATAAGTAAGACCAAAGAAACGTTGAAGCAAGAAAGTTCAGATATCTTAAATGAGATAAATTTATTAGCTAAGGCAAAGCATATCGCTGAAGAAACTAGGATTAGCTTTTCTGAGAAATTCAAAGATGTTACCGGAGAGGATCTCTTAAGACTTGCTTCATTATATACTTCTATAGATCCATCATTGGAGCCACTCAGAAAAAAGATTTTAGAGGCCAACAGACAGATAGAATTTTATAAAAAATTATTATCTCAATCTTCCGCTCAGATTGGAGTTGCAACTATCTTAAGTTCTGTTTCGAGAGATAAAAGTGATTTAGAGGAGGAGCTAAAACAAAAAATTAGCTCGCTAAGTGTAAAAAATACAAGCGAGATATCTGAATATATTACGAATATCGATTGGTTATCCTCGTTGCTTCTATTAGAAAGTCAAAGATATAATAGAAATATTAGCTTTATCGGTGCTTATCAATCTTTAACAAAAGACAGAAAAATAGGCGTTTTTAAGGCATTAGCAGAAAAGAGAGAGGAACTATTCTCTGAATACAGTAACTTAAATAAGCAAGTTTCACTTGAACGAGAGTTTGAGTTACAAACGAAAAATCAGTAATTAAATAATTGTTATTATAAATGAATAAGTATGCTCTAATCAGTGTAACTGATAAAACCGGACTAGATATTTTTGGAAAAAAATTAATTGATCTAGGTTATACAATATTATCGACAGGTGGTACTGCTAAGTATTTAACTGATTGTGGAATAGAAAATTTATCAGTTAGTGAATTTACAGGTCAGGACGAAATACTTGATGGTCGTGTAAAAACACTTCATCCTAAAATTCATGCAGGAATATTAGCTAGAAGAGATAATAGCTCAGATAGAAGTCAAATGGATAAGGCTTCTTTTGAGTATATTGATATTGTTGTTGTTAATTTATATCAGTTTAAGAAAAAGCGAGAAGAGTTTTTTTCTGCAGATGATAAAGATAAATTGTCATTAGCTGAGATGATAGAATTTATTGATATAGGAGGACCAACTTTACTTAGGGCCTCTGCAAAAAACTTTTCATATGTTTATTCTATAGTAGATCCTGAAGATTATGAATTAGTTATTGATAGCTTAAATAATCCTGAGCAGGGAATTAAGCTAAGAAAGAAATTGGCAGCAAAAGTTTTTGCTACTACTTCATCTTACGACTTATCTATCGCTAACTTTTTAGGTAGAGAAGATTTATCTGATCCTTCAGAGTTAAGTGAATACTCAGGGGTAATGCTACAAAAGATTGAAGATTTAAGATACGGAGAAAACCCACATCAAAAAGCAGCTTGGTACCAAGAATTTTCAGGGAGTAAAAAGCTTCTAGAGCAGGGGTTAGTGCAGATTCAAGGTAAGGAGCTATCTTATAATAATATAAATGATCTTACAGCGGCTTTGCAGCTAACTTTAGACTGTAATAAAGCTCTAAAATCAGTTCCTCACGCAGTAGTTCTTAAGCATGCAAATCCATGCGGAGTAGCAATTTCCAATAACCTACAAACTGCTCTAACAAATGCAATTAATTGCGATCCAGTAAGTGCTTTTGGGGGAATCGTATCTCTAAATAGAGAAGTAGGTGAGGAGGTAGCAAAATTATTAACTTCTTCTTTTTATGAAGTCATTATAGCCCCTTCTTTTTCAGCGGCAGCTTTAGAAGTATTTAGTGTTAAAAAGAATCTTAGAATAGTAAGTTGTGATTTTGATAAGTTTAATCATAGTAAGAGTGTCTCTAGCTCTTTTATGTTAAAAACAGTAGGCGATTCATATCTCTTGCAGTCAAAAGATGAAGTTATTGATGATATTTCCTCGTTTGAAACTTCCGTCGGTGGAGAACTCACAGATCAAGAGATGTTAGATGCTCAGCTCGCATGGGTGACTGTTAAGCATGTTAAATCTAATGCAATCGTAATTGCGAAAGATAGTTGTGTGATTGGTATTGGTGCAGGGCAAATGAATCGATTAGATTCAACAAAGTTAGCAATTTCAAGAGCTAGTAGGCATGGGTTTACGACAGACGGTGCTGTGGCAGCGAGCGATGCTTTCTTCCCTTTTGCTGATAACATTATAGAGCTATCGAACTCTGGTATTTCCGTAATAGTTCAGCCTGGAGGCTCTATCAGAGATAATGAAGTTATTGAAGAAGTATCAAAATCTGGAATTAAAATGATTTTAACTAATAGAAGACATTTCAATCATTAAAGTTGAATCCATTAACATTGTATCCATTAACACTGTAAAAATTAATAATATGAAAAATATTTTAGTCATAGGTTCGGGTGGAAGAGAGCACGCATTAGCCTGGAAGATTTCACAAAGTCCTAATGTGGCAAAAGTATTTATATTACCTGGTAATGCAGCCAGTT
Source organism: Pseudomonadota bacterium (assembly GCA_027487795.1). GTDB lineage: Bacteria > Bdellovibrionota_C > UBA2361 > SZUA-149 > DAOLCO01 > JAIYCX01. Next base: position 5,786 of record JAIYCX010000008.1, on the reverse strand, counting down.
CAGACAAGATAGAGTCGATTGGTGGAAGCTATTCTGATTTTGATTATGTGACTAGTGTCATAAAAGAAAAACAGATTTATTATACAGTAGTAGGGCCAGAAGGGCCTCTATCAGAAGGAATAGTTGATAAGTTAAGTAGTATCGGTTATCCAGTATTTGGTCCTTCGGCAATTGCTAGTAGGCTAGAATCTTCAAAAATATACTCTAAAGAAGTAATGATGAAAGCGGGTATACCTACTGCGAATGCTCAAGTCTTTTCATCGACTAATGAAGCACTAAGTTATTTAAAAAAATCTACTCTACCAATTGTTATAAAAGCTGATGGGCTTGCTCTTGGTAAGGGTGTAACTGTAGCACTTAATTATAGTGAGGCAGAAAATGCAGTTCGAGAATGTTTAGAGAGTTCTGTATTTGGAACGGCCGGACGTGAGATATTAATAGAAGATTGTATTGCAGGAAAAGAAGCTTCTGTGATGGCAATAATCTCTAAAAAACAAGTTTGTTTTCTTCCAGTTAGTTCTGATTATAAAAGACTTTTAGATGAACATAAGGGGCCTAATACTGGTGGTATGGGGGCCGTTAGTCCTACTACTGTTTTTTCTGAACAAGACTTAGATACTGTTAGAACAAGAGTGTTTGAACCTTTACTGAATTATTTAGAAACTAAGGGTATTGAATATGCTGGGTTTCTTTATGCAGGTTTAATGGTTGAAGCTAATGGAGATTTTAAAGTACTTGAGTTTAATTGTAGACTTGGTGATCCCGAGACTCAAGCGCTTATGATGAGAATTGATAATGATTTATTTGAAATTTTAGAAAAAGCAATTTTTTCTCCACTTGAGCTACCGAAAAAATTAGATTTTTCTTCTTTTACATCTATGACTGTTGTTATGTCTTCAAAAGGTTATCCTGCTGTTAATGAAGATAACAAGGAAATAGTAGGCATTAATAAAATAACTGATCAAGGCGTTGTTGTTTTTAACTCTGGCACTAAAATATTAGATGATAAAGTCTTTTCAAAGGGTGGGCGTATTCTCACCGTTACCACTAAAGGTACTAATGTTGAAGATTGTAGAAGTAAAGTCTATGCAGCAATTCAAAATATTAAATTTGAAGGTGCGCACTGCCGAAAAGATATAGGACTTTAATTCGTTTTTGTAGTGAGTATGTAGACCCAGGGAATTATTGCTGCGAGCATATAAATAGTGCAGAGCAGATTTATAACCCATTTTAAACTTCTTTGTTTACGTGCAATTGCTGTTAGCATAATGACTACGCAAATAGCCATTCCTTTAACTATTATTAGGGCTTCGTCAGCACCGTAGTGATTCATTAAATACCGAATTAAACCATTAGCTTCGGCTTTAACTCCAAAATGACTTATTCCTCTTGATGTTAAGTATCCATCAAGTACTTGCATTGAAGCTAATAAGAGTCCTGCCGCTACAACATCTCTAGAAGGTGGCTCGAACTCAAAGATAAATGCAGAATTTCTTGGTAGAGAAATTAGTACAGTAGGCGATCTAGGTTTAATTCTTTTTATATTATCTGTTCCATCAAATGTTTTTAATTTTGCAGAAAATTCTGGAGCGGATAAAGAAAAAATATATGTTTTATTTCTATGACTAGTTCTTTTAATGCTAGATAATTTGGACGAACTTTGAAGTTCTCCGCTGTTGGTCGTAGTTGAAACATTTTTTGTGATAAAGAGTATTATTTCATCAGCAGTTTGCGGTCTCTTTGTTTGTTTCTTAGATAAAAGCCACATTGTAAGTTGATTTAACCAAGCAGGAATTTCATTTGCAAAAACTCTTGGCTCTATTGGAGTTTTGCCAATATGAAGTTTCATTACTTCGGCAGCTAATTCGCTTTCAAAAGGATTAGTATGAGTAATTATTTCATATAAACATACACCCAGTGCATAGAAATCTTGTGAAGGTGTCGGGTCTTCCCCCATCCAGATCTCGGGAGGAATATATGCTAGAGAACCTACTTTTTGCTTCGGTTGAGTAAGCCTAGATTCTTTAACTCTAGCTATGCCTAGGTCTGTAATTTTTACTGAATAGTCATTTAAAACTAAAATATTAGCTGGCTTTATATCTCGATGAATAATTCCTGCGCTATGTAGGGCCCTTAAGCCTTCACAAATTGACAGAATTAATTTTGGTAATCTTTGTACCGGAATACCCTGACTTTGAATAATATCTGCCAATGTCGGAGCGTCAATATACGGCATGCATAGGTAAACATAATTCCCACTTTGGCCTATATCTAGAAGTTCTATAACCATAGGGTTATAAACTCTAGTTAATAATTTTGCTTCTTGTATGAATCTTTCAACGTGAGTCACTTCATTTATTAATGAGTGATGAAGAATCTTTATTGCAATCGGCTCTGAGTCGGAACCTTGTCTTAAATCTATAGCTTTATAAACTGAAGCCATTCCACCATCTGCTATGTGCGAGACTATCTGATAGTGATCAGACAGTATGTCCCCAGCGGACAGTTTCCTCGTTGAGAGGGAGGTAGGTGAATTTTGCTCCATAGCTTAGAACTATCGTCATGTAGTCAGAAATCCTTAAGTTCTAAATTTTCTTTATATAGTATTTTCAGTCACTTATTTCTTTTTAGAGGCTTTTTACTTAAAAATAATGACTAGAGAGTGAAACAAAATAAGGTTTACATGTCTGTAGGTGCAAATAAAGTTCAAGTTAGTGGAGAGGATCTACAAATATCAGTAGATGCCAGTACTGATCAGCAGTACGTTGATGTCTGCGGATTGAAGATACGTTTAGCTAGACCTTATGAGCTAGATTTCGAGTGGATTGGAAATAAGGGTGTACTACATCAACTTCAAGCTTCTTGGTTTTGTTCTAGACCAAAAGAAAAGCCAATGAATCCTAGGCTAGTAGGAAAGCCAGGAGTAGGAAAAACAGCATTAGCATATGCAGCCGGTAAGTTCCTTCAAGTTCCAGTTTATTTTTTCCAAGGTACTGCAGATACACAGCCTAACGATCTTTTAATTAATCCACTAGTCGTTGAAACGTCAGCAGATAATTCTAAAGTTGAATACATCGCAAGTACAGTAATAACAGCAATGATAGTAGGTGGAGTACTTATTCTTGATGAGGGAAATAGAATGCAAGAAAAAGCATGGGCATCCCTTGCACCATTACTTGATTCTAGACGATATATTGAATCCATTTCAGTTGGGTTAATGCTTAAAGCGCATCCAAATTTTAGATTTATTGCTACCATGAATGACGATGCTTCTTGTTTCGAATTGCCAGAATATATTAAGTCTAGACTGCACCCACATATAAGTCTTGATTTCCCTGATCGATCAGAAGAAAGAAGAATATTAGAGGTAAATCTTCCTTTTGCTAATTCTACTGTCTTGGACTATGTCGCAGATTTCTTATCTGTCGCAAGAAGAGAAGGGGAGGAGTATACTCCTAGAGATGGTATTCATATCGCAAACTATGCGAGTAAGTTACTTGATTATGATAAGTTTTGCGGTAGGACTTCAGATCCTGGAGATAATGTGATTAGGGCAGTGGAGCAGATACTCGGGATAAGGCAATCGAGGTTTATGAAACAGATACTGTGGAAAGAAAAAGCAGCCTAAGGTAAGCGCTCATAATTTTCCGGACTCTTCGTTTTCAGAGGGGCTAAAAATGCTCATGTACCTTGTGTACACTCCGCTTTTTAGCCCCTCTGAAAGACTTGATTTCGGAAGAATTCTGAGCGCTTACAGATCTTTCATCGTTTTTATAGTTTTGCAATAGGGTTTTAGCTGTTGTATTCTTTGGGAATGATTAGATTCTTATTTATTCTTTTACTGGTGAATTTTAGCTTATTAAGCACTGCCTCATCTCAGGTAGATCCTAATGCTATTGCTAATTTATTAAATACGCTCTCTTCTAAGTTACCTCAAGCGAGTTTAACTCAACAAGATTTTGATTCTATTAAAAGAGAGGAAAATAATTTTTATATTCCTAAGGCTCTGAGGTTGAAAGCGTTATTTAGTTTTGCGCAGTTAAGTTCGGGGGTGCAAATTTCTAGGGTTATAGTTAATAAAAGTCCTATCGGTTTTAAGTTTAAGACAATACCTGAAAAGCATGTTTTGAATACTCTTGGTTTTAAGCAGGAAGATATTATTAAAGAAGTGAATGGTAGACCTCTAAGAACAGAACAAGATGCTCAAGAAATTTTTAAAAATTCACAATCTTTAAATGAAGTTAAGGTTTCTTTAATTAGAGAAAAGCAGAAAAAGCCAATAGTTTTAAGTTATTTTTTTAAATAGCCCTCATAAATTTCGCAGTTATAAATATAGTGATAGATTCAGCAGATATTTTCTTTACAATTATTCCGATCTCAACCGAGTTAGTATCACCGTCAGTTAGCTATGATATGTTAGCTGATATTGAAAAAGATATTTTATTTAACTTGTCTTCACAAAAAAGAAAGAGAGAGTTTCTCTCAGGACGTATGGCGGCAAGGCAATCCATCGATTCTTTTAATAAGAGCAGTAACAATATTATTTTGAACAAGGGAATCGATAGAGAAGAAAAAGGCCTTCCTATTTGGCCTACTGGAATTGTAGGTTCCATTTCTCATTCAGATACTCATGCAGTATGTGCAATAGGTTCTTCTGATATATTTTATGGAATTGGCCTTGATTTATTAGATACTAAGCGACATACGTATAAAGGTCTTCTTAGTCGCATTTGTAGTGTTGAAGAAAGAGAAGCATTAGAGACTCATTGGGATGCTGACTTAGCTCTGCTCAGAAGTATTGTTTTTAGTGGAAAAGAAGCTATATATAAATTTATTTGTAGTTTAAGAATTCCTGAACTACAAGATTATACTTTCTTTTGGACTGATTTTAGTTTTAAGTTAATTAAGGAAGCTGAAGGAAAATTCATTATTAATGTAGATTTTTCAAATAGACTTTCTTCTAGGCTTCCAGAGTTTATGTTAAGGAAGAAATCTCAGGTTCAGGTTATAGTTAAGGATGAACTGATTTTATCTGTTTGTTTTTTGAGAATTTAATATATAATTCTGAGCTCGGGGTGGGGATTTTTGTATCTGCTTGCCCTTATTTTTTTACGTGACTGAAGCCACCATGATTTTCGGAACTTCTCTTGCAGTCGCAACAGAATTTCCGAAATATCATCCACTCAACTACCACCCTCCCTCGACAAGCTCGGGACAGGCTCTTCGATCTGCGCAGCTAAAAAATCCCCACCCCGAGCTCCCACGCCGCCTTAATATTCTTTATAGTTTAACGTCTCCACCGTCATCCATGCACAGAATTCTGTCCGAGCATTACGAAATTGTTAGTTTCGTATCCGTCATCCTCGCGAAAGAGTCTGACCGAGTAATATGAAATCGTTGTTTTCAAATCCGTCATCCTCGCGAAAGTGGGGATCCAGGCCTTCTTCAATATTTTCGAGTAGATAGCTCTTTGTTCGATCATGAGTAAATTAACCTAGAGTCCAGTTTACTCATGAGTAAATTAGATTCTAGGTTAAAATTTTAAGGTATTTATATATAGTGCAAAATAGCAGCAGAAGGGTCTCAATAAGAATTAATTGCTTTCTGAGTGCTAAAGTTCAAACTATTGACACTAATTTAAAAAAGCCTTTCATTTAATAAATAACCAAAGAATAGAAACTGTTACTGTCTTATCATCTCTAGTTGAGATAGTTTAAATCTATGATCTTGCGTTTGGTATAGATAAATTAACATTATTAAAGATTAACATGGATTAGTCGATTAGA
>JAIYCX010000048.1 GCA_027487795.1 Pseudomonadota bacterium | reverse complement strand
TGCTTATATTCTATCCTTAGAGCAGTATATTTTTATTAGTACTCACAGCTTACGCTGTTTCGTCCGTGCCGCACTTATGATAACTTTATATAACTGAAAACTCATGTGTGGGCACTATACTTCAATTAAATTCACGTAATCGTTCACTACAAATCTTTAAAATTTCTAACCCCTTAAGTCTTTCTCGACTCATTCTCACGAGTTCCGCTGGAACTCAAGTTCCGAGGTGCCCAAAATTTTTTCCAGCTAAATTTAGCTAAGGAAAAAAATTTGCTCGAAGTCCGTCGATTAAGACTTAAGGGGTTATAAATTTTTATTAACCTTTCGTGTTTCTGAGGCACTCTAAACAATTTGGACTTAAGTTACTTGCATATATGAGAAGGCTATTTACACTCTAGCACGGGAAGAAAGAGTTTACTCAAGAAGAATGGGACAAGAAAATGCATTTCAGTTGCAGTGTATTTAGTAAAATAAAAAAATAATTGGGGTAAGAAAGTTTCAACCTCTTGAGTCTTATTGGCCGGACTTCGAGTAAATTTTTTTCCTCAGCTAGATTTGGCTGGAAAAAATTTAGGGCACCTCGGAAATACGTTCCAGGTGGAACGTTTGAGAATGAGGCTAAAAAGACTCAAGAGGTTGAAACTTCGGTGGGGGATTATTGAAAGGTTACATTTTCACAGCACCTACTTTACGCAGCGCCTCTTTCATTAAAAGATAAGCATATTCAATATATCCTTCAAGCATCTTTTTTTCATTTTTAGCTGTATTTATGAAGGTATCAAGTTCCTGAAAAGATATAACTTTAGTTTGTTCACCTTTGATACTTTCCCAGTTTACAGGCTTTATGGTGCCGCTAATTAGTACGGCGATTATTCCTATGCACTCAACATGAGATCCTGAATCAAATGGGCAAGGATCTAAGAGGACAGTATGGGCTAGAATTTGATTTTCACTTAATCCAAGCTCTTCTATAACTTCTCTAACTCCACCTAATTCAAAATCTTCTTTATTTTCTACAACTCCGCCGGGAAGCTCGTAGATATCTAAGGAAGAGTAATATTTTTCATAGAATTTAGTAATTGGTCTTGCTACGGAAAAAATTGGAACACTTAAATTATTTTTAATTTTGGAATCAGAGATTATTGTGCAAAATTCATTTAGTGAGCATTTTTGATTTTTAATTAAAGGAATTTCTATGTCATCATTAATTATTAATGGTAAAACTTTACAAGCAAAGTATTGCTCGTTATTTCTTGCGAGAACTTCTTTTTTTCCAAATCTAGTACTAACACTTAAAAAACTAAAGTGCCTTCCTCTCATTAATGTTTCAAAAAAACCAGTTTCGATTTTTTTATCTTTTTGAGGACTATATTTTATTTTTCCAGGACGCATTCAAATTCACCCTTTCTTACTAGGCAATTGAACAATCTGATTATCTTTCAAAAAATCTACTAACTGTCCAAGCAGCCTGCGAAGTTGAACAGTCTGCTCTATATTAAAACAAGGTTCCATAACAGTTACTATTGCTTTTGAATATATAGTCCAGGTCTCTTTTAAGGCTTCAATCCCAAGCTTTGTTAAAACTGCATAGGAGCAACGTTTATCGATTTCACAATTCTCTCTTAATAGATATCCCTTCTCTAGCATTCTTTTAGCGACTCTTGTCACTCCGCTTTTTGTATATAGTGTTTCTTCTGCTAACTGTGAGAACTTACAGCGATGTTTCGGCTGGCGACTTACTACTAAAAGTAGGTCATATTCATCTAGTCCTAATGGAGTATTCCCTTTCATTTGTTCTTCGACCTTTCTTACAGCAAAGGGATGAGCTACGAATAGCTCGGACCATAGGGCTAGGACTTCTTCTTTTTTACTAGACATAAAAGTTAGCCTATATTAATTTAGTTGACACGTCAACTAAATATGATTAAAGTTGACGCATCAACTATTTATGGAGAATTAATATGAGTTTAAAAACATTAAAAGCTAGTGCTTTATTAGCTTTAATACTTTCAGTACCGCTAGCTGCTAGTGCAGAAACCTACGTTCTAGATACTGCTCACACTTCAGTAGACTTTTCTGTTCGTCATTTAGGGATTAGTAACGTTAAGGGAGGCTTTAGAAAGTTTAGCGGTACAATTGAGTATGATGCTAGTAAACCAGAAGAAACTAAAGTCACTGCTGAAATTGATACAGGATCTTTTGATACAGCAAACGCAGATAGAGACAAGCATGTTAAGTCCAAAGACTTTTTAGATGTAAGTGTATTTCCTAAAATAAAATTTGTTTCAAAAGAAGTTAAAGAAAATGGAGAGAATTCATTACTTGTTACTGGTGAGTTAACAATCTTAGGAATAACGAAACCAATAACTCTAACTGTTTCAGACATTACTGGACCTGGCTTAAATCCGTTAGATAAGAAAATGCATATTGGTGCTAGTGTAACTGGTAAGCTAACTCGTCAAGATTTTGGTGTGACTTGGAATGGCGGTGGAATGACTGGAGTTGCTGGAGAAGCTGCAATTGGGAATGAAATCAAACTTCAGTTTGAAGTTGATGGAGTACAGAAGTAAATTACTTTTGGGAATAGAGAAGACCAAATTTATTTGGTCTTCTCTTGTAAACCTTCTTGAGCATCCATACTAAGCAGCATTATTTCTGGTTCCTGTCGTTTCGTGAGCAAGACCAATTCCAGTTACCCAGTACAATTCTGACAATTTAGAAAGATATTCTAGAAGTAAATCCGCTTCTATTGTATCTCCTTGGCGACAGAACCTCACGTTACTTAATCCAAATTCATTCGGGTAGAAATTATCTGTAAAAGTACCAGAGATAATTACTCTTGCCGATTTCTGTCCCGTGTCTAACAGGACCAAAATAGAACTCTGAATTTTTGCGTTAACCATAAAACCTCCCAAACAAAAGTTTAAAAACCTAAATTTCCCACGGCGTATTATACTCTAATGAGGGATTTAGGTAAAATTCAAGCTAAAATTAATTAAAATGTTTAAATTATAGTGTTTATACTGCTCGCGTTTTAGTTTTCCGTATAGGAAAAGTAAAATGTGAAATAGCAGTATCGCGTATGAGCGATAGCGAGTAGCCTTAGAGAAAATATAGTGCCCACAAGATAAGATGCCCTACAGGGCTTCAACTCAAGCAAAACCTGAGCTGTTAGCACTTCGTGCTGCTATCTTATCTTTAGAGCAGTATATCTGTAATAATGCTCACTCTCCCCTTTTCATGCTATAATAACAATCTTTGCACTACAAAAAAAGGGGAGAGCTTCGCCCGTGCCACACTTATGATAGCTTTAGATAACTGAAAACTCAAGTGTGGGCACTATATATGAGGACTTTTAACGATTTTAAAAGAAATAGAGAAGGTCTAAATGAGTTGACCTTCTCTTGTTTAACCTTATTAAAGTTCCAGCGAGTAGTTACTTTTAGCGAGTGATTTAATTCTAAATACAAGCTTCTCGATTCAGTGCAATTCTGTTAACCCAATCAAAGTTTATCCATTCCTCAAGGAATTCCAAATTTAGAATACCTGTCATGTACTGCGAAGCATTGTAGTAGATCGCTCCTCCTAGTCCATGAGAGTACGGATAAAAAGTACAAGGCATAACAGCAAGTGGACATGAACCATAAATTAAAACTTCAACACTTTTCTCGCCAGATCTTTTTAAATCCAGAAGACGTTGCTCTACCCTCTCAATACTCATAAAAACCTCCGTTGTATTTTTTAAAACCTAAACTCATCGAGGAGCTTACGATACGAAAATGCATGCGTAAATTATAAAAAGTGTACTAGATGATAAGAAATTTCTATTGATATTGTTGTTGTTTTTATGGGAGATAAGGCTAGTTAATTAAGGATGTAAGTTTATAGATTTATTAGATACTTTTTAATTAAAGACTTTTTTTGCAACATTTATAAGTTTTGTATAATAACTAGGTGGGTAAATGCGGTAGGGTTTTATATTTGGTTTGCAGCCTAAATTAAGATTGAATTTAGGCTGTAAACCATTTTTGTTTTGTTTTTTCTTTGGAGGGAATCATGTTGTCCGACTTTGCTGAAGAGATCGATCTGTCTAAAATTGAAGCTGCAATTGGAAAGCTCGAAAGAGGTTTGGTGAATACACCAGATGATGATGAGTGTATTGAATTTTTGAATTTAGCTCGTGAACAACTTGCTTCCTTGCAAGTCTTGAGAGATCAACTTCAACCTATTAGCTAGTTTGATTTAGTTTTTCATTTAAAATCGTTCAGCCCCAAAAGAGCTGAACGATAAAATTGTAGGTTCTCCCGCATTACCTATAATTTATTCAGATATTCCTTAACAACGTCATACACGTCTCTGAGTTGAGACCTATCTATAATATAAGGAGGTATGACATAAAAAATATTACCTAATGGTCTAATTATAATTCCTCTTTCAAGAAAGAATTCTGAAATCCCCTCTGTGGCTGTATTTAGGTATCCTGTTTGATTACTAGCCTGAGTATTTGGAAAGAGTTCGAAAGCTATTATGGTACCAAGAGTTCTGATTTGTTTTAACTTATTAGTTAATTCACATGATGATTTTAAACTTTCTTTGAATTTCAAATGTTCTTCTTCAATCATTTGTATTTGCTTCCAGCAATCTGTTTTTTCAAGTAAATCTAAGCTAGCAAGGGCTGCGCTACATGCTGTTGGATTTCCGGTGTAGCTGTGCCCATGAAAAAAAGTTTTAGTTTTATCTTTGTCACAATAAGCTTGGTATATAAAGTCTGCACAGCTAGTAACTCCAAGTGGTAAGTAGCCACCTGTAAGTCCTTTACTTAGACAAATAATATCAGGCTTATTAGTGAGGTAGTCACTTGCCAAAAACCTTCCTGTTCTTCCAAAGCCTGTCATTACTTCATCGGCTATTGTAATTACTTTATTATCTTTAGCTATTTGTATTAACTCATCAAGATATTTTGCTTCATACATTTTCATTCCAGCTGCACCCTGTACTAATGGTTCAAAAATGAAGCCTGCGACATTGTGTGAAGAAACTAGAGAGGTCAATAAATCTTTTACTGCATTAAAATTTTCTGTATTCGGCAGTGGAATATGAACAACTTCAAATAGTAACTTAGAAAATGCATTATTAAAAACATTTCTTGCCCCGACACTCATTCCTCCAAAAGTATCTCCGTGGTAGGCATCTTCAAAAGCAATAAATATTAACTTTTCATCTTGTTTGTTATGCCAAAATTGAAGAGCCATTTTTAGGGCCACTTCTACTGCAGTAGATCCGTTATCTGAAAAGAAAATCTTTTCTTGATTATTAGGTAAGTGAGTTAGGAGTCGCTCAGCTAGAGTTTGGGCAGGCTCATGAGTAAAGCTAGAGAAAATAGAATGCTCAAGTTTAAATAACTGTTCACTTACTTTATTTGAAATATATTGATTACAATGGCCATGAAGATTGACCCACCAGCTTGAAATAGCATCAATATATTTTTTGTTATTCTCATCTATGAGATAAACACCTTCTCCGCGGTGTATCTTGATAGCCGCTTTTAAATCATACTGCGGTGTGAAGGGATGCCAGATTATTTCTTTATTATAGTTTTTCAATTGAGGTAACAAAATTTAAGACTACTTCTTTAGTTATATTATGAAACTCTGGAATTTCAAACAGTACAGGAATATCAACATAATTTATAATTTCTTCTTTTACTAAGGGATCAAAATTTCCATTTAAAACTAGGCCACGTATTTTAAAATTATTTCTTGTTAGGTAATCTATACTAAGTAAGCTATGGTTAATGCAGCCTAGATAGTTTTTACAAACTAGAATAACTTCAGCATCGAATTTTTTAGCTAGATCGATTACATAAGTTTTCCTAGCAAGCGGAACAAGTAAACCGCCTGCGCCTTCGATGATTATGTTGTTGTTTGTTGTAGAGGGTAATGAGATTTTATTTATGTCTATAGTCTCGTTTTCTAAAGCTGCTGCTAGGTGAGGTGAGAGGGGTGCTTTATAGGAGTAACTTTCTTTGTGAAATGCTGAGGTGCTGTTAGTAATTAAATTTTTTACAGTATGGCAATCTGAATCTGAGATATTTCCAGTTTGCACCGGCTTCCAGTAATCAGCATTTAGTAATTCTACTAATATGCTAGATGCTAAAGTCTTTCCTATGTCTGTGCCTATGCCGGTAATGAAGTATTTGTTCATATCGCTTTTATATAACCGTTAAGAAAAAACAGGAAGGTTAGGAGTAATTAAAAAAGAAGTTAGATAGTTCCGCCCCGAGCTACGAACCCTTAAGTCTTTCTGGCCTTATTCTCGCGCATTCCACCTGGAATGCAGCTCCGAGATGCCCTAAATTTTTTCAGCTAAGTATAGCTAAGAAAAAAAATTTACTCGAAGTCCGGCCATAAAGACCTAAGGGTCCGCAGCACCCCCTCCGTATTCGTATTTTATAAATATTATATATGAATAATTACGGACTTATATCACTAATAGAGCTAACTCTTTAATAACATATGGCAATGTTTTCATAGTGGGTTAAATGCCGGTTTTTCAAGATAAAAATAAGCAGGGAGCACAGCAGGATAATAAATCTCCTATTGATTATGAGAGTATTGTCGTTCCTTCTTTGAAAAATCCTACAGAAGTCGTTTACCTGGATAGGGTTGATAAAATCACTAAAGAGCCTGTCATCGGAGTATATGATAGAGTTAATAACACTATTGATACAACGAAGGGCATTCAAGATTATAAAATTACGAAAGATTTACCTCATGCCATTACTAATATAACATTCCCGGTATTCTCTCCTAATAGAGATCCTGAAAAAATTGAACCTACTTATAAAAAAATAGTTGTAATTGACACAACTGTTGAGGATATAAGAATCGGAGCTTATGCTTCTCATTATAAAATGGTTGAAACTGTTATTAAGCATGACAATCAATTTGAGGTTCAGGGTTTTGACATGGGGGTTCCTGGGAATTCTCAGCTTGTTGATTATGAAAAATACTTGAAAATACTTTCTCACTTAGATAACAGAAGTAGTGAAGAATGGGGCCCTATAAAGGTACTGAATCTTTCTTTTGTTAAGCAAGTCAGCTTTGATCAATTAAACTCAATAGTTCGCAGTTACGGGAATATGAATCCATTGCAAGAAATTACTGCTGAAAATGTTTCAAAACATTCTGATAATATCGCATATGCAGTTGCAAGAGCGTCTTATGCAAATGATCCTTCAGCAGTAGATTTTAAAAATTTAATAAAAGAGGTTGATACGCTTAATTCCTTGATGGAAAAGGGTGTTGCTGTTGTTATTTCGGCAGGTAATAGCGGACCAGGGATGATTGATATAAGGTCAGCTCTTCTTCCTGATCTTATTGTAGTTGGTGGTAAGATAGGAAATAAAATTGATCCTAGATCCGCAAACAATAGTACTATTGATACTTGGGAAGATTTTAGTAGGACTTATACAATAAAGGACTTAGAAGTAATACTTGAGGGAACTTCTTTTTCGGCTCCTTTAATATCTAGAGAAGTAGCTGATATGCAAGGATATGCTGTCGGAAGAGAAAACCCGCTAACTATTCCTAAGATAAACGAGATACTTAGGGATGAATCTAAAAAAAAGATAAGATAATATTCTGCCAAAAAGCTCTTGAGCTTTTTTAAATATCATGTTAACAATAATTCAAGAAGACTTAAGGAAAAAAAGTGAATACGCAATCTCTTGAAATTACAGCAAAGGTAGCACCAGTTGGTGTTTCTTGTGTTGTTTTGAGTTTGTTTTCTCTGTCTATTCTGGTCCTCATTCTCATTAATGGAGTGCTCCTCGGGTAATTACATATACCGCAGGCTGACACTTTCAAAAAAATTCCAAAAAATAATTTTAAATTAAAGAAGTAAGCCTGCCAGGTAATAGTTTTTTGCCCAATTTGCTTTCATTTTTGGTTTTTTAAATTAGATCTGGGTAGAAGTGTATTGATATCCGCGTTCATGTGCTGTGGCAGATGAACGCGGATGCGTTTAACAATTTTGTGTTTTCTTGGGTTTTCTTTTAAAGGGAGTTTTTTATGAGCGGAACAGGTATTGCTGTGTTGGAGAAAGTAGGTCAGGTGTTGAAAGAAGCGAAATTCAATCGAGAAATTTTTCTTTCTGATATCGGAAGAGAGCATGAGGAAGATCTTTCTAAGTTGAAAACTGTGATGAGTAATGAGAAATTTGATTTACGCGTAAAGTTTCAACTTCTTACTTCAAATAATACTTTGACGAATGCCCGCTTGCGCGGAGAGTTCGTTTTTCTGTGTTACTATCAAGAAGGTAGCGATCAGTTTGAAAGACTATTTGCTGAAGTGTGGAGTACTCACGCCGCCCCGATTGTTGCTGATTATGTTAGAAAAGGCTTTCCTCAACTTGTACAAAGTGGATCCTTATCTAGGATTAGTTTTGAAGATGGGAAAAGTGGCTGTGCTTTTACCTTCTGCTATGAAAAGTAGTTAGTCTGACAGTGTAAGTTTAGTCATACATAGGTAGTTCTCTAACTTTTGAGAACTACCTAAGACTCGTTAATGGTTATTATAAAGGGCAAAACGCATCCGATGTTTTTCTTCTATCCTTCTATGCTTCCTGTTTTTTTAATTATTAAGAAATTGGACAGGAAGGTCAGAAGGGTAAGAGGTTTGAAACAAAAAAGAATGTGAACATTTCCCTATTTCCCAGCTGAGATGCTATGCCATTTGCTTAGCATCTCTAATAAAACCTTTATCTTACTTGCGTAGGTTAAGCGGAATTCCAGTTAGCCTTGACACGTTTTCACATGCGTATCCCAGCATAACTCTGCAACATTTATCTCGCAACTCATGCTTGAGCAAAATTTCTAATGCTTCAAGTAGTAAGTTTTGATTATGCAGTAAGAATTGTGCATCGTAAGCGATACTTACGGGCACATTCTTAGACTGACGAATCGCACGTTTCGCAGTTTTTGATCTTTGTAACATGCTACCAATGATATTGGCATCGTGACTACTTCGATCGATCCCAATGGTATTAACATTAGGGTCACGATTTATTCTTGCTTTGTGCATTTTGTATGCACCGACCATATTCCTATGCCTCATCGCAAGAAGTGCTGCCAGATAAATATCTGGCACGGTCATAAAACGTCTACTCAAATTATTCCCTTTCAGAAAAAGAACTGAAAATGTCCACACTTATTTATGTACAGCAGCTTTAGAAAAGTTACTAATATAGTTTTTTATATAAGAGTAATAGCGGGTTCTTCTCTAAACCTTTAAAATAATTAGTTATTTTAAAGGTGTTTTTATTAGTTGTGTTTTTTTCACAACTAAGTTATAAACATTAGGTAACTTAACGTTGTCGCATTATGACCAAGCAGGAAGATAAAAATAGTAAGTCAATCATTGGATACATTAAGCCAATGTTGTTTCCGCTAATTCGTTTTTGTTTAAGACGCGGCGTGAAGCTTCAAGAATTTTTAGAGATATCAAAAGAGCTGTTTATTGAAGCTGGTAAGGAAGAACTGAGTAATGCTGAGGTTGAGCTAAGTACTAATAGGATTTCTATGTTTACTGGAGTTCATAGAAGAGATGTTGAGCGTTTTAAGAGCGGAGATCCTAAAAAGAAAACTACCGCTGATGTTTTAACTAGAATTTTAGGGCAGTGGAAGAATGATAAAAGATTTTGTCTTAAGGCGGGGGTAGCAAAAGACTTAGTATTTTCTGGTAAAGAAGGCGAGTTTGCTGAGTTAGTTTATTCTGTATCAAAAGAACTTAGTCCTTATACTGTTTTAGCAGAGCTTGAAAGATTGCAGTATGTGCAGCATGTTGAGGAAAAACTAGTATTAAAAGTACAAGAGTTCACGCCTAAAAAAGACTTAGAATTAAGTTTAGGTCTAGTCGGCGAGGATATCTCTGATTTAGTTGCGGCAGTTGAAACTAATACTTTTGAAGAAGTAGATATTCCTAGTCTTCATCTTAGCACTCGTTATGACAATGTTTGTGAGGAGTTTATTCCAGAGATTAGAGAATGGATGATGAAGGAAGGAGCAGCAATACATGAGAGAGCTAGAAACTTTTTATCTAAATACGATAAGGACTTAAATCCTAAATTAGTAAATAAAAAAGCAGGCTGTAAAATCGTTCTAGGTACGTTTGGGCATACAGAAATCAGTAATAAGGAACTGAAAAAATGAAATATATTTTGTTAATAGCGCTTATCTTAACTTCGTGTGGAGGAGGTACTTCTGGTACTTCAGCTACTGGAGGTGGCTCAGGTGTTGGAATACAGAGAGTGTTTTTAGGGCGAATAGTATCAGAAAGTGGACAAGCACTATCAGATGCTCTTGTTGAGATAGATAACGGTAATGCATCTGCTACTAGTGATAACAGCGGGCGTTTTGCTTTTGCTAGTAGTGCAGATGAAGAAAGTAACTTGAGAGTAAAAAAAGATAATATTTCAAGTACTGTAAAGTTACCTAAACTTTCCGATCAGGCATCGATAGTTAATCTTGATATTAGAGAATCTAGTCAGATGTTCGTGATAAATAATCTTGAATTATCACTAGAATCTATAGGTGGTCCTGCTTGTGAAGCTAAGTTTGGTCCAGTTGAAGTAACTAGTTTAGCTAGGGATGCGGTACCGCTTTTAATAACAGATCAGTTGGTTAGAACCGAAGATAAAGTAAGTTGTTTTGCTAGTGTTTTAATAAAAGTAAACGGTGAAGTAAGTTCTGGAATCGGCGCTGAGATGTATTTTAAATCAACTGAGTTTAATCCTGATACTAGCGTCGACACAACAAAACTTATTTCAAAACAAGATACTAATAATGAGGGTAGAATTATTTTTGAATTTAAGCCAAGTGATAAAAAACGAGGGTCTGGGTATTTTGTAATTGAGACTCCGAGTGATGTGTCGTCAAGCAACAGAGTAGCAGTAGTTATTAATCCGTTTTTATAAATTAGATAAGAGAAGAACTATGAAAATTAATATGATAAAAAAAATAATGCTAGCATTAGTTGTTATAGCTTTGAGTAGTTGTGGCGGCGGGGGTGATGGTCAGGACTCAGGTCAAGATACTAGTAAGGACAATGGAAAGGAATCGAAGAATTATTCTTATATTCCAGATAGACTTGATACTGGAGAAACTTGTTATCCTTTAAAAGTTAATAATAAGTCAAAAGTGTTGTTATCGTGTTCTAAAATAAATTCTGAAGTTATTACTGCAATCTGGTCAGAAGAAGATGGGCTTAAGTTTCTACCTGGGGAAGTGCCTCAAGTATTTGCTCTAGAGCCTAGTAATCTTAAGCTGACTTTATATCCAGTAGATTTAAGTGATGATGGAAAAGTAGCTTTTAATTTAGTTCAGGCTTCAGATCCTTTTGTGAGTGAATATACTATAAATCCGATTTCATACATACATGATGGAGAGAAATATGTTGTTATACCAGGCTACTTTAATGCGATGAGTCCGAATGGTGAGTATATAGTTTCTTACTCAGAAACAAAATATAATATTTATAAAGACTTCGAAAAGATAGAGTTACCAGACTTGAGTGCCTTAGGTGAAATTATACAAGTAAGTGGAATAAATAATGATGGTGTTGCTGTTGGATCAACGTATTATTCTGAGTTAGAACGTTCATATGCTAGTAACTATGCAGTAACTTTTTCGAAGGATGGTGGAAGATTATTACCTCCCCCTGTGCGTCCTGATATCAATATTAATCAAGCTCAAGCTATAAATTCAAACGGTGATATATTAATGTTGGTTTATGAGATTTTGGATAAGCCAATAAAGGATAGTTTAAATGCTTTTCAAAACCTTCGTTCTAGATTGTATATTGTTAAAGCAGATGATTCATTTGAGGAGATATTTACACCACAGGAAGGTTATTCAAATACTTCTTTTTCAATAAATGATAATTCAACAGTAGTTTTTGATCAAAGGTCATTGTTTGATTTTACTACAACTAATTTTTTGGTGTATCAAAAAGATAAGGGTGTGATTCAGCTTAAAGATGCGATAGATTTAAAAGAGGGTGAAACTGTTGAATGGTATGATTCTAAGGTAAATAATAAAAATGAAATGATTATTTTTGTAACTACTGAATCGGGAAGTAAGACAAGAATTGCTAAGATAAAATAGTAATTATTGAAATTTAAAGGGCGCAGGTAATCTGTACCCTTTAAAGTAACCAAGCAAAAAACCTAGCTGCATGAGTGTTATGATCCGTTTCCTGGTTCTGGCGGTTCGTTAGAATCATTTTTGTCTGGACCTTTTTTCTCTTCCCAATTTGTTTTGTCGTCTAAATCGTTTAGAAAGCCTAAGTACATATCGGCTATATCTTTATTCCGATCGGCTATGTCTTTGTTCCGATCTCTTTCACGTCTTGTCGCTTCAAGATCGAAGACAAGGTACTTCATGTCCAGACTTAATTGCCCTATTGATTCTTTTACTAATTGAATAATCTTTGTTCTTCTAATATGACTTTCGTCTACATTATTAAGTAGGGAAAGTAAGTGCTTACGATCAGTTTCGTTAGTACAAAATTTTTCAATTCCTTCTCTTACTTGCCGTGTTGAATCTAGTAAGCTATCAGATTTTACTCCGTTCTCATTTCTCGATCCATCACTCGATCCATCAACCATCATTCTACCCTCGCAAAGAAAACAAAAAGAAAACCCTTATGTAAATAAGAGTAGCGAAATATGGTATGTGCGTCAAACGGGGTGGGGTTTCTGGTAGGATGCCATCGGCTAAGTCTATGTAATCTAAGGGTCTAAAATTAGTAGATTTTATTTGTTAGTAAAGTGTTTAGTTAGCTTTGCGTTTTTCACTAATACTATAAATATCACTAGTTTAAACTTAGTTGCATAACTAAACGTGGCTTATAGTCTTCATTTAAGGAGACGGCCGTTGGTTCTTTCATATCGTTTTTTGGGTATAAGTCCCGAGAAAGAGTGTGTCATGAGTACAGTAACTGCTGCTGGCGTTAGTTTTTTCAAGATTGCTGCTTCTTTGGTGGTCATGGGTGACTACAGGGAAGCTAATAGAGGAGATCATCCTCTGACGAGGGTGTCTAGCGCCAGTTTGGAAAAGCTGCTTTCAAAAGCAGCCGACCAGGGAAATCTGATGTTCTGGGCCGTCTTGTGCACTCTCTTAAGAATGAGGTTTGGAAACTTCGTTCACAGTGGGAATGTTGGTCCAAGGAAAGTACTTCGTAAATTGAGAGAGGAGAGTTTTGACGACTTGATGCTTTCGTATGTAGGTATGATGGATCATTTGATCCAGCCTTTTTCGGAGTCTCTGAGTTCGCTATCTGATCTTTTTGAAGGAGAAAGGAGAGCAAAGTCGGAAGTCTTTGCTCATCTACTAAAAACAGGATTTGTGGATAACGCAGGTATTTCTATCTTGGTGTTTCTACGTGATCATCAAGATTCTCTACCGAGCTCTATCGAAGGAGACGAAGTAGATCCGCAACAGCACATTTCGTTGATGCTACCTGTTTTGCTTGCTGCTTACAGTGGTGAGAATGGAAAGTTTGTTCTTTCTCATAAGGGTAAGTTTCATGGTCTTGTTAGTAATGGCAAGATTGGTCTTCCCATTGAGTTCGCCAGCAATTTAGTTTGCAATCCTGGTGAAGGCAAAACACTTCTCTTGGTCGGTGACAACGATTTCGTAGCTATTGTTTCAGAGTCTCCAACTCAGGAGATGCTGAAAGCGGCAGCGTGTCAAGACTTTTTGAAGCGCTATCGAGAGCTGATGGGGCAAGATGCTGATCTTGAAGAGGAAAGTAACCTCGGACCGGCAGCAGCACCAGCTGCTACGGAGGCATTGGCTAATGCTACTAGGGTGCTTTCTCTGAGCGAAAAATTGTCTGCTGTTCAGATAATGCTAGATCAACTTGGTGATGAGCAACGTCAACTTAAGGTTATCCACGAAACTTCAAAAGCAAGGATTCTGGAGCTAGAGGGTAAGATCGAGGCTGAAAATTCGAGACATGATTTGGCGATCCAGTCGGAAAACGAGCGTCATCAAGCAGCTCTTGCTGAACTAAAAGCTTTACAAGAAGAAGAAGTTGGTAGGAGTGATGATAGTTGGAAGCGGATGGCTGAAATTGTAAATGCTACAAGAAATTTAGTACTCCCTTCCTAGCTTTCGCTTTCCTCGGGACAGAAAACTCTAACAGGTTTTTATTAAGGGAGAGAACTACGGTTCTTTCCCTCTTTTTATTTTTATCCTTCCATCCTCTTATCCTTACTGTCAAATTTCTAAATAATAACAAAAAAAACAGGAAGCGCAGGAGGATAGGAGGTTATGGCTTAAATTTAAAAGCAGAAAGAGTAGAAAACAAAAAGGCCACAAATATTGTAGCCCTAGAAAAAACAAATCAAAGATCATTCAATCAAAGCCATCGAAGGAAGTCTTACGCTCACCTGTGATTTCAGAAACGGAATAACTTTCTGATAAAAAATCAATTCCGTTAAATCTACACTGCTAGGACAAAACAAAATTGAAAGACAGAACTTGTTATCAATTTCTGTTCTTATTGCTCCCGTAGTATTCCCAATTAGTAAATAGGCCTTATCTTGTAGATTTTGAGGATACAAGAAACAATTACATAATTCCTCAGGCAAACAAGCTTGGGCTATTTCTAAGGCCTGATCTTTTACGTTATTGCTATTTGTTACCACGCTAGTTTTTACAATAAACAAAATTTCTCTTTTTTTGCCTAGATCTCTAGATAAATCACAAATGTATCTGCCGAGCAGCTTGTCAATGTTTAAAATACTTTTTGTTACAACTGAAAAAAAAGAGTTTTGATCAGCAAGACCGCAATCTACTAACTGACGAGCAAAATTTATTGAAGTCATTATTTAACCTTCCAAAAAGCCAGTGAAAAAAACCATTGTTCTCTACCCTTAACGCTAGAGATTGATAACAAATATAAAGAAATTTGTAAACTTGGAAAGGAAAACTTAGAGTAAAAAATGCTTTTGGCTTCAGCGTGATGAGCATAAAAGTCAAAAGCAAAAAAACATTTTTCAATTACCAATCACTATCTGAGTTACTCTTATCTGATCTACTAGAGTTCTGATAACGACTGAAATTTTCTCCATGTTCCAGTGGTTTAGTGCTCAATGTCGGTGTTGAATGAAATGGCGGTTCGTAAAAAATAAAATACAATAACAAGCCAATCCCAAAAACAACAACAATGACACAAACAAGATACCACAAAAAACTACTCGCATTAACAGCACCTTCACGATGCTGCACTTCAAATGCTTTTAACTCCTCACTAAAAACCTCCTCTCTGAAAAAAAATAAAAGAACAAAGAAAACAAAACACACACAGAAACAACGCCAGGTCCACATCACTTAGCCTCCAAGAGATAAGAAAAAAGTATAAGGCCGTGTGCGTGCTGCGTGATAAAAACCTAAGCTCTAAGTTTCCTGTTTTATTATATACATTTCTTTTCTCTTTAAGCTAGTTTTTGTTTGACAGTTGTAAAGTTCTAATATTTATTATTAAAAAATTAGTGTATGAATAAATCTTTTTTGATTTGTACTTAGAAATTTAACACGGAGAATGATATGAAAGTAAAATATGCTTACTTAGCTTTGTCTTTATTGTTGGCAGGACAAGCTAATATAGTTAAAGCGGACTCTGATCGATTAAGTCAAATGATTAGCCCCGCCTTTAGTCCAGTAACTTTTGAAGATCCAAGAGCGCTATCGGAAGCTAGATTATTATTTGTAAATCATAGTATCGACGATAATTTTGTTACTAATGGTGGAGACGTTCAGGTGTATGCTTTACAATTGAGATATGCACTTACTGATAAGCTTTCTATTATAGCAACAAAAGATGGTTATGTTGATTTTAACCCAAAAGCTAATGTTCCTAAGGATTCGGGATTTGCAGATATTGAAGCAGGATTAAAATATACTGTTCTAGAAGATAAAGAGAAGGGATACATTGCATCTGCTCAACTCAGATATCTTATACCTACTGGAGAAAAAGAAGTATTTCAGGGACAGGGAGATGGTGTTGTTCATCCCTCGTTTAGTGGTGCGATAGCATTATGTGATAATACTACTTTAACTGCTGGTTCAGGCTTAAGAATTCCAGTTAATGGTAATGATAGTTCATTTTGGGATGTAGATGCTCAATTAGATTATCGTATTCCGGTTAGTGGTGATATTTCAATATATCCATTAGTAGGAGCGAGTTTAGTTAAGGTAATAGATTCTGGTAAAAGACTTGGTATAGCAGATGAAGGCCAAGACTTTTTTAACTTTGGTGCAACTGAATCCGCAGGAGAAAATATAGTAACCGGTGTTGGAGGATTAAGAGCAAGATTAGCTTCAAATTTTGATATCGGTGGAAGCTTCCAGTTTCCATTTGACCGTAGTTCGGGCTCTAGGATTATTAATAATAGATGGACTTTTGATGCTATTTTAAGATTCTAGTTTGTTTATTGAGAGAGAAGAAATTATCTTCTCTCTTATCCCTTCAAGTAAATGCTTATTTGCATTAAACCTTAAAGTTCACTTTCCGTCTGTCTGAGAATAGCCTATCCTTCAGCTTGTTAAATCGATAATAAAATCTAATGATAAATAAGCACCCTAAAATTAGATTGAATATTGTTTTTGTGCTTAATTTGGTTATTTTCAATATTAATTGTACATTTTCTAATCTAACAGAAGCCCAAACTATAACTCTCAACACAACACTAACTAATTTTACTGATAGTGATGAATATTTTACAGACGTTTTTGCCAAGCCTAAAAATTTTAATTCAGTTTGTGATTTAGGAAGAGATAGTTTTAAGTATTCGCCTAAGTTTTCAAGTGGTGGGGTCGTTACGGCAACTCACAGGTTAGTGAAGGGGCCATTATTTCAAGTACTTCCAATTCCAGCACTTGGAACAAATATTGTTGCTAGTCGCGAAGATTGTAATGAGCTTGGTCTTGACGGTAATAAGCGATTAGATACTAGTAAATACTCAAGACTTGCTTACAGAATAAAAAATAGCGGACCAAGTAGCAGTTCTTTTCTTTGGTCTAAAGAGAATAATTATGCAATCGATGGTTTTTCAGATTATGATGGTTTGTTTACTTCTATCGGAGGAGTTCCAACTCTGGCGAATCAGTGGGTAATTAAATCTTTCGATATAAAGCAACGTGCTCCAAGTTCTAATCCTTGGACTGGATATGTTAAGGGTCTTTCTTTGTGGCCATCTTTTTATCAAGCACCAGGTGGAACAACTAGCCTAGATTGGTTAAGAATATTTGATCCAAATAACTCTCCACAAATTCCATTAAGTTGGAATACAAGTAATTATTCGGCTGCTGATGGAGATCGTGTTGCAATTTATGCTGATACTGATGCTGTAGGTTATGATGGACAGTTTATAGTACGAGACTTGCCTTTAAATGGAAGTACGAATTTATTATCTGGAATATTAGCGCCGGGGCAGTATTATTTATATGCTCAAGTAGAAAGAGATATTGGTAGCGGTTTTAGTATTTTAGCTAGAAGTTCTTATTCAAGTATAATTACTATTAATGCAAAGCCATTATTAAAATTTACCTCACCTAGTCGTATGAGTGGTGCTGAGTACTTCAGGGATGAAGTTGGAAACGCAGCAGACATGAGCGACAATGCAGATGTGACAAACATGAATGCTCCAGTAGCAGAACGGGGATATGATAATGGTCGAATTGAAAATGGAATATTCTTCGCAAATGTAACACCTGATCCAAATCAAAATAATGAATTTACTACTATTGATACTCAGGTGTATTTAAGTGCAAAAGTTGAGAAACCAGTTGATACTAATAAATACAGATTCTTCTGCTATAGAATGCAAGTTGACTCAGTTAAACTTTCAAGAGATGGAAATTTAGCTAATCAAAGTAGAGATGGCTGGGTCTCAAGATTACGTTGGATGAGAAAAGCACTTGCCACTAGTACCTTTGGGACAACAGCAGCGCATGAAATAGTTGAGGCTTCTACGACTTTTCCTGATTTAGCAAATGGATTTGTTACTTATTGTTTTGATCTTTGGGATTCGCGAGGACAGGAAGAGGGGACAAGTTGGAAGAATGCAAGATTTGTAGATATTATTGGACTTGATCCTCTAGAAGCTGTTTATGATACCAAGTTTGCTATTGACTGGGCTGGACTTTATGCAGAGAATAGAGAGTCTGCAAATGGTATTTTTAATATCAGTTGGAATCTGACAGATTCCGATAGCTCAAATATGCAAGTAAAACTATTTACAGATAATGATGCTGAAGGTTTTAATGGTAGCGAGATAGCAACTTTAAATAATCAAAGCACTGGAAGTGGGTCTTATAGTTGGAATACTACGGGACTAGCATCTGGGACATATTATATATACGCCGAGATCCGTGATGCAGAAGGTAATCTAGCTAAATATTATAGCAGTGAACCTGTACGAGTTAATTCACCTTTGTCAACTTTTTCACCAGTGCATACTCCTTGTGATTTTGATGGGGATGGAAAAAGTGATTATGCAGTAGCTAGAGGTAGTAGTGCTGGGGGTAGTAATGCAGGAGATGCAACGATTTATACTGCGAAATCCGCTGTCGGAAGTACTGTAAGTGTTCAAACAGGTAATGTTCAAAAAGATACTTTTATCGATCAAGATATTGATGGAGATTTAATTTCTGATATTCAGTTTGTAAGAGTGAATGAACCAAGTGTGGGTTATCGATGGTTCACAACTCACTCTAGTGCTCCTTGGATAACAACAGCAGTGCAGCGCGGAGCATATGGTTCTATTCCTATCGCGGCTAGATTTTCTGGACCAGGCGGGACTAAATCTGGAAGTTTCCTAAATGGAGTATGGTCATACGCAGATTTAAATAATGTTCCCTATACTGCAAACTGGGGTAGAGCTGGAGATATTCCGGTACCGGCAGATTATGACGGAGACGGTATAGATAATATAGCGGTGTTTAGACCTAGCGATGGTAATTGGTATATTATTACTAACACTGGAGCAGTAATTCAAAGATTTTGGGGAGCATTTGGAGATATACCAGTCGCAGGTGATTATGATGCTGATGGGAAAGAAGATATAGCAGTATGGAGACCGAGTGATGCGGTTTGGTATGTTTGTTATGCAAAGAATGGTTTTGAATGTTGGGGAAGAGATAATTATAAAGTACAGTTTGGTTTACCAAATGATTTTCCGATCGAAGGAGATTTTAATGGTGATGGAAAAAGAGATCCAGCAGTATTTAGACAAAGTACTGGTTATTGGTATGTCTTAGAAGATGGTAAAGTAATAACAAAGCAGTTTGGATTACCAAATGATAGACCTATCTGTGCCGCACTTTATAAGAATTATCTCACTCAGCCAAAGTATGTTGCTCCTGTTGTAAAACCAACTCCAAAGCCAACAAAAAAGCCTATCAAAAGACCTGTTAGAAGATAGTAATTGTTTAGTTCTGAGTCCTTAAGTCTTAATAAGCTCATTCTCGCACGTTCCACCTGGAACGTAGCTCCGAGGTGCCCTAAATTTTTTCAGCTAAACTTAGCTGAGGAAAAAAATTTACTCGAAGTCCGCTTATTAAGACTTAAGGACTCAGAACTTTTTTTTCGTTATTAGATATTTTTATCGCTAGTTCGTTATAAGAATCGAGTAGTATTATTTTGAGATAAGGTTTTTAATAAAAAACTTGTTTTCTATTGCGAAATATTTAAGTTTCTAATCTAGTTAATACTAGCTTTAGTAATGAAAATTAATAAGGTGGGGTAACCGAGTTTGGAAATCTTAGGTCTTCATGTGCGGACTTCGAGCAAATTTTTTTCCATAGCTATATTTAGCTGGAAAAAATTTGTGGCACCTCGGAGCTACGTTCCAGGTGGAACGTGCGAGAATGAGCACAGGGAGACCTAAGATTTTCAAACTCTAAGGGGTGGAATAAGAGACCTATAAAAATATTATGTTAAATTCAAGCTTATCTAATATCTTTGAAATAACTCTACTAAGTTTATTTCCATTTGTTTATTTTTCTTTGTTCATTCTTCCTGTTGGTCAAATAGTATGTGAATATTTTTTAAGAAGTAGAGATAGTAGAATTCAAATAGTAGTAGGTCTTGGTTATTCACTTATCTTTTATTCTCTATTGCTGACTTTGTTGTTAGCTTTGTCATTTTCACCTTCTGTGATGGCTTGGGTGTTGCGAGGAGTTACTTTAATTTCTCTTTTATATTGGATACTTAGGGGAGGGTTTTTTAGGTTTTTTAATAGAGAGAATGTAGCTTTATTTTCGTTGTTCTTTTTCTACTTTTTACTAACTCTTTCTGTATCTAGCTTCCCTGATTTAAATTACAGAAATGTTTCAGCAGACCTCACGCAGAGGTTGTTATCATTACCTGTAGATAATATAATACCGTATAATTTTTCAAGATACATACTTGAAAGCATAAGCCCTTCAAGAATAGATATTGTTCATCTTTGGAAAGCCAGTGATCGTGGGCCGATTGGTGGACTGATGAACGCAGCATCTTTTTTAATTTTAGGTATTCAAGAAAATCAAAACTGGTCAGAGGTTTCTCCAGGCTTATATTTTATTTATCAAGCTTTATTAAGTTATTTGAATTTGTTTTCTTTTCTTGCAGTTTGGTTTGTAACTGCGCATGTTTTTGGGCGAAAAGCTGCGTCAATATCGCTATTAATCTTAATTACGGGATGTTTTTATTTCGTTAATATAATTTTTTCTTGGCCTAAGTTTTTGATGGCTTATTTTGTTTTTGTTTCTGTCTTCATGCACTTAGTAAAAATTAATCCATTTGTAATTGGGGTTATGATGGGTGCTGCTGTATTAAGTCATGATGCTGGGATTTTTTATGTAGCGGGGCTTGGGTTGTTGTTTTGTGTAGAAGCAATAAAAAATGTTTTGAAAAATAAACTAAAGATAGTTAGCCTAAAACCGCTTTTTTTATATGTTCTAGGCTATGTATTAATAAATATTCCTTGGTCGGTATTCAAGAAATATTACTCGGCACCAAGTCCAAGACTTTTATATCTGCATCTATTTTGTGATACGCGAGTTGAATCCTCAAATGTGCCACTACTTGAAGAGCTAAAGTATTATTTAGCTAACAATACTTTAATGGAAATTCTTTCTACTAGATTAGGTAATTTATATTATCCTTTTGATATGAGTAGTGCCTTTTATATTACTGAAATTAATTTAACTGTTAGCGAGTATATTGTTACTATACTAAACAATCTTCCCGGAGAATCATTTCATCGTTTTATTTGGGGCTTTGGATTTATACCTTTTTTACTTATTATTTATTCTTTAATAAAGTCTCGTAAATTAGAACAATCAAAAAAAACTATTTTATTAACTTTATTTTTTACAATTTTTTCTGCTTTAATATTTGCATCATTCATATCTGGATGTAGTGGGAATACAACGAATCATCACTGGGCTTATCCAATATTCTTGGCTGCCGCCTTTGCGGTTGGCTCACTTTTTTCTATAGAGAATAAATTTAATTCAATATTCGTTAAATTTTTATTGTCTTTTTCTGTAGCGCTAAATATTTTTACTTCTGTTTTGTATATTCATTATCACTCATTAATAAGACCAGTATTACACGGAACTGTGGCGTATTTTATATTTCAAGCAGTGGTTTCATTCCTCTGTTTGGGCTTGGTGTATTGCTTAGGACGCTGCGAAAGTCAGAAAGAAGACGAGTTTTTGGTAAATAAAAGTTAGTTATTTAAGAGACTTAGACCTTAGAATTTGTTCTGGAATAGGCCCTAAAGCTATCTCCTGTAAGTCCCGATCCATAGAGTATGGAGAGCTCTATATTCGAGGCCTTAAAAAGCTAGTGTGTATATAGGTTGTCTATACAGGAAGTTTCTAGAAGATTTCAAGGAGTATCGAAATCTTTGCAATATGGATGTTGTTTTATACAAGGAAATTGGCTTAGGTAGTTTTGTTGTGGTGGTTGTTGTAGAAATACAAGTTGTGGGAGGATGTTACAGCCCAAGTTAGTTTGTAGTTTGAATTGCTAGTTGTTAGTAAATTCATCTTAGGTTTTTTTCTTTGGCAAATTTTTTGTCAGTTGGTTAGGTGTTGTCTGGGGGAGAAGTGGCAGCAGTGCTTAAAGCGATCCGAGACGCAAACATGGCCTGCCGCTCGCTTCGGAACAGCCCTTGCAGTGGCAAGGTCGTTTCCAAAGTCTCGCCCACACAACCACAACCCCTCTCGGCCTCGCTTTAAGCACTGCTGCCACTTCTTCTTTTATTTCTTCTTCTCACTATTATTTTTTATAAATAAATTTCTAATAATAATTATAGAAAATAGAATCTGGGGATGGGCGAGAGGTATTGGATCCTGTCTATTCGCAGATGACGAGGGGGGCTTGTTGCGTGGACTTGATTTCGGAAATGCCGTTGCAATGCAGGGGCAGTTCCGAAACAAGTGGTGGCTTCAGTTCGGCACAAGAAGAGATAGGATTCAATACCTCTGGCGTGGAGGTAAAAAATAATGTCCCGTCTTTCTCCTACGCCCCATCATCCGCCACTCCTCACCCTGCTTCGAAGAACGAGTGTGGATAAAGCTTATTTTGTTGTTGAAGCTAGAGTGTTGTCTAGTCATGGAGGTGTGGTATGAGCAGGCTCACCATCAATTCCAACATACCATCCCTAAACGCCCAGCGTAGTTTATCAAACGCCACGAAACAACTCGGTGATAGTTACACACGTCTATCTTCTGGCCTGCGCATTAACAAAGCATCTGACGATGCCGCAGGTTTATCTATCTCCGAATCTCTAAAAACCGATAGTAGATTATCAAATCAGGCAATAAGAAATGTAAATGATGGCATCTCTGTTATTTCAATAATAAGCGATACTTTGGATTCTCAAAAGAATATAGTAATGAGAATGGCAGAGATCTCTCAGCAAAGTGCTAACGGTGTGTATTCTTTAAATCAGAGAGAAGCTTTACAAAAAGAATATGAAACCTTGCTAAAGGAGTTTGATAGAATTGCGAGTACTGCTAAATTTAATGGAATTTCTTTACTAAGAAACCAGACTTCACAGACGCTAAATATTATGGCAGGAATAACTGGATCATCGGAATCACTGCTAGAAGTAACAGCAGCAAATAGCCATATATATTCTGGAATGGTTACACAAAAATCAGATATCAATGAAAGTGGTTTGATTCAAAATAGCGATCTAACATTTTTTAGAAATATAGTTTTAGATCCTCGAAATAATCAGAGCTCTACACTAAATTATGTAACAACTGCCGAACTACAGGATTCTGCATCTATAAGATTTACAGATTCAAACGGTAACTTAGGAAATTTAACTTTTGCTATTTCGAGAATTAGTGGAGATATTGCTACTACCTCAAAGTATAATAATGGCAGTGCCAGTTTGCCAAACGTAGCTACTTCACAGAGAGTACAGTACAGAGCGGTACTTGATAATGGAGAAACAATAATTGGTTTTCAAGATTTAGTTACAACACCTCAGCCTAATAATCTTGCATTAAATTTTGCGACCTCTGGTACGTCGGCTACATTTAATTTTGACTTTTCATCTATCACATTCGAAAGTTATGACAGACCAAGTTCCTCCTATACTCCTTCTGCTATTGGGTTCACGAATGTATTGAATCAGTACTCTGCTAGGAGAGCAACCGTCGTATTGGAAAACAAAATTAATGAAATATCATCTACTCAAGGTCAGTATGGTGCTTTAGAATCTAGATTGAATTTTTCTCAAAATCTACTAAGTGTAAACAGTGAAAATTTTACTTCGGCTAATAGTAGAATAACAGATATCGATGTAGCTGAAGAATCTTCAAGACTTGCAGCGACGCAGATACTTCAACAATCTGCCGCAAGTATTTTAGCGCAAGCTAACCAGCAGCCGCAACTAGTTTTGAACTTACTTCGAGACCTTTAGACTCGCCTAGCAGTGAGTGGGTGCTGCGTAGTTGCGGGCTAGGAGGCCAGCAGCCTAGGTTGGTCCTCTCATTGTTGAGGGATTTATGATGATGGTTTTAAGAAAAAACAGGAAGGATAGGAGGATAGGAGGATAGAAGGGGGAGTTTTGGGTTTTTGTCACGCAAACTTTTTGTAAGGGCCCATAGTTTTCTCAGCTACTGTAACTCTCTTTTTTCTCGATCACGATTTAAATTATTAAACCCCTCCTATCCTCCTACCCCTCCTATTTTTTTAATTCAATCTGTCAGTGCTGTTCGCTATGAGTTCCACTCGACATGAGCTCGTGGCAAGCTGGACCAGTAGAGCCTGTCGTATCTCCCGTGCATAGTCGAGGGGAAGGGTTTAGCTTCTCAAGATGAAAACAGGAATGTAGTAACTTTACGGTCATAGTTTTTTTATTCCAGTGACTTAAAGTAAATTCACTCTAGAGTCTGAATTGAGACTTCTAGAGTAAGGTTAGCAGCGCGTTCTTTTTATTATTTAAGTAATTGATCTGAGAAAAGTTTTTGCATGAAAGTTTTAATATTTAATACTTCAATACCATCATCAACTAAGTTTTCTTCTCCAAGATAAATGCCATAAGCTTTATGTAGTTTTTTATTATCTTTAAATTCTCTTAGATATTTTCCGTATTCTCTTCTCCAAGTTTTGCTAGATTTAATTTCAAATCCAATATGAGTTTTTCCTCTAGACCAGATAAAATCAATTTCCTTATCTGTTCCTCGTCCATCTGAGGACCAATAGGAAATCTCTCCTCCTATATTTGCATAAGATATCCATGCTCTAAGTTCGTTTAGTACTAAGGTTTCAAGGTAGTATCCTTTTTCAAAACTATCTAAAGGTTCTCTTAGTTGTCCAGTTAATGCGCGTACTAGTCCCGAATCGAAGAAATAAAACTTTGGGGATTTGATTTCTTTGACTTTTAATCTAGGATTCCACGCGGGCACCCAGCTAGCTATTAGTGTATCAATAAGTATTGAAAAATAGCGCTCTACGGTAGTTCTGGATACGCCTGAATCACGAGCTATGTTGGAAATATTTATTACGCGCCCATTCATAATTCCTGCAACTTTTAGAAAGCGATTGAATGCATCTAGGTTTCTAGTTAGTGCCTCTTGTTGAATTTCTTGTTGCAAATAGTTTACTACGTATGCTTCAAGTATATCTATCGAATTATCAGGAAACGAAACTACCTGTGGTAAGCATCCGTATCTTAGTAATTTCTCGACATCAAATTCATATTCCATTT
This sequence comes from Pseudomonadota bacterium, assembly GCA_027487795.1. Classification (GTDB taxonomy): domain Bacteria; phylum Bdellovibrionota_C; class UBA2361; order SZUA-149; family DAOLCO01; genus JAIYCX01. The sequence goes on along the minus strand of JAIYCX010000048.1, from coordinate 10,980 downwards.
CGTGACCAACTAGCGGATAGAATTCACGAGAAATCGCACGTCCTGCTAAGAGATTAGAATTTTGTTGTCTTATTTTCCTAGCACTAGATCCACTGAGAACAAACTTAAACTTATTATTGTATTCATTAAATACTCGATGAATTGTGTTCAGTAAGTTAGGAACTCTCTGTATTTCATCAATGATAACCCAAGGCTTATCATTTGAAGCTAAAATTTTCTTAATTAGTAAATCTGGATCAGCAGAGAGCTCTAGGAAAGTTTTGTTATTTAATAAATCAAAAAACAGGGCATTATCATTAGAGAAGTTATTTTTTAACCAAGTAGTCTTACCCGTCGCTCTAGAGCCGAAAAGAAAAAATGAATAATTAGGAGGCTTTAGGAATCTTGCATACATAGTGGTGAATTTAGCCTCTTTTTTAACCACTGTCAATGCAGAAATGATAAATACTTATAAGTATTGAATATTACTTTTTAGATATAAAGATTACTTGTTCTGAGTGGGTCTAGTTTTTCACTATGAATTTTTATTGGCCAACACTTCGCATCGCAACCGGCACTTTGAAACTATTAGTCCCATCCTTTAAAATTCCAAAACTTCCCATTGCTCCGTTGAAATTTTCAGCATGAATAAATTTATTTAATTTTTCCGTGTCGGTACCTGATTCTTTTAGTCCTTCGAATATTAACTTAGCAGCGTCATAAGCTGGGGCAGCTCCAACATCTGGAGCATGTCCATATTCTGCTTTAAAGGCTGTTATAAAATCATTAGTCATATTAGAATCGGGGTATTTTGCTCCAATAAGAGCTCCGTTGGATAATTTAATTTCTTCTTTTGAGTTAATTGCTACTGACCCAACAAATGCACCTTCGTACTTCATTTCTCTTAATTTTTTTGCAACAAGTCCATTTTTTCCTGGCATTAAAAGAAGAACTACTACTTCTGGTTTAGATTGAATTACCTTGAGTGCGATTGTGTTAACTGAGTCTATCTCGACTGCTGAGGAGTAAACTATTGTACATTCTGCGCCTAAAGTTTTTTCTATAGAAGTTTTTCTAGTGATCTGTGAATCTTGTTCGCTATATAAAATAGCAACTCGTTTACTTTTTAATAGTTCAACTAAAGCTATAGATTCGTCATCTGGCTTTGGCCAAAGACGAACTTGATAGTTTCTGTCTTTAGCAGTTTCCGCACCTGTGATTGCAACGCTTGGTATCTTTTTTTCATCAATGAATGGTGCCGATGCGTTAACTACGGCAGAGTTCGCTAGTATCATCGCAGATACTTTATCGAATTCTATCATTTTCTTTATTGCTGTTATCCCTGCTGTATTCTGATTCTGAGCAAACGAAATGTCTTCTGTAATTAATATATCCTGTGAAATATTATTTTGTTTTAGATATAGTTTTATTCCCTCTAGTCCATTTTTTCCTAACCATGCAGCATCGCCAGAGAGAGGGAAGCCTATTCCTATTTTTGTTTCAGCTAGTATAATTGTTGGAGTGAATATTATTAGAAAAGTTAGTAGTAGTTTTTTCATGTTTTAATTAATTAATGTTTATTGCTTTGTCGCTTTAATATTTTGAAAACCAAAGTATCCGTGTGACGTACCCCAATGTGGACTAGCGTTAATCATATCTTTAGTTACTATTAAGTCATTGATGATGAAATCAGCAAATCCTAATTTATCTAATTCTGACTTATAAAACTCTGTTGAATAATGCCAGACATTTGCATGAAATTCTATACCATCTTTATCGATATAGCACTGTTTAAGAGCTGAGCCATCAGTAATATCTCCTTCTGATTTATATTTAAGCCACTTAATCTTAGGATTAGATTGGCTAGCGATGCTTGGATGAGGATGAGCAAGGATTAAGGACCCTCCCTTTTTTATAATACGAGATACTTCTAGTAGTCCTTTTTTGACTAAATCTGGTTCGTTGTATACTAATACAGAAATAAGCAGTGCGGCATCAACAGAGTCGTTTTTGTATGGTAGATTATTAATGTCGGCCTTAACATAAATAATACCAAGATTATTTTTTCGCTCTTCTTTTTTTGCAGCTTCAAGCATTGGTATCGAGTTATCACTACCCCAAACAATGACATTCTTAGAAGCTAAGATTCTAGAAATATAACCAGTACCGCATCCAATATCCGCAACTATTTTACCAGACATGTCACCAAGCAAGTTAATCGCCGCCGGACGATTGCAAAGATCGCCAAGAACCTTAGGTTTATCCTTTATCCAAAAGTCTACTTCTTTAGCAAAAGAATCGTTCATGAATGAAAATGTTAATCTTTTATTATTTAGAAAAGTATATATTAGACATACTAAAAATAGAAAACACGACGGCGGTTTTGTATTACCCCAAAAGTTCTACTTTTTATAGCCAACAAACGATTTAAATAAATAAATTAAATTAAACAACGTGGTGGGGGCGCAGAGGTGAGAGGTATTGGCTTTTCGCAGATGACGAGGGGTGGAGGCGTTGCGGGCTTGATTTCGGAAACGACCTTGCTATGCAAGGGCTGTTCCGAAACAAGCGGTGGCTTCAGTTCGGCACAAGAAAAGCCAATATCTCTCACCTCTGCCGGGCGGGGGCTACAAAATAAATTAAAATCAACTAGCTCTATAAAAAGTAGATCTTCCCTATTTATTCATTATCCTGAAAATAAATTAATAATTCAGCGATAACTATAGAAATTTTATCAGACAAAAATAAACTTGAATATTTGTCAACTATAGTGTACGGTATGAGTATAAAGATTCATCCACGAGAAATATTATTACTTGAGACCGAGGAGGGTAAAATTCCATTTTTAGAATGGTTAGATTCGTTAAAGGATATTTCATTAGAAAGATCGGTAGACGTACGTCTAACTAGAATACAAGATGGAAATTTTGGAGATCATAAGTCAGTAGGTAAGAGAGTTTTTGAAATAAGAATATCAAAAGGTCCAGGATTAAGAATTTATTATGGACTAGATGAAGTTAATATAGTGTTGTTAATTTGTGGTGGAGATAAGAGCTCTTAAAAAAGAGACATTATCAAAGCGCAAAAACTTTGGAAGGAGTATTTAAATGCCAAGTAAACCATATGCGCCATATCTTTTAAAAAAATTATCAAATACTGAATATGCTGTTAAGTACTTGACTGAAGTTTTGGAAAACGAATCACAAGAGGCTTTTTTAATTGCTCTTAGAAATGTTATTGATGCAAGAAGCGAAAATATTACAAAACTTGCTGATGTATGTGGTATGAGCAGACAAGGTCTATATAAATTACTTTCAGAAGAAGGGAATCCAAGACTTTCAACATTAAATCAGCTTTTAAACTCCCTTGGGATGAGGATAAAAATTACTGGTGATATTGCAGCATAGTAAAATTGAGAAGAATCTGATGAAAATTACACAAAAGGGACAAGTTATCATTGAAAAAGCTAAAGGCATTAATCAGATTCAATCTAAGTTACGCTCTTTAAGGGGAGTCGCTAGTTCTAAGATAAACGGAAGGAAAATGACTACTGAGCAAATAATGACTTTGACCAGATAAAAACAAGCGGCGGTTTTCTATTTCCCTCAAAGTTCTACTTTTTATAAACAAACAAACGATTTAAATAAAACAACATGGCGGGGCGCAGAGGTGAGAGGTATTGGCTTTTCGCAGATGACGAGGGGTGGTTGTTAGGCGGGCTTGATTTCGGAAATGCCGTTGCTTTGCAAGGGCCGTTCCGAAACGAGCGGTGGCTTCAGTTCGGCACAAGAAAAGCCAATACCTCTCACCTCTGCCGGGCTGGGCAAGATGATTAATATAAATCAACTAGCCCTATAAAAAGTAGATCTTCCTCCACCCTCTCTTTTGAGGTGCCCCCTCTCCGCAAGCAAAGATAAATTATATTTAACCGTACTAATATTTATCCCAGTTTCTAAAACTACTTTTTCTCTTGAAAGCGCTCCGTGCTTTTTTATAGTTTCTATAATTTGTTTTTGTGTATTCGATAGAATCGCATGGTCTAATAATAACTTATCCCCTTTGGCTGCCTCTTCTCCGCATTCAAGAAGAGTTTTTAGGAAGAATTCTAACCAGAGTGGTGCAGTTGACCAGTCTGAGAAGCTAGAGCGCTCGCCGTATTTTAGGGAGTTTTGATATGATTCAGAATTAAAAATGAATCTCTCAAAGAAAGGACTTCTTTCAATGAAGGTATAACCTGCATCTTTTAAGAGGTGATAAGTTATTATGCAAACAGCTCTGTGGTTAGCTGTTTTAAAAGGATGAAGTTGTAGCATTAGAAGATGAAAGGTGCCGATGATTAGAGCTTTTGCAGATTCTTCATTTAGTAGTTCTTCTGAGGCCCAGTCTATTAGTTCTTTGAATCTTCTAGGTACTAGAAAAGGTGAGACCGTAGTGAAAACTCTTTTACCATCATGAGCGACAAAAACTGCGCTAGATTTTCTAAGTAAGTCCTCTTTATTTTCTGTTTGCTCACATATTAGTTTAGAGACTAAGTTTAATATGCCAGCTTCTGAAAGTTCAAAGTTTGAAGTAAGGGCATTTTTAGTTTGAGAAATGATTTCTAAGTTTTCTTTACTTATAGGTGCTGTGCTATTTGCAGTACTACTATTTGTAGCGCTGAATATTGGCTCACCTTGTTTTGAGAAGTAACTAAGAATAGGATGAGTAAGTTGAGTAGGTGATGTGCTATCTAGGCAGATAGTGCTTAGGGCGTTTGACTGAAGTGTTTTTGAAATTAGCTCTAGTTCAGGATCTGGTGTTTCTGACTTTCCTCTGTTGCCTATGATCATTCCATTTAGGCGCTCTAGTTTTGTTAGTGTAGAGACTAATTTGTGGCTAAGTTTAATTTCAGGATAATTTGCGTTCATATTGATCTCAATTATGGTTTACTGCACGGCCTTTAAAAATACACTCTATTAGATTACTCACTATTTATTGCGATAATCAAACTTTCTTTTTATATTCCGATTACTTTTAGCTTGATTTATCTATGGAGTTATTTAGCTTCTTAAGTTAGAAATGCTATATATAATAGTATAGATTTAGAGAGTGGCTAGCTAGTTGGACTTAAGTTAATTAGCGGCATTTCAAAAATTGCAGTAATATTAAGGGGTTAACGACCTGTGAGCATACTTTCCGCAAAAACACTTCCCTCAGGTAGAGATTTTTCTTGGGGTAATTCTTCTGATTCAAATTCTACTGAGTCTAGAGGTAGACCATCGAATTCTAAAATGTCGTCAGTTTTGATGACGGGATGCACTGTGCGTGGGGCATGTGAGGTGAAGGGAGACTTGGTGCTAGATGGCTTTGTTGAGGGGGATCTTGTTGTGGATGGGGAGTTGACTATTTCTGAGAGCGGAATGGTCAGAGCGAATGTAAGGGCCCAATCTGTAAAGGTTTTTGGTCAAGTAGTGGGGGATCTTTTTTGCTCCGAAAGAGTTGAATTGCACGCTGGAGCTAAGGTTCGCGGTAATATTAAGACTAAAAGACTGCTCATTCAAGACGGTGTTATCTTCGATGGCAGGACAGAAATGCCAGCTCATAAAATACCTGATGAAGAATTAGAACTGTTCGACTTGCAAAATGACCCCAACATAAGGCATGAAGAGCCCAAAAAAATCTAGGTAAAACAACTAATAAACAAGTAGGTTGTGGGTCATATAAATCATAATAATAAACCTTTAGGTCTCTCCGATATCGTCGGTGGGGCAGTAGTGTTCTACGTACTTTATACAGTGGCTGTTAAAGTTGCTGGAATGAATGGTTACGGATTCTTAAAAGGACTTCTGAACGAGCAGAGAGCGTTTGAAATGCTAGCTTCGGGTATGATGTTTCTTGTTGTTTGGTACTTCTTAGGAACTTATGTAATAAATCCTTTTCTTGCTGCGTACTACCAAAGAGAAGAAAAAACTTCTGGTACTGTGGAAGAGAATTTAAAACTAAATAAAGAAATTGAAGTTTTAAAAAAACAGATAGCAGCAGAGATAAAAGCTGCAAGAGTAGATGGGCTTGCTAGAAGAGATGTTAGAGTAAAAGAAGCTAAGTCTATGTCTGATGAAGTGATTTTAGCAGAAAAAAATAATAGTGATTCACAAATTGCAAAAGAATCAGATAAGCTATCAGAGCTTAGGATTTCTATATACGGCTCACTAGATTCGGAAGTTGAAAAGCTTGCAGAAGAGTTTATTTCTAAGCTTTCTAATTTTAATTCAAGAACAATTCATTAGTATTATAAGATGAGAATTTTTCATTCAAGCTTTGCTCAAGTGACTGCTCTAGTACTAACTATTTTGGCATATGCTGCACCAGCTTTTGCTAGTGGTTCAGGGGCTCATGGTGCGGGACACGCTCCAGAAATAGGAAGCCTTTTCTGGCCTACTATGAATTTTATCCTATACATTGCGCTAATGACTTTTTTATATGGCAAGTTTGCTAGACCTGCTCTTAGAAATCAGAGGACGGATCTGGAAACAAAAGTTGTTAAAATTCAAAATGAACATGACATGTTGAATAAGGAACTTGATCAACTAAAAGAACAACTTGTTGGTATCGATCAAGAAAAGTCAAAATTAGTAGCAGAGCTAGAAGTTGAAGCTAGAGCAATGGCTGATTTAATTATTGCAGGAGCTAATAAAAAAGCTGAGAGAATTAAGTTAGAAGCAGGGAACAGAGTCGCTAGTGAGAAGGTTCGTTTAGAGCAAGATGTAAAGTCTGAGCTTTTGAAAAGAGTAGTTAATAAAGTTTCTACTAAGCTAAAGAGTAACTTTTCTGAACAAGAAGATTCTAATTATATAAAATCTTTTCTTTCTTCTACATTTAAATAGTTAATGAAGTAACCTAAAAATAAGGCATTTTAGAATTGGCAGCAAAGAGTAGAAAAATTGGTTCAAGATACGGCAGGGCTCTTCTAAAGGCGATTGTTGTAGGAGATTTAAAGTCCGATGCGCTAAGCTTAACTCAAGCTTATGAAATTATCAGTGGCTTAAACGAAGCAATCAATTCTAATTTTGAATTTCAATCTTTGCTTCATAACCCGATCATCGATCCTTCAAAAAGAGTAGAAGTTATAACTTCTGTTCTAACTGAGCTTTCAGCTTCAGAGAAGGTAATTAAGTTCATGCAGATCGTTCTTACTAATCACAGAATCACTTCATTACCTGATATTGTATTTTCTTTTGATGCTTTAGTTAAGGAGTATCTGAAGGTAGTAAACGTTAAAGTTGAAAGTGCAAGAGTGCTCACGGACGATGAAAAGAAGAATATCGCTGAGCAATTAAAGAGCGAGATTAAGCAGGAGCTTTCTTTAAGTTGGATGGTTAATGCTGATTTAATCGGCGGAGTGATCATCGAGTACTTGGGTAAGAAAATTGATGGGAGTGTTCGCGGTAAGATAAGCGAAATGGGTAAAAATTTAGCTTTGTAGTTTATCAAAGAGCTATAAAAAGATTTAAAAAACTTGAAAGTAAATATTTGTAAGTAAAGAGGAAAACATTTAATGGAAATTAAGGCACAAGAGATTAGCAGACTACTAAGTGATAAGATCAAGGATCTGAAGTCTGATGTTAATATGTCTGAAGTAGGGACAGTGATCTCTGTAGGGGATGGTATCGCAAGAATTTACGGCCTAGATAAGGTCGGAGCTGGAGAGCTTTTAGAGTTTTCTTCCGGGGTAAAGGGGATTGCACTTAACCTAGAAGAAGATAGCGTTGGGGCTGTTCTTATGGGTGAGACTTCTCTTATTAGAGAAGGTGACAGCGTAAAGAGACTTGGAAAAATTGCTGAAATTCCAGTTGGTGAATCTCTAATCGGTAGAGTAGTTGATGCACTAGGAAATCCAATCGACGGAGGCCCAGCGCTAACAAATACTAAAACTTCAAGACTAGAAGTTAAGGCTCCTGGGATTGTAAAAAGAAAGTCAGTAAACGAGCCACTTCAAACTGGTATCAAGGCTATTGATACTATGATTCCAATCGGACGTGGTCAGAGAGAGTTGATCATCGGAGACAGACAAACTGGTAAAACTGCTGTTGCAATTGATACTATTATCAATCAGAAAGGTACTGGCGTAGTTTGTATCTATGTTGCGATTGGTCAAAAGAGATCAAGTGTTGCTCAAGTTGTTGAAAAGCTAAAAGAGCACGGCGCAATGGATCATACTATTATCGTTGCAGCGACTGCGAGTGAGCCAGCTCCAATGTCATTCCTTGCACCATATGCAGGTTGTACAATTGGAGAGTTCTTTAGAGATGCAGGAAAGCATGCTTTAGTAGTTTATGATGATCTTTCAAAGCACGCGGTAGCATACAGAGCGATCTCACTTCTACTAAGAAGACCTCCAGGAAGAGAAGCTTACCCAGGGGATGTTTTCTACCTTCACTCAAGACTACTTGAAAGAGCAGCTAAGTTAAGTGACTCTGAAGGCGGCGGATCTTTAACTGCGCTTCCAGTAATTGAAACTCAAGCTGGTGACGTATCTGCATATGTACCAACAAATGTTATTTCTATTACTGACGGGCAAATTTATTTAGAGACAGATTTATTCTATGCCGGTGTTAGACCTGCTGTGAACGTGGGACTATCAGTATCGAGAGTAGGTGGAGCGGCACAAATTAAGGGCATGAAAAAAGTTGCTGGAACTTTAAGACTAGCACTTGCTCAGTACAGAGAAAAGCAAGCATTTGCTCAGTTTGGATCTGATCTAGATGCGATTACTAGAGCACAACTTGATCGAGGAGCTAGATTAGTTGAGCTATTAAAGCAGCCTCAATTTAAGCCAGTACCAGTAGAGCTACAAGTTGTATCGATTTACACCGCAAATAAAGGCTATCTAGATAGTATTGAAGTTTCTGATATTAGAACTTTTGAAGACCAACTTCATGAATACTTAAAAGCGAGCCACCCGAATGTTCTATCTTGTATCAGAGATAAGGGAGCTATGGGAGACGCAGAAGAGAAGGAACTAAATCAAGCAATTGAACAGTTCTCTAATAACTTTAAAATAGAACTAGAAGTAGCTAGAGCAAAATAGCAATTTCGAATAAGTAGGAAGCAAATGTCTGGACTAAAAGCCATCAGAAGACGACTAACTTCTGTAAAAAATACTAAGCAAATTACACGAGCTATGAAGCTAGTGTCTGCTGCTAAACTAAAAAAAGCTCAAGATGCAGCTCTTGGCGGAAGAAAGTTTAGTGAGCGTTTAGGTGGAGTTCTTAGTCTCGCAATTGCTGGCTTGCCAGAAGATTTCAAACACCCTCTGATTGAAACAAGACAAGTAGGTAAGAGAGTATTTGTTGTTTTCTCTGGGGACAGAGGTCTATGCGGAGCTTATAACTCAAACATTACTAAAGCAGTTGCAGCTGAAAACAAAGCTTCAAAAGCTGATAATCTTTTTTATGCAGTTGGAAGGAAAGCAGAAGGTGGCATTAATAGATTCCAACTTCCGTTAGTAAAGTCTTTTGTAGGATTACCAGAGGATGCATCACTTTGGCCAATGAGTGAGTTAGGTAATGCACTTACTTCAAGCTATGCAAGTGGAGAAGTGGATGAGGTAGTTTTAGTTTACACTAAGTTTATCTCTACTATGACTTTAGAAGTTGTTAGTGAAAGATTATTACCTTTTTCTGTCGGCGGTTTCTCTGATGTTGATGCAGCTACTACTGGCACAGATAAGAAGACTGAAGTTTCAACCGATTCGGTTAAAAAAGTAAAAGTAGAGCCAACGCCAGAAATGGTATTCACAAATGTGCTACCACTTTTGTTAAAGACTAAACTTTATCAAGCAGCATTTGAAGCAAAAGCATGTGAGCATGCAGCTAGAATGACTGCAATGGATTCAGCAACTAGAAATGCCGATGAGTTAATGGATAAGTTGAAGTTGTTCTATAATAGAGCAAGGCAGAGAGTTATTACAGCAGAGCTTTTAGATATTCTTGGTGGAGCGGAAGCCCAAAAGGGATAGTTAAAGTTTAGTAAAATTTAAGTTTATATAAAGTATTAAAGTAAATAGATTGAGGATAAAATGCAGTCACTAGAATTAGGAAGAGTAGTTCAGGTAATGGGTCCAGTTGTAGACGTGGCCTTTGAGGATGGAGCAAATCTTCCAGAAATTAATACAGCGCTTACAATTACAAACCCTGCGATTGACGACAGACAAGATAATCTTGTTGTTGAAGTTAGTTTGCACGTAGGGGACAACGTAGTACGTTGCGTATCTATGGATAGCACTGACGGTCTAGTTCGCGGTATGCCAGTAAAAAATACAGGTCAAGCAATCACTACTCCTGTAGGAGCTGGCACACTTGGTCGTATTCTTGATGTTTGCGGTAACCCAGTAGATGAAATGGGCCCAGTAAATGCTACTGAAAGATGGCCAATACACAGACTAGCACCAAAGTTTGAAGATCAAGCTACTAGTAAAGAGCTTTTCGAAACAGGTATTAAAGTTATCGATCTACTTGCACCATATGTTAAGGGTGGAAAGATTGGATTGTTCGGTGGAGCGGGAGTTGGTAAGACAGTTATCATCATGGAGCTTATCAATAACGTTGCTAAGGCTCACGGTGGTTACTCAGTATTTGCGGGAGTAGGAGAGAGAACAAGAGAAGGTAACGATCTTTGGATGGAAATGAAGGAGTCCGGAGTTATCGATAAGGCAGCACTTATTTACGGTCAAATGAGCGAACCTCCAGGTGCAAGATTCAGAGTTGCTCTTACAGCACTAACTACAGCTGAATATTTCAGAGATGTTGAAGGTCGTGACACTCTACTATTCGTAGATAATATGTTCAGATTCGTACAAGCTGGATCAGAAGTATCAGCTCTACTTGGACGTATGCCATCAGCAGTAGGATATCAGCCAACACTTGCTACTGACGTTGGAGAACTTCAAGAAAGAATTACATCTACTAAGAAGGGATCTATCACTTCAGTTCAAGCGATCTATGTACCAGCGGATGACTTAAC
>JAIYCX010000067.1 GCA_027487795.1 Pseudomonadota bacterium | reverse complement strand
CCACCTTCAGCTGCAACTTTTGTTATTGCTGCCGTTAAGCTCGTCTTACCATGATCCACGTGACCTATCGTTCCTACGTTTAGATGTGGCTTACTTCGATCAAACTTTACCTTTGACATTTCTTTATACTCTCCGTTTACTTAATATATACTTACTTAATTACTTACTTATACAATTGCTTAATTAACACTATTTAAAATCTTATTCGAAAACTATTTATTTGAATTATTTTATAGTTTTTTACTCAAAGCTGGGACTCTAATATCTTGCAATTTAATATCTAGCAATAAGGGCTTCTGCCACATGACTTGGAACGATATCATAATTATTAAAATGCATGCTAAAAGTAGCTCTTCCTTGGGTTTGAGACCTTAAATCTGTGGAATAGCCAAACATCTCACCAAGAGGAACTTCTGCTGATATTACCTGCACTCCGATCCTAGACTCCATCCCTAAAATCTTACCTCTTCTTCTATTAAGGTCCCCTACGACGTTTGACATGAAATCATCAGGTACCACTATTTCTACTGTCATTATAGGCTCTAGAAGCTTAATATCAGCTTCTTTTGCGGCTTCTTTCACTGCAAGCGAACCACAAATCTTAAAGGCCATTTCAGAAGAATCTACCTCATGGAAGCTTCCGTCTAGTAGATCTATTCCGATATCAACTAATTGATATCCAGCTAGCATGCCCCCATTAACGGCATCAAAAATACCCTTTTCGATGGCTGGGATGTATTCCTTAGGAATTACAGCACCTTTAATTAAATTATTAAATACGAATCCCTTACCCCTATCAATAGGATAGATTTTTATTACTACATGACCGTATTGACCCCTACCGCCAGTTTGTCTGACATACTTCATGTCTTTCTCAACAGTCTTTGTAATAGCTTCTCTGTAAGCTACTTGAGGTTTACCGACATTCGCTGAGACTTTAAATTCTCTAGTTAGCCTATCAACAATAATTTCTAAATGAAGTTCACCCATTCCGGCAATAATTGTTTGTCCTGTTTCATCATCAGTGTTTAATCTGAAAGATGGGTCTTCTTGTGCGATTCTGGTCAAAGCAGCTCCAAGTTTATCTTGATCAGCTTTAGTCTTTGGCTCAATTGCGATTGAGATTACTGGTTCTGGAAACTCTATCGACTCTAATAGTATTGGTTTATTTTCATCACAGAGAGTATCCCCTGTGCGAATATCTTTTAAGCCAACAATTGCAGCGATATCACCAGTTTCTACAAGAGATATTTCCTCTTTTTTATTGGCATGCATTTTTACTATTCTACCAAGTCTGCTTGTTTTTCCAGTTCTTGGAATTAGTACTGATGCACCTGATTCAATTTTACCAGAGTATACTCTTATAAAACTTAATAGGCCGTGAGGATCTGAGATAATTTTAAAAGCTAGGGCAGAAAATGGAGCTGAGTCTTTTGCTTCTCTAGTTATAACTTTATTAGAATCATTAATATCATGTCCCTCAACAGGAGGAACATCTGTTGGTGCTGGTAGATATCTAATAACGGCATCTAATAGAGGCTGCACACCTTTATTCTTAAATGCAGAGCCGCAAATGACTGGAACAAAAGTCATATCTAAGCATGCTTTTCTAATTCCTGAATGAATTTCTTCCTCTGAAAGTTCTTCACCGACTATGTACTTATCTAAGAGAGCTTCATCAGTTTCAGCTACTGCTTCTATTAATACCGTTCTTGCATTATTAGCAGCTTCTTTTAAATCTTCTGGTATTTCTTCATAAGCATATTTAGTCCCAAGTTCTTCTTCTTGATAGATAACAGCTCGCATAGTGACTAAATCTACAAAGCCCACAAAATCATTTTCAGTTCCTATGGGTAATTGAATAGGGATTGGACGACATTGAAGTCTAGTCTTCATCATCTCTACACAACGCTCAAAATCAGCCCCCATTCTATCCATTTTATTAACAAAACAGAATCTCGGAACTTTATACTTATTAGCTTGTCTCCAGACTGTTTCAGTCTGTGGCTCAACACCCGCAACTGCATCAAACACTGCAATTGCACCGTCCAATACTCTTAAAGATCTCTCTACCTCTATTGTAAAATCAACGTGACCAGGAGTATCAATAATATTGACTCTGTGAAGTGGGAACTGATCCTCAGTACCTTTCCAATGACAGGTAGTGGCCGCAGAAGTTATAGTAATACCTCTTTCCTGCTCTTGCTCCATGTAATCCATGGTAGCTGCCCCATCGTGAACTTCACCGATTTTATAATTTACACCAGTATAATAAAGGATTCTTTCTGTGGTCGTAGTTTTACCAGCATCAATGTGTGCCATGATGCCGATGTTTCTTACATTTTCTAGGGGTATTGTACGAGGTGCCATAACTTTAAATATAATAATAAGAAACTAGCAACAACTTTTTAATTTAATAAGTTAAATATAGGAATTATTAATTTAAAGACAAACTAAACTATTTAGTTAAGTTTAGTTAAAATATATTTTAGATTTTTTTCTAGGGCTAAAGAAAAGCCCTAGAATTAATTCGATTTAACGCTATATTACCAGCGATAATGAGCGAAAGCTCTGTTTGCTTCAGCCATTTTATGAGTATCTTCTCTCTTTCTAACAGCGTTACCTCTGTTTTGAGAAGCATCATAAAGCTCAGCAGCTAACTTATCTTGCATACCCTTTTCACCACGAGCTCTTGCAGAAGAAACTAACCATCTGATAGCTAGAGCATCTCTTCTTTCTTGTCTAACTTCTGTAGGTACTTGATACGTAGCACCACCAACTCTTCTACTTCTAACTTCAACTACTGGTCTAACGTTATCCATAGCTTGTTGGAAAATGTCGATACCTTCCGTACTGTATCTTTTTCCAATTGACTCTATAGAGCCATAAAATATGCCTTCAGCAGCATTCTTTTTACCATGCCACATCATCATATTAATGAACTGTTGAACTAGAGTGCTTGAAAACATTCTATCTTCGTGTCTGACTCTTTTAAATTCTCTTTTCTTTCTAGACATAATTAATTTCTATTAAATGCTAATTACTTTTAAATATATTATTGTTTTGGTCTTTTAGTACCGTATTTAGAACGTGACTTATTTCTACCATTAACACCTTGAGTATCTAAGTTACCTCTAACGATGTGGTAACGAACTCCTGGTAAATCCTTTACCCGTCCACCTCTAATAAGAACAACTGAGTGCTCTTGAAGATTATGACCTTCTCCAGGAATATAACTAGTAACTTCTATTCCATTAGTTAATCTAACTCTCGCTACTTTTCTAAGCGCAGAATTAGGCTTCTTAGGTGTAGTTGTATACACTCTTACACAAACCCCTCTTTTTTGTGGGCATGCTTGCAAAGCTGGAACTTTATTACGTCTGTCCTGCTTTTTTCTTCCTTGCCTTACCAGCTGACTAATCGTAGGCATTTAATAACACTCCTAATTATATAAACTCAAAACATTAGATATAAATTCTTATATCTAATAACAAAATCTTAAACCATTTTAGATACTAACAGCTCTATTTTCTATTATTTACAGTTAAATGTTTAGCTGTAAATTTAATAGAGTAGTAATTAATTAAAGGGCTAAATTATTTAAATTTTGCCCAGATTTATAATCACCTTAGATAAATTGTCAAATCCGTATGAATGATTCCCCTAACTATACGCCTTAATTCAAGAATAATTGATGAATTACCCCATCAAATTACCCCGTCAAATTAAACGTGACTTGTATCCCCTCCTGGTCTACCAAACTTAAGTGGCATTCTAATAGTATTTGGACCCACTGGAGCAACCGGCCCTGATGGCGCCTTAGTTAACTCAGCTTGAGGTACTAGACCATCTACTTCTAGAGAAGTTTCCTTCTCTGGATTAGTTATATAGCCAGTTCCTGCAGGTATTAACCTACCCATAATAACATTTTCCTTAAGACCTCTTAAGATATCAGTCTTCCCTGAGATTGAAGCCTCAGTAAGTACCTTAGTAGTCTCTTGGAAACTCGCTGCTGAAATAAAGCTTTCAGTAGAAAGTGATGCCTTAGTGATACCAAGTAGAAGAGGTTCGTATGTAGAAGCTTTACCACCGCTAGCAACGACCTTATCGTTTTCCTCTTGGAAGATAAATCTATCGATTGATTCACCATCTAAGAATCTAGTGTCTCCAGCCTCTATTACTCTTACCTTACCAAGCATTTGTCTAACGATAACTTCAATGTGCTTATCGTTGATTTTAACACCTTGAAGTCTGTAAACTTCTTGAGCTTCGTTAACTAAATATCTAGCTAGTTCTCTTACTCCAAGAATTCTTAAGATGTCATGCGGATTAGCAGATCCTGATGTTAGAGCGTCTCCTGACCTTACTCTATCACCTCTTTCGACTAACAAGTGCTTGTTCTTGGCAATAAAATATTCTACTGGCTCACCAACTTCAGGAGTAACGATAACTCTTCTCTTACCTCTGTAGTCTTCACCAAAACTTACACTTCCATCGATATCAGTAACATCCGCAGGATTCTTTGGCTTTCTAGCTTCGAATAACTCAGCTACTCTAGGTAGACCTCCAGTAATATCCTTAGTCTTTGTACTTTCTCTTTCTCTCTTTGCTAATACAGAACCAGGGAATATTTCTTCTTGGTTAGATACGACTACTTTAACACCGACTGGTAGATAGAAAGTATGGTCTGTTCCTGCAGCTGATTTAATTACAATCGCAGGTCTAAGATCAAGTGATTTATCTTTTGATTCAACTATTTCTCTTTCAGCAAATCCTGTTCTTTCGTCAGTTCTTTCTTCAAGAGTAAATTCGTTTATATCTTTCCACTCAACAGTACCACCAATTTCAGTCATGATTGGAGATGAGAACGGATCCCATTCAGCTAGTAATTCTCCAGCTTTTACTATCTCTCCATCCTTATGCTTAACTGTAGCACCGTAAACCAAAGGTATTCTTTCTTTTTCTCTGCCTTCCTTAACGTCCATGATAATGATTTCAGCCTTACGACCCATCACTACAAGTCCTCTAGGTGCTTCAACTATGTTTGCATCTTGATACTTAACTTGACCAGCATATCTAGCTTGTAGATTTGTCTGTTCAGCTCTACCAGTCGCAGTTCCCCCAATGTGGAACGTTCTCATAGTTAACTGTGTACCAGGCTCACCAATTGATTGAGCTGCGATAACACCGACTGTTTCTCCAAGATTAACAATATGTCCTCTAGCTAAATCTCTTCCGTAGCAAAGTGAACATACGCCGAATCTTTGAACACAAGTAAGTACAGATCTGATCATAACGTGATCAATTCCAGAATTACCTATTCTGTCAGCTGCCTTTTCATCAATTTCATGATTTGCTTCTACTATTAGATCGTTTGAAATAGGATCTATAATATCATCAAGAGCTATTCTTCCTAGTATACGGTCAGACAATGGCTCAATCTCTTCTCCAGCTTCCATAAGAGCTGTAACTTCAATACCATTTACAGTACCACAATCCACACCAGTTACTACTGCATCTTGTGCAACGTCTACTAGTCTTCTAGTTAAATAACCAGAGTTTGCAGTCTTTAAAGCAGTATCTGCAAGACCTTTTCTAGCTCCGTGAGTAGATATGAAATACTCACCCACTGAAAGACCTTCTCTGAAGTTCGCTCGAATTGGAGTTTCAATAATAGAACCGTCTGGCTTAGCCATTAGTCCTCTCATTCCTGCTAACTGTCTTATCTGCTGACTAGAACCTCTAGCTCCAGAATCCGCCATCATATAAATCGGATTGAAACTAGCGCCTTTTATCTCTTCCTTACCATTCGTAAATGTTTCAGAAGCGATACCTGTCATCATGTCTGTAGCAACTCTGTCCCCGATATCGGCCCAAATATCAATTGCCTTATTGTATCTCTCTCCAGTCGTAATAAGACCTTCTTGATACTGTTGCTCAACTGTTGCTATTCTTTCTTCAGCATCAGCCATGAGCTTTGCTTTAGATTCAGGAATAGTCATATCTACCATACCGATAGAAATACCAGCTTTCGTAGCGAATCTATAACCGATATCTTTAAGCTTGTCTGAAAGTATGACTGTAGCTTTGTTTCCACATAATCTAAAGCATTCGTTAACTAAGTTTCCAAGCTCTTTCTTAGTCATGATTTTATTAGCATGTGCAAAACTAAAGCCTTCAGGGAAGATATCATATAAGAAAACTCTTCCTACAGTTGTAGTCTCAATAGTTCCCTCTACTCTCACCTTAATAGCGGCTTGTAGATCAATTTGACCTGACTCATAAGCGTGCCTTACTTCATCTGGTGATGAGAAGATTCTACCTGTGCCTGTCACATATGGACGCTCTCTAGTTAGGTAATATAATCCTAAAACTATATCCTGAGTAGGAACGATAATAGGACGACCGTTCGCAGGACTTAAAACGTTATTAGTAGACATCATAAGTACTCGAGCTTCCACTTGAGCTTCGATAGAAAGTGGTACGTGTACAGCCATTTGGTCACCATCGAAGTCCGCGTTAAATGCAGAACAAACTAGTGGGTGTAACTGAATAGCTTTACCTTCTATTAAGATAGGCTCGAATGCTTGAATACCAAGTCTGTGTAGAGTCGGTGCTCTGTTAAGAAGAACTGGATGTTCTTTAATAACTTCATCAAGCATATCCCAAACTACAGACTTCTGTAATTCTACTAATTTCTTTGCACTCTTGATAGTACTTGCATAACCCTTCTCTTCCAACTTTTGGTAAATGAAAGGTTTAAATAATTCAAGTGCCATTAACTTAGGAAGACCGCACTGGTGTAGTCTAAGTTCTGGACCAACAACGATTACAGATCTACCTGAGTAATCAACTCTCTTTCCAAGTAAGTTCTGTCTGAAACGACCAGTCTTACCTTTTAGCATATCTGAAAGACTCTTTAGTGGTCTCTTGTTAGTGCCAGTTATAACTCTTCCTCTTCTACCATTATCAAATAATGCATCAACAGCTTCCTGAAGCATTCTTTTTTCGTTTCTGATAATGATATCTGGAGCGTTTAACTCCATTAATTTCTTTAGACGATTATTTCTGTTAATCACACGTCTGTAGAGATCGTTCAAATCACTAGTTGCAAATCTACCACCATCTAGAGGCACAAGTGGTCTAAGATCTGGTGGGATAACTGGAACGCATTCAAGTATCATCCACTGAGGATCATTTCCGCTCTCTAGAAATGCTTGAAGAACTTTTAATCTTTTTACTAATTTCTTTCTCTTAGCTTCACTAGTTGCATCTCTAAGCTCTTGTCTTAGTTGATCGAACGTTTCTTTAATATGGATTTTAGAAAGTAATTCCTTAACTGCTTCAGCACCAATACCAGCTCTGAAACCATCTGAACCAAGTTCTTCTTGAGTTCTTCTGTATTCTAAATCAGTGATAAGTTCATTATCTTGAAATTTAGACTTACCCTTATCAAGTACTATGTATGATTCAAAATAAAGAACCTTTTCAAGCTCTCTTAAAGATAAATCTAGAATGTTACCAATTCTACTTGGCAAACTTCTCATAAACCAAATATGAGCTACTGGAGCTGCAAGATCGATATGCCCCATTCTCTCTCTACGAACTTTAGACTGTATGACCTCAACGCCACACTTTTCACAGACAACTCCTCTGTGTCTCATTCTCTTGTACTTACCACAATTACATTCGTAATCTTTAGTAGGTCCAAATATTTTAGCACAGAAAAGACCATCTCTTTCTGGCTTAAAAGTTCTATAATTAATAGTTTCCGGCTTCTTTACCTGACCAAAAGACCATGACCGAATTTTGTCAGGGCTTGCAATTGCAATTTTCATTGCATTTACATTTGAAGGGTTCTTTGGTTTCTCGAAAAGACTAAATATATCGTCCATAGCTTCGGTTTATCTTTATCTAAATTATTTGCTTAAAAATCTACTACTTACTTCTTCTAAAACTTTTTGGAAGACAATGCCAAGGTATTAAACCTCAGCATCATCATCTTCAACTTGTACGTTAGCTCTTGCTAACATATCTTTAGTTATTCCTGTGCCAACAATCTCTTCTGAGTCTTCCGCGTCTTCAACAAGTTCAACGTCTAGACCTAAACTCATTAGCTCTTTACACATAACGTTAAATGACTCTGGTAAGCCTGGTTCAAGAACATTCTCACCCTTTACGATAGCTTCATACATTCTAGTTCTTCCTGCAACGTCATCAGACTTCACAGTTAAGAATTCTTGTAATGAGTATGCAGCTCCGTAAGCTTCAAGTGCCCAAACTTCCATTTCCCCAAGTCTTTGACCACCGAATTGTGCCTTACCACCAAGAGGTTGTTGAGTAACAAGAGAGTATGGCCCAATTGACCTCGCGTGAATTTTCTCGTCGACCAAGTGATGCAGCTTCAGGATATACATTACCCCAACTGTAACTCGCTCAGAGAACTTATCTCCTGTTTTACCATCAAAAAGTTCAGTTCTTCCAAATAGAAGGTCATCACTATGTCCAGCTACTTTAGAAAGTTCTCCAACTTTTTCTTCTTTAACACCTTCGAAAACAGGACTAGCTACGTGAATACCACCCATACACTTTTGAGCCAACTCAAGTACTTCGATATCATCTATAGTCTTAATGAAATCTACATAACCCTTATTATCAAAAGCTTCGACTAGTACTTTTCTAGTTTCTGCAGCTACTGCCTTAACTTCATCAGTTAAAGCTCCTTCTCTTCTAAGAATTTTACCGACGCTAATGTGTGGATCACAAATTTTTTCAACTTGATCCATCAGTCTTCTACCGATTGAGTATGAAGACCAACCAAGGTGAGTTTCTAAAATTTGACCAACGTTCATTCTCGAAGGAACACCTAGTGGATTAAGAACCATGTCTACAGGAGTACCATCTGGAAGGTATGGCATATCTTCAATAGGAAGTACTACTGAAAGAACACCCTTATTTCCGTGACGACCAGCCATTTTATCACCGACTTGTAGTCTACGCTTAACAGCAACGAAGACCTTAACCATCTTGATAACACCTGGTGGAAGCTCATCTCCCTTTCTTAGTCTCTTAATCTTATTGCTAATTGAAGCTCTCTTATTATTAATAAGTTGCCCTGTACCAACAACAATTCTAGCTACTTCTTCTTCAATTTTTTCGTTACCAACTTGAACATCTCTTAGATATTCAAAAGGAATAGAATCTAATAACTCAGCTGTTAAAACTTCACCCTTAGCAATTAAAGGTCTCTTGTTTTCATCGGCTAATTTTGTAGTAGTCTCTTTTCCTACAAGCATATCAGTGAGCTGCTTCATTGCAGAATCTCTTAGTATTCTGATTTCATCTCTCTGATCTTGCTCTAGCTTAGCGATTTCAGCTTTTTCGATTTCGAGCATTCTATCATCTTTAGAAGTACCCTTTCTTGAAAAAACGTGAGCCCCGATGATTGTACCTTCAACACCAGGAGGTAGTCTTAAACTAGTATCTCTTACTTCCCCTGCTTTCTCTCCGAATATCGCCCGTAGAAGCTTTTCTTCCGGTGATAACTGAGTTTCACTCTTAGGTGTAATTTTACCAATTAAAATATCACCAGGCTTTACCTCGGCACCAATTCTAATTATTCCTGACTCATCTAAATTACCAAGAGCTTCCTCACCTACGTTTGGAATATCACGTGTAATTTCTTCATTTCCGAGTTTAGTGTCTCTCGCGATACACTCAAACTCTTCAATGTGAATAGAGCTAAATACGTCTTCCTTAACTACTTTTTCACTTACAAGAATAGAATCTTCGAAGTTGTATCCACCCCAAGACATGAAAGCTACAAGGATATTTTTACCTAATGCTAACTCACCCATGTCAGTAGACTGACCATCAGCAATAACATCTCCAGCACTTACTCTGTCGCCTGTTCTTACGATTGGTCTTTGGTTAATACATGTACTTTGATTTGATCTTCTGTACTTAACTAATGTGTAGATATCTACACCAGTATCAAGAGGATCATCAGAAAGTTGATCTGACTTAATTACTATTCTAGTCGCGTCTACAGACTGAACTGAACCTGATCTCTTTGAAACAATCGCAGCTCCTGAATCAGCAGCTACTACCTTTTCAACTCCTGTTCCAACAAGTGGTGCTTTTGAAGTAATTAAAGGAACAGCCTGTCTTTGCATGTTAGAACCCATCAGAGCTCTGTTCGCATCGTCATTCTCTAAGAACGGAATAAGAGAAGCAGCGACACTCACAAGCTGACTCGGACTAACATCCATCAAAGTTGCTTCTTCTGGATTAACTAGTAAAAACTCATTATGTTTTCTAGCTGATATTAAAGACCCAACAAACTTACCAGTACTGTCTAATTCAGTATTTGCTTGCGCAATAACTTCCTTAGCTTCTTCCATAGCAGAAAGGTAAATCATTTCTTGAGTTACTTTTCCACCCTTAACTATTCTGTAAGGAGTCTCAACAAATCCAAATTCATTAACTCTTGCATATGTTGCAAGTGAAGAAATCAATCCAATATTCGGACCTTCTGGCGTTTCAATTGGACAAACTCTACCATAGTGAGTTGGATGTACGTCTCTGACTTCAAATCCTGCTCTTTCTCTAGTTAAACCACCTGGCCCTAGTGCACTTAGTCTTCTCTTATGAGTTACTTCACTTAATGGATTTGTTTGATCCATAAATTGACTTAACTGTGAAGAACCAAAGAATTCTTTTATAGCAGCAGCAACAGGCTTATAATTGATCAAATCTTGAGGCATTAGAGTTTCAATATCTTGAATACTCATTCTTTCTTTGATCGCTCTCTCCATTCTGACAAGACCGAGTCTGTACTGATTCTCAACCAATTCTCCAGCAGATCTTACTCTTCTGTTCCCAAGGTGATCGATATCATCAACTGCATATTGAATAGGATCAGTAGTATTTCTGAGAATTAAAAGATATTTAATAGTTTCACAAATATCTTCAACTGTAAGAGTACTACCTTCAGTAAACTCAGAACCTGATGCCTCATCCTTCTTTCTAGAAAGCTTTCTAGTCTTAAGATCGCCTCTAGCACCTGCATAAAGTTTGAAATCTAATTTCATTCTTCCTACTGCAGATAAGTCATATCTCTCAGGATTAAAGAATAAATTATGGAAGTTTGCTTCAGCAGCTTCAATACGTGGTGGATCTCCTGGTCTAAGATGCTTATAGATTTCTAGTAATGCATCTCTTTGAGGTCTTCCAAGATAAACTGAAAGTAAATCAGTTCTTTCTGGTTCTAATCCGTCAGTATCTAATGTCTTTAAAAGAGATTCACCTACGTGATTATCTTTCATGTAAAGAATTTCAAAGCTAGTCACACCAAGATCTCTTAGTTCACTGATAGTTCCACCAGTTTTAATTCGACCTTTTGCATCAACAGTATCAGGTGTAAAAGCTTCACCGGCTCTTAAAACAACCTTAAACTTTGAAAATAATTCTGATAAGTCCTTCTCAGATATTTCACTTAAACTCTTAGGAAGTGCCTTAATTATAGCATCCCAGCCCATTAAGATATCGCCTTCTTTTGCAATAGGCTTCTTAACACCTGGTAGTGTAATTTCTTCAGTTGCTTGAACTATTGTTTTAGCTGAATACATCCCTTCAGAAATTATAGGATCTATCTGTATTTCAGCAATAGAGGCCTCATTTAATCGTCTAATATTTGCTCTATTGAACTTTTGCCCTTCTCTGATTAATACCTTCCCCTTAACTTCAATATCAGCAAAAGCTTTTTGACCGTCTAATTGCTCAGGCTTAAAGTCTTTAGTGATAGAGCCATCTTTATGGAAATTTAATGTATCGGTTTTATAGAAATAATTTAATATTTCTTCACCGCTCATTCCTAAAGCTCTTAGTAGAATAGTAGCATGTTGCTTTCTTCTTCTGTCAATTCTAACGTGAAGAATATCCTTCACATCGAATTCCATATCTAACCAAGAACCTCTGTATGGAATGATTCTAGCATTATATAAAATCTTTCCTGAAGAGTGAGTTTTACCTCTGTCATGATCAAAGAATACGCCTGGTGATCTATGTAATTGACTTACAATTACTCTCTCACTTCCATTTACCATGAAAGTACCAGTATCTGACATTAAAGGAATTTCACCGAAGTAAACTTCTTGTTCCTTAATATCTCTAATTTGACGAACTCCTTCTGGAGTTACATCCCATAATACTAACTGAACAGTAACCTTAAGTGGTGCTGCCCAAGTCATGCCTCTTTCAAGACACTCACTTAAATCATATTTAGGCTCACCTACATCGTAAGAGACAAATTCTAATGAAGCAGTGTCATTATAATCTCTTATTGGAAAGACAGACTTAAATACAGCTTGTAAACCACTATCATCTCTCTTTTCATGAGTTTTAGTAGCTTGCAAGAACTTCTCAAAAGAAGCGCATTGTATTTGAATTAAATTTGGAGCCTCTTTCGGCTTCTCATACTTAGAATAATTTCTTCTTAGTCTTATTCTGTGGCTAACTTTAGAACTAGATTGATTAATCATTTTTATCGCTTATCTTTATCGCTTAACTATAATCGCTTATCTACACGAATTATCGAATTTCTATTATAAAATTATGTAAAAACCTGTTTAACTAAAAACTTACTTTAAAAAATTAAACCTGAAACAAAAACAGGCGGATAAACTCCACCTAGGCCCTTAAAAAAGAGCATGTTCCATATTTAAATTTTCTTACAAGAACTAGTCTTGTAACGTGTAAAGAATTAGCTAAAAACAATCTTCTCTCTCGAGCTGAAGGAATGAAACAAAAGTTAAAGCCCTAAATTAAACCTAATATTACTAAAATGTCTTCTTATTTACAAGTGGACATTTTAGAATATTTAACTACTAAAAAGATCTAGTAATTAATTTCTAAGAAATCAATTTAAAATCGGGCCTCAACACAAAGTGTAAAATAGGCTTATTTAAGCTCTACCTTAGCTCCTGCTTCTTCAAGCTTCTTTTTCATATCCTCAGCTTCGGCCTTAGCAGCGCCTTCCTTAACAGCCTTAGGAGCAGCTTCTACTAATTCCTTAGCTTCCTTAAGACCTAAAGAAGTAAGTTCTCTTACTACTTTAATTACCTTAATCTTGTCCGCACCAACCGCTGTAAGAACGACATCAAATTCTGTCTTCTCTTCCGCTGCAGCTGAAGCAGCAGGCATAGCCGCCATCATTCCAACTGGAGCAGCAGCGCTAACGCCAAGCTCATCTTCAAGAACTTTTACTAGATTAGCAGCATCCATCAAGGACATTCCCTTAATAAAGTCCTTAACGCTTTCTACATTAAGCTCGCTCATTTTTTTCTCCTCTCTCTTTTTACAAAAAGCATGATTAGAAACTACTCTAATCAATGCCACTATTAACTAAAATCAATCCAAATAAATCAAAGTCTAAATAAAAATCTTGAATTTTCTCTCAAACTTGAATTAAAATTTGGCCTCACGTAACATAATCATAAATGCATCTCAAGCTCTGAGACTAAAATATAGTACTAAAAACTATACTTTCTTCTCTAACTCAACTCTCCAAGCCTCAATAGTTCTTACTAACTGAGTAGAAGGCGCATTAAGCATTCTAACAAGCTTAGTAGCAGGTGCATTTAAGATAGATAAAAGCTTAGACCATAGCTCTTCCTTAGATGGTAGATTAGCTAATGCATCAACTCCACTTGCATCAACTACCTTACCTTCAACTAAACCGGCTACTATTGAGAACTTCTCAACAGATTTTGCATGCTTTGTTAAAACTTTCGCAGGAGAGACAAAATCTTCTCCGGCCCAAACTACAGCTATAGGACCCTTAAACTTAGAAGTTAGATCTCCACAAACTTGTTCAGTATATAGATTCTCTTTAGAAGATAAATCCGTTACTGCCTTTCTTGCTAAAGTATTTTTAATGATAGCAAGTGAGGCACCGTGCGGTCTGAGATCCTTTCTTATCGAAGTAAGTTGTTCACATGTACAACCTTGATAAGATAATACGAATGCTGCTTGAGAGCCTCTAAAAAGACCTGATAACTCTTCTACCGAAGCATGTTTTTCTGAGAGTAACATAATTTAAATCCTACTTGTCTAAATAACTTGAATGATAATTTTTTAGTTTAAACTTTATATTTAACTAAAGAACAAATACCCTAACTAAATTACTCTATTTAATAGAGTTAAGATCGATTGGTATACCAGGTCCCATTGTTGTTGTTAAGTATGCAGCCTTTAAGTAAACCCCTTTTGAAGTTGGAGGCTTAGCCTTAGTAATTGCATCAATTACAACTAATAAATTTTCTCTGATTTTTTCTGCTCCAAAAGAAGATTTAGCTAGTCCGATATGTACGATACCAGCCTTTTCAACTCTGAATTCAACTCTTCCAGATTTAATAGCTTCAATAGCTTTACCAATATCTGGAGTAACTGTACCTATTTTAGGATTTGGCATTAAACCCCTAGGTCCTAGAAGCTTACCAATCTTACCAACTAAAGCCATACAATCAGGTGTTGCAACAGCAGCATCAAAGTCCATCCAGCCGCCTTGAATTTTCTGAACTAAATCATCAGATCCAAAAAAATCAGCTCCCGCTTCTTCTGCTTCCTTAACTTTATCACCTTTACAAAAAGCGGCTACTCTTACTGTCTTACCTCTTCCGTTAGGTAGAGCGACAGTACCTCTAACATTTTCTTCTGCCTTTCTAGGATTCACACCTAGGTTGATACATAGATCAACTGACTCATCAAATTTAGTCTTAGGAAACTTTTCAATTAGAGCCGAAGCTTCTTCTAGTGAGTAGAGTTTACCTTCTTGAACTAGCTTTCTTGCAGCTTGAAGTCTTTTACTAACTTTTGCCATAAATTCACTTATACTTATTATGCTTGCTTATACTTTTGCTTAAAACTTTAATTAACTATTGAAATAAAGGTGTCTTAATTCCCATACTTCTAGCTGATCCAGCTATAATCTTAACAGCTTGATCTATGTCATAAGCACTTAGATCGTCCATCTTTATTTTAGCTATTTCTTCAAGATCTTCTTTAGTTAGTGATCCAACTTTATTTTTATTTGGCTCACTTGATCCCTTATCAACCTTTGCCATTTTCTTTATTAAAAATGAAGCAGGTGGACTCTTTACTATAAAAGTAAAAGATCTATCAGCATAAACAGAGATCACAACAGGAAGAATAGTTCCTGTTTGAGCCTGTGTTTTAGCATTAAAAGCTTTACAAAATTCCATGATGTTCACACCTTGCTGACCGAGAGCTGGTCCAATAGGTGGAGATGGATTAGCCTGTCCAGCAGGTATCTGTAATTTTACTAAACCAGTGATTTTCTTACCCTGTCCGGCTTTACCTGCTGCTTTTGGTGCCCCAGCATTTGGTGTAGGTGGCTTTGCCATTATATTAACTAACTCCTTTTCTTTTGCGGCTATCTTTAGTGAAGCCTTGAATTATAAAAATTCAATTTATTATCTTAAAAACTTAATAAGGTGCTGCCTTATACTTTCTCTACCTGAACAAAATCAAGCTCTACAGGAGTATTTCTTCCAAAAATACTAATAAGTACTCTTAATTTACCCTTTTCTGGCTTAACTTCATCAACTGTACCGTTAAATTCAGCAAATGGGCCATCAATAACCTTAACTGAATCACCTGTATCAAATTGAACTTTTGCTCTTGGACGTTGTGCTCCACCTTCCATTTGCTCAAATAAGTTTTGAACTTCTTGAGGAGTAAGAGGAACTGGATTATGCATATCCCCGACAAAACCAGTAACTTTTGGTGTGTTTTTTACCAAATGCCATGTTTCATCATTTAAATCTAATTGTATTAGCATATAGCCAGGAAAGAACTTTCTAGTAGA
The DNA here is from genome assembly GCA_027487795.1 of Pseudomonadota bacterium. Classification (GTDB taxonomy): domain Bacteria; phylum Bdellovibrionota_C; class UBA2361; order SZUA-149; family DAOLCO01; genus JAIYCX01. Next base: position 953 of record JAIYCX010000067.1, on the reverse strand, counting down.
AGTTTTCTTCTCTCCTCTTACTAATTCAACAACTTTTTCTTGAGGAACTATAATTCTTCCAAATTTATCTTGTAGCTTAGCGGTTCTAATGCGATCTTCTAGTGAAAGTTTAACTCTTCCTTCAAACCCTGAATATGTATGTAAAACATACCAAGGGTGCATACAAAGAACTTCTTCAGTAGGCTCTGCAGGAATATTACTAGCAGGTGTAGCTTCTACAGCAACTTCTTTAGTTACTGTTTCTTCTGCCTCAGCAGAAACTTCTTCGTTTTGACTTGTACTTTCTTCAACTTCAGTATCAACAGCCAAATCTGCTGCGATATCAGTAGTACCTTCAACGTCAGAAGTAACTTCTAACATTTCACTACTCTCGTTTGTTTCATCATGTGTTGTCATAAATTAATCCTAAGCTCCTAGTAGACTCTTAACCAAGTAGCCTATTAGTGCATCTGTTGCACCTAAAAAAATACCAAATATTACTATTAATCCAAATACTGCAAGAGATGCTCTCCAAGTCTCCTCCCAAGTCGGAGTATGAACTTTCTTAAGTTCATCTGTTGCTTCCCTTAAAAACTGTACCGGATTAAACATTAAAATATCCCTATTAAAAATTTTGGCTTCAAAAACTTTAGCCTTTAAAATGGCCCTAAATATGGCACGCCCGGAGGGACTCGAACCCCCAACCCTCGGATTTGGAGTCCGACACTCTACCAATTGAGCCACGGGCGTTTATAGTAACTTCTAAAGTTTATTTTAACAAACTTTAAGGACTGGTCTGCTATTCACAAACCAATCCAATATTGCTTAGAACTTAACTAAGCAACGATCTCCGCCACAACACCCGCACCAACTGTTCTACCACCTTCTCTTATCGCGAATCTTAGTTCCTTATCCATCGCGATTGGGTGAATTAGAGTAACTTCTACTGATACTCTATCACCTGGCATTACCAT
>JAIYCX010000038.1 GCA_027487795.1 Pseudomonadota bacterium | reverse complement strand
GTAAGCGGTTTTTAAAAGGCGTTGTATACAAATATAAATAAAATTATATCTCGTATATTGATCTACTAATCACTGCCTTAGTCATGTTTAATTTTATTTATGTGAGGTTATCATTTTTCCAATGTTTAGGAGTTAAGAGATGAACATCTCTGGCAGGATGAGAATCGATTTGAACCAAAACATCATTAAGATACTGCCAGGAATTAACCTTATGAAGCTTACAATTTTGGATTAGGGTATAAGCGATAGCAGCATACTTAGCCCCGACCTCAGACCAGCAAAAGAGCCAGTTTTTTCTGCCGATGGCGATGGGTCTAATCATGTTTTCAATTTTATTGTTAGAGATATCAATTCCCGGATTATCAAGATAGCACCTAAGACCTTTTTCTCTCTCCTTGGCATAGAATACAGCTTTGCCAAGGAAACTATCTTTATTTATTAAATCCTCAAACCATAGTTTGTGAAGATATAAAAATAATTCATCAACAACAGGTAAGCTTAGAGTTCTACGTTTTTGAAGAATTTGTTCTTCAGTTTCTTCTTTTTTTATATCTTCTTCGACTTTAAACAAAGTTCTTATTAAATCTATAACTTTTTCACTTTTAATAGGAGAGTGATCTTTTGCCTCAAAAAACTTTCTTCGAACATGTGCCCAGCACTGAGCATGCTGAATATCATTATTATCTGAGATAAATTTTTCATATGCAGAATGACCATCAGATAATAAAACTTTGCAGTTTTTTCCAATATTATCTTTAATTACTTCAGAGCTTCTAGAGTTTGAATAAATGAAGGCAACTTCATCTTCTGCCATTACTGGCCAAAAGTAGGCTTTTTGCATTTTGCCTGCCACTGTTCTTCCTGCTTTAATTGGAGTCTCATCCATGGCTATAATTTCACTAGAGCTAATACCAGACAGTATTGATAAATATACTGGCTCTAATAACTCCAGGGTTCTGTGTACTAGCTTAGTTAGATTTGGTCTTGAAACATTAACCCCCGAATTGGTCATTCTTTGATGCTGCCTGTAAAGGGGTAGGTGGTACTGAAACTTATCTACTATCATACCAGATAACAAGCTTACATCAGCATAGCTTCTTTCGATTACGGCATCAGGGGCTGGTGCGGTATGAAGCACCTTTGTTGCCTTTATTTTAACTGTTTTTCTGATCGTTCTCTCAACGCTATAGCTACAGGGGATCTGCTTTAGTCTGGTTGTTACCTTCTCCCCTATAACTTCATATTCAGTTTCAGCTAAACCCTCTACTTCCTTTGGCAATATAATATGTTCTACCACCGGAACAGAGTCATCAAATCTGATCTCTTTCTCATCTGAGACTTCTGTCTTGTCCCTTCTTACCTGCCTTTCAAATTCTTTAACCGTCACTTTCTCTTTTGGTGGAGTTGGGGGGACTGGAAATAAGCTTAGTTGATTTGGATCTTGGGGAATTAGTCTTTCTGACTTACTTCCAAAGTACTGGCGCCTAAACCAGTCTAGCTGCACTTGCTGATTTTCTACTTTTTTTGATAGTTCTTCGTTTGAGATCTTAAGTAAATCTATTTCTGATTTGTACTTGGATCCTAGCTCAGTATTTATTTCTTGAAGCACCAAAAACTTAGAAATTATTTCTTCTTTTGATAAAATTTCTAAGTTCTCTTGCATGTTTACTACATATCACAGAACCCTTATTTTATCTACCTTTTATTCACATTCCATCAAAGAAAAATCTAACTTTACTCAACTCCAAACTTAATACTTCTTGATTACCCGACACTCTAAATCTACTCGATGATAACTTCTTTAAAAACAAACACCATCCCGTTCTGTCCCACCACAGCACTTTCGCTAAGCGCTTATTCCGGTTTATAAACACAAAGCCTTCTCCGCTCTGCGCTTCTCTTTTTAAATCTTGCTCTAGGATCTTACATAACCCTAAATACGACTTCCTCAGATCTACTGCCTCGTGATATACCCATAACTTATCTGGACTTGGTAAGCTCATCTACTTATCCTTAACACTATCCCCGAACCAAGATCTAACTCCAGTTCTAGCTTCTTCGTTGATAATCTTGTTTCATCTTTAGATACTCTTTCTCTTACTAATTCTTTGAACTTCGACGAGGTATCAATCACTGGTGAAAACTTACGGTACCACTTAATATAACTACTTATAGCTATACTTTTCGACTTGCAAAAACTACTCATCGAGGTACCTGCTGATAGGTGCTCCTCATATAACTCTCGCCATTCTGATTCGCTTCGGTGCACTTTTAACGGTGATATATTATGCATTCTTTGTCTCCTCTCTTAATACATTGGGGAGCTTTTAGAACTTTTCTTGCTTCTTGAATATAACGCCGTTTAGGAACCGCTTACCTGGGAGGATCTGAATAACAATATAAAAGTATAGATAGTTTTGTTATTTTAAATGAATTTGGTGGATGTTATCGGAATTAAATTATTACTGTCTTCAATTAATTGTATATTTCTCACAAAACAGAATAGTACTACTTTGGTATTGCTCAGGCAATATGAGGGGTTTGGTAATTACCCAGTCTAATATTTTTTCTAGAGATCTCGCAGCTGATTCATTAAAGTATAATATTAGTTTCAATTGTCTATACTAACCATGGACTTTGCTTGTTTTAACAAAGCTTCAAAAAGAATTGATTGAAATAGGAAAGTTATATCCCGATTTTTTATAATAGTAGTGGTAAGCTGTTGCTGTTCGGAAAATGAAATCAGCGCAATGTTATCATTCCAAGAAAATATCCCTGAGTTCCATACTATTTCAGGAGGAAGAATATGTACTTCCATATTAAACTCTTTTCGACGTTCAAATACATGGGAGGCAAAGTCACACGGGGGATATACGACTTTTGTTCTAATGCCTTTTGCAGCCCTTTTCTTAAAGTATTCTAGAAAATATTCTGTATCTACAATTTCTGAAAACTTATCAACCGCAACAACAATATAAACAAAGTCTTTGCTTTGAAGAGTATCTTGAAGCATTTTTCTAAATCCAACCACTCCTTCGTAGAATTCTACAGTTGGACGAGATCGAGATTTTGCGCTTTTTGTAATTTCTTCAATTAGACCGATAGCATGATTCAAATTTAATTCGGCAGAATGCATCTCGGCTTTTTTAATTTCAAATAATTTCTGTAAAGCTTCGGGACCTTCAGCAAGGACGAATCTCTTCTTTTTTAACCAAGTTTCGTAAAGCAATCCTCTATCAATTAGCTCCTCAACCGCGCTATGTATTGTAACTCGATTATTTCCAGTAATTTCAGACAGCTCTTTTACAGTCATTCGCCCTTGCTTTAGGCAGGTCAAATACACTGTTTGCTGAGTCTCATTGCAACGGAAATAAGTAAGGATATCAGTCATTACTCGAAGATTTGGCATTTAAATTTGATTCATATTATGTAGAAAAAGTTTCTACATAATTGCATATCAACAAGATAAGTTACACAAAAAATTCAACTAATTTTCGGATTTAACCTTTTACCATGTCACAATGCATATGAATATTATCATAATATCCTCGTTCCGTTTGAATAGAAAAAAGTTCGTTCTTTATAAAATTTAATTTGGGTAAAAGAAGCATTTTTAGGGTTCCGAGTTTTGCCAGCATCAGCATGCAAACTTCGGAGACCTTAAGAAGAATAAGGTTTTTTGTCTTAACTTGTTATCATTATTCAGTGCTCAATCACTAGAGGTTAGTTTTTCTCGGAACTCATATAAAGTTGCGAGAAACGCTAACTTACATTCGAAAAAGCAACTCCTAACTTTGAAAAGAGAGAATTATGATTACAACCGAATTGGAGATCCAAATAAGAAAGACCCTTGAAATTTTGGATGCCAATAACAGAAGCGCCGTATTTGTTACATTAATTGCGAAGCTCGGTGGCGAAAAAGAATTCAAAGAATTCAAAGATGTTCGAGTTTTTATGAAAAGTCTGCCAGACGAACTTCAGACACTGGTCGACTACGAAACCGCCATCGTAGATGAAATTCTTATGCGAAAGGACTGGAGTCATTGTTTGCATGAATTAGATCCGATATTGGTTCGCTACCCAAATTTAACAAAGCGAATTAAGGGAATCGGCTACAAGTTTGCTTTGGCGGAATTTGCCCGGGAGTGTATGTGCGACGTTGACTTTGTATGTCAGCTTATGGAAAAAATCATCACAACCTTCGAATCTGGCAACATCGTAACAGACCCTTTAGATAATTACTGGGGGGTAGACGAAGGACCATATAGAAATGATATGTTTAACCTTGCAAAATTGATGAGCTGTGTATCCTTGGGATACGAAGGGAGCTACTCCAAGCGCATTTGGATTTTGAAAAGTCTATTTCTTCCTGAAATAAATTTCTTCGCGTGCCCATATGCTATTCCTGGCAGCTTTTGTGTTATTTTGAGGAAATAATAACTAGAGCATTTGCCGATTGGCGAAAAGACTCTTCTTAATGAGTCTTTAAATCAAAATAATCAAAAAGCTCCAGATGCTTTTTGATTATATATGGTTTTTTCTGCGGTATCTTTGTATTTTCACTTAGATAGGTGTTTGCTCACTAACGCAGAAAAAGGGTTAACAACCTTCTATGCGTCTCCGCTTCTTTTTACCTTTAATTTTCATCGTTGATTGAATCATGATCAGGGCGTTTATCTGTGGCTATTGAATCAAACGAACTCCCCTTCGTCTGTATCCTTTTCACCAATAGCTCCATAAACTTGGTATGCCGTGTTTTACCACTTAAAAGAAGAGCTTTCTTTTGGTTCTCAGGAAGTTCAGGCGTGTAGCAAAAATAGTGCATCACAAAAAATGAAAGCATTTCTGCAATTATCTCAACATCTACTTTTAGATTTTTTTGATTTTGTGAAAGTTTTAGAATGTATTGATCAGAAGTTCCCTTTTCTCTACCATCGTTTAGATAGAACTCCAGCGCTGACAAAAATAAGCTGTTTAAACTCACCCTTCTAATTAAGGCCACTTCCTTAAGTCGATTGAGCTGCTCCTTTGGCATTCTAAAATTGACTCTAACTATTTGTTCCTTATGCGACTTCATCTTCTTCCTCCAAGGGCTCTTCTATTTCTAAAGGGTCAAAATCAAAGTCCTCTTCTATGATTTGTTGATCCTCTTTTGAATTCAATTCTATAATTAGCCCTAGCCCCTCCTCTTTTTTTACCTCTTGAAACCTATCCCCTTCCTCCCATTCGCTGATATAAAGTTTGGATTGATCCCGCTTCACAACAAGGGCTGTTTTAGTCATCTCTAAAAACCTTTCATCTTGGTAGTAAGCGCTTTGAAAACATTTAATAGGCTTTGCTCCTCCGACGAATACAATGGCTTCATTTGGTGGAAGTTCCATAACTTCCCGTGGTGTTAGAAGAGGGCGTCTACTTATATGACTGGACTCATTTTTATTGGAGAAAAAAGGAGACCCTTTTTGACCTGATTCGCCCTTAGTTCGGTAGTCGATAGTGGTATCGCCCAAGGTTTTAGAAATGTATTCGGCGGTCTCAATTGTATTTGGAGTATAAAATACTCTTACATGGGTATTATCTAAAAGTGAGCTTCTTTCGCCGTATGCAAGCTTTAGCTGATTCATTGACTGGGAAACTAGAAGAGCTTTAAGTCCAAAGCCTGCAATAAAAGCTAGAGCGGACTCAAAAAATTCCATCCGTCCTAAAGTTGGAAACTCATCAAGAGCAAGTAACAGTTTATGCCGCTTTTCAATTTGTGACATATCGGTAGGTTCACAAAGCCTGCGACATATAAGATTTAGAATAATTCTTGTTACTGGCTTTACCCGATCAATATCACTAGCCGAAACTACTAAATAAAGAGTTTTTGGTTTGTCCCCTAACATTAGATCTTCGATTGCAAAATCACTATCACTGGTACAGTTTGCAAGAAGTGGATCTCTAAAAATTGAGAGATAACCCATAACAGTTGATACGACACTCGATCTATCATCTGCTGACTTATTTAAAACATCTCTGACGGCTGAAACTATACTCGGGTGAGGACTTAATGGTTTTCCATTCTCATCTTTAATGTGCTTTGTTTCCATCATGTCTTGAAGCGTTTCTACAACTCCCATATCAGCGCGTGATAGAAGAGTTGCAACGCCGCCCAGATTTCTTTCTGATGGTTCTCCTGCATATAAAACATGTAAGATTGCCGCTGTAAGAAGAGAATTCCCTGTTCTAACCCAGTGGTCAACTTGACCCGGCCTATCTGGTTCTACAATTATGTTGGCAAGGTTTTGGGCATCTTTTACTTCGTTAATTCCCTTTCTAATAGTAAACAAGGGATTAAAATGTGCGCTATCAGTAGAAGATGGATTAAAATAAAAGATGTCTGAAAACTGAGACCTGATTGCAGCAGTCTTCTGAAAATTCTCTGCCTTAATATCGTAAACCACTGCACTACCTTTATGAGTACATAAAGCAGGAATCACAATCCCTGCCCCCTTACCTGATCTAGTCGGTGCAATTACTGAAGTATGATGTGGTCCCTCATGCCGTAGATAGCGACCATCTTGAAGCTTACCAAGAAATAAACCTTGGGCATTTAACAAACCAAGCTTCTTAATGTCTTTTAATGTAGCCCAAGCAGCATTACCAAATACGCCTTTTGTTTCTTTTGGAACAAAGCTTAATGAAATAATTATCGCGAAAACTAATCCACTAAGTGCTCCACCAAGACACCACTTTAATCCGAGGGCAACTACGCTTTCGGGAAGAATTTCCTGCCATGAATATAAGTACCAAATCGGATAAAATTTATAGGATAAGACTTCTATTAATGGCGCTCCAAGTTCTGAGTCAAATCCATAAAGACCAGCAACATTCGTTGCACCAATAGTTCCGCCAATTATTGTCAGGCTAAATAATACAACTAAAGGTAGTATCTTCTTTTTCACTATTACCTACCCTTCCCCTTAGTCCTCTTGGCATTCTCACCAGAAGATATTTTTCTAACCCTCGACCCGCCCCTAGTTAGTTCAAATTGAACAGCACTCCCTATCGGTAATAGTGATTCCTTAGTCTTAAGCTTTCTTACAAAAAAACCATCCTTGGTTTTGATTACTTCATGAATCCCTGTTCCTAATATTTTATATCTTTTAACGACTCCATTATATTGCTGACCGAGAACGGGAATTACCTCAGATCCGTATTTTAACTTAAGTGTTTCTTTAAGCTTGCTTTGCTCAAAGGCTTCTAATTCCTTATAGGTTCTTTTCTCTTTGGAAATTCCCCGAAGGCTAAAGTTGTCTTGCCTATCCTGATTAGCAGTAGAAATTTTAATTCCTAAGGCTGAAAGTTTAGATCCGTCTCCAATCTGATTAGGAATATCTAACCATGTTGCACCTTCATATTTTACCTGCTGCTTTAAGGTTAAATACGACTCAACTTCTATTGTAACATGGGCGGCTCTACCTAGCTTCTTATCGAGTAAGCCTACCTGTTCATGAATATCATGAGGTATTGAAAAACGTCTCTCTCCGACAGACTTTATTATTCCCGTATCTTCTAATGAATTAATACGCGTTCGATATCTCTCTAAATAATCTTCAATAGAGGCGTCTTGAGGTAACCTCCAAGTCCCCTGCCCTACGCTTGTTTGTACATATTCTTGAAACTGTTTTTCATCAAAGATACCGTCCTTCTGCCCAGAAAAACGTTTTATAACTACATCTGCTAAATGAGGTTTTTCTTCACTATAAACTTTAACCAATTGGCCTTCTTTGATCGAAGTCCCATTTGCAACTGAAAACCTTGATGGCTCAAGAAAATGATTTCGTCCATCAAGCCCAGAAACTATGATGTACTTATTGTTTCCATGACCATCTTGAAAACCAACACCCAGAACTTCTCCTCTGATAGGCTCTAGAATTCGCTCAACCTTCTCATGTACTACAAGTTGAGATAGCGCCTCTCTTCCGTCAAGATGTTTTGAAACTAACTTATTTACTTTATCAAGCTTTGCATGGGCATTAAGTGTTGCCTTGGCATCACTTGATAACTTCCAAACTCCGGGTGTTACTTCAAGTGATAGATCATGTTTATTTAAAAATTGCAGCCTTTGAAGTTTTAACTCTTTATAGATCTTTGAGACTTCAGTTTGATAAGTTATGCCCTTATATAGCCTAATACTGGAGTCAGGAGACTGGCTCATTTCTTTTTCAATGCTACTATCTAAACTCGTCCACTTAAGAGCTGTTACGTTATGAGAAAGCTCCTTTTTAAGATCTAATTCACTTCTTTCCCCTATACTCTTAGTTGCTACTTTCTGCGCAAGCTCCCGAAGTCCATGGCGTATATAGTCTTTTGAAATACTAAGAGTGTTTCCGTCTTCCCCAACACCACGAACCACTAAATGGACATGTGGCTCGTCCGTATTATAATGGCAAGTTGCAAACCAAGTTAGCTTTTCATTTAGGTCGCTTTCAAATCCTTTAATGACTTCCCTTGTATATTCCTCAAGATCAAGTTCCTGTCCCTTTTCAGGGGAAATAATAAAACGAAAATGATGCTTGTCCTCCCCCCAATTTTTTATCTGTTCGTTAATGTCTTTCTTTGTATTTGTTTGATCTGAATTAAAAAAGCTTGGAGACTCCCCCGCTTTTGAGACCCCTGAGCGAACTAAATATTGAACATGAGCTCTAAGATTTTTTTTGGCTTTTGAAGAATTATTCATTTTAACAACGCGAGCTTTAACCACCACCCTTTGTTGAAATCCTCTTTGTGGTCTTATTCGACCTGATCCTTTCCAGCCACCTTTTGCATTTGATCTTCGTGTTTTAGTGCCTATGGCTTTTTTGATTGCTGCTAATGCTGGGATATCTGAACCATTCCCAAATCTTGCCAAACGAGGACGAAAATCTGTTACTCCTGGGAGAATTGGTTCTAATGGTTTTCTTGTTTTCATATAATTCTTAATTGCCTCAGGTTTTCATTAGTTTTTTTGGAGACTTGTCAATATCTGCCTCAACCTTCATCACCTTGCCTCATTTTTATCCTTGTTTCTTTGGGGACTTACTAACTGCTTGGCACCAAAGTGTTTATCTTGCTGTATAATAATCAATGTAAATCATCCCTCCTCCCAGATATTTGGGCTTACATTGATTATTGAAAATTGATTTCTATTTGGTTTCAATTCGAGCAATAGCTCTTCGGGCGTTCTCTAGGTAGGTATCAGCACCTGTACGCACTAGAGTTTCAAAGAATGATTCGATGCTTTCAAATTTGCTGAATTTACTAAGTAACTCCCCCACTGCGAAATGATCTTTAGGGGCTTTAAGCTTAACTGTTATAATCTTATCGCGTCGTTGAAACGTTGTTGTATCAACTGATACTTGAATAGTTTTGGAATCTGTATTTTCCATTAATTTACCTCCGTTAAATGTTGGAGTAACGTTTAACAGGAGGACTTTAATGGAATGGGGTCACCTAAGTGGTACACCTAGGAGGTACATTTAATAGTTAAAAGAAGTGAAAAAACAATACTTAAGTTGTTAAGCATCTTAATTTACGGACAACGCTTCTTTTAATTTTGTTAACTGTAATTGTCTTTTCTCTTCGCCCATCTTTTTAATATTAGTAAGCTTCCATTGAATACCGGGAAGATTTTCAAGACCTGAAATTCCTAATAGTTCCCACCTTGGGCTGGCCTCTTTAATTGATATAATAAAAGTTTTTTCATCGTGGGTTAAATCCTGTTTTAGAATATTAAGTAGACGAGTTCTTGCTTCCAGCAATGATTCAAGTTCTACGGGTTCTGTTGTCATGCCAACAAAGTCTCGATCATAAACTTCACTGATATCTTTTAAGTTTGGTGAAAGTAATTCATTCATTGGGCGAGGATGTGAAGCTAGGTAAACTACAAATGCTTTCCTAATTTCCTCAGTTATCCCTTCACTCTTTAGTAGTAACATAACATCAAATAGATCTCTCGGATGTTGTCTATCTAACGCTGCACAAATCTTTCCACCATAGATATCGGGAACTGAAAGACAGTTAAATTTTAAAAAAGCATTAAACTGATCTTGAGTCTTTTTACATAAATCAAAACTCATTGGTGGATAGACAGCACCCCTCAAAACAAAGTTAACTTCTACCTTTATTTGTATTCCATTCTGATCAACCGTAAATGTAGTTGGCCCCAAAGTACCAGCAGTTTGTTTCGCTACTAGCTTTGATCCTGACAATGAAGACTCTATGCTTTTCTTTAACCGAGCTATTGCGGATGAAATCTGCTCAAAGGTTTCTTCTCGTGAAAGTAAAGGGAGAAAAGTAAGATCAATATCTACCGAGTATCTTGGCATATCCCGAATAAAAAGATTGATAGCAGTTCCCCCCTTAAGTGCAAAATCTTTCTCTTTTGCAATTAAGGGCAATACTCTTAAGAGCAAGTCGACTTGTGAATGATATTTAGAATTTTCCACTTAAGCCCCTTCAAATTGAAATAACGATTCTGGTACTACCAAATTATACTTTTTATTAAGCTTCCCTCCGGGAACTATTTGTCTCACACCTTTACCAAAATCTATTTCTGATTGATCAATCATTTCTACCCATTGATGACCATTAACCTCGGCTAAAAGCATAAATAGTCTTTTAGCTTTAACGGATTTACAAGATTTTAAAAGCCCTAAAATTTCTTTAGGATTTGGGCTAGTAAGTCCGCCCATTAAATCTTTGGCTTCATCTAAAGAAAGACTTTTAGGAACAAGAGTTAAAAGTTCGATCATTGCTCGAACATCGCCGGAAACTAGGACACTTAAGTTTCCAAATTCTAAATTAACTAGCCCTTCATGTAGATGAGTTTCTTCAAATTTATCACTTACAAAATGTAGAGTTTCTTCCCACGGATAATGAAGAAACCAAGCTGGTAACTTTCTAACTTCTCCGAATATCCAAACGCTTTGTTTACCAAGTCTTGCATAGTGGGCTCTACCTTTTAATTCTAAAGCTGATCTTCCACCGATATGGACATTAAGTTTTAGATCATTTTGAAGTGCGTAGATTGCGCCTAATAAATTTGGTTCATCGTGTGGTCTCATTAAAGCGCCCTCACCCAGCGACTTCAGCCAACCAGAATAACGATAGCGATTAAGTAAATCTTGGGAATAGCCGCACTGTTTTAAGGCCGAGACTGTCCTAACTCCATTAGGAGGCCAAGAATCCAAGAGTTTCTTTATTTTATTACTCATATGCTTACCAGTAGTAAGCATATCACATAAATTTTAAAGTGTCACTTTATAATATTAAGAATAAAGTTACCCTAAGTAAGCAAAAACAGCTTTATTTAAAACTGTGTGCCTCTATAGAGGAAATAGCACTTATTGTAGGTTAATCACAATAACTTCAACATGTATAATATCGGTTTAAGTCATTATCGATTCAATTAGGGGTAGAAGCGCAATTCAATTCTCTGAAGTGTCAAAAATACTTTAGAGAATTGGTGGAAAATAAGGTTTTATTTCCTAGTAAGGCATTTTGAAAGCTTTGACTAAAGATAGTCAAAGCTTTCAAAAAAACAACCCTTACCCGGAGATTCATTATGATGAAGATTTTTCTTAGTCCTGCCCAATTTATCGAAGCACTCAAAAATGGTTTCGATTTGGGGTCCACAGGCTGGATAGCGATTTTTTCCCTGGAGCAAGAAGCGTTTGAAAAAATGCTGAATGAGTCAGGATTGGATCCAAAACCAGTATTGGACAAACTTCATACCAAAACTCGTCTTTCAGTAACTTTGGTTCTCAGAGAGGGAATGATGAAGCGGTTAGTCAGCCCTAGGAATGTAGCGGCCATGTTAAATTGTTATCTTCAGAAAGATTTCGGCAAAGAACTATATCGAGCAGATTGGGTTCTCTTCGATTCTCTTCCGAAAGACATCCTTCCAGAGGATCTTGCAACCCCCTTGTCGGAACTTAGTATTCCTTTGGAAATCGTCGCATAGTGGTTTTTACTTTTTACAACACTTCAGAAACAGGAGATTTAAATTTTAAACTTTGGGTCTACCTATTTTAGGTAGCTATTGTAATAATAGGAGTTGGTTTCCACCATTCTCACCCATCATCCCTTTGTGTGCCTCTATAGAGGCACACAAAGTTTACTCCGCTACTGGCCAACCGCTGTTCTAAAAGCGCCCATGCCCTTTCCTTTGCCGTCTTTTAATATGGCCTCTCTTAATACTATAGCAAGTTCAGCGGGATATGATTTAGCAGACGAAGTTCCCCACCTTCCACGCTCTGGAAGTCTGCCATTAATGTTATCTCTTGCATCATACAAGTTAAGAATTAATGCTTGCATCAATTCACTTACCGTCACTCTTCCATCGGGACTTTGTCGCCCAAGAAGTTCGAGTAACTCCTCCCCTTTTCGCTCAACATCAGGACTTATATTGATTTGAAGTCTTCTAACTTTTTCCCGTTGAGGCTTTCTTTGGCTCACCTCTTCTTTCCTAATTTCTCTGACCTTTGGAGAAACTGTTTCTTGGAAACTTACCCTTGAAGGAACTACTTCAACTGCAGGTTTTGCTATTTGTTGACGAACAGTTCTTACAGGTTCCGCAGGCGGAATGTACTGAGGTCCTTCATCATCAAGATATCCACTTAAACTTGCAGGTGCGTCTTTCAGTTCAGAACTAGTAACTCTAAGATCATACCCATCTGGTAATCCAGCTTTTTGCTTAGCCATTGACTACCCCCCTCTGTTCTTCAAACTCAGGAAGTTGACTCATATCAACTTCACTGTTTTCCACACGCTCTACAACTTTCTCAATTTGAGGAAGAGCCTTACTACTTTCTGGACCCTTCACCGCTCTATTAATCATCTCATTAACTAGAGTCAAAAATTGATCAGCTTGCTGACTTGCACCTTCAAACTCAAAAACAGTCTGCTTAGTAAAAGTGAGTTCCCTCATTCTTACTCCTCTACTTATAGTAGTCTGAAAAACTGCATCCTCTCCAAACTTCTGACAAAGTAGCTTATATATTTGAGAATCAAGCTTAGTACTCTTATCAAAGTTACCTAGTAGAACGCCAGCTAGTTTTAATGTCGGGTTATACTTCTTTCTAATCTTACCTATAGTAACAGTTAATTCCTCTAAACCTGCAAGATCATATTGAGAAGGAAATACTGGTATAATGAACCAATCTGACGCTACTAATGCTGATGTCATTAAGTAGCCTAGATTTGGAGGGGTATCTATAATGACTACATCATGAACACCTCTTAAACTATCAAGACAACTTCTAAGCCGTCCCCGATGCTCATCTCTTAAGTCATCTACCTCTATTTCAGCCCGCTCAAATTTTATCTGCTGCAAAGCTTCAGTTTCAAGATAACCCCCGACTTCACCTAATTGCTTGTTCCCAGGAATAACAAATAGCTTATTATCAAATCTTTCAGGCTCAAAACCAACCTGAATATCAATTGCAGATCTCTTCTTTATATAGCCATCAAGAATACTAAGCTTACCTTGAGAAAATAGATCATTTGGTAAAATCCCAAAACTCTCTGTAGCATTACACTGTGGGTCAATATCTACAATTGCCACCGAATATCCCAACTGATTAAAAGCCGCCGCAATTGCAATCGAAGAAGTTGTTTTACCACACCCACCCTTCTGGTTTGCCAAGGCGATAATCTGTGTCTTCTTGAATCTCATTTTATCTCCGTTTATGAAAAGAACATTTTCTTAGAAAATTTATTTCTCTTGTATGCCTCCATAGAGGCACACACGCAATACCTTTTTTTCTGTATGCCTCTATAGAGGCACACTGGCTAATCTCACTTCGTTGTGTAACTCTATAGAGGCACACAACTCTTTTTGTAAAAAATTCGGTTTTACAAAAACGCTCTGGTTTCAAAAATTTTCATTGCCCATGAGCAAGAAGAGTTTGTGCCATGAAAAATCTCTTGTAGACAAAATTTGATCGTTTAAACGTGAAAGAAAAAGTAGGATTGATAACCCAAGTGATAATGAAATATTGCAAAACAAAAATTTGGCGAATGTGTGGAGGCACACAGGGCATTGTCTGCCTCTATAGAGGCAGACAAACAACGGCGCAATCTCCGGAAAAATGATTATGATTTAGTGTGACTCTATAGAGGCACACTAAATTAACTTTGAACCATACAAAAATCTGCTACATTCTGTATGCCTCTATAGAGGCATACACGCCCAAATCAAAAACGAAGGAAATTACGACTTAGTGACTGTGTGCCTCTATAGAGGCACACTAACGACTTTACCTGATGACAAATCAAAAACTAGCTGGTATTGCTTTAAAGCGATTAAAGTAGAATTCGGGATAATAGGTATCGTGAAACTACTTAAGAGGGGAGTAAATTTATAACTAAAAAAGAGTTCTTTTTAGATTATTTATTAATATAAAAACTCTCCGATTTTGCAAACCAATTATCTCAGAAGTTTACGAGTCATCTGGTAGCAAAAGGAAAAAGTGGGGTGGCTAAACATTAGATCGGATGAGATTTTTCTAAAAATCATTCGATAATAAAGAAAAAGGGCTTTTTTAAAGGCGTATGTTGCATTACGAGAAAAGCACATTAAACGAATATGTAATAGGGCACACGATCCTAAACGATTCTTTATTGCTAAAAACTCAATACTGTCTTTCCACCCATCTTTTTACCGTACTTCCAAACATCTTTTTTGGAACAAGTAGTAATTCACACTATTATATAGAGCAGAGTGGACTTAAACCCTCATTGTTAAAAGCATTAAGCTTAAAGTTAACTACCGTACTTCCAACCATAAAAGTACCGTCCTTTCAAACATTGAACTACCGTACTTCCACCCATACGAGTACTGCTCTTTCAAACATGTATTTATCTATAGTTACCGTGATTTCAAACACAAAACTTATAGCTAACTTCCTTAAACGATTTACGTATTCAAACCGTAAAGATGTTTTAAAAGTTGATTATAAAAATAACATCAGTGTTGATGATCTTTTTTTCGTTTCAAAAGAGGAAAGAAAATCAAGATGACTAACGCAAAAGAAAAAGAGCACGAGATAATTCTCCATACTGATAATACCAAAGCCGAACGCTTTAAGGACGAACTTAATTTTGCAGAGTTTCCTTTAGCTAGTCTAGCAGACCACGTACCTCACGGACAAAAAACTCTAACTTTTAATGATACCATTATTGATAAAAGCTTAAATAAGCCAGTAACAAGAAAACTAACAATATTGGCTTCAGATCAATTTGGTCTTCCTAGAGCTTTAGATGAAGAAGTTATTTTAGGTTTAATCCAAATTTCAAACCGCCAAGGGTTTAAAGATAAAAAAGTACATTTTAGTTCTTATGAACTAATAAAACTTTTGGGCTGGAGTGATTCAACAAAATCTTACAAAAGAATAGAAGAAGCCCTAAACCGTTGGATCAGTATCACACTTTTCTATGACAAAGCGTGGTGGTCAAAATCTGAGCAATGTTGGGTAAATGAAAAATTCCACATTCTAGAAAGCGTCACAATTTATGACAAAGAACGAAGAGCAAATAGTCGTAAGTTAAAAACAAACGATGAAAATGCGGGGCGGTCATATTTTGTTTGGAATGAAAAAGTTTTTGAGAGTTTCTTGGCAGGGAACTTAAAGGAAATAGATCTCGATATTTATAAGGGTCTAAAAAGTTCGATCTCAAAAAGAATGTATCGATTCTTGGACAAGAGATTTTACCACAGATCAAATTTGGAATTTGATCTAAGCACATTTGCTTATGAGCATATAGGGGTATCAAGACAGAGCCCATTAGCTGAAGTAAAAAGATTACTATCAAAACCAATTTTAGAATTAGAAAATATAGGATTTATAAAACCTCTTTCAAAAGAAGAGCGATTCCTTAAAATCAAAAAAGGTATCTACAGTGTCGTTTTTGAAAAAGGGCAATCTGAAGCTAAAAACTTAATGTCTGAAGATGAGGCCAAAGTTTTAGAAGAATTAAAGAGTAGGGGAGTGACATCAGGCAAAGCTTCTAAATTAGTTAGAAGTTATCCAGCATCCAGAGTATTAGAAAAGATCGCGATTCATGATTGGATGTTATCTACAAAAGATAAACGCTGCTCAAGTAATCCCGCTGGATTTTTAGTAAATGCAATTGAAAATGATTATCAGCAACCAAAAGGATTTTTGAAGAGTAGGGAAGAAGCAAAATCTGGGTTGAGAGTTGTTCAAGGTCGGCAGATTAAAAGAGCTGTAACAACTAAAAGAGATAGTGAAGTTCCGAAACCTCCTTCAGCTTTAGAAGTCGAATTTGATAATTGGTGGGCGAGTTTGTCGGAAGAAGAACAAATAGAATTTGAAAAACAAGCTATTTCTCAAGCTAAAAGTTTTGCGAGAAATTTTTATAGAGAGAGAAGTCATGATCGGGAAGGGGTTGGGTTTCGGGCGATGCAGAGGTCGATTTTGTTAAGTGCGTATGAAAATAAAAAACACAATCAAGAGATTGTTGAAAATATTGCTCAGGTGAAAGCGGATCTATGAAAGAGCTTTTGAGTAGCAAAGATTATCGGCAATTTATCATCTCAATTAAACAGCGAATACAAGCCTCGCAAATAAAAGCAGCAGTAGCTATTAATCGGGAACTGTTAGAACTCTATTGGTTCCTCGGTCAGCAAATATTGGAAAAGCAGGAATCTGCCAAATGGGGAGGCGGGTTTTTGAAGCAGATGAGTCAAGATTTGCTAACCGAATTCCCTGCTATTAAGGGGTTTTCTTACCAAAATCTAAAGTCGATTCGGCAGTGGTATGAGTTTTGGAATGGAGAGATGTCGATTGGAAAACAGCCTGTTTCCCAATTAGAAATAAAAGGAAAACAACTTGTTTTCCAAATTCCTTGGGGACATAACATATTGATTATTCAGAAATTTGATGATCCAAGTGAAGCGTTGTTCTATGTTCAAAAAACGATAGAAAATAATTGGTCGAGGTCTGTTTTAGCACATCAAATTGAAAGTGGCTTATATCTTCGGGAAGGGAAAGCGATAAATAACTTTGCTACTACTCTACCTAAGCCCGAAAGCGATCTTGCCCAACAGTTGCTCCGAGATCCATATAATTTTGATTTTCTGATGCTGACAGAGAGGCACAATGAGCGAGAATTAGAAGATGGACTTTTGCAACATCTGACCAAATTTTTACTTGAACTTGGGGCTGGTTTTGCCTTTGTAGGGCGTCAGCAGCGGATTGAAGTAGATGGGGATGAATTTTTCATCGATCTTTTGTTTTATCATCTTCATTTACACTGTTATGTAGTTATCGAACTTAAAGTCGATAAGTTTAAGCCAGAATATGCGGGTAAGCTGAATTTTTACGTCTCAGCAGTCGACAGCCAAATACGCACACCGGAAGATAGGCCAAGTATCGGTATTCTTATTTGTAAATCAAAAAGTAATATTACTGTTGAGTATTCACTTAGAGATCTCAATAAACCGATTGGTGTAAGTGAATATCAAATCACAGAGAACTTACCTGATCAGCTTCGTTCTTCTTTGCCGAGTGTTCAGCAGATTGAGGCTGAGCTTGAAGGGTATGGGGATGAATGAATGTTTAAAATAAGAGGTAAAGATAATTGGTGGGCGAGTTCATCAAAAGAAGAACAAATAGAATTTGAAAAGAAAGCAGTTTCTCAAGCTAAAAGTTTTGTTAGAAACTTTTATAGAAAAAGAAGCCATGATCGGGAAGGGGTCGGGTTTCAGGCGATGCGGAGATCGATTTTGTTGGCGGGGTACAAGGGTCAAAAGGAGATGTTGCAGCTGGTTAAATTGTAACAAGTTGTGAAGTTAGGGAGTTATGAAGTTCATAACTCGGTATTTAACTTGTTAGTTTTATTGAATAAGCATTTCTAAATTAAAGATTAATTAG
Organism: Pseudomonadota bacterium; assembly: GCA_027487795.1. GTDB lineage: Bacteria > Bdellovibrionota_C > UBA2361 > SZUA-149 > DAOLCO01 > JAIYCX01. The sequence continues at coordinate 23,286 of JAIYCX010000038.1, read as the reverse complement.
GTTAGAAGTTGAAATTAAGAGTTGTCTAACTGACTATAATTAACTATAATAAGCCTAGATACGTAGTCAATTATAGTCAGTCATGGTTAATTAAAAATGCTTTCTTACCAGTTATCAAATCAAAATATCAACTCACTAAAATCTCTAGCTCAACTAGCAGCTAAAAAGCAGCAGTTAATTGAACAGCTAGGCAAAGAGGAATTGGACTATATCAGGCGCAATGTTCGTATCAGTACTATCGGGGCAAGTACTCGAATCGAAAACGCAGTGCTTACTGATGCAGAGATTGATTGGTTAGATACTGTACTTTCAAAAGAGGCAAAGACAACTGCTTATGAGGAAAGCCGAGAATCAGTTTTAAATAAACTTTCCAAAGATAAAGAGCGAAGCATTGATGAGGTGGCAGGCAGTCGTTCTATGCTAAATACCATCTATTCTGAGATAAATACTTTATTCCCATTGACTGAAGCGGCTCTGAGAGGACTCCATAACGAACTGCTACAACATTACGCTCCTGCTGAGAGATACAAGGGCAGTTATAAAAGTAGTCCTAATCGGGTAGTGCGTAGAAACCGAGCGACAGGAGAAGAAACAACTGTTTTAGAGACATCAGCACCAGGCCCAATAACTAATACTGCAATGAGAGAATTAGTTTTGTGGTATAATCAAGCGCTAGTTAACAACCCTTGGTCTGTAGCTGTTGCAACAGAATTTGTATTTCGGTTTTTAGCTATTCATCCGTTTCAAGATGGAAACGGTAGGGTAGGGCGAGGCTTATTTCTTCTAACTCTTATGAGTTCTCCTGACGAAAGTTTTAGAGTAGTAGCACCTTATTTGCCCATTGATAGATATATAGAAAAACAACGAGAGGATTACTACATCGTTCTTAGAAAAGTATCAGGAGGAAAGTTTAATCCTGATCCGAGCAAATATAACTACGAGCCTTTTTTGCGATTTATGATGAAGGTAATGATAGAAGCTTGTGAGGATATAGACTACTATCGAGAGAAATATGCTGTTTTGAAAAGTCTTCCTGCATCCACGCTTGATGTATTACAGGCGTTTAAAGATAGACCTGAAGTGCGTCTTCAAAGTGGGGATGTTATGCAAGCAATTGGCTTAAGCCGAACACCAGTTAGACACCACTTAGATACTCTTAGCAAAAAAGGATTTATTCAGAAGATAGGACAAAAAGGACCGGGGGTTAAATACCAGCTAGTATTTTAATGTATATGGCTAAAAAAGATAAAAATGACTGATGATGAAGTATCGTTAGAGTCAAAGCTTCATCAAGCTCTTGAACAACTCCTAAAGTTGAGTGAACAAAACGCAGCGCTTCGATCTGAAAACGCAGTATTAAAGACAAAGCTTGCACTAAATGAAGCAGTTGAGCCGTCAACAAATATTATTTCTCCGACTCAAGAGTTGATAGAAGAATGTGAACCGACTACCATTAATACTTTATCAAAAGTCGAAAAAATAACGCTTTTTCGCAAACTCTTCCGAGGGAGAGAAGATGTATATCCAATTAGATGGGACAACCCTAAAAATGGTAAATCGGGCTATTCGCCTGCTTTGAAAAATAAGTGGGAATATCTCGATGCCAAAAAGCGAGGTGATAAAAGTGTAATTCCAGAATATCTGGCGCTCACAGACGATGTAATCCAACAACATCTTGAAGGTAAAATAGTTATAGGTATCTATCCACTACTAATTGATGATACTTGCTGGTCTCTTGCTGCTGATTTTGATGAAAAGGAATATGAAGTAGATGCGTCAAGTTTTGTTGATACTTGTGAATCGGTAGGCCTGACCGCTTATCTTGAGCGGTCGCGATCTTGCAAGGGCGCACACGTCTGGGTATTTTTTGAGGAGCCTCTTCCAGCTACGCTAGCTCGTCAATTAGGTTTTGCGATGCTAACTCAAACAATGGAGCGACGGCATCAAATAACCCTTACTTCATATGACAGACTTTTTCCTAATCAAGATACTCTTCCACGGGGAGGCTTTGGAAACCTGATTGCATTACCTCTTCAGTTTCACTCAAGGGAAAAGGGTGGATCGGTGTTTTTAACAAAGGATCTTAGGCCAGCCAAGGATCAATGGAGAATTCTTGATTCGATAAAACGAGTATCAAGGTATGAGATAGATAGAATTGTTTCTGATGCTTACAAAAATCGAACGATAATCAACGTTCCAATTCCTTCATATGAAGAGGCTGACAATGAAGATCCGTGGACAGCTCCACCATCCAAAAAGCGAGCTCTAAAGGAAGTCACAGGACCTTTTCCAGAAAGTATCAAAGTAGTTCGAGCTAACTTGATTTTTGTTGAGAAATTAGGAATATCTCCCTCACTTCTTAATCAATTAAGACTGCTAGCAGCATTTCAGAATCCTGAATTTTTTAAAAATCAGGCCATGCGACTTCCTGTGTATGATAAGCCGCGAGTTATCGATTGTTCCGAAGATACTGGTAAATATCTAGCTCTTCCAAGGGGCTGTATGGACGAGGTTCTAAGTTTGGTTAAACAATATTCAATTAAAGTAGTAGTTGAAGACGTGAGATTTGCTGGTCATCCAATATCTTGTGAATTCTCAGGAAGCCTATGGAGTGAACAAGAAAGTACAGTAAATAAACTTTTAAGAGAAGACATAGGACTTTTATCAGCACCAACGGCATTTGGGAAAACGGTTGTTGCTGCGGCGATGATTGCAAGAAGAGGTGTAAATACTTTGATTTTGGTTCATCGTCAGCAATTAATTGATCAATGGAAAGAACGACTGCAAAGCTTTTTAAATCTTACTGCTAAGAATGTTGGGCAAATCGGGGCAGGGAAGAAAAAACCAACGGGGATTATTGATATTGCGATGATTCAATCATTAGTGAAACAAGGCTCCGTTGATGATATAGTTGCAAACTATGGACAAGTTATTGTCGATGAATGTCATCACGTTTCGGCTTTTAGTTTTGAACAAGTATTGAAAGGCTGTAAGGCTAAATATATTTTAGGACTTACAGCCACACCTCGCAGAAAAGATGGACATCACCCAATTATTATAATGCAGTGCGGAAAAATTATTCATGCGGATAAAAGTTCTTTACAGGCTCAAGGTATAGAAAAACAGAGTCGTTCAGTCATTATTAGGGAAACGAACTTCTTATTGCCCTCTGATATTGAAAAATTGCCCATGCACGATCTTTATCAAGCGCTATTAGAAAATAAAGATCGCAGTGAGAAAATAGCTTCAGATATACTTGAGGCAGTAAATAGCGGTCATTATCCTCTTGTGCTGACCGAACGAGTTGAACACATTGAGAAACTTGAAAAGCTGCTTTGTCTTTGCCCTTGTCCAATTATTATTCTGAAAGGTGGAATGGGTAAAAAACAACGATTGGCGGCAATGAAGAAAATTGAATTGTGCGCAGGCCCTAGAGTTATCCTTGCAACGGGAAGATATATTGGAGAAGGATTTGACGATCCAAAACTTGATACTTTATTTTTAGCTTTACCAATTTCGTGGACTGGAACACTACAACAATATGTTGGTAGACTTCACAGAAAACATGAAGGGAAGACCTTGGTGACGGTCTACGATTATGTAGACTCCCAAGTGCCTACACTTCATCGAATGTTTAAAAAGCGGTTGAAGGGTTATAAGGCATTTGAATATGACTTTAGAAAAGAAGAGATGCCTCAGAAAAATGCATGAAAATAACATATAAAGGTTCGGGAATTTTTATGTTTTGCTATCGAATGTTACCAAAACGGCAGATTGACAATTCTCTGCCGTTTTGGTAACATAAGCCTTATGCTTCTATCTAAAAAACTAACCAAATATTTAGATTCTAATCTTTTTATTACTACGGAAGAGGCTGGAAAGATTGGAATCAGTAAAATGACTCTTTCTCGACTTGTGTATGAGGAAGAATTGTTTCGCCTTGAGAGGGGTGTTTATGCAAAGAAGTTTGATTGGCTTACTGATGATCTAAAGCGATACGTAGTTGCTTGCGCAAAGTATCCGAAAGCGGTTGTGGCCGGACTTTCTTCTCTTACTTATCACCAACTTACCGATCAAGAAGAAAGAAAAATTTCGTTGGCAGTAAAACCACCACAAAAAGTGGAAGCGAAAAACTATCAAATGCTAAGACTCTCAGGAAATTGCTATTCGCTTGGTATAGAAAAGTATCATATTGGTAAACGGAAAGTGCTCATCTATGATGCTGAGAAGAGTGTTGTGGACGCATTTAAGTACCTTTGGGAAGAAGTGGCTTTTAAAGCACTTAAAACATATTTGAAGAAAGAAAATAAGGACGTGAAAAAACTTTGTACTTATGGCATAAAACTTAAAAAGCCTCTTGATGATTATATCGCAGCAATACTAGCGGATGAATAGGTAAAATGAAAAGTGTCGCAAGTTTACAGGCTCAGCTTTTAAATCTCTCCAAAGAACGGGGCATTGCATTTCAAGTTCTTTTAAGTCGACTTGGTGCAGAACAATTTTTGTATCGGCTTAGTATCTCTGAATATGTAGATAAATTTATTTTCAAAGGTGGTTCGCTTCTTCTTTATTTAACTGATTCCGAGAGAAAAACACGAGATCTGGACTTTTCTATAAGAGAAATTAGTAATCAAGTTGACGATATGAGCAGAATCGTACAATCAGTTCTTTCTATCTCTGTCGAAGATGGTATTGAATGGCAAGAAGTTTCAGGAGAGGTATTAAGCCATCCAGAAATGAAGACTACGGGAGTAAGACTTAATTGCCATTTTCTATTGGGCAAAATGCAAGGAGCAGTGCATATAGATGTAGCTTATGGAGATATAGTAGAGGCGTCAAAGTTTTCACTTGAGCGGATGAAATACAAAGGGAAATCTTTTTTTCAGGAAGACCTTTCATTGTTTGTTTATTCTCTTGAAACTATATTTTCAGAAAAGTTTCAAATAGCGATAAAGAAAGGATCTCAAAATACTAGGATGAAAGATTATTACGATTTATTCAAGCTCTGCGATCAAGATCTAAACTTGAATAAATTAAAACGCAATATTGAATCAACATTTAAAAATAGAAATTTGGAACCTAGCTATCGTCTTGATTTCGATAGTGCTGAATATAAGAGTTTAGAAACATATTGGAGACATTTTTTAAATCGTGAGGAAGTAAAAGATGCTCCTAATACAATTAGCGAAGTGATAGAAAAAGTAAATTACTTTATGAAGACGTTATCAAATGAGTAAAGAAGAAATTTACGTTTCAACAGATATTGAAGCAGATGGTCCAATACCTGGACAGTATTCTATGCTTAGTTTTGGCTCAGCCGCATATACATCAGACAAAACTTTAGTTGGCACTTTCTCTGCTAACTTAATACAATTACCAGATGGAAAAGAAAATCCGTCTACTATGGAATGGTGGAGAACACAGCCTGAAGCTTGGGATATTTGTAGAAAAGATCTTCAGGAACCAGAATCAGCAATGAAAAATTATCTGATCTGGTTAAAAAACCTTCCTGGGATACCAGTTTTTGTTGGTTACCCAGCAGCATACGATTTTATGTTTGTATACTGGTATTTAATCCGATTTTCAGGTGAGAGTCCATTTTCTCATTCAGCTTTGGATATAAAAACCTATGCAATGGCCATGTTAAAAAAGGGCTACAGAAATTCAACAAAGAAAAACATGCCAAAACGCTGGTTTGATAATTTCAAACATACTCACAAAGCCCTAGACGATGCTATAGAGCAAGGAGCCCTGTTTTGTAATATGTTGCAAGAGAATAGAGAGGATTAAATTTAAGGGAAGCTATGAGTACCCAAAGATAGTACCAATTTTTCTAAATCAATTAATATAATCAACAACTCTAACTTGACCGGCTTTGTCGCGGATTTGCAATGTGCATTTTTTGCACATTGCATCCTTTATCAAATTCACCCTCTTTGAAAATATTATTAATATATCTTTCAAGCCCTCATTGTTGTTCTTTCATCCATTCAACTGCTTGTTGGGCTTTTGTGGCTGCTGTAAATATCGCTTTTTTGTCTCGTTTTAAAACTTCAAGCCAAGAATTAATATAGGTTGCATGGTCATTTCTCGGCTCGTTTGTAACTCTTAATTCTGAACATAAAAAAGCTGCTCCAAGTTCTGCAATTAATTCTTCCATTGCGTATTCATCTGAACCAAAACGGCTTCTCAGGTTTCTGTTTAGTCTTGATTCGTGGGCTGTCCAGTGAACCATTTCATGACTTAACACAGAATAGTAATCTTCAGAGCTTTTAAAATGGGAAATTTTAGGAAGTTGGATATAGTCTTTAGTGTAGCTGTAAAATGCTGAATCTCCTGAATAGATAATTTTTGGATTAAGTGAGTTAAAAAAGGCTTCTGTTTCTGCTTTTTCGTCACCTTCTTTTAGCTCTTTTTCTGTAACTTCTGAATAAACAACTTGGGTTGCTTTTTCGCGTTTCTTAAAATTCGCGTTTAAGCTCTGCCACTGTTTGAAAGTTATTATTTATTTTGGAGATTTTTGGTACTCGTTTACTCTTCCTAAGCAAATGTGCTTTTTTAGATTTAAAGAAGGATATATGTGCAATTGGCGCGACACAGCATACTCAATTCAATGACGTGTTATATTTTGTAAATTATTTGGATATCAACTCATATACCTGTTAATCACTAATTGATATCGATATCGGTTCACTCAAAGTTTTTATGGCTTCCTTGGCTGTTTTGCGTATAGCCGGATCTTCTGATTTTTCTAGCTTAGACAATATTTCGATTGCTTTCGAATTTGAACGTGGGGATAATGGAACATGCATAAGAGCAGCCCCAGCCATGATTTCAGCATCTTTAAGTGCACGTGCTAATTCAGATATAAGTTCGGGAACATTTTGCGCCGATGGCAGTGATACTTTGCCTTCCTTTAATTCATTCTTTAAGGCCTCTGATAAGTCTACATCCGAATGATAATCAAGAACATCGACCGCCCAGTTTCGTAGGGCTCGTGGCGTATTATCTGACTTTGATTCCCTTAGAATCTCAGTGGAAAGCGCTACGTAGTCTTTACTGACAGTCATAGAACCTACTTTCCATTGAATCCAAACAGCAAATAGTGCGAGAGCAAATGGTGTCGAAAGGATTTTCGTCCACCTTTCAGCCACGGATAATTTAGGGTCAAGTCTTAGCAACTCCCCGGATGAATCATAAAGCTTGCCATCTTTACTGAAGCTTTGCAGTATAAGATTATTGGAGAGACTGTCATTAGGTGTTTTCATTAGTAATTAATATATAAAACGATTAAGCATACGGGGCATAGCTCACATGATGCATGAGGATATATCGCCTATATAGCACAAAAACTATCATTGCGGTTATTTGATTTTTTTAGTTATTTGTGGCATCAATCTAGGGTGTCAAAGGTTTTTTTTGGTTCAAGCTGGAGTTTTAAAATGGAAATAGAACAAGCCCAAGCGTTTACTAAACTTTTAACTAAAAAGCTTGTGGAGGCTCACCAGAGCGGAGTGGAAATAGAAGAGAATAACGTCGCCTGTCGTATTATTTCGGTTGGAGAATTAAATAAAGCAGAGATCGTACGCTCTTCCGATGATGGAATGAAACAGGGTGAGCAGGTCGAACTTGCAATTTGGGATGGCAAAGGTGCAGACGCGACTTGGCTCCCTATGTTTGTCGATGCGAGGAGGCTTGAACTTCTAGGTAAGATACGAGACGGAATGATGATATCTGGTTTTATTATGTTGACTATCGACTCAGAACAGAATCTGAATCTTGTTCAATCATTAGTAAATGTATAGGGGATCTTCAGACTGACTCATTAACTTCGTTAAAAAAAGGATTTAGCGCGTAAAACAGGACTCTATTTGAGTCCTGTTTTTATTTTTTAGAATTAAATTGGTAAGCGGTATGTATTATTGATCTTCTCGGGAAGCCACCTGAACTTTTGTTTCTTAAAATATAATCACTTACAGTCACTTATGCTTTTATAATTTATTCCCTAAATACTCATTGACAATTTGGGGATTATGGCCGTTAATTATATTATGAAAGAACAATCTAAAGCCCACCAAATGCTTAGTAGCATGAAGGCCGGGAAAATATATAGACAATCTGAACTTCAAGAGAAGTGGCCAAATGCAAGCCATGACTTGGCTGCATTGGTTAAGAGTGGGGAAATAGAGAAGGTATCATCAGGCCTTTACTATAAACCTAAAAAGACAAAATATGGACTAGTCGCGCCAAGGGATGAATACATTGTTAGAAGCTTTCTCCAAGATGATGACTTTCTATTAGTTGATGTTAATAGCTATACTTCATTAGTCGGAGGTCTAACTCAATTATCCATGGGGTATAAAGTTTTAAATAAAAGACGCCACGGGCTGTTTAATTTAGCAGGGTTTCATTTTGATTTTCGAGTAAGGCGAGCTTATCCAAAGAAAGTCACAAAAGAATTTCTTTTGGTTGATTTACTTGATAATATAAAACAAGCTGAAGATGGAACACCCATACAAGAAAAGCTGCTTCCTCGTTTGAAAGAATATGATTCTAATGAGCTGCTTCGAACTGCAAATCTTTTTGGTAACCGCAGCACAGAAAAATTATTGGAAAAGGTGCTTAATTGAAAAAGAAACAATTTCTTTTGTCTACCAATTTGCCGAAATTTCACGCAGCTTTTTTTGCAATAACTCTATAGTCATATCCAAGAGCAATCAAAATATTAAATAAAATATCAAAAGTAACTTGCGCAGTTCCGATGCCGGATTCTATCTGAGCGACTCGTGCTTGGCTTATGCCCAACTTACGTGCGAGCGCAGCCTGAGATAGTTTTTTTGCTTTTCTGATTTTAGTAATCATGCTGATAAGCTTCTGTTTTTCTTTAACTTCAGTTATATTAGTTCCCAAAGACTCCGCCAATTCTTCTAAATCAATCTCTTTCCACGCCATATTAAACCTCTTTCCATCTTTTAATAATTAAATCTAAATCTTTTTTAGGGAGAGCTTGAGTCTTCTTTCGAAACGCATGTAACAAGTAAATCGCATCTCCACGTTTCATATAGTAAACAACCCTAACTTGACCGGCTTTATCTCGAAATCTAAGCTCGTGAAGGCCCGGTTTTATACTAGATAGATTTTTGCTTAACGGCATCTCTAAGCGTTGGCCACTATCAAGTAAGCTCAAAGCATCCAGAATCTCTAACCGAGTACCAACTGATAACGCTAATATAAATTCCTGAACGGGACTACGGTTATTGGCGGTTAGGTAGTACTTAATTCTCATATAGTCTATAATAAGCTACCGCTTATTATAAGTCAAGGCTTATTAATAAGGAAGGGGGACGATCCCACCTTCCTTATGCGGCAGCTTTGGTTTGTTGTTGGTTCTCTTTCATCCATTCAACTGCTTGCTGGGCTTTTGTGGCTGCTGTAAATATTGCTTTTTTGTCTCGTTTTAAAACTTCAAGCCAAGAATTAATATAGGTTGCATGGTCGTTTCTCGGCTCATTTGTAACTCTTAATTCTGAACATAGAAAAGCTGCTCCAAGTTCTGCAATTAATTCTTCCATTGCGTAATCATCTGAACCAAAACGGCTTCTTAGGGTTCTGTTTAGTCTTGATTCGTGGGCTGTCCAGTGAACCATTTCATGACTTAACACAGAATAGTAATCTTCAAAGCTTTTAAAATGGGAAATTTTAGGAAGTTGGATATAGTCTTTAGTGTAGCTATAAAATGCTGAATCTCCCGAATAGATAATTTTTGGATTAAGTGAGTTAAAAAAGGCTTCTGTTTCTGGGCTTGTTTCTGCTTTTGAATCTATTATTTCCTCTGAAGTCTCATAATTTTCAACTTGAGCGATATTAAAAACATAAAAACTTCTCATAATAAAATATTTATCTGCTTCTTTGTCTCCTTCTTTTAGTTCTTTTTCTCTAACTTCAGAATAAACAACGTGAGTTGCTTTTTCGCCTTTCTTAACGTTCGCGCCTAAGCTCTGCCACTGTTTAAAAGTTCCCCAAACACCGCTTTTATAGTTGTTCTTTTCAGCTGAAGCCCAGAGGATTAAAATATTTATTCCCCTGTAGCCTTGTCTTGAAACAACATTTCTAGGCATTGGGTTTTGATTGTCGATTGGATACCAAGGAAGAGAATGTTTTTCTTTTGCTAAGCCTTGTTCTATCGCCTCAATTATTTGATTAGTTATTTTGCTGTAAATATCGAGTGTTTTAGTTTCCATGTTTTTCTCCTAGTTGATTAAGGTAGTTAATTTTAAAATTAATACCTTTCTAGGCCGCGCCGATGAGCGTTTCGCGAGTTAAAGGGGGTAAGATTGAGTCAAGGTAAAAAAGAGGAGGGGAATCACCCAGTCTGCACAAACGAAGTGCGGAAGATAGGGGATACCGCTTTTTTGCCTTGATGCAAGCAGGGGGTTAACCCCCTGGATTGTTATTTTTCAATATTATCAGATGCTAATCTATTAAAAAAATAAGTTCAATTTTGAAAGAGGCTAAATAAACACGTGTAATTTATATTTTTCAATTTTTTGTGCTAAGCTTTTTCAGTTACTATTTATAGGGAAATAATGAAAAACGCTGAGATTGGTTCATACTGGAGAAAGTGGGATTTGCAGATTCATACACCAGAGTCGCATCTTAATAATCAGTTTGGATCCAACTTTGATGAGTTTGCGCGCACTCTTTTTGCTAAAATCATTGAATCAGATATATGGGCAGTTGGCGTAACAGATTACTATACAGTAGAAGGATACAAAAAACTTTTAGAAATTTTAAATGATGATATCAAGCTTCAGTCGCTATGTAACGACGATAAAGAAACTGTAGCGAGAATAAAGCAGACGGCGTTTTTTCCAAATATAGAATTTAGGATAGAAAGTTTTGTTGAAAAGGCAAAAGTAAATTTGCATGTTTTGTTTTCAGATAAAGTGGATGTAAAACATATAGAAGAAAATTTTTTATGGGATCTTGAATTTAGTAATCAAGCTCAACCTCAAACTGGGGCGACCAGGCCTAAGCTAAAGGTGAATAACTTAGCCGAGTTGGGACAAAAGTTAAAAGATCAACATCCTCAATTCAAAAGCAAAAGTGATATCGCAGTGGGAATGGAAAATGTCGGCGTAAGTCATGAATCCATCACAAAATTACTCAATAAGAGGAAAGATCTTTTCGGAGGAAAATTTCTAATAGCTTTACCCCCCGATGAAGATCTTTCAAAAATTGATTGGAACTCACAAGGCCATTTAACAAGGAAAATTTTAAGCCAAAAGGTCGATTTCTTTTTCACCGGAAGTCCAGAAACGAGACGCTGGGCTCTTGGACTTAAAAGTCAGAGCGTTCAAGAGTACATTCAAGAATTTGGATCTATTAGGCCGTGTCTAAATAGTTCAGATGCTCATAAGATCGAGGAATTGTTTCAGCCGGCTCAAGATCGTTATACTTGGATCAAGGCAGACCTAACTTTTGAAGGATTGCGACAAGTAATGAATGAACCTGATAGAGTATTCATTGGCAAAAGCCCCCCTATTTTTAATAGATTAGAAAGCAATCCAACACAGTTCATAAAATCCCTCAGTATAAAAAAAGTTAATGACTCAAACTTCGATGAAATTTGGTTTGACAAAATAAATATAGATTTCAATCCCGAACTTGTAGCTATTATTGGAAATAAAGGAAGTGGAAAAAGTGCATTGGCTGATATCCTTGGTTTATGTGGAGATTGTTCCAGTTATTTACGCCCATATTTTTCCTTTTTAAACGATAAAAAGTTTTGTTCAAAAAAAGGAGTTAATAGAGCTACTCACTTTGAAGCACAACTAAGATGGCAAGATGGATCAGCTAATGATTTTATAAATCTGAGCAATTTGTTGGGAGACGAAAATGCGGAACGCATCAAATATATACCACAAAGTTATTTAGAAAAAATATGTAGTGACATAGGAAGCACTTCTGAAACCGGATTTAAGCAAGAATTAGAAAAAGCTATATTTTCCGGTTTGAATAGCTCCCAAAACTATGGACTAGCTTCACTTGAAGAAATCCTTTCTTTTCGGACTAAAGAGATTATAAAAAAAATTCAAACTTTACGGTTAGAGCTTTCTAATAATATAAACATTCTAGTAGAAACCGAAACCAAGGCTGATCCAACATTTAAGAAAAATCTCACCAAAAATTTGGTAGATAAAAAACGTCTTCTTAGCTCCCTCGTGGAAAATGCCCCTAAAGAAGTGCCTAAACCCGAAGAAACTTTAGAAACCAAAACATGTTTTATTCAGATTCAGAAACAACAAGACGAATTAAAAGCTCTGAAAACTCGGCAAATTGATCTTTTAAATAAAAGAGATAAAATTCTAAAAAAGAGTGCACTTCTCAACAATTTGGATACTTCTCTTTCCAGTCTTAAAGAATATTTTAATTATACCAGCAAAGAAATAGAGAAATATTGCATAGAGATTGGAATAGATTTTACTAATTTGGTCATTCTAAAGATTGATAATCAGCAAATCAAAACACTTCAAGTTAAATCGGTAGAAGATATTAACCAAATACAATTGGATCTTGAGGGGAGTGGTCCTCAATCAGTGTCTACTCTGCTTATAGAAAAAGAAAAAGAAATTACTCTGCTGAAAGAGCAACTAGAAGGACCTGATCGAGCATACCAAGAATACATTAAAAAGGTAGAAGAATACGAACAAAAAAAGAAAGAACTCTTAGGAGAAGAAAAAACTCCTGACACGATATCATACCTTGAAAAAGAACTACAAAAGCTTGATACCATAAATGATAAATTACATTCTGAAACCGAAAAATGTATTGAAATTTCTTTGCTCATTTACGACGAGATTGGCAATCTTAAGGCAGTCTATGAAGAACTCCATTCTCCCATTCAAAAATCGATAAACAAACATTCTCTAATTGACAATAATTTAACATTTGCCGTTGATATTAATCCAAAAGATTTTGAATCGAATTTTTTGAATTTTTTGAATCAACGGAAAAAAGGTAGTTTTGCTGGGACTGAAGATGGCACGTTAAAACTTCGAAAAATAATTGATGAAGTCGATTTTAATTTCAAAGAGCAAGTGAGAACCTTTTTAAGAAATATCTTAAACGATCTCCGCTGGAAAAATGATGAAGACAAATGCGCTTATCTTACCGTACAGGGGCAACTAAAAGATAGATCTGTAACCTTGGAGCAATTCTATAAATTTATATTTGAACTTTCATATTTAAATCCTGAATATTCGTTAACCTGGCTAGGTAAGAAAGTTGAACAGCTTTCTCCGGGAGAAAGAGGTACTTTACTTTTGATATTTTTCCTTTTAATTGATCAAAGCACCAATCCTCTTTTGATAGATCAACCGGAAGAGAATCTCGATAATCAAACCGTATATGGTGTTTTGGTTTCGGCAATTAAGGAAACTAAATCTCGAAGACAGATATTTTTGGTTACTCACAATCCTAACCTAGCTGTGGTTTGTGATGCAGAACAAGTAATTTATGCAAACATCGAAAAATATTCTAATCAAGTATCGTATGTTTCAGGTGCGATTGAGAATCCGAAAATTAACAATCTGGTAATAGACGTCCTCGAAGGAACTAGACCTGCCTTCACGAACCGAGGTTCTAAATATAAACTTTTTAGGCAGTAACCGCATTTGATTTTTCTAGATAAAGATATCTACACTCTGTGAAAGCCATTGCATATCTAAGAAGTTCAATGAAAGAGACGCTTTGATTAACGTTTACAACCCCAACTTCCTCGAAGCGTTCTGCCGAAAAATATCAGCATCTCGGATATATCTTCTCAAGACTTCCGTATTCAAATGTCCCGTAGTTTTTTGAATTTCTCTCTCCGTTGCACCGTTAATTGCTGCGACGGTTGCAAAGCCAGCGCGAAGTGAATGTCCTGAAAAGCCCTTTACACTAATTCCAGCTAAAGTTAGTGATTCTATAAGGATAAGTCGAACTGACTGGTCAGTTAAGCGAGTAGGTAAAAGTTGTCCCCATTGATTGATTGGACAGAAGAGAGCGCCTTCTTTGATTTCTGAAACATTTAACCATGTTTGAATTGCAGTAATTGGGCATGTGGATTTGTTAGATCCAAAAGTTATCCCGATTTGCCTACCTCTACCCGTTTGATCCGTTTTACTTTTTCTGATTTTAACGACTAACCCTTCATTTGATAGTCCTAAATCTTCGATGTCTAGTCCAACTAGCTCACTTCTGCGAAAGCCTCCTGCAAAGCCTAAAAGAAGCAAAGCTTTATCACGAATTCCCTTGTTTGTATCTGGTAGGGCAGCCATCATTTTCTGAATATCTTTTAGTAAAGTAGGGGATGCGTGCTTCTGCGCTTCCCCTTTTGTCCGTAAGATCCCTCTAATTACCGCCTTAACATTCTCGTCTTTAGTAGGGGAGTTATGCTTATATAATTCATGGGCTTTTCTAAGTGCCGTAACTCTACGTCTTAAGGAGCTTGTCTTTAGATGATCAGCCATGGTGGTTAGATAAAGAGCAATCGTGTCGGGAGTTGCAGGAAGTGGTTTGCGATTTTTTCGTTTACACCAATATACAAAATCAGCCCAGTCGCTAGCATAGGCTCGTCTGGTGTTATCCGAAAGCGAAGCACGAGCATAATGACGGGCTGCGGCTTCAAGATCCAGCATGTTGTTAGAGTCAGTTAGAGTAGGGGTGTTTTCTTTCATATTTATAAGATGAACTATATCTTATAAAGCTTCAAAAAAGAATATCAAAAAAGAAAGATTGTACGTTTAAACTAGTAAATTAGCGGCTACCATGATATAACTATCGATAATGTTATATTATCGATAGTTATGAAATCAGGCAGTTGTGGGCTAAATCTTGTTGATCTTAGTGATTTATACTTCTAAAACAAATAATCCTATGGAAAAGCTCCAACTTATTTTTTTAGATCTTAAATATTCAAAGAAGATACAATGACTTAAAGTCATTTATAAAAGAAGAAGATTTTCTTGTTTAAATTTGATATAATCTCCTCATGGCAACTTACGGTACATTCTGGATTCTTTATAAATTAGTATTACCCTTGATAATACTGTTCGTTGTGCTCGCAAACCTTCCTCGTATAATTGGGGCTATATTAGCAATTCCTCTTGCAATAATAATGATGCCATTTGTTTTATCCTTTATGGGCTTTCGCTACTGGTTTCAAAATAGAGAAAGAAACAAGACCCGGGTCAAAGAGGAAGAGTATTACAGCTATCAAAAGTTTGAAGAGGAACCAAAGGCTCAAGCCAGCAAGACCAATGACTTATACAGTCTACTTGGCGTAAGATATAATGCTTCTAAGGAAGAGATCAGAGCTGCATTTAAAAACAAGATGATGATGAATCACCCAGACAAGTTAGCTGCACTAGATCCCGAGCTTCAACGAATAGCAACTGAAAGAACTATTGCGATTAAAGACGCTTATGAGCGTTTAACTGCCTCAATTCATTAAAAGCTATTACTAAAGATGCTGACTAATTGTGCCAGTCATGATTTGATACTTACTCAGATGTATAAGCCGTGCTATTTTGTTGGGAGAATGATCAATGGAATTGTGGTATTCTTTCGACTCACTTCAAGTTGGTTTTTGAAAATATTGGAGTTATTCGTTAAAAATAGATTCAATATCTCTAGCAGTATGAATGATGCGAATAATTTGGATATTTGAATTTTTTATTCGGTAAAAGATTATATAATTTTTTATTGGAAAGCTTCTAAGTTCAAAGCCAAGCTCTTCTCTTTTTCTGCCTATTTCAGGAGAAGACGCAACGGATTGGCATTTGTCTTGAATAGAATTTATAAAGCTAAGAGCAATCGTTGGATTATCTTGGGCAATAAAATCGTGAATTTCTTCTAAGTCTTTTTTAGCTTCAAGAGTAAGTAAAAAGGAACTCATTTTTTAGAAGTAATTGAACTGTTCTTTTTGCGGAGTTCGGCAAATACCTTATCACTATCAAAAAGCTCACCGCGATCGGCTTGCTCTAAGCCAAGGGAGATGTCTTTTTTAAGAGCTTGAAGTTTTAATTCTTTTAGTTCATCTCTTTCTTCTAAAAGTCTTAGAGCTTCGCGAATCACTTCACTAGCGGAGTTGTAACGACCAGAAGAAACCTTCTGTTGTACTAATTCTTCAAGCTGGCTGGTTAGAGAAACATTCATAATTTAATAATAACAGTTTTTGTTACTAAATGTCAATGATTGTTATTGGTAAAGTTAAAGATTCTATCATAAATCCTTTAAATTGAATTTTCAGCCCCCCCCAAATATTCGATGAGTAGTGTTAGCGAACGCAAGTTTTTTAGTAGTTACCGCCAGTTATAGCTATAAACTAAATAATTAGTCAGATTTTTAAAAATGCAAAGAATTTGGGAAACAAGTTGTTTCCCTTTTGTCCAATTATTACAGAAACTCCGATAAAAAACAGTAAAAAGGAATTCCGTCTCCTCTTAATATTATCAGAATAAGGCCCAAATACCTTAACTACTTCCGATAGTACATTATCCAGTGATTTTTTATTCATATTATTTATTAAAGTATAAAGCTGATATTTTTCTCAAATCTGGATTCTTTCTTAGCAAATATTCTGCTTGTTCATGTCCCCTAAGAGGAAAATGGTATAGATCCAAGAAAGTAAGTAAAGGAGGGCTAATCAAAATCTTTGATTTAGGATCTATGTTTTTTTGAGATTCAAGCATTTTAGAATAATATGGCTCTATCAGTAAAACCTGATAGCCTCTGTCAACGGGCTCAAGTTTCAATAAATTCACTATTTCTTTTCGAACATCTTTTTTAAGTAAATAAAATTCGCTAGTTTCTAGATTAGTGAATTTATTATCAAAGCATGCGCTATGCAGTGCAAACGCAAGGTCATCTTTAAACTCAGACTTTTTGATTTTATTTATTAATTCGCTTTTGCTTATGCCAATATTATAGGTATGGAATTTACATTTTTCAGTGATGTTGTAATATGAGATCCATTTCTTAAGTAGCTCTTTCGGTTTTTTAACTTCATACTTCTTAGCAGTTCTTACTCCCTGGCTAACCACTAGGCCTTCCTCTAGTAGTTGCGAGACGACTTTATGAACAAGTCCAACACTTACCCCTGACAACTTAGCTAATTGATTTACTCTAAGGTTTTCAGGTTGATCCAATAATATCTTACTGAGCAAAAAAGCTGATGCATTGGCGAAGATATTAGGTGTTTTGTCCTTAGGCTTAATCTTCTTTGTTATAAATGAGTTCTTCATATATCTTATTCTACACTATTCGTAATAGAATGAATAGTGTAGAATAATGAATAGAGAATGTCGCCACATAAGTTTCTCTAATTATTAAATTCTTGCTGTTTTAAAAGAAGAAAATAGAGTCGCTTTAAAAACAAAATGATGATGAATCATCCAGATAAACTCACGGCACTAGATCCCGAGCTTCAGCGAATAGCAACGGAACGAACTATCGCGATTAAGGATTAACCACTAGATTAGTGGTTCTCCTAAAACTACCTACCCTACCATACTGCGCATCCAACAGTTTCCGAGTCCTCCTCAGAGCTATTCTCTGAGGAGTGATGGCGGACCAAATGTTGCTTCGTTGAGAATCGTTTTATTCAAAACTTTTGCATTCAGTTACTGACCATAACTCTAAGATTTCCATCTTGCTCAGGAGCATTCAAAATGGCAGTTGCTGTGAGTACTGCTGCGGCATTAGCCCAATAATAAAGAGCATCTATGCCGACCATACCAAAAACGAACGGTGCAAGAAGAAACGTAGTCCCAACAACGCGGTCAACTGCAACGTGAATCGAATAGGGTATGACCCGTATAACACCTAGCTCATGATCCGTAAGTAGCGTAAGTAGTAATGCAGCAACTCCAGTTGCAACTGATAACCATTTGGCTACCGGATTAACAGCACCTAAACCAAGTACAAATGGCATAGCCATTAGACTGATTGCAACTGGGTAATCAATTAATGCGTGTACACGGCGATCAACAAATCGAATATTCATAGTAATTCTCCATTTAGGTTTAGCCATTTAGGCTGGATTAATTTATATTGGTGTCATTACCAATATATCTAATTAGACAATCCATCTGTGCATTCTGTGACAGGCAAGTACAAAATTTATTTTCATATTGATAATAAGAGTTGTGATTCAATGTCACAAGGAATAGACTTTCTTTGTCTAATTAAAGGTACATTATAATGCAGTGGACAAAAGAAGAATTTGAGATGTGTGCGAGAGAATCTGCACCGAGGTTTATTGCTGTAATCAATAGGATTTTACGCAATGATGCGGAAGCTGAAGATGCATTGCAAGAAACCTTTATGGCGGCTTGGCGGTCTCGCGCTAACTTTGATGGTAGATCTAGTATGAAAACATGGATACATCGAATTGCAGTTAATACTGCCTTAAATAAATTGAAGCAGGTTTCATCACGTTCCTCTCGCACAAACGAGTACACTGATACCATCGAAGATTTTAATAGCACCAAACAATTGAGTGATCTAGAGCTACGGCAGGTAATAAATTTGGCGATGGACAAGCTTTCTGATGACCAGCGATTAGTAATGATTTTACGTGACGTTGAGGAATTTAGTTCAGAAGAAGTAGCGGAACAACTTAACCTCTCCACTGCAACTGTACGACAACGACTTCACCGAGCTCGTAAACATATCGCAGAAATATTAATGCCAGAGCTTTGTGGGGCTGATGAAATGACTTGTGGAGGTCGTCTGGATCTTCTCCTTGATATGATAGACGGAATACTTGACGAAGATGTCCGTGAGCCAGTACTTGATCATGTTAAGAAATGCACTATTTGTCAGGGATATGCAGCTGGATATAAACGTACGATTGCAATTCCGCGTGAAACAGCTGAAGAGTCTTTATCGCTTCCAGAGGGTTTTCTAGATAGGATTTTTCTAAAAATCTTTAGTACGCACTAAATAAATCTAAGCTGTTGCGATTTAAAACAAGCCTACTTAGAGCCATTAAGTATTTTTTGTATCCTCTTTTGAAGCAGCGGTACAACAGAGGAAATAAACCAAGGATTTTTTTTTAGCCAAATATTATTTCGTGGACTGGGATGTGGCAAGGGAAGTTGAGATGGCCAAAACTCCTTCCATGCTTTTACAGTCTCAGTGAGATTACTTTTCTGCTGCTCTTTAAGGTGCCATTCTTGTGCATAGAGTCCAATGACAAGAGTAAATTCAATCTGTGGAGAGTACATTAAAAGTTTATCTCGCCAAGTTGGAGCACACTCTATTCTTGGTGGTAGATCTCCATTTTTTCCAGTTCCAGGATAACAAAACCCCATTGGAAGAATCGCAATTTTTTCATCATCATAAAAAGTATCACGATCTATTCCCATCCATTCACGGAGCCTGTCTCCACTTGCATCATCAAAAGGAATACCAGAAGCATGAACTCTTTTTCCCGGTGCTTGCCCAGCGATTAGGATTTTAGCCTTTTTAGAAAGCTGTAGCACCGGCCTTGGCCCCAGTGGTAAACCTTCTTTACATAAGGTGCAATTTCTAACTTCATTTAATAATTTTGATAGTGGTTGTTTCATGAAGCCTTTTTAGTATCAGATTCTATAAGTTGCTTTGCTGCTTTTTTTGAAATTTCAAAGACCGAGTGATCACCACACATCTGACTCATTATAATTGCGCCATCCAGAAGAACCATTAATTGCCTTGACAAGAGTTTGGAATGTTTGCAGCCATTTTGTTCACATAATTGAAAAAAATACTTTTGAAGATCATGAGTAAACTTTAGACAGGCATTTTCAATTTCTGAGTTTGAGCGATCAAATTCAAGCTTTGCTTTCATGGCCATACATCCTCTAAGATCCCCTTTTTTCACAGACTCAGCCTTGATATCAAATATTGCAAGAATTTTTCCAGCTGGAGATTTAGTCCTTCGTGCAAGCTCAGCGGGCATCTCTTCAAATAGCTTCTTATGATAATAGCCGAGCACTTCTACAATTAGTTCTTCTTTAGAACGAAAGTATTTATATAAAGTCCTCTTTGAAATCCCAGTTTCAGCTAAAAGAGTTGAGATTCCTGATACGTGAAATCCGCTTGCGTAGAACACGTCATGTGCTTGTTGAATGATATCTTCTCTTTTTCCCATAATTTACAAATAGTTATGCATTTTCTGTCTTATAATTCTTAATTATAACAGAAAACACTTGCTAATGTAAACCGATAGGTTTACATTAGCGTTAATGGTAAACCTATCGGTTTACCATTGGAAACTAATTTAAAAGGAAATAAAAAATGACACGCATTAATCCAAACACAAACCCAGATGTAAAATCACAAGAACTTCTTGAGGGAGTTAAGAAAATGCTTGGAAGCACTCCAAACCTTTTCACGACCCTTGCACACTCCTCAGCAGCGTTAGGCTACTATGTAAATGGTGTGGTAGCGCTTAGTGGAACCAAAATTCGTGGCGCTTTAAGAGAACAATTGGCTCTTGTCGTCGCGGGTGTAAATTCATGCGACTACTGTGCCTCAGCTCACACCACCCTAGGAAAGATGCAAAAAATAACTGAAAGCGAACTCGAGCAAAATCTACATGGCAAATCAGCCGATACAAAGACTCAAGCTGCGCTTACTTTTGCATCACAAATTGTAGAACTTCGTGGTCATGTAAGCGATAGTGATGTAACTGCGATTAGAAACGCAGGTTATAGCGATGAAGAGATTGTAGAAATAGTCGCTGTAGTAACTCAAAATATCTTTACAAATTACTTCAATCATATAGCTGCAACTGAGATTGATTTCCCGTTTGTCTCTACTAAAGATATAAAGAAAGCTGCCTAATATGTTAGGGGGCGGATTAATTTCCGCCCCTATTTAACTACCTTTTGTAGGAAAAGCATTATAACGCCGCAGATTATATACCTACAATTATTCTTAAAGGTACTAAAATAGGTACATGCCTCTCTCTAAAGTCTTATATGAAATTAAGTTATTTAATAATAAGGGATATTTATCCTTAGGGTTTATTAGGTTTAAACAGAGGCATGTACCTATTTTAAATTTTATCCTCTGCTCGCCGAGCGAGCTGTAGTTGCTTTCAAACAACATAAAATGATAGCTTAAGGCTGAGGGTTTTAGTTCTTTCGTTCGTTTTTTGGAGGTTCTTATGAACAACATGAAAAGGGTAAAAGTAATTGGAGTTAGTTGGAAGTTTCATGACCAAACTTTCACCGCAGCTCAGCTTGAAAGGATAAGTCATCCAACTATTTCGGAAGTTGCAGATTGGCTTGATACCTTTGGCCATTTAGTGGGCAAAGGCGTTCCAATATTATCAATCTTATCTGAGCTTGCTGAGAAGACCAATAATCTTCGACTCAGAGCGTTGACAATTGAGATTGATGCTAACGTTCGAGAAGGCGAATGCATTGGAACTACTGTTTATGAGTTTAACTGGTGTAAACTACCCATTGTAGCTCAGCTGATCGATCTTGGAGAGGAGTTAGGTAGCCTGGATGAAACTTTAGCTACCGCAGCCAAGTTACATCGTTGTGAATTTAAGCACTCTGAAATTTCGCCGGTTCAACGCAGTACATATGCCAGTATGTTTTTCAAATTTGGTATTTTGCTTGAAACAGGACTTCCTATTTTGAGAATACTTAAGCTATTGCAAGCGGAAGCCAGTTCTGCGGATTCGATATCGGCAAATTTAATATTAGGCGAGGATCTTCTAGTGGTTTGCGATGAAATTGAAGTAGGATCGACACTGTCGAAAGCATTTGCAGTTACCGGTAATTGTGGCGATGCTATAATTAACGCCTTAGAAGATTGCAAAGAAGTAGAAGATTTTAGATTACTCTTTTCTAGTTGGTTTGAGGAAAAATAGGTTAAAATTTTTTTTAATAAACACCTAAGATGATTATTCTTCTTAGGTGTTGCTTTTTCATTTGAATAGAGGATAAAAGGCGCTGCTGAGAAACCTAAAGGCAAAACCAGCAGCGCTCTAATTAAGTATCGAGGGAAACTGTCAAATTACGTCTGGGCATTTTCAAATTGACTCACCATTAATTTAGCAAGTTCCATGTCATTTGCCACCGTCTGTTTGTAGGTTTCAAGAAGGTATTGAAAAATCGGAAATATGTGGCGTCCAATATAGTCGCAGTATACTGATTCAAGTTCTTTGATCTCTTCTTCACCAAGCAGTTTTCGGTATCGAATATCATTTTCGAAACTTACTAGCGGTTCGAGCATTTGTTCTTGACGAGCCTTTGGGTTTATCAATCTCAGATACTTGTCTCGAAGTGAATTAGAGATACTGATCGCCTGAACAAGACTATCAAAAGCTTTAGAAAGCTTCTCTTGAGGGAAAGGAGACTTCTTTGCCTCCTCAAGACGAATGGCAAAACGCACTAAAATTGCTAAACTCACCATTAGCCTCAGCTGCCTATCTACAGGAATTCCCGTCTTTGGAAGCCCGATAATAAGTTCTGAAGCTTTGACCCTTTGTTCCTCGGTGCAACTGGGGTGCTTAAGAAATGAGCACAAGAGATTGAGAGCATGTCGTTGAATCAACAGATTTTCGCTTTTTGCCATCTCAATCGCCCATGCAAATTCGTAATTAAGATTCGGTACATAAGCAATTTTTGCCCAGAATGGACAATTCGGTTTTGAATCTTGTTGACGAGTTACAAGATATTTGACGGTGTTTATGATGGTAAGAATTCGAAGAGGAGTATTACCATAATCTTGGATTAGTTTTGGAATTCCTCCTATCGCAGCAAGAGTTACGGCGACTCCATCTCGTTTATCACTAGCTTCAAGGCCGTTTGATATGCCTTTTGCATTTTCCCATCTTTCAAATAGAGCGGGTTGTAACTTTTCACCAAAGAAAGACGCTGAGATAGAAGGTAGCGATGTCTGGAATCCCATTCCATGGTAATACGATTGTTCCAAAGCTACTGGCATGAGCTCTTCAAATCTTGCTTGAAAGTCCTTGAATACAAGGGACAATTCAAGTAGAGCCCATGACCAATTATTATTTGGAAATTCGATCATAGTTTTTCTGAGCGCTTCCACTCCCCCGGGTCCGGCATGAGCGAGTGACCTGAAAACTAGAATACGCACATCGTTATGCAGATTTTTGGTATGCAGCATAGTGATTAGCGTTTCAAGATAGCTTGAAGGACAATAATTTAGCTCTCGAATTGCTCGTGCAATTATCTTAAAATAGTGTGTACTCATCGTCTTACTACT
>JAIYCX010000030.1 GCA_027487795.1 Pseudomonadota bacterium | reverse complement strand
ATGGCGTCTTTAATTAAATGATTTGAAACGGGGCGGCAGATTACCTTTTTACTAGTTACTAATTTTAATTGATTTATTAATTCAGCGTGTTGTGTATTTTCAGAAGTAGCTACAATTAAAGTAGATTCTTCCTGATCTGGTACTATACTAATAGGCAAAACAGATAGTTTCTCAGCAAGATCTTTAGGAAATTCATCTCTAGCTTTTTTACTTGAGCATAGAGCAAGAGAACGCCAAGATTTATACTCTTGTTTACTATTGATTAGAGTGTTCTCTATTATTTTGTTTTCTGTCGCGTTATTTTGTGATTCTAAAGTCATAACTCTTTCTATTGTTATCGTAAAAAAATATACGACGATTCTACTAAGTTTTAATAAATGTCTTAATGTTTTGTTAAGCCTCTTTTTCTGTTAATCTTCAGGCAAGAAAATACAGCTTAAGTTATTGACTTAATTGGTGCTAAAATATGATTGGTGTTTATCTATTTGTTTCTCTGTTCTCTACTTTTAACTTTGAGCAGTTAAACCAAAGGCTTTCAAGAAATATTCAAGAAGTTCAAGCTAATGAAGATCATACTGAAGAAGTAGTATCTTCATTAAATGAACCATCTTTAGTTAAAGAAGCTAATAATGAGAATATTGCAAAAGAACTAGCTTTTAATTCTTTATTAGAAATCCATTTTACAAGATTGCCTAGCTTGCATGTCGGAGACCCTGTTTTGTTTAAGGGCATTCAAGTTGGAGCAGTTTACAGAATCGGCCATGCCGATAAAGACACTAAGCCTGTCGATAATAAATCTGAAACTCAAGCAAAGAATACTACTGTAGGAATTAAGCTAAGCTCTGAGGAGGTTCCTCTGAATGAAAGATTAGTTGGTTTAGTTGGTTCCGTAAAGCTATCAGAAAGCAAAAAAATTAACTCTAGTAAGTCAGCAAGTCAAAACTTTTTAGAATTGATAAAAGTAGAAGGTGGAAGTCATTATAAACATACTAACTTTTTACCAGGCTATAATAGTTTTCAAGAATTTTGGTCTTCTAAGACCCCAGTTAAGCCAGTATCCTAATAATTTTAGTATTTCACCTAAGATAAATTCTCATTTTAAAGTATTGTATTTTAATTACGCATCGACTGTCTTAGGTGGCTGCATAACTATTTTACAATATTTGGAGGAAAGTTATGGCGGTTAATGCAGAAGAAAAAGAAGATGTACTTGGTAATATCGATGATTTAGGATTAAAGATAACCAAGGGTGAGGTTGAAGTAGGTGGAACTTATCCTCTATTTGGAATGATTACAGCTATAGAAGAACTTGAAGATGGAAGTATAGTAGCTGAAATTAACCATAATATTAAAGCTAATATGATAATATCAGATAAGTCCAGAGTGGATATTTTAAGAGCAAGAGCTTTTGAAACTGGTATATTTGTTAGTACTGTGATTTCAAAAGAACCAAGTTTAGTTGTTGACTGTCAGGCTGTCATTTACGGCAAGCCTCAAGCTCACAATGCTTAATCGTGAACGATTACGAACTTTTAAGAGCTAAATAATCTTTAAAGCTACTACTGCTATAAAATCAATGACATGCTAGATTACTTGAACATTTTTAATGTTCAAGTAATAATCAATAAAGCCATGTCAAAAGAACAAACCGCTGCAAAGCCGGAAGAAAAAGAAGATTTATTAAGCGTAATAAAAAGTCTATTATTTTTTATTGCCCTTGCTCTAGTTTTTAGAGCTTCCGTGATGGCTCCTTATAAAATTCCATCTTCATCGATGGAAGACACATTAAAAATTGGCGATCATATTTTCGTAAATAAACTTTCTTATGGATTAAGATTACCTTTTTCTACTTTTACAGTTTTTGATTATTCTACACCGAGCCGGGGTGATGTTGTTGTTTTTACTCTGCCTGAAGATTCATCAATAGATATTATTAAGAGAGTCATCGGTCTTCCTGGGGATAAGGTGGAAGTTAGAGGAAAAGAAGTTTTTGTAAATGATCAACTTTTAGAAGAAAGTAATTATGCAGAGTGGAGAAAGGGCGGAATTAAGGATTTTGGCCCTATGGTTGTTCCAGAAGGTAAAGTTTTGTTGTTAGGGGATAATCGAGATCATTCAAGAGATTCTAGATTTTGGGATGATCACTTTTTGGACAAGAAACGAATTGTTGGTAGAGCTTTTGTTATCTGGTGGAATTGGTCTAAGCCGCTTGAAAGGATTTTTAAAGTAATAAGATAAGACTAACTATGATAAAGTTTTTTGAGCAGAAAAATTTAGCGGCATTTAAGATTTTTGGAGCAGATGTTGTTCGCTATTTAAATGGACGTATCACTCAGGATATAAAAAGCTTAGCCGTTAATGAAGCAAGATTATCTCTAATATTAAGCCCTCAAGGTAAAGCTGAGGGGAAGTTTTCTATAACTAAGAAAGAAGATTATTATTTAGTTATTGCAGAAACTAGTGGAGCTACTAGCGATGAGATTAGTAAGGAAGTTTTCATTAAGAATTTACTAAGATTTAAGGTCTCTGATCAGGTCTATGCAGAAAGTTTTGATACTAATCAAAAAGTATTTACGCTATTTGATAACGAAATGTTTGATCACGGCGCATTAGAGAAATTGGAGAAGAATCCTAATTTTTCAAAAATTAAAAGAGGAGAATCTTTAACGTTTGATTTCGTAACTGATCTAGCCCCTAGTGAGTATATTAAAGCAAATGATGAGGAGTATTTAGAATTTCGTATTCGCTCTAAGTTTCCTATCGTAGGTGCGGATATTGGGCCAAAAGTTTCAGGAACTGATATTCCTTTAGCAGATTATGTTTCCTTTACTAAGGGTTGCTACGCCGGTCAGGAAGTTGTTGAAATGTCTCAAGCTCGAGGTAGAGCTAATAAGAAATTAGTTTTTATTAGTGGGGAAAATATCTCGTTAAATGAAGACAATTTAAAAGTTTATTTAACAAACTCAGAGGATACTAGTAAAGAAATAGGCTTTATCACTAGTTATTTGAACATTAAGTCAGGTTTTGTAGCGCTTGGCTTTGTGAAGAGTGATGTTGATTTTCAATCTAAGTTTTCCATTCTTACTGAATCAAATACTGTTGCTACCATTAATGTAGATGTTGCCTAAGCCACATATTACTAATAACTCATTTGGTATTTATATTCATATACCATTTTGCCAAACAAAATGCCCTTACTGTGATTTTAATTCTTATGAAACTTCACGGCCAGAGTTGAAACTCAAAGAGACTTTTTATACTAAGTCTTTATGTGACGAGTTATTATTTTTAGCTGATAAATATAAGCTTGAAGATAGAAAAGTTGATACTATTTTTTTTGGTGGTGGAACTCCTTCTTTATTGTCCGCAGGGTCTGTTTCTAAAATATTAGCTAGTATTAAAAACACTTTTAGTACTAGTGAGTTTTTAGAAGTTACAATGGAAGCTAATCCAAAATCGGTAGTTGAAGAAATTTCGGAAGATAAAATCAAGGGTTTTATTGCAGCTGGAATTAATAGAATTTCTTTTGGAGTGCAGTCGTTAAGAACTGAAAAATTAGATTTTTTAGGTAGGTGGCATACAGTTGAAGACTCAAGAACTTCTTTAAGTTTTGTAAAAGAACAAGGAATTTCGGATATAAATATAGATTCTATCTCTGGCACAATTTTAGATACTAAAGAGTCATGGAGTCAGGAACTGCATGAAATAATAAAACTAAATACTACTCATTTATCTTCTTATATTTTGACCTTAGAGCCGGGAACTGTTTTTGGAAAGCGTGCAAAGAAGGGAGAAGTTTTTATTGCAAGTAATGATCTACAAGCAGATATTTATGAACTAACACAGGAGCTGATTAGTAAAGCTGGTTACAGACAATATGAAGTTTCAAATTACGCAAAAACTGGTTTTGAATGTGCGCATAATTTATTATATTGGAGAGGTGGTGAGTATCTAGGTCTTGGAGCAGGAGCGCATAGTTTTTTAAGATTTAAAACAGAAGATGGTATTAGATGGTCAAATACTCCCGACCCTAAAATTTATTCTCAAAGAATTACAATTGATAAAGAAGCTTCACAAAGAATTGATCCAGTAACAATAGAGCAGATAAATTTAGAGCGAGTATCTTTTGGTTTAAGACTTGTTGAAGGTATCTCTACAGAGATAATTAATCTTGAAAAAGTCCCTCAATTTTTATTTGATAAGGGATATTTGGCCTTAGAGCAGGACATGCTTTTTATACCCAAATCAGTTTTTAGGTTAGCAGATGGTATAATTAGTGAACTTAGCTAGTATTTTTAGTTAATAAAAGTAACTACTTAATATTAAAAATCCGATCCCCATAAGCCCCTAAAGTAATCTTCAGTAAATCCCGATCCTTAGAGTATGTAGAGCTCTATATTCTAAGCGTTATAACAGCACTTTGCATATAGTAGCCTACTAGGAAGCTCGAGAAGGTTTCACGGAAATTGAAATTTTCTAATATGGATTTTTTTATACAAGGAGATTGGCTTAGGTAGTTTTGTTGTTGTGGTAGTTGTAGAAATACAAGTTGTGGGAGGATGTTACGGCCCAAGTTAGTTTGTAGTTTGAATTGCTAGTAGTTAGTAAGTTCAGTTTATGGTTTTTTCTGCGGCAAATTTTTTGTCGGTTGGTTGGGTGTTGTTTTGGTTTGGGGTTAAAAAACAGGAAGGATAGGAGGATAGAAGGGAGGAGTTTAGTTTGTTTCTT
>JAIYCX010000001.1 GCA_027487795.1 Pseudomonadota bacterium | reverse complement strand
ATGGTAATGCCAGGTGATAGAGTATCAGTAGAAGTTACTCTAATTCACCCAATCGCGATGGATAAGGAACTAAGATTCGCGATAAGAGAAGGTGGTAGAACAGTTGGTGCGGGTGTTGTTGCGGAGATCGTTGCTTAAGTTATTTTTTCTGAAATCTTTTTAAAAAAAAGAGAAAGTAAGAAAAACCATAAATTTATATCTTACCTAAGAAGCAGAAGTAAATTTTACTTCTGCTTCTTTTCAATACAAGCAGTTTAAGCAAGTTTCTCATCCTCAGATTCATCAGACGATAGCTTTGACTTTATAAACTTCAACTCCGAACTAATAATTATTAACTCTTCTTTAAGAATTTCAAATCTTAGTTGATGGAGTCTTTCAGTGCAAAATTTGTCGCTATTCCGTCTTTCGATCATTCCCCAAACAATTATTCCTAATAATATAATTAGGAGTATGTCAAGTAGGATGACAGCCCAGAACATATACGAATTTGATATTTCAAACATTTTTCTTCCCTTTTTACGCGATGTGAAACAGACCTCTTCAAATCTTTATCTCAAGAGATCTATTTCTGGCATTTCATAAAAAAGATAGGACTAAAACCTTATACTACTTTCTCTTATGATGTTATGATTCTTTCTTTGTCTAATGATTCATAAACAAATAACTTGTATTTTCAACACATTGAATTAACTAATCTCAAGGCAAAACATCTTTGAGGCTGAAAACAACGGTTGTTTCGCAAGGAAGACGCTGTAGATCTTATGAAGATCCTAATTCTTTTAAGAATTGGGCCCTATTTTTTGGTAGAACCATGATATGAATTTTCTCGTTTATATCACGTTCTACTGCTTCACTTAGGTGTTTAGATCTTTCCGCACTTTTGATTAGAACATTAAGGACAACGTTTAGAGCATCTTCATACTTGTTTTCAGTATTATCAAATTTCCCAAGTATAAATGAAGAAAATTGATCTAAATAACTAAGTTCTCTTGGGAACAAAGTAGAATTTTGTGTACTGCTTTTTGTTTCCTCTTCTAACTCCTGTGCTTTTTTTATTATGTACTTTGGTACATCAACTAAAAATTCTATTTGATTAGGAGAGATGCCAAATCTTCTAGCATGCCAGCCAAGCAAACCTGCATCATGTCTCACTCTTTGAGAAATGGTTTCAATAGTCTTTGATAATATGCCTTGATTATGTAATTCAGCTTCAAGCATTTCTAGTTGGTCTATACTGATTGGAGAGCTGAGTTTTAAGATTGTGTTAGTTTCTAAGTTCTCAATTTCTAGAAATTTTGAGAGCTCCAAAATATTAGAAAATTTTGAAATACTACTATTAAGTAAGTTATAATCTTTAACAGATTCGTTTCTATAAACATTTTCACTCATAATATCACACCAAAAAGTATCAAATTTATTTAGAGTAATCACTCCAAAGTTATGATATTAAGATGTTGGATACACAGAAAAAGACACTAATATAATCATATGCAAGATAAAACTATATTTCAGCGTATTATAGATAAGGAAATACCTGCTACAATACTATTTGAAGACGATAAGGTACTAGCATTTAAGGATGTTAATCCAGTGGCTCCTTGTCATTTCCTAGTAATTCCCAAGTTCCCTATAGTAAATTTGACAGAAGCAAAACCTGAGGATGAGCCTATATTGGGTCATTTACTCTATGTAGCAAGCCAAGTTGCTAAAGTTCAGGGATTGTCAGAATCAGGTTATCGAGTTGTAATAAACAACGGTAAGGATGCTAATCAAACAGTTTTTCACTTACATTTACATGTTCTCGGCGGAAGAGATTTAACTTGGCCTCCAGGTTGAAATATTGAAAAGAAAAATATTTTATAAACTACAAAGTATTAAATAAAATCATTTATGAAAGAGCCAGGATTATTAGTAATTGAAAATCTTGATAATCATATATCTAAACTAACTATTAATAGACCAAGTTCTTTAAATGCGCTTAACACTGCCGTATTACATGAACTTGCCGAGATACTTTCACATCTCACCATTAAAAATGAATCTCCAAAAACCAGAACAAAAGTTTTAATCATTACAGGCGCAGGTGAGAAGTCCTTTATCGCCGGCGCTGATATTAAAGAATTTGAAACAATGAAAGAAAGCTCATTACAAGAATACTTAGTGCTAGCAGCCAGAGTAATGAGTTCTATTAGTAATTTCCCTGCACCAACTATTGCCATGGTCAATGGCTACTGTTTAGG
Source organism: Pseudomonadota bacterium (assembly GCA_027487795.1). Taxonomy (GTDB): domain Bacteria; phylum Bdellovibrionota_C; class UBA2361; order SZUA-149; family DAOLCO01; genus JAIYCX01. The sequence continues at coordinate 7,905 of JAIYCX010000001.1, read as the reverse complement.
TGGTGGCCTTGAATTAGCTCTATCTTGTGATTTTATTTTTGCCAAAGAAAGTGCCAGTTTTGGCTTCCCAGAAGTTGAATTAGGGCTAATTCCTGGATTCGGTGGTACTCAAAGAGTACTCAGTAGAATGAGCATTTCAGAGGCTAAAAAATTAATTTTCGGCGGCCATAAAATTAAAGCACCAGAAGCCAGCGAGCTAGGATTAATTGATTTTTTGACTAAGGATGAATTATTATTTGAGGAAACTCTTAAGTATGCAAATAAGTTAGCTGAAAAAGCCCCATTATCCTTACAAGCTAGTAAAAGAGCCTTACAGGAGCACCATATAACCAATTTCGAGCGCGGACTACCATCTGAGCATAGAGAATTTGCCAAAGTTTTCTTTACTGATGATAGTATAGAAGGGCGTAAAGCTTTTATAGAGAACAGAAAACCATTTTTTAAAGGGGAGTAATTTACATGCTTACTAGCGGAAGAGATATACTTCTTAATGAAGAAGAAAAACTTGTAAAAGAATCAATTAAACAATTTGCAGAGGATAAAGTAAAACCTCTAGCAAGAAAAATTGATGCAGAGCATTATTATCCCACTGAATTAATTCCAGAGTTAGCAGAGTTAGGATTGTTATCTGTTTTTGTTCCATCAGAATACGGCGGCTCTGGGATGAATAATATCTCTTATTCACTAATCATTGAAGAACTAGCCACAGTTTGTGCCTCAACATCTGTTATTGTAAGTGCACATAATTCACTTGCGATCTGGCCAATTTTGAAATTCGGAACTACAGAACAAAAAAAGCAATATCTACCACTAATGTGTACTGGTAAAAGTATAGGTTGTTTTGCATTAAGTGAACCAGGAACAGGAAGTGATGCTGCAAGACAAACTTGCACTGCAAAAGAGGATGGCGATGACTTTATTATCAATGGTGTAAAAAATTGGATAACGAACGCACCAGTTTCTGATGTTTGCATATTATTAACCATGGAAGATGCGAGCAAAGATCACAAAGGTATTACAGCATTCATAGTAGATTTAAAAACTACAGAAGGAATTTCAATCGGGCATAAAGAGAATAAACTAGGAATTTGTGGCTCTCCAACTGCCAGTATAACTTTTGACCAAGTTCGTATTTCAAAGAAACAGCTTTTAGGCGAGCGCGGGAAAGGTTTTAGAGTCGCAATGGAAACTCTAGACGGTGGTAGAATAGGAATAGCAGCTCAAGCCTGCGGTATCGCCTCTGCTTCGTTAAATGATGCCCTACGTTATAGCACTGAGAGAGAAACCTTTGGTGTGAAAATCTCAGAACATCAAATGATACAAACTTATCTAGCAGATATGGCTACTGACTTAGAAGCAGCCAGATTGCTCACATATACAGCAGCAAAAATGAAAGATGAGGGAATGCAATATTCTAAAATGGCTGCTCAAGCAAAGCTATTCTCTTCTGAAGTTTGCATGAGAAACTCACATTTAGCAGTTCAAATCCACGGCGGATATGGTTTCGTTAAAGACTTTAATGTTGAGCGTTATATGAGAGATGCAAAGATTACTGAAATATACGAAGGTACAAGTGAAATTCAAAGACTTGTCATCGCAGCTAATCTAATAAAAGAACAAAGTAATTAAACAATTTAAGAACTGAGCTTTATGACTTCTGAAAAAAGAAAAAATTGGGAAACTACTAGTAAGTCAGATGGAGAAAGAAAAACTTTCTTTAAAACCCTTAGCGACATTGATATCCCAACACTTGCAGAAGAAAATTCACAATTAAGCTCAAAAAATGAAGATAAATTAGGTTATCCAGGACAATACCCCTTTACCAGAGGTGTCAGAGCAAATGGATATAGAAGCCGTCTTTGGACAATGAGACAGTTCGCTGGTTACGGCGATCCAGATGATACTAATAAAAGATTTCATTTTCTTTTAACCCAAGGCCAAACTGGCCTTTCAACAGCTTTTGATATGCCTAGCCTAATGGGCTACGATCCAAATCATCCTTTATCAGAGGGGGAGGTAGGAAGAGAGGGCGTAAGCCTTGCTACTATCGAAGATATGGAGCGCTTATTTAAAGGTATAGACTTAACAAAAGTCACTACTTCTATGACTATTAATTGTAGCGCTTCACCAGTGTTAGCCATGTATTTTGCACTTGGAAAAAGAAGAGGATACTCCTTAAATAATATGGGAGGAACTATTCAAAATGATATATTAAAAGAATATATCGCTCAGAAAGAATGGATCTGTCCTCCAGCGCCAGCAGTTAGAATTGTTTGCGATATGATTGAGTATTGCAGCATTAATGCAAAAAGATTTAACCCGGTTAGTATTTCTGGATATCATATAAGAGAAGCTGGAGCGACAGCTGTTCAAGAACTAGCATTTACACTTTATAACGGAATTACCTATGCTGAAGAGTGTGTAAAAAGGGGTCTTCATATAGATTCCTTTGCTGCAGGACTTTCTTTCTTTTGGGATGTGCATAATGACTTCTTTGAAGAGATTGCTAAATTCAGAGCAGGAAGGCGAATGTGGGCAAAGTTTATGAAGGAGCGTTTTGGAGCGCTTGAACCAAGATCTCAAATGCTCAGAACTCATGCTCAAACAGCGGGTGTAAGTCTAACAGCTCAACAACCATTAAATAATATCGCGAGAGTTGCTCTTCAAGCAGCTGCTGCAGTCCTAGGAGGAACTCAAAGTCTTCATACCAACGCAATGGACGAGACATTATCTTTACCTACTGAAAACGCAGTTCGAGTAGCCCTCAGAACTCAACAAATAATAGCACATGAAACAGGTATTGCAGATACAGTAGACCCTTTAGCAGGTTCATATTACGTAGAATGGCTAACGGATCAGGTAGAAGCGCAAGCTTTAGATTTAATCGATAAGCTAGATAAAATGGGAGGAATGGTTCGTGCTATTGATATTGGTTTTCCTCAAAAAGAAATATCTGAATCAGCCTATCAATTTCAAATGGAGTTAGAAGCTGGGAATCGAACCATTGTAGGAGTTACTGATTTTAAGGAAGATACTGATTCTCAGAAAATACCACTACATAAAGTTTCATTAGAAGTTGAAAAAAATAGAATAGAAGAATTTAATGCGTTTCTTAAACAGAGATCAGAAACTAAAGCTCAGGAAATGCTAGGATTAGTAAGACAAGCTTGTATTAATGAGACGAATTTAATGAATATTTTAGTCGATGCTGTGGAATCTGGTGTTACTCTTGGGGAGGTTTGTAAGATTTACCGAGAAGTATTTGGAGAATACCGTGATCCTGGCTTTGTTTAATTTTTTTTAGTATTTAATTTGAGCTCTTTATAATTAGGGATAGAAATGACAAGACCGATAAAAATTTTAGTAGCAAAAATTGGCCTTGATGGTCATGACAGAGGAGCGAAAGTTATAGCTCGAGCATTAAGAGATGCCGGTATGGAAGTAGTATATACTGGATTACATCAAACAGCTGATTCAGTCGTAAATTCTGCCATTCAAGAAGACGTAGACTTTATAGGTATTAGCATACTATCTGGTGCACATATGACAGTTTTTCCTAAGGTTTTAAATCTACTTAAAGAAAAGCGCGCTAGTGATATAGTTGTTTTTGGCGGTGGTATAATACCTGATGAAGATATCTCAGAATTAGGAAAGCTTGGAGTGAAAAAAATATTCACACCTGGTGCTGCGACAACTGAATGTATCGAATGGATTAAACAAGAATTTAGTTCAGAAGATTAAAGATCAGAAACTAGTTTGTATAGACCGGTAGTTGATTCATTATCATCTATTTCAACTGGCGCTTTCCCTGTTGTAAAATAAAATTTTTGACGATGTGCTTCCATCTTCATCCAAGTAAGTCCACCATCACGCCAGAATCTAGGTGGCACATAACTAATTTTTACTTGTTGTCTTGGAAATTTATATTTAACTTTTCTACCTGATTTTTTTTCACCTTCGTAATGGATATCAGTACCGTCATAAACTAGAATCCCTTTAGACTCCCAAGGAAAGATTCTAATAGGATTAGCTAAGCTTCTTTCTGAGGCACAGAATACGCTATACTTGTTTCTATCATTTGAATTATCTTCTAATCCTTTTACAGCGTATTTCGAAATGAAGGCAGAGAATGCTCTAAGTAAAAAACAAAGAGCAACTATAGTAATGGCTACAACCACAGTGCTTAAAAATAAATTATTCTGATCGAGCTCATCCATATAAATTAGATATACTTTCAGTCAAAATTATTCAATATAAATCTTAGATTTGATAAATTTAAAACGAAATTTTTCTAAAAAACCGAATTCTGAAAAATTAAAACTTACATTAAATCAATAACTTAGTAATCTAAGAATTATTCTTAATCAAAATAATGCCTTAATTTATTAGTTACTTAGTTCGATTATAGAAGTAATACTCCAAAATTATATGATTAGAATATGATTTATAACTAATTTAAAACGTAAGATCTGGAACACAATGGCCCTACAACTAACATTAATGACTTTAGACGTTGATCCGAATGCAAAACCTATTACAAAGGTTTTCTATAAAGAAGAACTAACTTTAGGACGTCTGCCTTCGAATGACCTAGTACTTAATAGACCAGAAGTATCTGGTATTCACGCTAGACTTAGAGTCGAAAAAGATGAGTTCGGAGAAATTACTAAATTATATATTACAGATCTTGGCAGTTCTAACGGAACTATGATTGAAAAAACTCCACTTAGACCTAGAGTGGAAGTCGCGATGATGACTAATGAAAGAATTTTTATTGGAAACTTTGTGATTAAACCAACACCGATTATTCAAGATGATTACGATACAAATCAGACTATGACTAATTTAGAAAGGCCAGAGAAAGCAGAAAAAATAGAAAAGCAGAGTGGATTAGAAGATGCATTAAAAGACTATAGTCACAAAGATTCTAGTAAGTCTGCTAGTTTGAAAAGAGAGCTATTTATTGATGATGAAGATGAATTTGAAGATGTAGACTCATATAGCTTTTCAGCACCTTTAAACTCTAATAATGCAAGTGTTTCTGGACACGCTTCCGCTTCTCCAGTTTCATCGCTAATATTTTCTGACGGAGGATTAGCAAATGAAAGTTTTAAGACTATCAAAGCTGAAGAAACTAAAGAAGTAAAACAGCCTTCAAAAAGAGTTAAAGAATCTTTTTCTATAAAAGTAAATGTAAGCGGTGATGACATTACTACTGCAAATATTGTTGCAAAAGCATTTACGACAATCACTGGTAAAATAGAAAATAAGAATATTGGATTATCAGGAGTTAAGGTAACTTCAAAAACCTTAGGTACAGTAGAAACAGATTCAGAAGGTTATTTTTCTTTTAAGAAGGTTTTAGAAGGAACAGATTACGAGCTTCAATTTAGTAAAGATAAGTTCTTATTTGATCCAAAATGGATGAAGGGTGTTTCCAGCACTAAGCCTATTAATATTGATATCGAAGCTATAAAACTTTGTACTATAAGTGGTGTAGTTAGTCACAATGGCAGTCCGCTTTCTGGTGTTGAGGTTGATGGTGGTGAGCTAGGAACTGTTACTACTGGTGCTGATGGTGTCTATACATTTGAAAATGTTCCAGAAGGTAAGGAATATGGCCTTACATTAAGTAAAGAAGGCTTTGCATTTCACGATTAATAATAACTTTAAAATGGTACCTGTAGCTAGCCTATGCTACGGGTACCAAAGAATGAACCTAATTTTCTAAATCATCCTCATCCTTAATCCATTGCTCAAAATCCTCTAAAGTAACTCCTTTAGGAGCAAACCATTTCTTCTCTTCAGGGTCCCATTTTGCACCCAAGGATTTAGCAGCTTCCTTCTGATTGTAGGGTACATTTAAGTAAGTAACATCCGTTTTCATCGATTCTCCTCTAATTTTTTTATAAATTTACAATTTATAAACTTGATAATATTGACAGGGATTTGTACCTGACCTACTAGTATCGCAGAATTTCATTAAAATTTTCCATAAAGTTTCTTATAAGCCATGCTCTCAGTTTCAAATCTAAAAAAATCATACGGTATAGACACTCTTTTTGAAGATGTAACATTTGTTATCAATCCCGGGGAAAGAGTCGGGTTAGTTGGAAGAAATGGTTATGGTAAATCAACTTTACTTAAACTTATTCTAAAGCAAGAATCCCCAGATCAGGGATTAATTACTACACCAAAAAATTATAATATTGGACACTTGTCGCAACATTTAGTTTTTACTGAGAAAACTATACTTGATGAATGTTGTCTTTCACTTCCTCTTTTAGACGGCTGTTGGAAGGAAACCTATAAAGCAGAAGCTTTGCTCCATGGATTAGGTTTTAGAGATTCCGATTTTACTAGAGCACCAGAAGATTTCTCAGGTGGATATCAAATTAGATTAAATTTAATTAAGTTACTTTTATCTGGCCCAAATTTACTTTTATTAGATGAGCCAACAAACTATTTAGATATTTTATCAGTTAGATGGCTTGGTAGATTTTTAATTGATTTTGAAGGCGAGGTATTAATAATCACACACGATAGATCCTTTATGGATTCTGTTTCAACTCACACTATGGGAATTCACCGTGGAAAGGTGAAGAAAGTAGCCGGCAGTACTGAAAAATTATATGAACTAATTGCTCAGGAAGAAGAACTCTATGAAAAAACTAGAGTAGGTGAGGAGCGTAAAAGAAAACATGTTGAGAAGTTTGTTGAAAGATTTAGAGCCAAAGCGTCTAAAGCAAAAGCTGTTCAATCTAGAGTAAAACTGCTTGAAAAAATGGAAGTTAAAGAAGAGCTTTCTCAAATTCAAGATCTGGAATTTTCTTTTTCATATTCCAATTTCCCTGGCAAATGGCCATTAACAGTTAAGGACCTAACTTTTTCCTATCCAGATGGGCCATTACTTATTCCTAATACTGAATTCTCAGTTGGTAAAAACGATAGAATCGCAGTCATTGGACCAAATGGAAAAGGTAAGACTACATTCTTAAATCTACTAGCAAAAGAATTTGAGCCTAAGACTGGAGAAGTCGCATACAACGATCACACAAAGCTTGCATACTTTGGGCAAACAAATATCAATAGACTGGATTTAAATAGAACTATTGAAGAAGAGATATCTGAGATAGATAGAACTAAAAACAGAACATTTGTCAGAGGTATATGCGGTGCCATGATGTTCGAAGGTGACGCTGCATTAAAAAAAGTTTCTGTTCTATCTGGAGGAGAGAGAAGTAGGGTACTTTTAGGAAAACTCCTAGTAACTCCTTCTAATCTTCTCATACTAGATGAGCCTACAAATCATTTGGATATGTATTCGATTGAAGCACTGCTTGATGCGATCGAAGCATTTCCTGGAGCAGTTATTATTGTAACTCACAGTGAAATGATAATTGAAAGATTAGCAAATAGACTTGTAGTTTTTGATAGAGGAAGTGTTTCAGTATTTGAAGGTGGCTATTCAGACTTTTTAAGACTAAGAGGTTGGGCAGATGAATTAGAAGATGGTGTTACTCAATTAGAAGATATTAAAACAGAAGAAAATACTACTATAAAGCAGCTTAGTAATAATTCTAGAAAGAAAGTAGAAAAAGAAATAGTCGCGATAGAGACAGAAATTAAAGAAATTGAAACGAAACTTTCTAACCCCAAAGCTTTAAAAAGCAATGAAATTAAAGAGTTATCTGTCGTTTTGTCTGGTAAACAAAAAGATCTAGAAGTTCTTTATGAGAAAATCTAGATAATAGCCTCTAGACCGAACCCTCACCCCTCTGCTAGACATCTAACAGTAGTCTATATATCCATAAACTATTTGAGATTAGCATGAACTCATTCAAAACAGCTCTTAAAGTACTACTACTAGCATTATTATTTGCTAGTAATGCATTTTCCACTCCT
>JAIYCX010000065.1 GCA_027487795.1 Pseudomonadota bacterium | reverse complement strand
TCCCAGCAACTACCTCTACCACATTGGACTACGCAGGACTTATGTATATGTGGCAGAACCTGTTCTGCGTAGCCCGGAGTGGTGTGGGAATTGGGAGGGCGAAGCAGAATGTCTAGACTAACAATCAACTCCAACATTCCATCCCTAAACGCCCAGCGCAGTTTAGGTAGCGCCACCAAGAAACTCGGCGATAGTTATACTCGTCTTTCCTTTGGCCTACGGATTAACAAAGCATCTGACGATGCTGCAGGGTTGTCTATATCTGAATCTTTAAAAGCGGATACTCGTTTATTTAATCAAGGAGTAAGAAATTAAATGATGGAGTGAGTTTACTTAATATTGCTGATGGAGCTTTGAATGAATTAACAAATATCGTTACAAGACTATCAGAGTTAGCAGAACAAAGTAGTAATGGAACTTTTAGTAATAAACAGAGATTAGCACTTGATAAGGAAGCGCAGAGTTTATCAAAAGAGTATAACCGAATTGCAAGGACTACTGAATTTAATGGCAGAAAGTTGTTTAATAGTGATTTTGGAGATTTAAGTTTAGCTGCTGGGGGTGGAAGGGAGACTCTAGTGGAGGGTAGCTTAGGCGGAGTGATCGGAGATGGTACTTTTCAAGCAAATATTTCAATGGTTTGGGAGACCTCCTTAAGAGTAGAAGCTTTTGATATTAACTATGATGGGAATTTAGATATATTATCTAGTTCTAGTACTGGCGTAGTTTCAGTATCAATTGGAAACGGAGATGGTACTTTTAAAAGTCGTACAACTTATGTAGCTGGTACTAGTTCTGCAGGGATAGAAATATCGGATTTTAATAATGACGGTTATCAGGATGTAATTGTAGCCGATACGGGAACAAATTCAGTTTATGTTTTGATGGGTAACTATGATGGAACATTTAAATCTTCGTCAAGTTATGTATCATCTGCAGTTAGTGAACTAACTATAGTTGATGTGAATGGAGATAATATAGAAGATATAGTTTCTGCAAACGTTACACAAAATAGTATTCAAGTATATATTGGAAATGCTAATGGTAGTTTTAGTACTGCTGTTACATACCTAGCTGTTAATGCAAGAGATGTTAAAAGTGCAGATATTGATGGTGATGGTTATTCTGATTTAATTGTGGGCACTACCTCGCCGTTATTGATTTTTAAAGGAAATTCAAATGGCACATTTCAATCAGCAATCTCCTATGCTGGAGTATCTGGATTTGAAATATCGCTTGGTGATGTAGATAATGATGGCAATTTAGATGTTCTTCAATCGTTTACAGGTAGCAATTCTATTTTTTTCGGAAACTCCGATGGAATATTTAAAATAAGGCAGGCTTACTTTGTAGGAACTAATCCAAGATCATCGTTATTGAAAGATTTAAATGGCGACGGCTCTTTAGATATAGTTGCTACTAATCTGACAGGATCTAGCACTTCAGTCTTGTTAGGTAACGGAGATGGTACGTTTAGGGATGTTGTAAGTTATGCTGGAGGTGCGAATCCTCGAGGATTAGATATTGGAGATATTAATAATGATGGAGCATTAGATATTATAAATGTAGCTGCTACTAGTGTAAATATATTAGTTGGAAATTATAATAATGGAGTCGCAGCGTTACAGTCTTTCTCATTAAAGACACAATTAGATTCTTTAGATTCTTTAACTTACTTAAGGCAAGTTCAAATGCAAATAAGTGGGCAACGCGGTCAGATCGGAGCCTTTCAATCTCGATTAGATGTTGCAACTAGTACTCTTCGAACAAGTTCATTAAATTATCAAGAAGCGAATAGTAGAATCACTGATATTGATTTAGCAGAAGAATCATAACGTCTTGCGGCGACGCAGATATTACAACAATCAGCAGCAAGTATTTTAGCGCAGGCTAACCAGCAGCCGCAACTAGTTTTGAATTTACTTAGAGACCTTTAAACTGGCCTAGCAAAGCTGAGGAGAGACTGACCGGCTAGACGGCGTATTATTTTGTTTTATCTAAAAGGATTTTAACTTCTTCTTTTAGATTTGGAAGTAGTTCATGGAGAATAAAAACTAGATCTCTGTTAGCATGGGCTATAGTTAATATCGCAATAAAATTTTTATACCTTACACAAGCGAGTAGATGTTTTTCTACTCGGTAAAAAAGTAAATCACCATGTATTTGAGGATTAGGTAATAAAATATCAGGATTTAATTCTATTAATTTAAAAGTTTTTTCAAACTTTGTAAGATATTTGACGGTAACTTTTTTACCCCATTTGCAAATAGAATATTCTTCTATTTGAAGTAAGTCACTGATTGCTCTGTCAGTAAGTACTAGTTTTGATTTTTTGATCACGACCTAGCTTTGTTTAGAATCTCAGATAAGCTACCTTTAAATTCTTGTAATTTGCCCTCTGAGATATCTTGAAAGCCTTCTAAGATTCCTTCCCTTAATTTTTGTGCTTCAAGCTGTATTTTTTTTTGGCGCAATAAATCTCTAACGAATTCACTTGGCGTAGCGTACATTGTACCGTCCCCAGAATGTTGATCTACAAATTCGCGTAGTTCGTCTGTTAACGATAAGTTTAATGAGGACGACATAAGGGACTCCTTTATCTAATATTTAAGTAGTTTATCAGGGTCCCCGTTTGTTGTCAATATTCGTCATGGCTAGTAATGTTCATAAACGGAAAATATTCATTAATTCTTCAGCGCTTTAAATCCGAAATCTAGTTTTAGTCTAGCCTTGTCCCCAAATCTTTCTAATGCCCCTTCGATAATTCTATCCATGACTTCTGTGAGCACTAGCGCAGGAGTCGATTTCTCCCATAGGTAGAAAGAGAGCGATCCAGGTATTGGATTTAATTCATTGAAATATAATTGATT
>JAIYCX010000003.1 GCA_027487795.1 Pseudomonadota bacterium | reverse complement strand
GTTAACTTACTATTAATATAAATATTCAAAAGCTCTGATTAGAGTTCTTGGATACACATATAATTTAGTAAGTAATAACGGTTGCTCGGGGTGTTGCTTTTTCATTTGAACATCTAGGGGGTCAGCAATGTTATTAAAATCAGTGAAAATTTTTTGTTCTGATTCTGAGATGCTCTCAATTTCATCTTCAATACCAAAAATTAATCTTCTAGCAACGCTCCTTAAGACATTTCCTTCGTCTAAGTCTAAGTAACCAACTAATGTGCCATAATGCGGATTGCTATGTCCGTTAATCGCAACCTCAGTTAACCAAATAAAATGTTCATGAATGGACTTTGCGTCACTGAACTTAACATCGTTCGAAACCATCATAACAAAACTCCTCAGTTCGGGATCTAAAGACAACAGAAAACGGTCCTAAAGAAAGATTAGCTACCGTGATGTCAGTCATCCCTACGAAAATTTAATTATATCTTCGCAGGAATGACATGACTACGGTACGGAAACTTTACGTTAGTTAGAAAATAAAACCTTAATAAGCAACTCTTTCAAATAAACAAATACAAAATGATTGTACTCATTATTTGAAAAGATAATCTCTTCTACCCATCCAAAAACTATTTCGTTTATTCGTTATCATTTAAAGCTACTGATAACAATATTAACTGCTTATATATGCTTAACATGTCATAATTTTCTTGATATTACTTTAACTATATTAAAATAGAACTTTGCTACATGCTCTAAGGACAGTAAGCAGGAGATTCTCTAATAGGTGCTGCCGTCATAAGTATCTAAAATCATATTTTGCTATACGCTCTGAGGATATGGCAGACTGTATATTTAAGTGCCAATCAAAGAACCTTCTACTTGTCAGATAGCTCATTATCTGCTAAGTAGAGCGCATACTACTTATATAGTCTTATAATGAATACAGTAACTTACTCTCTTGAAGAAATAATAAAAAAACAAAAGCAGGAGTTTCTTAACTTTAGTCAATCTGATTATATTCAAAGAACAAAGGAGCAAGAGCTTAGAGAAAGCTTGAATAGTGCACTTATTAAAATCGTTTTAGGTCCACGTCGTGCTGGAAAATCAAGGTTAATACAGAAAGTACTTGAAAACGATAAAGTTGCTTATCTAAACTTCGAAGAAGAAGGTTTTTTAGATGCATCAGGCGATAAGATTATAGAGGCAGCTTCAATAATCTACCCCAATGCAGAATTTTGGTACTTAGATGAAATTCAAGACTTTCCATTTTGGGAAACTTTTATTAACAAACTTCATCGCCGCGGATATAACCTAATTATTACCGGATCAAATGCCAAATTACTGAGCTCTGAACTTGCTACTGCTCTAACTGGAAGACATATAGCAATCGAACTACTTCCATTTTCGTATAATGAATATCTTTCAGCTACGAAAAATAAGAAATCTTGGCAAAGTTTTGAAGCATACTTAAATACCGGAGGCTTTCCTGAAATAGTACTTGGCAAAGCCGTAAATAATAAAACTTATCTTAAAACTTTATTTGATTCAATAATTTTAAAAGATCTAGTTAGGAGAAAAAAAATTAGAAATCCTATCTATCTAACTAATACAATTTCTCTCATTGCCAATAATGTTACAAGTCGTACTAGTGCCAGGTCATTGTCAAAAGCTTTACAATCAACGCCAAGCCCCACTACGATAGAAAAATATCTACAATATTTAAGAGAAGCATATTTAGTAGAATCGACAAGGCCTTTTGCCTCAAAAATAAAAGAACGAATTCAGGGAGAGAGAAAGCCTTATTTAATCGATACTGGGTTCATCGGCGCAATTAATTCAGCAATAATGCCTACTCTAGGTAAACAGTTAGAAAATTCAATTTATTTAGAGCTTCGACGAAAAGGGTATCAGGCGGAGATGTCATTATTTTATTACCGCACGACGGATGGCAAAGAAATAGATTTTTTAATCAGAAACGGACACCTTACAGATTCTTTAATCCAAGTTTGTTTAGACATTTCTTCTATTGAAACTAGAGAAAGAGAAGTTAGAGCATTAACTAAAGCTAAAGATGAATTCCCTCAAGCAAAACTGATAATAATTACGGCAGATGAATTTGGTACTATCAAAATTGAGAAAAATAAGTCTATAGAGCTGATTCCAGCTTATGAATATTGTAAAATTTAAATCAATAAGTATTTTTAAAATACTTGACTAACATCTCTTACCATAGTTAAGTTAGGGGCATAGTTAACTGAGGATAGTTAAGTGTGAACCAAGAACAAATTTATTAAGTAATGTCTCGTATTTAATTTATGGCAAAAGTTAGCTTAAGTTCAAGAAATAAATTAAAAATCATAGATCAGTTAGCAGTCACTTCTTCTTGTACTATTGATGACTTTAAGTCTATGTCAGATCCTAATAGTTCAGGATGGTTTTGTCATCATTGTCAAAAGACAGTACATGACTTTTCAAAGCTCTCAAAGAAGGAAATTCTTACATTAGTAGAGAACTCTGGAGATAGTTTTTGTGCCTCAATTTCAAGGAGAGTAGATGGTTCAATCATAACAAAAGAGACTCCTTCTAATTCTTTATTTTATAGTGGAGTAATGCTGGTTGGAACAGCATTACTTGCTTCATCAGTCTCGGCAGAGACTTCTATAGAAGTAGGAGAGATAAGTGAAAATTCTCCTTCTGTGAAACAATTACCAGGAGAGGTTACAACTCCTAATCCAAGTAAAAGTCCTTCTACTGATTGTGATGTACCAACCGAGTCTGAAACAAAACAAATTCAAAATAATTCTAATCTCCCTGAACAGCCATCTAGTCAACAAGCGCCTGTACAACAAAGTACAGAGATTGGTAAAGTCAAAGTACAAGAGATCGGACGCACTCGAGGGAAGGTTATGATAAAAAAATAGACTCTAACAAGGGTCTGTAAGACCGTTCTAGCGTAATTCTATTTACTAATTACCCTTATAAGGAACAATAACCTCACACACTTTGCTATACGCTCTGAGGATAGGTTTTATGCACTTTTAATGGTCTTTGTTTCAGCCTCTTATTAAAAGATATTAAGATCAATATTTAAACTACTTTCAGAATCTATCTTGCATAGTTTGTTTGTAATTATTTTAACAACTTTAATTTAACTCTTTGTTACACTCCTTTATAATAAGTATTTGTAAATAATATAGATTTGAAAAATTTAAAGAATACATAATGGTGTAATTCCCTCCTAGATAAGCTAAAATTTGTCGAGTTTAGTGAATCTAAAATGGGATCAATGAATCTGAATACTATAAGATAACTATTAAAATACTTTTGAATAATATGAGATTCAAGAAATATTCTATTTACATGTTTGCTGCTTGTTTAGCAATGTTAATAGCGGCCCCTACATACTATGAGATATTGCCGTATTTAGATTCGTCCAGCAAAAATGGAGAGGTAAATCTAAAAACCGAAAGTAAGTTAAAATTATTTTATTCGTTACCTATTATTACTGAAGTGAGTGGACCGGGACGACCAAAAACATCTATTAAAATCCCTAAGAATGTAACTTCTCTCGATTCAATTACACTTCAATTATCAGAGACAGAGCTCGCGGTTTTTACAGATAAGAATAATAGTGTTGAAATTGAAGAGTTAGATAACTCAGTTAAAAAAGTCAGTGTTTTAAATTCGAATGGGATTGAAATAATTTCTAAGGAATTCTCTTTTGATTTAAATTCTAAGGACAAAAATACCGAAAATCAGAATGGCAGTTTAAAATTGGACACAAGTTCTTCAACCAAAAATCGTCTTGAAGTGAACGGATTAGTTCTTTCAGTCGCAGAAAATGAAACTAATCTGCCAAATAGGGACTCTAGCTCGAAAAAAGTTACTAGTGAAAACAATAAACCGATAGTTGAACGAGTTTTATTAATTGAAGCAGGGGAGGCTATTAACGTGAATCCTGTCGATCTTAAAAATAAAACTATTTCAATAGTTTTTGCAAAAGATTCGATGACTCCATTAGCTGTTATTGCTCTAACAGGTACTACTTTTAATCAAGTTGCAAGCGGTTCGCGAACTTTAAGTGAGGTTACCACTAGTGTACCAGCTAATCGGTCTGAGTCTGGAAAACCTGGCGTTGATCCAATTAAACCCATCAATCCAATTTCGAATAATACTCCCATGCCATCTGTTACACCAAAGAAAAAAAAATGTCATCGACTGGGAGTATGTAGACTTAACGGAACTGGTAAAGATTGTACTTCTGATCTAGAGTGTTCTGATAATAAACCACACTACGCTTGCGATCCTTTGTTAAATATTTGCACTCTTAAGGCTGGTCTCCCTGAGGACACTTGCAATCCTAGAGACCCAAAAGCATGCAAGCCGCTTCGATGCAATCAAAATGGTCAATGTACCAAAGATGGTATTGGTGCTGAATGTGAGACCTCAGAACATTGTAAATACCGATGCAATGACTCTCAAAAGTGTGTTCCTGGTGGCCTCAATGGAAGTGGTAAAACATGCAACGATCATAGTGAATGTTCATCTCCTACGCCTTCGCCAAAACCGACTAATTCTATTAGGGGGGTACCTACAAATACGCCTTCTTATATTTTAAATCAAAAAAGATCAAAGCTTTCTGAAGATGATACTAAAGAAAATTCTGATGATCATACTCAAGTTTCAAAAGACAGAGAAGAAGTCCAATATGTACCCAATCTAGAATGGGTTAATTCAGTGTCAATTGGATCAAGAGGTAGCACATTTGGATTGTCAGATGCTCCGGTCAAGATAGAAGTCTATCAAGATATTAATTGTGGCATGTGTAAACGATCTTTCATGAATTATTATGAGAAAATTTTTAAAGACTATGTCTCAACTGGTAAGGTTAAATTTGTTTTTAAAGAATTTCCGTTAATTCAAAACGAATACGAGTTAAAAGTTGCGTATGCGGCTAAGTGCTCAGGAGATCAAAATAAATATCTAAAATACTTATCAAAGTTGTATCAGGGGACATACAAAAAAACAGAAACTGATTTAACAATAAAGGAAGTTGACAGTTATCTCATTGGGTTAGCTAATGATATTGGACTTGATGAGTTCAGTTTTAAGAGTTGCCTTGCATCAAAAGAAATTAAAAAACAAGTAGAAAGTGATATAAGTGATGGTGAATCAAAAAAAGTAGAGGGTACTCCTACTTTTTTTCTTAACGGAGAAGAACTGGTAGGACCGCCATCGCATGAAATATTTAGTAAGTTAATAGAAGAAAATTTTCAGTAGAGATAATTCTTGGTACATTTTTTTCTTGAGATTTAAATATTAAATGCTTGATTTTTTGAGGACATTTAAAAACCAAGGTTTACTTCGACCTCTTTTTAAAATAACACATAAAATTTTATTACTTTGATTGGATCAAAAGCATCTGGAAATATAATCATTTAAAATAGTTACCGCAGAGCAACCGGAGCAAACAGAGAAACAAATTAACCTCCCTCCTCTGTTTGCTCCGGTTGCTCTGCGGTAAAACTTAATCGTATCTAATTACCCTTATAAGGAACAATAACCTCACCCAAGTCAATGATTCTAAGTATTGGTTTTTTTGGATCTCTTTTATCTACAAAATATGTATCAGCATTCATCCTGAGTTGATCAGTGATCGGTTTACCTTCCGCGTCTAGTGGGTGTCCCATTGCTGTAAAAACTGTATCTACTGATTCATAAAATTCAACAAAACCTATATCTGCCCCACTATTTCCAAGCCATCCACTAGGGCCAGAATATTTAGATTCGTCTTTTTCAAGTGCATGAAGATGAAAGGTGCTAATTCCATCTATTAGCCAATTATACTTTTGATTTTGGAATTGACCATCGCTACTTGATGTCGAAGCTGTTTCAACTAGAGATAATTTCCCTTTATCAATTTGAATATTGCCACCTTTTTCTGTTGATTTATCAGAGATATCACTTACTGCTATTTTACCAAGCTTTTCTTTAAATTCTTCCGTGTGCAAAGCTCTGTTTATTAAAGTAAGCCTAAGTAATTGAAGATTAGAGAATTCTTCTAAATTTGGCCTCTCAGAGTAATTTGAAATTACTGCTGCTCTTTCTTTATTTCTTTGGTCTATAAATTTTTGATCGTTATTAGGAGATGCTTCGGGAAGGACTGATAGCTGATCAATGCTCTGTCTTGGAAAACTTTGTTTTCCGTAAACACTACTTAGTTCTTTTAGCAATTCTTCTCTATTGTCTAATAAATTTCTTAGCTCAGGTCTTTTAGTGATTTCAACTAAAAGCATTACGTCATTTGAACTAATTTTTTCTCCTTTTAGCTTCAGTAAACCAACAAGACCTTCTAGCTCGGATTTCTTAAATCCATCAGCAACTTTTATCATTGGTAATATCGTTGATGGTCTTTCGGTTGCAACATGAAACATTTGACCAATTGTCGAAGTTATATCTTTAAAATCTTTAGAGAGTATAGCATCTAGTCTATTTTGATCTTGTTTAAGTTCTCGGTAGAGTTCCGCGTATTCAAGTAAACGAGAGATATCGTGCTTGTTATTGAAGAAATGTGAGTCCAGTTTTTTTGCTAGTTCTTGAAATTTTGTATCTCTAATAATTTCACGAACACTCTCGTCTTCATGTAGAAATTTTTCCAGATAAGCAAGGGAATATTGACCTCGAGTGAGTCCTATATTCTCTACAGCAGAAATAGTAGAGTCAATATCTCTTACGTTAAATACAGTTAATGCTATATTGAAGATAAATTCCGAATCTATAGGATTATATTTTTTATCTCCGACCGATTTGATTTCACTACAATAAACGTTTTTAGCCCATGTGTAACTACTTTTAAGCTCTTCAGATTGTAGAATCTTTGATGAAATGAATTTCAAATGTGAAAAAACATTTTTATTTTCTATTCCAAATTCTTTGACAAGGATTTTTGCGGATTTAGAAATTTCTTCAAAATTTTTCAAAGTATCATAACCACTAAAATATTTAAGAGAAGACAGATTCTCTGAAACTTTAGGATCATCTGGCGACTTAAGATTCGCTGGATTATATAGTTTAAAAAATTCAGCTACCTCTGGTTTACTAAGTAAGTCGAAATTTTCGATTAGTACATTTTTTTTGGAATAAAAACTAGATATTTTTGTAGATTCATCTGTCTTATTAATACCTATGTTATAAAGCTCATCTAATTTTTTTATTTTCTCGATGTTCTCTTTATTTATAACAAAATTTAGTACCTCAGGTTGTGGCAGAGTATTAATAAAGTCGTCTAATTCAATATTTTTAATACCCCATTTTTCTGTTAGTACTTTGTATAATTCTTTGGCTTCTTGTGATTCTAAGAGAGAAATATTCTCTTCGTTTCGTAGTGTGGAACCCCAATTCTGTTCTGAAATATCTTGAATTTTGAGTTTTGCAAATCCTAGTTTATTTACTGTTTCGAGTACATTTATAATTCTTTCGCTGTCGCTGAGATTTAATATTGGCAAGGATAATTTTTCAAATTTATTAATGGCTTTTTGTAATGCTTCATACTTGTCCTGATTTTCATATGCAAAGCTTAAACCGGAGATTTTTTCTAAATTTAAGGAATTTTTTAAGTCAGGAAAGCGTTTAAATTGTTCTTCGATAAATGCAGAGAACTTAGGATCTGAAATTAAATCTTCTAAAGGTGTTGAAATTCTATTAGTGATAAGATGTCTAGCAGATCTTATATCGGTATTTGAAAGATTTTTTCCGAAGAGTTTTAAATAACTGTCAATAGTTTCTGGGCTGTTGTATAAATCCTTTAAAATGACAGAAGCATATCCTTTTACAAACCCTTCATTCGCGTTTAAAAAGTTATAACTGAGACTTTCACCTAGATCTAATTTAGGATAATTTTCTTTTATATAAGATAAAACTTCTTTAGATCTTGGAATAGCTAAAACGTTTGCTGCTTCTTTAAAAAGTCCATTAAGATCGAAGATACTACTTACATTATCAATCTTCACTGAATAGTTGTTTTTTATATTATCATAAGTTTTTCTTAATTGACTTAGCTCGACTTTGAATTCTTCTAACTCGAAATTATGTCCATTCTCTATATTGTTTAAATTTATTTTATTGCTAATACTTAATAAATCATTGGAAGAACTGATACCTATTTCAGGAAAAACTTTTCTAAATTCATGAACTGCTTTAATAAAACTAGGATTGAGTATCGATTCATTCTCAAGATGATATTTATAACGTTGTTCAAGTGAAATGACATTTTTAGAAATATCGATATCTAGTTCTTTCTGAACATTTTTTGAAAACTCTTTAAATCCTTGACTTGATAGAGCGTGAAGCATTCTTTCGGAGTCTTCTTCATTTAAGCTTAGTATCAATACTGCTTCTATAAGAGAAGCTTTTCCAGTGGCATCTTTTAATATTTGGAGAACTTTTTCTTTACCTGTTGTGTTAAGGGCTAAATCTAATTGTTTCACAAGAACAGCTGAATCTTCGACTTCACTGAATTTGGGGTCCTTGCTTGCTTCTATAAGAGTATCTAGGGCGTCTTTTCCGCTTAAGGAATATCTCAAGGTATCCAATTCTAGAGATGTCGCTTCTGGATTCTTGTATTTTAAATAGGATTCTATCTTTCTCTCGATCGCAGATGCTGATCCTATTTTACTTTGATATGACTTAACTAATTCTTTAGCTTCTTCTTCTGATAAATCTTTAATCGTTTGTTTTTTATCAAGTTTTGGAAGTTTTAGTTCTTGTTGATTAACTAACTTAGGGTCATCTTTGCTGGCATTTTGTTGTTGAGTAACCTGAAACATAACCTACTAACCACCGCAATCATATTATCACCCTGTGATGTTATGACAACTTGCTTCTAAAGTGTATAGTTTTAGAATATCAGATCTATCTGCGCGTACTTTAACTATCTTAAAGTAAGGCTTCGCTTGGTATTACTTACCTCGGAGCAGAGCCCTGATGGGCAGGAGCAAGCAGAGTTGGAAGTTAATATTGTCTCTCTGTTTGCTCCGGTTGCTCTGCGGTTATATTAAACCCTAGAAGTCTCTCTAAGACCTACGGAAAATAACCTTACTTTTTAAAGTATTTCGCTTTAGCATCCTGAAGTTTCTGATACGCTTCTAATAATGCAGTATGCATTTTAAAGCCTTCTAATTTATCACTCGCTTGCGGTAAACCAAAAAAAACATCTTCACCTGCTATCATATCAAAAGCTCTCTTAACAACGTTTTCTCCGTATATAAGATTTAAGCTAGGGCGATAGGATGTCGTGTTTGTTGATGTTTGTTCCATAGCTAAAACTGAATCTAAACAATGAAATATCTTTTCAAGTTCGCCAGTATGGTTAACGTAATCTGTTACAAAACGAATATGTTCTATAGCTTCATCTTTTAGCCCTAAAGCTAGGGACAAGCGCGCTTTAACCTCACCGATGCGAAGCTTACTCCAAAGCGAATCTTTATCACCAACAACTCCGACCAATTCAGAAACTTGTATTTCATCAGAATAGCCCTGTTCTTGAAATTCTTCATAAATTTGTTCAAGCTCTTCTTTTGATGCGGCCTGAAGATTTAAAAGAACCTGACGAAGATGAGTTCCTTCATTATTATTGTTCCATTTTAAATCATCAAAAGGATAAATCTCAGAAACACCAGGAACATGAATACGACAAGCATAAACACCTAAATGTTCATGATCAGCAATGTAGACTTGCTTATCCATATCATGAAAGATTTTTAGTAAATGTTCAAATTCCTCTTCAGTTTTACCAGAGAAATTCCAGTCATTAAATTCATAATCTGGCTTCTCTGCAAAGAAATTCCAATGAACTAATCCATTTGAATCTATAAAGTGTTCTACCAAATTATGCGAGCTGGCTACTGCTTCTAGATCAAAACTGGGTTTTTCAAAAACATCTAACTTATCAAGTGATCGTCCTTGAAGAAGTTCGGTTACGGTTCTTTCTAAGGCTACACCAAACTGCGGATGAGCACCAAATGAAGGAAAAACACCGCCATTTTCTGGATTAATAAGTGTCACATTTATTACTGGAAAGCGCCCACCTAGTGAGGCATCTTTTAAAAGAACTGGAAATCCATGCTCTCTAAGTTTTGCTACGGCCTCTAATACTAAAGGGTAGCGCGCTAAAACTTCTTCAGGAATATTAGGCAAGGCAATGCCTTCTGATATAATTTTATTTTTTGCATAACGTTCGAAAATTTCAGAGAAAGCCTGAACCCGTGCCTCACTTGCAGTATTTCCAGCAGACATACCGTTTGAAACATATAAATTGCCGATTATATTTACTGGAATATAAATTGTTTTCTTGTCTGACTGTCTTACATAAGGAAGCGCGCAAACACCTTTACTTGGATCACCTGTATTCCTGTCATAAAGATCTTCATAGGCGAGCTCAGACTCTTCATCAAAAATTTTACGACAGTGATCATCAAGAAGTAGATCTGGCCATTTTTCGCTAGTTTCACCCTCTCCAGATTTAAACCACTTCTCATTTGGATAGTGTACAAACTCTCCACTAGTATGCTTCTCACCTAAATACCAATCCGCAAAAAAATAGTTATTAGCAAGTCTTTCATAATACTCCCCCAAAGCAGAAGCTAGTGCTGCTTTTTTTGTTGATCCCTTACCATTAGTAAAACACATAGGACAATCTTGGTCGCGTAGATGAACTGACCACACATTAGGAACAGGGTTCAGCCAAGAAGCTTCCTCGATATTAAATCCAAGCTCTTTCAAGCCCATTTGCATTTTATTGATAGAATCTTCTAAGGCAGCATCTTTACCAGTAATAAAAGTTTTCATTTAAAGTTCCTCTTCAAAAACAAAATATCCCTTGTTATAAATAAGTGTTAAAAGCTGTAAAATATTTTCAGAACTTTTATTGAAGTTTGAGATATTCTCAATCGTTATTTCATTAGAATCACAAATAAATGCAAGAATTTCAGAACTAACGTTTGTGGGTACTTCAATTTTCTCTCCTTCGATAAATAGCATCGGCTCTTCAGAGTCTATCCAACTACATTTTAAACCTGCTGCAGGAACTAATACTTCACCAAGTTTAAGTTTTTGTTCTAATTGTTTAGTAGTTAAGCATAAGTCTTCTTCTGGTGGAGGTAAAAATGTTTTTGGCTCAGTTATATGCTTACCAAACCATTGTTTAAAATCAGGTGAATCTATAAAAGATTTCATGTGCTCTGCTAATTGATTTATAGAATCTTGCGTGATCTCTGATGAACTTTGTTGTAAGGATATATTTGACTGGCTAAAAAAATTCTCTGTTTTTTCATTTTCCATAGCCCAATTACTAAATGAACGAATTAACTCACTATCAGTTGGTGCACGAAAACCAATTGAATAATTAAGACATTCACCGATCGCGATACCATGATGAGCAAAGCGAGTTGGGATATATAATATATCTCCACTATTAAGCTCCCACTCAAGCTCTGGCTCAAACATTTCAAGTAATCTAATATCTAATCCCTCTTGATATTTTTCGTTATATTCTGGTTTACCTCCCAGCAGCCAGCGTCTTTTGCCTTGGGCTTGAAGAATAAAAACATCGTAATTATCAATATGAGCACCAACTGATCCTTTATCAGGTGCGTAGCTAACCATGACATCATCTAAAAGCCAGTTTGGTAGAAATCTAAAATGCGTTAGTAATTTTGATACATCAGGTATTAGACGATCTACTCCTTGTACAGCAAGACTCCAATTTGTTTCAGGAAGTTTTTCTAAAGTTTCTTCTGATAGTGGGCCAGAAGTTACTTCCCAAGGTTTCTTCCCGCCCATTTCTAAAATAAGTCGAGATTCTATCTCTTCTTCACAAGCTAGCCCTGCTAGCTCATTAGGATCTAATGGACTAACGAAATTAGGGATAGCATTTCTAATAACTAGAGGTTTTTTATGCCAATAGTTTTGAAAAAAATCATCCGCTGAAATTTGATTAAATATTTTCATTTATAGATTTACTTTAAATATGTAGTGAACTTAGCCTAGTTTTCCGCTTAATAAGAGATTAGCATAGAGATAATTATAAATATATCTAGAGCGAATATTAATAACTTAAGTGCTTTAATATATTTTCATTTTTAGCCTGATTTGAATACATAACTCATATATGGTAATTGATTTTTTATAGTGTTTGGAGGTTTTGATTTTTGGTTTTTTGTTAAGGAGACTTAAGATGCAGGTGGAGAAACTAGTATTGCCAGAGTTTCAGGGTATACGTACCTTGGATTATTTGACTGTTTTTTGTTGCTGGCTTGTTGTCATGATTTTTATCATACGCATCCCGTATGCTCGAGTTATCGGTGGTAGAGATGGAGTTATTAAAATACGACTTTTTAATGCTCAAGATCCTTTAATACTTTTTTTGCTTATTTTTATTGGCTTCTTTACGGTATGGCAAAATCATGCTTATGACAGAGGTTCATTGGGGGTAGTAGTCGGACCTTTTTATCAAAAGGAGTATGATGAGAAAGTAGAGAAGTCGAGATTGTCGGCAGCTAAGAATTTTTGGAATCAATACTTGTCAAGCTCCAAGGGTTCTAAGTTCGATGTCTCAAATGAGGTTAAGGTAGACTTGGACATAAAGGACGTTGATATTATAGATTTCAATTCTAAAGATCGGAGTAGTGATTTTACTTATCTATACAGAATTGAGGCTAGTATTCCTGGGGAGCCAAAGCAATGGCAGTTTTTTATTAATACAGAACTTAATAAGAGACTACCAGCGGTAGGTGAAAAGATTCGACTTACTTTGGATTTCTCGCCTAAAATGTTTCAAGATGGATACATCGTGTGCAAGGATTATGAAATACAGCACTAGTATTTTAGCCTGGTTTTTTTAGAGGGTTACTTCAACAGGCGCCAATGTTTCTTACAACGGCGCTTTTTTACATCTATATCTAGCTTTTCTCTAATTTTAATTAAATTTTTCGTACCAGTCTCTTTTCTGATTAACAAAAATCTATTTATCGTTAACTCATCTAATAAAACTAGAATAACTAATAATAAAAACCAGAACAAAGATCATACCAATAAATGATTTTCTAACGATGCTTTCTGGAACTTTTGTTAGTAGCGAGCTACCTAAACTTGCTCCTATGATACCCCCAAGTCCGAGGATAAGCCCTTCATTTATCAAAACACCACCTTTGAAATAGTGCCCAATAAAACTAGAAGCTATAGTAAAAATAATAACTGCTGAGCTAATACGTATTGCTACTTTTAAAGGTACATTTAAAAATAAAACTTGAAGTGGAACGAAGATTACTCCACCTCCTATTCCAAATGCACCAGAAACAAGCCCGCCAAATGAGCCGATTGCGGTACTTTTTAATAATTCAAGTCTGCTAAATTTATCTACATTAAACTCCGAGATGTTTTTATACTTTCCCATATAAGTCAGAGGAATCAGTATTAACAAAAAAGCAATGTAGGTTGATATCACTACTAACTCAGAAAATAGCCTTACAAAATAAACACCAAACTGAGCAAATATTATAGAAGGAATTGCAAGAGAAAAAACTCTATTAAATTTAAGAAATGATTGTTCCTTAAGATTAGAATAAGTAGCAGAACTTGCACTTAGTAAGGAACATAAGCTCGCTGTCCCTACTGCATATACAATAGAATAATTTAAATATTTCAGTATAGGAACTAATATTACCCCTCCACTCATGCCAAAAAATGCGGCAGCAATACCAGCGAAACAGCCAATTATAATAAGAATCATATGATCAATGTATTTTAAGCTCTTTAGAAGAATACGATATAGATTGAATAAGTATAAAAATCAATTATTTTAGAGTGTTATGTTAAAGTGGTAGCAGTAGCAAAGAGGAACCCTTTCACTCGACTATGCTCGGGAAATACGGCCAGCCTGGCCGAGTGGAGCTTGTCGCGGGCAGGGTAAACTAGGAAGGATTTAGTGTTTAAGTGAGGTGATATAGATCCTAGGTATTCAAATAAAAAAGAGTGGTTTTAGAGTTCACCACTAACTCAAAGAGAGAACCTTAAACTTTAAACCTTAAATTTCAAATCAATTCCATTTTGTCCTTAACGGTCTTGACTTAGCATGCCAGTTATAAATCTTTCTATGATTATCTTACCCCTGCGCTTAAATAATTTTTTAAGAAATAACATGTCTTTTCCCCATTGATTGTCTACTTCATGAATTTGATCAACTGCTATTTCTGTTTCGTTAAGACTTTCATTTAATTTTTCAACAAGTACTTTTGAGTACATTTTCAGTGTTGTTCTTTTATTCTTTAAAAATGGAACTTGGGCTATCGAATCTTGAAGTAGCATAAGGCCAATTTGATCACGCTCTTCTATCGACAACTTTTTTACTCCATTTAAAAAAGCAGATAACGGTGTCATCCAATCTGATAATAGACTAGATCTAAGTTCACTTGAAGAAGAGATCTTTCCGATGAATAAATAATGACTACTCCTTGCAGCATAGAAAAGAGAATGTGACCGGTCTTCTAATTTTGAAAAAAGTTTTTTCCAAAACAATATGCCATGGCCTGCCTTCAATTTTTTATCGAACTTAGAAAGCTTCTTTGACAGTTTAGGGTTGCCTTTTAACTCAAATAGAAATGTACTATCATCTTCTTCTTGATGTAATTCTCCTGTGGACAAAAGGATCAGTTCTAAAGCAGATATTAATGAAGTTTCTTTTTCACCGATAAAAGTAAAGACTTTACTTTCAAATCTTAATCTAGAAAAAATAAATTTACCTAGATTATTCGAGTTGTATAGACTACAAGTTATCTTTGGTTTATCTACAGGATATGCTATCTTCATCTTTTCTTTAAAGTTATCAAAGTAAGTATTAACTTCCGACTCAATAAACTTTTTTGAAGGAGTAAAAAACTGAAGACAGTCTTCTTCGGCCTCTAACCTATGAACCCTATGAACAATTCCTTCTGTGATGTCGCCTGCTATATCGTAAGCAGCAGAAGTTACAAATAATTTAATGAGTAAATCAACTCGAGTCCACACCATAAAGTAATCTGTGAAATTAAGAAAAAAATCAGAATTTGTAGATAGAAAATTGGTGTATGCTTCTGCAATTGGAAGCTCAAGTTCTGTTACTTTTGTAATTTTTGCAACTTCGATGCCGGGCAATTTTCGAAGATTATCGTAATGAGCAATAATTGAATTAGCAGCTCTGTCAGAATCTAGCATGTTAACCTCTAACGAAAAAAAACCTTGTATACTTCACACACTAAAAAAATACTGATGTGGAATTAGACTTTTAGATCATTACCTTTGTAGTGTGCTATGTTTCGATTCTACCCATCATCAACTCTATATTAGTAATCTATATTTGAATAGCTGTTGCTAGTCAAATTATTAGAAGTAAGTAGTGTAGGTTTAGTATTTTTTGGTGAGGATTTTTAAATAGTTATAGTAAACTTAAAAAATACATGTAAAGAGTATCAACTTGAAATTTCAAAGTTGATACTCTCAAAAGATTTTAGTATGTTTTAGTAGGGTAGATGGACTATTCAAGGTTTTTTTAGGAGTTACTCTTATGTTTGGATTTGCACGTTCTGAATTTACTGCTTCCTACCGATCGGTTTATAGCAGACTGTGTCAGTATCAACATGGTCTCTATGGAAAACGAAGTGCTCTTTTTCATAGTTATGACGCAATCTTCCTATTTGCATGCGCTAAAGACGCAGCAATGTTCAATTCTGAATGCATCAAAAATCAAACTTGTTGTAGGTTGAGGTCGCTCGATAAGGATGATTCGAAAGAAGATCAGATAGTGGCTGAGTACTGCACCTCTTTTGCAATGTTACTTACATGGGTAAAATTGCAAGATGATGTAATTGATGGAAAGCTTTTAGTTAAGCAGAGAGCTAATTTTTTACTTTGGTTGTTTCGTAATCAAATAGAAAAAATGAAAAGTTATTTTAACAAACAGCTTCCAGGTTTTCTAGAAAATTTAAACACCTTAGTAAACGAACATCACTGCTTAGAAAAACAAGATCCTTCTTCTCATGCTATTGATTCTTATGTAGTACCAACGGCGAAGGCATTTCAAAGTGTGTTTGTTTCTTTGTGCAAGCTACTTAATAATCACCAGTCAGAAAGTACTTTTTCTAAGATTGGATATGATTTTGGAGCATCTTTGATAGCTTTTGATTGTGGCGTAGATTGGAAAAAAGATTTGAAGAATGGGGATTATAACATAGTAAAAGATGAGCAGTCAGCAAGAGAAATGCTAGATTTTAGTATTTCTAGACTGAATGGAGTCTCTGAATTATGTAGAAATCAGTTTGGATTGGAGAGTATCTCTGGCAAGATAGCTAAATCTATTTCAGAGAGAATAACTACTCGTCTTTTGGACCGAGAGGAGGTGAGCAGCAAGACGATTTCTCAAAGTCTTTACTTACGCACTAGAAGAATTCTCTCAGCATTTTCTTTTTTAATACGAGCTGTAATTTTTACTATTCCAGCTCAAAAAAGAGCTAAGGGATATCTATTTATAGATCCTTGTTGTGCGCTAACTTGTCAACACTGTTTCTGCAGAGTAGGGGAAAAAGCAGGCGAAGCAGCTTGCGAAGGATGTATGCAAGAGTCCGGTGCTAACAGCTGTTGTGATGATTGCACTAAGGATTGTGAGAAGGATTGCTGTTAACTGTCTTTTTTTGTGAGCGAGATGATAATTAAGTCATCTCGCTCTGTTTTTAGTCCATCTATTTTTATATTTTATTTGCTAACCTCGATTTAGCAACATATCTATAACCCATGAAAAAATATAGCCTTCTAGCAGAATTCGTAATCTTATATCTTGGCTTGCCACTACTATTTCCACTTGGCTTGCTTCCTAAGAAGCCAATGCCTTTTATAATAGGAATAGCAGTTGTAATGACTTTTATTTTATTTAAAGATAAATCCTTTGATCGGAATAATTTATGGAGAAAAGAGGGCCTAAAAATTATAATAAAATCATTTATAAAGCCATTACTAATTTCTGCATTGCTAATGATAGCTTTTGTTTATTATCTACAACCTGATAAGCTTTTTTCTTTTCCTTTAAGTAGACCAATACTTTGGGCATTAGTTATGCTGCTGTATCCAGTATTATCTGTATACCCTCAAGAAATCATTTATAGAGCGTTTTTTTATCATCGATATAAAAATTTATTTGTTAATGAGACATATCTACTGATAGCAAGTGCTATTAGTTTTGGCTTGGCGCATATACTTTTTGGTAGTTGGATCTCCGTGGTCTTATCTACGATAGGGGGTTTGCTATTTGCTAATACTTATAGAAAGACCAATTCTTTATTAGCTGCATCAGTAGAACATGCATTATATGGGCAGTTGATTTTTACCATTGGATTGGGGAATTACTTTTTTCACCGTGCAGGTTAGGAAGGGGCAGGTTAACATTTATTTTTGTTGACATACCCTCACAATTTAAGCCATCTTTAGTTCTACTAATTAAACTTTCACAGGCAACATGTACTTTAGTGCAATCATTCTTGGAATAATATTTTATTTTGTACTTCGGTACTGCTTAGGGGGATTTTATACGGTAAGTCCTAATGAGAAAGCTGTGATAACTTCCTTTGGCAGAGCGCAGAGACTTTCTAATTTAACTACTCTAGATTTACCCATCTCCTCTTTACTAGATGAAGAAGAAAAAGAAAGATTTGCCTATCCACAGTTAGAAGCAATAGGACCAGGTTTACATTTCAAATGGCCTTGGCAGAAAGTTCATAAAGTTTCAATAGCGATAGAAACTTTTAATATGGCATTTGATCCAGAAACACCTACGGCAAATAAGGGCGGAGTCATTCTCGAAGCGGTTACAAAGGATCAGCTAAATACAGGATTAACTGGTCAAATTAGATTTAAAGTTTGCGAACAAAATTTATACGCATATGTATTTGGAGTAAAAGATCCGATTACTCATGTCATGGGGTATTTTGTTTCAGTACTTAGGCAATTAATTTCAAATTTTGAAGCACCTAAAAATCTTGCTATTAGTGCAGGTAGTTCTACTTCACTTGCAGAGGCTGCTGGAATTTCAATTAATGATTTACGAAAAAATTTAAGTTTAATAAACGATCGTATGTTTCAAGAATGTCAATGTACCGCAGCTCGTTACGGTATTATTTTAGATGCTTCTTTGATTACGGGCATAGAACCTCCAGTGGAAGTTGAGTCTGCACTTGCTGCTATTAACACTGCACATAATCATGTCTCGTCTGAGATAAGTTTGGCGCAAGCAGCAGCAGACCAAAAGATTGTAGCTTCTCACAGAGCAGTCGAAATAGAAACTTTAAAAGCACAGGCTGAAGTTCAACCATTACTTTCACTTGCTGAGCAGTTGCAAGATTTAAAAAGTAATAATGCTTTAGAAACTTATCTACGAAACGTAAAACTTTCTTTATTTGCTAAAGCTTCAAAAATCATAAGAGAGGAAAGATAAAGATGAATGTTCTAATTATTACTATAATCACTTTTGTCTCATTATTTATTATAGAGCCGATACTGTTCTTTTTTATTCGATTATTTGGATTATATGTTGTTATAAATGAACAAGAAGCACGTGTTTATGTTCTTTTTGGTAAAGTAGTAGGGGTAATCGATCAGCCTGGTTTAAATTGTCCGCTACTTATACTTGGACCAAAAGCTTTGTTTGTTAATTGGCTTGGTTCTTCAAAGAAAGTTGATATTAGAATGGCCCAACGTTACCTTAGAAGTCAGCCAGTTAATTCCGAAGAAGGAGCACCTATGGGAATAGGTGTTTGGTATGAAATGAAAGTATCTGATCCGGTTTCATATTTATTTAAGAATTCTGATCCGGAAGGCTCATTGCATGCTAATGTTAGTAGTGCAGTGGTCAGATGTTTAAGCAATCAAGCATTGTCTAAAATGCTAGAAAATAGACATGAAATGAGTCAATCTGTGAGAGAAGAAGTCACTCCGCAAGCTTCAATGTGGGGATTTAAACTTGGTTCTGTCTATATTAGAAAAGTACATTTTCGAGATATAGGAATGATTAGGCAAATTGAAAGTAAAGTTGTTAATCGCTTAAAACAAGTAACTTCTGCAATTAATCAAGATGGAATGAATAAAGTAAATGTAATTTCAGGTTCTGCTGATAAAGAAGCAGCTACTGAATTTGCAAGAGCAGCTGCAATCAGACCACAGATTATTGGACAAGCATTAAAATCTATTTGCCAAGATAAAGAAGTAGCAAGCGCACTTTTTGAAACTCTTGAAACAAATAGAATTATAGAATCTGATGCAGAACTTAATTTATTACCCTCACAAAGGCCAAGACTTGCTGATTTAATGACGGCAAACGTTAAATAAACATATTAGAAAGCTTTTAAGGCTTAAAAATTGGCCTGTTCTGAATTAATATTCAATATGTAATAAACACCCCTTTGTCTCGTCTTCTATTTATGAATAAGAGATTAATTGAAATACCTTTAGCTCCAATACGAGATAGAAATTGGCTATTAGCAGCTGCTATATATAATGCAATCTGGGCACTATGGGTTGGAATATTTCCTGAGCATTACTTTAGTTTATTTGGAATGCCTGCTCCAAACTATATTGGTATTTGGCAGTGCATTGGTATGTTTGTAGGAGTATTTGGTATCGGCTATGGTATAGCTGCTCTTGATCCTTATCGCTACTGGCCAATAGTTTTAGTTGGCTTTATGGGTAAAGTTTTTGGACCACTTGGTTTTTTCTACCATGCAAGCATTGGTTTATTACCCTTCAAATTTGGATTAATTACTTTAACAAATGACTTTATTTGGTTGTATCCCTTTTTTAGAATTTTAAAAGAGTACTATTTGATTCATACAAATGAAGAAGTTATTCTAAGTGATCCAGTAGAGGCAATAAAAAAAACAGTAGATCAAAAAGGAGTCTCTAACTTAACTTTATTAGACACCAATAAAAAGGTAGCATTTGTTTTTTTAAGACACTTAGGGTGTACCTTTTGCAGAGAGCTAACAGATAAGATTTCAAAAAAAATACAAATTATAGAAAATTCTCATAAAGTTGTTTTTGTTCACGGAGAAACTCACGATATTGCAGAAAGTTTTTTTGAAAGTTATCAACTTCAGCACTCTACTAGGATAAGCGATCCAACGAGAGTTTTATATCGAGCAGTAGGTTTATCTAGAGGTAGTTTTATTCAGCTTTTGGGTCCTAAAGAATGGTTGCGCGGTTTTGTAGTTGGAGTATTAAAGGGCTACGGTGTTGGCTGGGCGAACTCTGACCCACTTCAAATGCCGGGTATAGTTATTTTTGAAAATAAAAACATCATTTTTAAAAGTTTTCCAGATAGAGCATCGGAGCTTCCGGATATTGAAAGTTTGACTGAGAGTCTTATGGAGGTTACTACTTAGCTATACGTTGTAATGATAGCTGTAAGGAGTTTTTGTTCTCGCAAGGTACCAGCCTCTTTTCTCAATAGAAAAAACAAATAATTTTAGTATGTTGTAGATTTAAACTTTTATAAATAGTAAATTCTAACTTTAAGTTTGTTAAACTAAGACTTTGCTACATGCTTTTAAAATAATGGAAATAATATACTTATCTTGACTTTTTTCAATTATGACCGTAATAGTATGTAATTATTTGTAAGTCAATAAGGGTAGAAAGAATCTGTTGTTTTATGGAAAGCAACGAACTTAAAAGTTTTTAAAGAAGGTTATTATGGGTCTACTAGGCTAGATTTAAGGAAGATAATGCTAACTGATAATTATTTCAGCTCATTATTTGGTTGTTCCTTTAGCAATTCTTGAATAAAGAGTTATTAAAGGAACAACCACGCTCTCAAGTTTGTCTGATGTGTATTAGAGACTGAGAAATGTTGCTATTGTTGTCCCAAGAATCTGTTAGGAGTATTTGTCATGCTGGCAAGTTTTGTAGATGTGGTAGGTTCAGTAAGAGAGAAATTCATTTTAGATTTTGATCTGACACCGTATTTGGAAGATAACGACGGTCGTGAGGATGTTTCTCTTCAAGCAATGTTGGAATTGAAAAGGTATTTCATTCTAGCATTAAGAGGGAAAAAGCATTCGATGCGCTCGAAAGTCTTAGACGAGTTGTGGCATAATATGGTGCTTCACACAGCGGGATATCAAACTTTTTGCCAAAATGCTTTCGGATATTTTTTGCATCACACACCTGCCAAATTTCAGAAAGCTGGGCATCGGTCGTCTACGTCGATAGAATTTGTGACTGATTATTTAGATGAGTTTGGAGAAGCTCCTTCTGATATCTGGTCACTTGGGGAGGCTGCTGCTTGTGATGATTGTGATAGTTGTGCTGGATGCGGTAGTGGTAATGATTGATCCCTAGATATTCAAAATTATTTTTCAACAGAGATGCTTTTCGCGCATCTCTGTTATGGTTTGAAGTTCGTTGTTTCCTCTTTTTTAATAATAAGAACTTTACTACTGCACTCTCTGATATTTCTCGCCTTTCAGAAAAAAAAATGCTGGAGGTCGAGTTATTCCTCCTTTTTCATCAAAAGTAATTTCACCTGAAGCGCCTTGATAATTTTTTATATTAACTAAGTATTTAGAGATAACAGCAGGATCTTCTGATTTTGTCTCTTTTATAGAGTTGTATATCAAGTTTAATGAATCATATGAAGTATCTGCCGCAGTACCTGGTCTTACTTTAAATTTTTTAAAGTAAGCATTTAAAAATTCCTCTGAACCCTCGGGCTGCATATTAAACTCTACGCCTTCTAAGTTACCTTTGGCTTGATCGATTTGAATTTTCTCCATGTAGGAAGCATACTTTGCTCCCTTAAAGCCATATTTATTGAGTTCTTTTGCAAACAAACCTAATTGTGCGTAGTTCGATAAATATACTGCATCAGCTTTGCTTTTAACTATTTTTAGTACATATGTTTTAAGATCTAATTCTTTAGGTTGATATTCGATATCAGGATCTACAGTTCCTCCAAGTTCTATAATTTTTTCTTTAAATGCTTTAGCTTGCGCTAGATCCCATGGCGCGATGTGAGCTATTACGGCAAAATGTTTTTGGCCTTTTGAAAATGCTCTTCTTGCTAATTCTTTAGTACCAACATCATCATGAGGCCAAGTGCAAAATATATTCTCTCCAAACTCTTTAAATTCTCGGACTCCTAATGACGGAGACATCAGAAGGACTTTAGGATCTTTTGCCGCAATGGGAGCGATAGCCATTCCTCCTACTGACCAAGAGGGGCCTATTATAAAAGCATTATCTAGTTTTCTTCTTAGAGAAAGATATGCACTAACTGGAGCCGCACCGTTTAATTCGTCAGAGTTCTCTACTACTAACTCTACAGTATCTCCATGTTTTTCTTTTATTTGATCAATAGCAAGTTGAATTCCTCTTAGTGAATTATTTCCTGTGTCCGCACAGGCGCCACTTAGGCAGATCAATGCACCAACTTTAATGTTTTCAGCTATGATTAAAGAAGGTTTAGTAAGAGCGAATAGAGTTAGCACTGAAAACAGAGCATTAAGTTTATTTTTCATAAGAAATCCATGAAAGTTTTTGTAGTTAGATAATCAAAGACTGTCAGAAAGTAAATAGAGTATTTGGTTGACAGATATGTAAGTGTCTAGTAATTATAAGTATATTACTGTCGACTGATATTCGTCAACATGCAGATAACAAACGAAAATTTAGAACTCTTAGGGTTAAATAAAACAGAATTTTTAATTTACACATCTCTTAGTGAAATGGGTAAGGCTGGAGCACACTTGCTTTCTAAGAGAACAGCAAAGAAACGTACTACAGTTTACTCCTGTTTAGATTCTTTAATCAATAAAGGTCTTGTTACGGTAGAGAAGGGAAAAAGTTCAAGTATTTTTAGTGCTAATAGACCTGAAAGTATTTTAAATGAAATAGAGAAAGAAAAATCTATACTTTCTAAAAAAGAACTAATAGCAAATGATTTTATAAAACAAATATCAGCTCTTTTTGATACTCAAAGTAGAAACATACCAAAAATTAAATATGTCGAAGGTATAGAAGGAGTCAATAACTTCCTTACTACTAATTTACCTTTATGGAGTGATAGTATTTCAGAGTACGATAATGTTTGGTGGGGATATCAAGACCATACTTTTGTAGAAGAGTATTTTGATTGGTTAGATAGATATTGGAAAAATAAATCAGACTCTGTGAGGATACAATTATTATCTAACGAATCGAAAACAGAAAAAGTTTTGAAGAGTAAAGTCAAAGGTCGTAAAATCAAAACCTTAAAAGGTAAGTTAGATTTTACATCTACTATATGGGTCTGTGGTGATTATATAATACTGATAGTAGCCAGAGATAATCCACATTATGCTTTTCAGATATATGATAAAGTATTTTCAGCTAATTTAAGAATGCTTTTTCAAGTTTTCTGGGAATTTAAGAAATTTAATGAATAGAAATAATAGAGCTGGTGAGTAAGAGTAGTGTAAATAATTTTTAAATACTGCTATACAAAGATTAATATGAAAGAGTGAGCGTGAGATAGTAATGCTCGTTTGCAGTCCCGTATACTAAGTCTTATAAATAAGTCAAAAAAACAGGAAGCGTAGGAGGATAGGAGGAATTTTAAGTGAGCATAGAGTTTTTGCAATAAACTTACCTTATTCCAAACCCTTCCATCCTCCTATCCTTCCTGTTTTTTTGACTTATATAGATTAAAGAGGAGTTGGCAGAGCTCTGATTCAAATTTCATCTAATATTCAAGACCCAAATAACAACCCCAGTAAGAACAACTATCATAAACCTTGAAAAATTAAGCTTCTCTTTATCAAATATAATACTTAATATTATCGGTACCACAAACGCTAATCCAGAGATTGTTGCTACTAGACTTAGCGGCCCAGTTTTCATTGCATAGAGGTATGAAAACCAGGCAATAAGATTAACCGCTGCTAAATATAATGCAATACTGACAGAATTTTTACTGAGATCTAGTTTAATCTTTTGTCTTTTAAAGTTAGTAAACATGGTAATGGACATTATTAAATTTGCAATAGTCATATAAGCAAGCAAATCTGTGTAAAGAACCGCATATTTAGAGACGATATTTGTAGCGGCACTTGAGACCATTGCAATAATCGCAAGTATAACTCCGTAGCGATAATTTGGAAGATCTTTATGTTCATGTCTATCTTTTGCAAATAATAGAACTATAACTCCAGCGATGATAAGTGAGATTATTAATTCCTCTGAGAGTGGATCGTTGAAAATTAAAACACCATATATGACAATCAATACAGTGCTGAATCTGGCAATTGGAAAGACCAAATAACTAGGGATGTATCTTAAAGCGTCAATTCTGGTTGTTGTCGTTATATAATAAGCTAGAGAATCTAAGCTCGCTAAGCCTAAAGTTACATAACTAACTTTACTAAAGTCTGAAAAATTTATTGATAGAAAAATACAAATAAGCGAACTAAAAAGAATATAGAGAAACGTTACATTCTTCGTATCTAGGGACTTTGTTACAATCAGCTTATACAGGTAGTTCTGAAAGCCAAAGAACAAAAATGACGTTAGTGCGAGTATTTGCCAGTTTGGGAGCATTGGGATTATGTTTTAATTTTACATATATGCATTCTTAGCTTATGTAGTAAATTAGATCATCATTTTTTATGAGACTTATTGTGAAATTTTTGGAGAAGGTATTATGAGTTTAGTTTCTGAGTTTAAAGAGTTTGCCATGAAGGGCAATGTTGTAGATCTTGCAGTAGGTGTGATTATAGGCAGTGCATTTGGTAAGATTGTTTCTTCCTTAGTGGGTGATGTAGTTATGCCTGTCATTGGTCTACTAGTTGGAGGAGTTGATTTTACTAATTTAAAATTAACATTAACTACTGGCGCGAATGGTGAAGTTCTTTCTAGTTTAAATTATGGCATATTTATTCAGACAGTATTTGATTTTTTGATAGTAGCTTTTTCTATTTTTATGGCGATTAAAGCTATGAATGCGGCAAAGAAAAAAGAAGAGGTAGCGCCTGTCCCGGTCACACCTCCTGCTCCGAGCGCAGAAGAAAAGCTTCTAATGGAAATTAGAGATTTGCTTAAGAAGTAATTTCTACAAGACTGAATATCTAATTGCCAACTGGACTAGTTCACCATTTGTAGCTAGTCCTAGTTTCTTCATTATATTTAGTCTGTGAGTATCTACAGTTCTAGGAGAGATAAAAAGTACTTTTGCTACTTCTTTATTCTTCTTTCCTTCAGCAAGTAACTTAAATATTTCTCTTTCTCTCTCACTTAAATTTAATATTGGATTTTCAGAACTTCCAGTATTGTTTGCATGACTTGCTATGGATGGACTTACATATTTTTTGCCAGATACTATAGTCTTTAGTGCTAATTCAAATTCTTCTTTAGAAGCATTTTTTGTTATGTACCCACTAGCACCGCTTTTTAGAGCTTCTGATACATTTAAACCTGGCTCTGATGCTGACACTACTAATACCAGAGGAGAGTTGTCTTCTTTACTTAATCTCTTAAGCACTTCCATACCGCCTAGAGTTGGCATTTGCATATCTAATAGTAATACATCTGGAAGATATTCTGATACTGCACTTAATGTGCTGATACCATCTGCAGCTTCTGCCACGATTTCATAATCTTTAAGATCTTTTATCATGGAGCGAATTCCAGAACGTACTAGTTCTTGGTCGTCTGCTAGAATTACTCTAACGTGTTTTTCTTCTATAGGTAGACTCATAGTAAGGCTCCGGTAATTTTCATAGATCATTGTTTATAATTGTTTATCGAACAAATATGAAAAAACATGAGCAAAAAAATTAGCAATATAGAATATTTTAAGTATTTTACAGACTTGGCCTGCTACTTGCAGTTAAGACCTTGTACCGTCAAGAAAGTTAAAATCAAGCTAATTGAAGGTATGTATAAGAGTGTAAGGGATTTAGGTATGTATTTGATTTGTCTATACATTTTTGAAAATTAAGTGCTTGAAGACTCATACCATAAAGTCAAAAGTATGACAGTAGCGACAAAAATATTTGCTTAGAATTTAACTTAAGTAAGGGCATAGGAAAAGATAATGGATTTACTAAATATTACTTGGCCACAAATAGCTGACATTGGATTTGGTCTTCTTGTGGCGGGCATTTGTCTGAGAACTTTATTAACAGATAAGGATTCATTACTTAAGCAAAGAGCTTTGTGGAAGCACGAGTTAACTGAATTAGAAAAGTCCTTACAGACTCTAATTATGGAGGCTACTGAGTCTTCTCAGGTCTTCGATACTAGAATTCAGCGCAGACAGAGAGAATTGCAAGAGCTTCTTGATAAGGCAGAAGCGAGAATTGCTACAATTACTAATACATCTGAAAATTTTAAAATGGTTCCTGCGGACAGAAAGTCAAATACAAGACATTCTACTAATTCAACTAGAACAAATACTAATAATATTTATGAAGACGAAGATTCATGGATTATTAGTGAGAGAGGGGAGCGAAGACTATCTCAAGATATTGAAATGTTAGATGATAAATCAACAAGAACTCAATCTACTCAAACACAACTACAGCAAAGATTAGAAAGACAACGTATCGCAACCAAGCAAGCAAAAGAAGAAGCAAAAATTCAAGAAGAAAAAGAAGCAGAAGAAGATCTTGAAATTTTTAAACATACAAGCATAGTTGATCCTATAGTTTTTAGAATAGCAAAGAGATTACTACTCGAAGGTAAAGAACTGCATGTAGTTGCAAGAAAACTTGAGCTTCCTGTATCTGAAATTAGACATCTAGACGGGCTTTTAAGAGAGCAAGCAGTAAATAGAGCAAAGGAATTACCAAAAGCTTTAAAAGAAAAAGAGCTTGGGACTGTAAGAAGTGTGATCAGGGCTAGAACTGATAAAGAACAAACTGAATTAGATCTTGATAACATGTACGGAGGCTTCTAATGGAAAGAGGAATGTATGCATCAGCTTCTGGTGGACTACTAGAAAGTAGAAGACTAGAAATTGTAGCGAATAACTTAGCAAACGTTAATACTGTAGGCTTTAAAGCAAGTAGACTTGTTGCAAGACAGCAAGAGTTCTCTGATACACTTGCCAGTACTATTGATAGCCTAAAACGAGCTGAAACAGATCAAGGAAATACTCCTGGAGTGGTTGATATCGAAGTCAGTACAGATTTTACTCCTGGCCCTATTCAAAGTACTGGGGCACCACTTGATGCTGCATTGGTAGATAAAGATAAATTTTTTGTAGTTCAAGTTAATGGCGAAGAAAGATATACCCGAGCTGGTAACTTCACACAAAATGTTGAAGGCGTTATTACTACAATGGATGGATATCCAGTAATGGGAGATGGAGGGCCGATTACAGCTCAGGGTGGTTCTCCCCAAATAAGTAGTAATGGAAGTGTGATGGTAAAAAATCAAATTGCAGGAAGGCTTAGAGTCGTAACAGTTTCTGATTTAAATGCATTAGAAAGAGAGGGAGGAACTCGTTTTAAATTAAAAGCTGGTACAGATGCTCCACAGATAGTTCCTGCCTCGGTTGTGCCACAGTCGGTAGAAATGCCAAATATTAACGTTGTTCAATCTATGGTTGAAATGATTTCAACTCAAAGAGCTTTTGAAGGATATACGAAAACTACTCAAACTTTACAAGAATTGAATGAAACAAATCTTAGAACTGTCAGAGCTTAATATTTAGGAAATTTATGATAAGATCACTTTACACCGCAGCAACAGGAATGACCGCACAACAATTAGATCTTGATGTGGTAGCAAATAACTTGGCAAACGTTAATACTGCTGGATTTAAAAAGAATCGTGCAGATTTTCAAGATTTAATGTATCAAATAGTAGAAGAGCCAGGAACGGCTGCAACTCAGACAGGTACTAGTCCTTCAGGTATTCAAATTGGATTAGGAGTTAGACCAGCGGCTGTTGGAAAGATTCATTCTCAGGGAGATTTTGAGTCTACTAATAATCCATTAGATGTAGCAATTGAAGGTGATGGATTTTTCCAAGTAGCATTGCCAACAGGTGAAATAACATTTACTAGAAACGGGGCTTTTAAATTAGATGCTACCGGGAATCTGGTAAATTCAGATGGATATTTACTTCAGCCACCAGTTACAATACCACCAGATGCTGTCTCTATAACTATAACTGCGGATGGGTTTGTGAATGTTAAACAACCAGGTCAACCTCAGGCATCTCAAATTACTCAAATTCAAATAGCAAGGTTTTCTAATCCTGCTGGTTTGAGAGCAAGAGGTAGAAACTTACTTGATCAGACCGACTCATCAGGTCCTCCTATTCTATCAATACCAGGTATAAATGGAGTAGGAACTTTAGCTCAAGGCTTTTTAGAAAGTTCAAACGTGAGTGTTGTAGAGGAAATAGTTAAAATGGTGACCGGACAAAGGGCATATGAAGCTAATTCAAAAGTAATACAAACAGCAGATCAACTTTTGCAAACTGCAATTAACGTGAAGAGATAGTTTATGAAGTTTTTATCAAGATATTTTATTAATTTGTATTTATTTGTTTCTTTCATAGGAGCTACAATTATACACACAGATAAGCTATATGCCTTAGAACCTAGACCTACTTTATTTATACCTG
The DNA here is from genome assembly GCA_027487795.1 of Pseudomonadota bacterium. Lineage (GTDB taxonomy): Bacteria > Bdellovibrionota_C > UBA2361 > SZUA-149 > DAOLCO01 > JAIYCX01. The sequence goes on along the minus strand of JAIYCX010000003.1, from coordinate 18,247 downwards.
CAAAGGGAAAAGTTAAGGTTGAATCAGTAAAGCTAAAAGATCTAGCTATTATTAAAGATGTTAAGGGTGATTATCAAGAAGCAGTTAATAAAATTAGTGAAGTAGATTTAGGGATTAAATTAAGACCAAGAGAAAGCGCTACTTTAAAAGGATCTGAGATTATTAAATTAATAACAGCTTCGGGAATTGATATTGAAGCATTTGGCTACTCAATACCAATTGATGTTACTATTACAAGACAAGGTGATGTCTTATCAAAAGAGCAGGTTTTATCAGAATTAAAGCTTCAATTACATGGTGATCCGAATTTAGATCTACAAGTTAAGGATGTAACCTGGGATACTGAACAGATAGTTACTGAAAAACCAACTAGTATTAAAGCTGAGCTTTTAGGAGAAGCAGTCTCTGGTAAGCTACCTCTACGCTTAAGTGTTTTTGAGAATGAAAATTTATTATCTAGATTTTTAGCTACAGCTATAGTGGATGACTGGAGAGCTATTCCAATACTTAAATCAAAGCTAGACAGAGGGTCACTAATTAGACCTGAAGATATTCAAATTATAAGAGCTAATACTGCTACATTACCTCAGGATATTAGTTTTAAAAGTACTGATATTGTAGGCAGAAGAGTAACCAGAGCTATTTCTTCAGGAGAGCCAATACGAAAAATAGATATCGATATCCCTCCTATTATAGAAAAAGGTAAACAAGTTAGCGTAATTTATTCTACAGGCGGATTTACCGCTAAGGCCACTGCTATAGCGCTTAAAGATGGGCACGAAGGTGAAGTAATAGAATTAAGAAATGATAGATCGCAAAAGATAGTTAAAGCATCAGTAGTTAGTTCAAACGAGGTTAAGGTTATTCAATGAAACTAAATAAAAGTATTAACACAATTTTTTTCTTAGTATTAAATTACTCCATAGTAGGCTGTGCTACTAGTCTTGACACTGCCTCTATCTATCCAGCAGAAGAGTTTTCACGTGCTGCAAAAAAAGGTCAAGTTGAAGATTTCTCATTTAGAAAAGCAGCAAGTAAATCAAGAGCTAGGTTAGATAGCAAGCTTAGTGATACTGATATAAATAATCTTGAAAGTTTACAGTCTCCTCCAACTTACCAAGGTGACGCTAAGTTTTTAGCACAAGGGCTAAATTTAAAAAGATCTTTTTCCGCACCAGTAGTTATGCCAGATGCTTCAAAAATTAAAGAAGCAGAAATTGGAGCCTTAACTACTGAGGAACAAAGAAAGACGTTCACGATGGGGAGTGGGGCTGAGTCAGCAAGAGGGCAGCTTGCGAATCTTGGTTCTACTCCCTCCCCTTTATCTAATAAGGATTTGTCAGGACAAAATCCTTTTTCTGTGAGTAATCGAGCAATAGTAAGTCCAAGTATACAAGCTCAATTTTCATCTAATCCTTCACTTTGGCCAGACCAAATACAAGGGAATTTTATTTTTAATGATCTAAGAGCATATAATCCAATGGATATTCTTACGATCACTATAAATGATTTAACCATAGGTCAGAAGAGAGGAGATACACAGACGAAATCAGAATTCGATGTTTTAGCGGGAATTACTAATTTCTTTGGTTTAGATACGAAATGGGCTTCTAATAATGAAGGTTTAGCTCCAGGTGCTATGGTAAATGCAAGCACGGAGACTAAATATACTGGTACTTCAAATATTCAGCGTCAAGGGCTTTTACAGGCACAGCTATCCGCTGTTGTCGTCGAGTTATTACCTAATGGCGTGCTTAGAATAGAAGGTAGTAAAATAGTTTCTATAAATACAGAAGAAGAGATTATGGTTATCAGCGGTCTAGTAAGACAACGTGATATAGCTGCAGATAATAAAGTAGAATCAAATAGAATAGCGAATATGAGAATAGATTTTTACGGTCATGGAATACTTTCTGAAGCTCAGCAACCAGGTTGGGGTGCTAGGTTGTTTGGACTTGTTTGGCCATTTTAAGGAAAATTATGAAACTTGATTTAAAGATATTTACTAAATTAATAATACTACTTTTACTCGGAGTTACTTCGTCTAATATACAGGCAGCCAGATTAAAAGATCTAGCTGATGTTGAAGGAGTAAGAGGAAATCAGTTATTAGGCTACGGTGTCGTAGTTGGTCTTGAAGGTACTGGTGATAAAAGAGGTGCTAGCTTTACTCCTCAGAGTATGGCGAACTTTTTAGAAAGGCTTGGTATCAGAGTAGATCCTGAAAAGCTTACTCTATCAAATATCGCAGCCGTTATGGTCACTGCGGAGTTGCCAGCTTTTGCACGACCTGGATCAAAGATAGATGTAACATTATCCTCAATCGGAGATGCTAAGACCCTTCAAGGTGGAGTATTGCTAATGACTCCATTAAAAGGTGCTGACGGAAATGTTTATGCAGTAGCACAGGGTCCTTTATCATTAGGAGGATTTATAGTTGCTAGTGGAGGAGATACTGCGCAAAAGAATCATGCTAACGTTGCACGTATTCCACAAGGTGGAAATGTTGAAAGAGCTATTCCATTTGATTTATTTTCAAGCGGTCAAGTTCGTATAGTTTTAAGAGAGCCAGATTTTGTTACAGTTACGCGTGTTCAGTCAGCAATAAATTCTTTTTTCGGAATGGAAAAGGCGAGAGCACTTGATGGTGCTAGTGTGATAGTTCCTCTTGATGCAGCGATAGCAAAAGCGCCGGTGCATTTATTAGCTAGACTTGAACAGCTAGAAGTACAACCAGATATACCCGCTCGTATTGTTGTGAATGAAAGAACGGGAACAGTTATTATTGGAGAAAACGTGAGGGTTTCAACAATTGGGCTTGCGCATGGAAACCTAAACATTACTATAAGATCAGAGACACAAGTTTCTCAGCCGAACCCTTTAGCACAAGGAGACACCGCTGTTGTTGAGAATACTGATATAAATGTTTCAGAAGATGGTGGTTTACTAAGAGTTGTCCAGCAGGGTGTAAGCTTAGGGGAGGTAGTTAAAGGTTTAAATAGTTTGGGCGCAACTCCTAGGGATTTAATAGCTATTTTTCAAGCCATGAAAGAAGCAGGTGCTCTTCAGGCTGAATTAGTTGTGATGTAAGGAAATAAGGCAAATGACTAAAATAGATACATCTAATAGTCCAATTAGGGCAGTCTTGCACGATACTCGTATTAATAAGGATCTGAAAGAAAAACAAGCACTTGGAGCTACTAAAGAAGCTGATAAGGCTGCCTCAGGATTTGAGGCATTGCTTTTGCATAATATGTTAAAGGAAATGTGGGGAACAGCAAATATAGGTGGTGGAAAAGGTATTTTAGATGAAAATTCTAATGAAATGCAGATTTTCAAAGATATGTTTAACCAAGCCATTGCGGACGAGGTAGTAAAAGGGGAAGGCTTAGGGGTTAAGAAGTTTTTGAAAAAAGAATTATCTAATTATCAAAAGAGTGCATCTAAACTAGTACTAGAGGATAGTTAGGTTATAGCCTAGTATTTTGATGAGCTTAGTTGCTGAGACCTAAAAAAAACATTTATGCCGAAGGGTGGATGTGCCGATTAGAGTTAAAGTAAGTATTAAGTAATTAATAGCTAGGAAGGTTTTTGTCCGACAAGGTTTGTCGAAATCGGTGTGAAATTGTAGATGTTACTGGAGATCGAAGTACGGGGTTCAGTAATATAAAGGGGAGGTGGCAAACCAAGGTTATAATATTTTTATTAAGGATGAAACGGAAAAACTGCTATGGAAATTAAATCAAAATTAGTAAACGATAATGCATCAGTTAACAATGCTGAGTCTGCAAAGAGACAATTAGTAAATAAATACGGCGACGGTAAAGTAGGAGGACAAAACTCTGCTGCACCAGGTAGCTCAGATACAATCTCATTTTCAAATGCATCAAGAGACTTATTAAAAGCCTCTACTCTTTTAGAAAAAGATGATGCTGTAAGAGCTAAGAAAGTTCAAGATATAAAGTCTCGAGTAGAAGCTGGAACATACAAAGTAGATTCTAAAGAAGTTGCTTCTTCAATATTATCCTTCCTAGCTGACGGAAGCGCGGTATAAATAATATGAGATTAATTAGAAAGCTAGTTCAGTTACTAAAGAAAGAACTAACTCTTCAATCCTCTTTGCTCGCTCTTCTAGTGGAAGAAAGAGCAAAGATACTTTATTTAAAAAGAGATGAACTTTTAGAAATAAATAAAAAGAAAGAAGTCATAACTAAAGACCTACAAGAACAAGCTGAGCTTAGAACCCTAATTCTTAAAGAGCTATCTGAAGAATTCGAGATAGACGTTAAAAAGAATCTAATACCACAGGTATTAGCAATTAAAGATCTAGATAAAGATACTAAGAAAGAACTAACTAGTCTGAGAGAAAAATTAATAGAAGTTTCTGAATCAAGTCAAAAATTAAGTGCTGAAAATTCAGGTTTATTAAAACATTCCTTAAGTTTAGTTTCAACTACATTATCAATCATGACTGCAAGACCAGTTATTGATAATAATAACTACAGCAAGTCTGGAAAAGTAAATTCTCAATCTGAAGAGACAGAAGTCTTGGTTACTTCGTTTAATCGGTCTGCTTAAGTTACAATATATTTTTTTATTTTTAGAGCTAGGGGTTTTATAAATCTGAAGCTCACGACCAAGTATGGCAACCTTGCTCGCACTGGAACATACTTTGCAGAGCAAAGTTGGTTTCCAGTGTCTCGCCCCAGCCACCCTCGCCCATCTACAGCTTCAGATTTATAAAACCCCTAGCTCTTAATTGTTTAATTTACTTTAGTTTTTTTTGTTCCCCACCGTCTTCCTCGCGAAAGCGGGGATCCAGGACATGACATAGTAAGCATCTACGGCCTCAGATTTATAAAACTCCTAGCTCTTATAAGTCTAATTTATTTTAGTTTTTTATCTATTACTTCGATATAATACTAACTAATATAAAGTTATGAAAAAAATGAATAAAAACTATATTTGTTTTTTGATAGTAGTTAATTTGTCTATTATAACTTCTATAGGTCTTTGGTATCTAGATAATCAGTTTGCTTTTAACGCTACGATTCCTGCAACAATAGTTTATTATGGACTCTTTTCTATATTTTTCCACTATTTATTTAAATATAGCTGGAATAAGAAGAGTGATAAATCTCAAACTAACAAAGCGGAAAATAATGATATCAAAACTTTAAATTGGTATGAAGAAACATTTGGACAAATTATACTTTTTTTATTCTTAGCTATTCTTGGTGGTTTAATAGGTAGTCTATCTGGATTGGTATGGTGGGGCGCTGGTGGAAATGAGTTAAGAACTTTGTATGATTCACTAGGAGTAGGTTTTATTTTAGGTGCAAGTTTAGTTGCTTTTATTGCGACTGGTTTTTAGTTTTTTCATAACTTCAAAGTCTTTATTAAACCTAACTCCTTCCATTCTTCTGTCCTTTCCTGACCTGAGCTTGTCGAAGGGCCTGTTTTTTAAAGAAACTTGTACCTTTGGTGGAGGGTATGCAGTGGCAAGATATTCTAATCTACTTTTTTAGCATAGTAATATCTAAAATATCTTGTGGCCTGCCAGCGATAGTTTTTATTTTAATCAAGTCTTCTTTTGAAACTACTCTAATTTCTTGATCATGTATTTTTGTGATATTTGCGTTCTGGATTAATGAGTCAAAGTCCATTCCCTCTAGGGATGTTATCAAGTCTATTCTCCATGGGGGTCTGCCTAATTTAAAGAAGTTACCTTTCGTAGTGAATACTTCTAACTTTACTCCAGACTCTGGTAATCCAAATTCTTTTAGCACACTCACTATCTTTTGTGCGTTTTCGAGTGTGGGCTCCACGAAAAAGTCAATATCTTTTGTGTAGCGAGGTTCCGCATAATGTATAACAGCATATCCTCCTACTAATATGTAACTTACTTTTTTTTCGTTTAAGAGTTTAATGAAGTCTATAATATCTTGATTATCAATCACGATATGAGCCTATTTCAAAAAAAAGTCTATCTACTTCCATGCTTAGCTTAGTATTTGATTTAAGTTCATGAGCGTATCTTATAAGTTCTGAAGTTGCTAGAAACTTTTCTTCTGTAGAAGCTAATTGCCAAAATGCTCTATCCCATTCTTTGTCCTCTGTCTCAAGACTTCCAGATGTAAAAATTATGCCTTCTCTTATTTTCATTCTATCATTATGGTGTGATCTTTTTAAAATGTCTAGTTTTTTATGAATTATATTTAGCCCCATTTATATTTTATATATTTTTATCAATTCCGTGACATCAATAATATCAACTTCACGATTCAATATTGATTTATAGTTAATTAAATCAATTACAGGAATGACTGATAAATTAATTTCTTCGAATAGGATTTCAACTGATTTTTGAAGATCTGTGATAAGTTCTACCCAAATTCCATTTTTCCTATCAAAGATTTTTCCGCCAGGAGTAAATCCAAATTCTATCTTTTGGCCTTGATAGATAATTTGAAAATATACTGAACGCGGTATGGTTTTCCGTTTATCGTTAAGCTCTCTAGGCGTGAAGTATATGAGCGAAGCAAAGCGGAGCCATATAAGACATACCCCTCTTAGTATGAATTCCCAGAACGGAAATCTATACTAAGAGGGGTATACTCAATGTCCCAAAGCTCTTCGATGTAGTGTTTAAATGGTTTACTTATGTAAGGAGATAGGAAGTTTACTAGATCCGATGCATATTCAATTGGAATATCAAAATCGATATCAGCTAATGGTCTATCTACTCCGTGAAGTCTGGCAGCAAGACCGCCTACTATTTGATAAGGGATTTTTTTATCATTAAGTATTTGGATAATCCAAAGTAGTGCTTCTTTGCTGTTCGAATTCATAAATGTTTAAACCTAAGTTCCTCTTGAAATATACTAAAGTCAGTATCAGCACTTACCCACATAAGCCCATGTTCAATAGCAAGGGCAGCATGGTAGGCGTCTGCAATTAGTTTTCCTTTTAAGTCGTACTTTTTACATAGATCTAAAAAGATCTGAAAATGTTGTGACTCCGCTCTAATAAGTTGGCAGTTAGGCTGACTAGTAATTTCACTTATAAAACTTGTAGCTATTTTTATGCTAGATACAGGCTTGAAGATTTTAGGATTCGTTACTATTCTAAGAAAGCCACTTATGACTAATTCAGAGATGGCAAAAGGCTCTTTCGAAGTTGTCGTTTTTATCAGCCAGTCTGCATAGCGTTTATGATGCGGAGTCTCTTCGCGGTGGGCATAAACTAGGATATTGACATCAGGAGATTGCAAATTTACTTCCGGTAATATTCTATATCATCGCCACTTAAAATTTCCGAAGTGCGATCCAAGTTAATATCAGGATTTACTAATTCGCCCTTAACGGTGATTAATTTGAAATCAGATTTAACATTTTTGTTTTCATTTTCTTTAAAAAAAAGCGCAAGGGCCGACTCAACGACTGCCCCCATAGTGAGACCAGTTTTTAAAGAATATTTTTTAGCTTTCTCTAGTAAGCTATCTTGAATGTTAACTGTAGTTCTCATGTTTATATCATACTTTATTGATGCTTTGATGTCAATGTGTAGATGTTATGATGCGATTTGTATTTGTCCTATAATTTGCCCTATCCTCAGAGCGTGCGGCGAGAGTTTATGTATATGTGTAGTTTTGAAAATTTACTAAACTTAGCATAATTATTTATTAATTATAGGATGTTACATATATACCATTTAGTAAATGGTATATATCGCAGATATGCAATTTACTAAATTCCTTCAATAAATCGATCAATAAAGATCATAAGAACTAAGAGTCAAAGTAGTTTCTTTCTTAAATTGGGCAATTCTAGACTAAAATCAAAATAATGTTGGCCCAAACCTTTTTATTGATTTAGAACCTATGCGAAGTTAAGCTAATACTTAACTTCGTTTTGAGTTTAAGGTTATATTAAACACTTTGCTAGGCAGGGACTTTTATCTTACCAGTTAATTCTTCAAGTCTAAACGTAAGCACATCTTGATCAAGCGGATATCTAAAAATTTCGTTAATGGGTGAACGATCAAGGCCTCTCATCTCAGATTCTTGTATAAGCGCAAGAACAATCAGATTTGAGTAATCTGAGTTTTTACGTATACTTTGGCAAAGCTGATTGGCTTCGTTATTTCCGATTGAAAAATCCACTATTAAGATCTTGGGATTGAAGGCTTCAATTTGAATTCCAGTTTCAAATCCATTAGCAGCAACGGCTAATTTAAACCCTCTTTTTATGGTAAGTGAAGCTTTCATACTGGAGATACGTAATTCGTTCGAAGAGACAAAAATAACTTTAACTAGATCCTCATCTTCAAGATCGCCAAGTGGCATACCGTTTTCCTTTAAAAAGCAGATTAGAAAATCTTTCGGAATACGCCGGTCCCGCGATCCGGGTAAACGGTATCCTTTTAGTCGTCCAGAATCAAACCACTTAGAAATAGTTCTTGCGGCTACTTTACAAATTTTAGCAGCCTGACCTGTAGTGAAAACCTTCATAACAAACTCCTTTAAAAGAGAAACACTAAAACCTTTGAGCCAACCTTTGAGCCAACATTACATCATTCACTTACCCGTAGGTCTTTTGAATGATGTAATATCGATAATCTTCTACCCTTAAAGCATTTTTAAAATACTATAAATTACTTACTCTTACAAATTGCTAGGACTAAAATAACTAGTCCCAAAATGACACTTAACAAACTAGAAGCTACAATTAAGTCAGTGTTTTCAATAATATTTGCGTATATCGAAAATGGGAGTCCAATTATTAATGAAGTTAAAATCGCAACTGATAAAGCCTTAGATGAAATGTTCTTTGAATAAACACTGAATAGTAAAGGAAAAAATCCAGCCCCAGCTAAGCTACCATAAATTAAACTTAGCCAAAGTAACTTTGGTTCAAGTAGAGAAATAGATGTACCGAAAGCAGTAAAACCTAACATAAAATTTCTAGAAACTTTTAATAGCTGATCTTTAGATGGAGTTTTATTAATGTATCTTTTATAAATATCGATAGCTCCCAATGAGCTTAATGCGCAAAAAGAAGAGTCTAATGTCGAGCAAAGACCACATAAAGCCATTCCTCCAAATAATAATAAAGCCCAATGAGGAAGAAAGTGTGCAATAACGGATGGAGCGATCATTTCAGGGTTTGATATAGTAATTTGTGGATTAGCAGCTGCAATAAAGCCTGGTATGCAAAGCAAAATAGGTACAATTGCAAAGAGTAAACCACCGACTACAAATGTTTTAGTTATGTCCTTTTCCTCCACTGAAAAAGCTCTTTGGAAAAACATTTGATCTGACAGGGGTCCAGTTATAAGACCAATGGTCATGGGAATACCAAAAGCATAAGCGATTGCTGGATGAAATATATTTGAAAACTCTCCCGTTTTTCCTCCTAATCCTAATATTATAGTATGGAATCCGCCAGAAACATTATGGAGCCAAGGGATTAGAAAAGCTGCCACTACCAAAATAAATAACATTTGGAAGACATCCGTAATGACAGAAGCTCTCATTCCAGTTTTTAAAGAATAAACTAAAGCGATACTAGGCATTAATATTATTGCAAGAAGAATTGGCATGCCACTGAGTTGATTTAGTAACATTCCCCCCGCAACTGAATTTATTACAATTGAACCCAGTTGATATGATAAAAAAATTAAGAGAAAAGAAATGTGTACTAACTTATTTCCTTTGTAACGTTCTGAAATATAGTCTGGAAAGCTATAACCCATAGGAATACTTTTTCTTATTTTTATAGCAATAGGAGCAAAAACAAAAAAACAAATTACATTTGGTACAATGAACCAAAATGCACCAGCTATTCCTTTGGTGTAGGATTGCAGTGATGCAATGAAAATAGCAGGTGCCCAAATCCAACTTACGGCGATAGAGAGAGCAGCTTTTTTCCAACCCAAAGTTCTGTTAGCTACTAAATACTCTTCACTGGTAATTTCTTTTTTATTGAAAACTTTAACCAGAAGAATCATTAATGTAGCAAAGGCTAGGATCATTAATCCAGTTTCTAAGGGAGTACATAAATGCATCATAATTTCCTTAAAGTTTTCTTATTTAATTAACGATAGATTTATTAATAATTTATTTTGAGTGGTAAAGAACACTCAATGGTGTTAGTTATCACCATATTTGATAGAGGACTATGTATACCCATATATTTCAACAACTTGGCCTACCTAAAAACGAGGCAATAATTTACGAAACTCTTTTAAAAGAAGGTGAACTTTCAGTAGGCTCAATTGCTTTAAAGTCCAAAGTTCATAGAAGAAATGTATACGATTCTATCGCACGTCTTGTAGAAAAAGGTTTGGCTTTTGAGATTATTCAATCAAAAGAAAATAGATATCAGGCAGTCGAGCCAAATAAACTAATGGAGCTTGTTCAGGAGAAACAAACACTTCTTGAAAGTGTAATGCCTGGCCTTGAAAATTTATATCGAAGTAAATCAACTGAGCAAGGGGTATTTATCTACCGCGGTATAGAAGGTTGGAAAAACTATATGCGAGATATTCTGCGCATAAAAGAAGATTTCTATTGTATTGGCGCGAAAGGAGCATGGATGGATCATCGTTTACAACATTTCTTTCCTAAATTTATTAAAGAAGCTAACAAAGCAAAAATTAATTATTTTCACTTATTTGATTATGAGATTAAATCGTCTTCACATGAGATAACAAAACATATAGGTAAAAATTTTAAGTTTCTACCTAAAGGCTACTCTACACCAAATGCAATAGATATATTTGGATCGCATGTAAATATATTATCTAATATTCATGTTGGAGGAATACACGAAACAGATTTTTCTATGACAGTGATTGTGAATCAACAGATTGCAGATGCTTTTAGAGTTTGGTTCAGGTTTATGTATGACTTTTGTCCAAAGGATAGTAAAACTTAAGCATAAAAATAAAACAACTACTGAGAGTAAGAGACACCGAGAAAAGTATTAAAACACAAAGATGAAAATATTAACACTTTTTATAATCTATTTTTTGGTTGTATAATAAAGAAAAACAAGATTCATAAGACCACTTATCCACATTGAAATCATCGCCAGATTAATTGCAGGTAAATTTGAGACCATTGATAATGTTCCCATAACTATTATTAGTGAGATTATCTCAAAGGACTCGCTAATTAACAACATCTTAGATCTGCCATCAGCAATCAAGACTCCTCGATAAAAGTTCTTGGTTGCCATAGTAAATGGTATTAATGAAATCAATAAAACAGGTCCGGCTGTTAAACGATAAAGATTATCTTGCAGATGATTTAAATAAAGAAAATAATAATCTGATAATACGCTAGCTCCGATCAAAAATAATATAATACTAAGGATTATCCCAAGACGTATAGAAAAACTTTTTACTTGATTATAAGATTCTTTTGACTTGGTTAATAGTGCATGCGTAGTATCCTGCGTAGCAAATGCTGCCCATGTAAATGGATTTAATAATCCAAATATGATGGGCATCAAGGCCAATGACTCTATCGCTAAGAAACCGCGTGCAACAAATACTGAAAGTATTGTACTATTGCTCAATGAAACTGAGGAAGATACCGATAATGGAATGAATTTTTTAAGAATATTCCCTACGCTAAGACTTTTTATGTTATCTGTATTAGATTGCGAATACTTACTGATTTGTTTTTGTGCAAAAATAGCACTTACTATCATCTCAACAAACATTCCCGATCCTATCCCAAACACTCCTAATGCAACACCAGTATTGTATCCCTTTAAAGGCGAAAACCATGTATAAGAAATCAGAGTTAGCAATCTTAGAAAAGTTGCGAGCGCTATTTTTTTGGGTTCATGGCCACATAGAATAACTCCTTGATAAAATCTCCTCATCCCAATTAATATAGGAAATCCTGACCACATCAATAAACCACTTTGAACAAGATCTGTGATTTCATGTTTAAGCCCAAGAAAAGGTACGACAAACAAACTATAAATCGGATCGAGAGACAATATTAAGAAAACTAAACTTACGATTATAGAAAAACATAATGAAAAGTTTCTTAATATTCGATAAGATTGAATATCTTGTACAAACATCAAGGGAGTTGACATAAGTCTTAATACTGGAGACTGGATAAAAAGTGCACATGATGCAACAATTCCAAATGCTGCAAGATTAAGTTCACTTTCTTCTAACCTTGAAATTGCCGCTGTACAAATTGGCACCTCCAAAGCCATGAAGAAGGTTGTAGATGCAAGAGATAACCAAAATTTAAAGATGTTTTTCAAGAAAATTGCTAGTAATTGATTATGACTTTTCCCCAACCGAGTTCTAAACTCTTAAACTTTTCTGGTCTCATTCTCGCACATTCCGCCGGAATGTAGCTGCGAGGTGCCCTAAATTTTTTAAGTTAAATTTAGCTAAGGAAAAAAATTTACTCGAAGTCCGACCAGAAAAATTCAAGAGTTTAGAACTTTAATACCCCATTTCTTTTAATCTTTTATTAAATACTATGCAACAGAAGATCTACTAATGGAGTTCGCTCTGATTCTGATATGGACATATTTCTTTAGGAGTTTAAGAAATTGTTGAAAGATATTTATAAAGACTTGAGTGGTCTGAACTTATCGAAATTAAAATAATGTTGGCCCAAACCTTATTATGGATTTAGAACCTGTATGAAGTTAAGCTTATGCTTAACTTCGTTTTCTGTTTACTATTATAGAAAGCACCTTACTAAGTGGATTCTTTTTTCACAACGCTTAGAACTTTAAGTCTGTTGCTAAAAAGCCCCATATCTACAGGCTTTCTGAAACTCTCCTTAATTGCAGATCGATCAAAGCTAGTGGAGCCTTCATTTGGTAGAATCGCAATTAGTATCAACTCTGTGAGTTCTGGGTGTTTGCGAATACGTTCACAAGTCTGAACTGCTTCCAACTTGTCTATTGAAAAATCTATTACAACAATGTCGGGTTGAAAGGAGTCGATCTGTATTGATGCCTCAAATCCAGAAGCTGCTATGCTTAGCTTGAACTTCCTTTCTGGAGTAAGCTCTTTTGACGTTTGGTCACGAAGTGCCTGATCTTGAGAAACAATCAAAACTTTGGTTAAACCATCATCCTCAAGGTCTCCAAGTGGCATACCATGTTCCTTTAAAAATTTGATTAGATACTCTCTCGGAATACGCCGATCCTGAGATCCAGGAATACGATATCCTTTTAGTCGTCCAGAATCGAACCATTTTGAAACAGTTCTGGGGGCGACTTTGCAAATCTTGGCAACCTGACCCGTTGTAAAAACTTTCATCACTAACTCCTAAGAAAGAGAAAACCTTTTGGCCAACATTACATCGCTTCTATAGTTTTAGACTACAAGTGATCTAATGTTAAAAATCTACTACCCGGTTAGAATTGTGAAATTGAGAATTTGATTTAAGGACTTTTATCAAAAACCATAGTCTACAGCTATAGCATTTGGATTTCATAGTCAATATTAGTAGATAATATCTAAGAATTTATACTGATTTAATGTTTCTCAAATAGTTTGATAAGATCCTTATTACCACCTCGTATTGCATAATCAAGGGCTGTTTTTCCGAGATTATCCTTAGCCTCTAAATTAGCCCCGTGATTTATTAGTAATTCTACCAATTCAAGTTTTCCTTTTAGCACTGCTATAGTTAATGCTGTTCTATTATCAAAATCAGTATCGTTTAATATGGACTTATCGTATTCCAAAAGTAAATAAACCAGATTTGCATTTCCTTGAGATGTTGCAAGAATTATTAGCGGCACTCCTCTTTTATCTTTTGTGTGAATGCTAATACCGGATTTTAAATATTCAGATACTCTGGATTCGTCTTTATTTAAGACTGCTGATAGTATTTTTTGTGAGTTGATGTCCTCTTCTTGTTCTTTCAGTGGGGTACCAAGTAAATAGTGAGAGACATAAGAGTAGTTAGCAATACTGAATTTAAGTATACCAAGACTTATTAATAGTATTATCGAGTATTTAAATATTTTAGTAGCTACATTTATGGCAGATTTTGATACTTTTAAATTGTTTTTGTTATTACTTTTGTTAACTCTAGTTTTATTTAATATAAAGTTTCTAAAAGCTGTCATTGAACTAAATCTTTCATTTTTATTCTTTGCCGTGGCCGTTTTTACAAGTTCGTTAAGCCACTTTGGAATTCCTTCTTTTATACTAGTTAGTTCAGGAATTTCTTTATTTAGTTGTAATAGCTGTGAGTTGATATCTGAAGCATTACCTAGAGGTTTTTTACCAGTTATGATTTCAAAAGCTAAGATTCCTAGGGCGTATTGATCGACTAGTGAGTCAAGTTTCTCACCGCGTAACTGCTCGGGTGCCATGTAGGCAGGAGACCCAATTAATTCACCTGTCCTTGTCATACTTAATGCTTCATCTAAAATTTTACCTGAACTAAAGTTAATTAAATACACATTTTTTAATTTATCTTCTTCGAAATTTACTATTACGTTTTCAGCTGAAATGCTTCTATGTATAATTCCTTGTGAGTGTGCTTCTATTAATGCATTTGAAAGTTGATAAATTATATTTATCGCAACTGCTAAAGTAAGTTTTTCTGGATTAGATTTTAATATACTACTTAATAATTCTCCTTTTAAATTTTCTTGAGAAATAAAGTAGAATTCTTTTTTAAACTTTCCAAAGTCATAAACTCTTCCAATATTTGGGTGTGCTAGTCTTCTAGTTAGAATTACCTCTTTTCTAAATCGTGTCAGATCAGAAACTTTTGTTTCTTTTGAAATATGAAATACTTTTAATTGAATTATTTCATTATCAAGAGCTGTGTCGTAGGCACTAAGAAGTACTTGTGATTCGCTAGTAGATAGAAGTTCTATTACTTGATAACGATTATCAATAAGTACGTCTTTTTCTACTTCTGAATGTATTTCTGATGAGTGCATTTTTAAGATTTTGGTTTAAGCTTAGTAATCGGCAGTATCCTGTATTTTACTAAAGAGCTTTTATGGAGATATTGCACAGTAATATCAGGCACTTATCTGGTTGATATTTTTGACTTTACTAAAGCTCTAGTTCGCATCAAATAGTGACATGTTTGAAACAGGAAATACAATATTTGATCGTTACGAGGTCCTAAGTCACTTGGGTGAGGGTGGGATGGGACATGTCTATAAGGTCTTAGATAAGGAGACTCAGCAGATACTAGCTCTTAAGACTCTTATACCTAAGGCTGGAACAAGTACTAATGCAATCATTCGTTTTCGAAAAGAATTTGCAGCAATGCAGAGTTTGAATCATCCAAATATAATTAAAGCATATAACTTTCATGAGTTAAATGAGATTTCCCAAAGTGAGCAAATCTTTGCTTTCACAATGGAGCTTGTGGAGGGGAGAGACTTAGATAGTTTAATATATCAAGATTCTAGTCAAAATATAGCGCTGGATATTTCACCGCTTAGCATATTAAATAAACTTTCTATACTAGAAAAAATTGCGGACGGCCTTACATACGCCCACAAGCATAATCTAATACACAGAGATTTAAAGCCTGCAAATATTATGATCTCTAGAATAAAAATAGATGATTCTGAAGATGATTTTATAGTTAAGATTGCAGATTTTGGACTGGCACAGCAAGAGTCTGAAGGTGCTGATATGAGTCAAAGTAGCAATCGAATTGGAACTGCTTATTATATGTCTCCGGAACAGCATAGAGGAGAAGAACTAGATGCACGAACGGATATCTATTCATTTGGAATTCTTGCATATGAACTTATCACGGGACAAAGACCATTTGATGGTAGTACTACATTTAAGTTATTTTTAGCTCATGTATCAGAAGGTATACCTGAAGCAATTAAAGTAAATCCTGAGACTCCGAAATGGATTTCAACGATGATTGAAATTTGTGGGGAAAAAGAAAAGAAACATCGCTATGGATCTATGAATGAGATTTTAGAGTTAATTAGGAATAAAAAGGATAAACAAGCTGATAATAAAAAAGGCTTGATACAAAAAATTGCATCAAGCCTTTTTAGAAATAAAAGTAATTTTAGTTAAAT
The DNA here is from genome assembly GCA_027487795.1 of Pseudomonadota bacterium. Lineage (GTDB taxonomy): Bacteria > Bdellovibrionota_C > UBA2361 > SZUA-149 > DAOLCO01 > JAIYCX01. Next base: position 2,168 of record JAIYCX010000003.1, on the reverse strand, counting down.
TACTCACCTTTAAAGGAAACTACATAGTCACTTCTTCTAACATAGTTTCTGAAAGATATTCCAGGAGTCGTACTTTGTGCTACTATTGTCCCGTAAGTTTCCTTAGGTAAAGCTAATGTAACTCTTTCGGTGCTAAATGGTCTAACCATAACTGTAGTATTAAGAACTAAGTTATTATTAGCATCTCTAGCTTGAATTTGAACACTAGCTTCTCTGTCCGCTGAGTTGAATAATTCTGATACGTTTACATTTCCAATAAAACTATTAAACTCACTAAACTGAACTGTCTTACTAGCTCCGGCTAGAGGTGCAGCATAAGCATACTCAAGTACTCCTTTACTATCAAGTTTGTAGAATATTGATGTTGCAGCGACTGATCCAGTCATTGCATCAACATTTATTCCACCAACGGTATTGTTCTCTAATAGTCCAGTACCGTTCTGCTTGTTAATAGTAACATGAGTAGTTCCATTTGCTGGAATAGCTTTTCTCATATTATTAGTAGCGCCTAGAGCAGCATATGATTTTAAATCTACGTCTGCAGCTGAGTTATCAGTATTGTTATTTATTTCCAATACTACAGTTTCTCCATCTATAGTGCTGATTCCACCAGAAGTCATTACATCAGTTGATGGTCTTCTTGGTACTAAGAAAGCAGTATAGAAGTTAGCGCATGATGCTCCTATGCAGTCGTAAAAGTATCTACCAGTGCTCATGTAGTATTTAGCAGCTGAACCATCTGATTTAGATGCAGGTAGGAATTTTACCATTCCGATATTGTCTAAATTTTTATAAGTACCAATAGCCTCATGTCCAGAGTAGTCGAATCTTCCTCCATCAGGAATATTTACAATATCTTGGAAAATTATTTCTCCATTAGCATTAGTATAAACTAGAACACCTCTTAGTCTTTCACCATCACCTTTTTGAGCATCTGTTATTCTGATCCAGTTTGCAACAGTACCATCTTTACGTACTCCAAAGTGATTAGTATTTAGTGGTTGAGTGAATGTTCCAACTTGTGCATTTCTATATGGATAGTAAAGTACGAAGTCAAAAGCATCTCCAAAAGTTCCATTTGTTTTTCTTGCATCTGCTTTGTATAGGGACAGTCCTCCACCCCATGCTCCATTAGATCTTGCGTCAGTTATTACACAAACGGTTCCGTAAGTATCTTTAACAAGACCTAGGTCATTAATAATAAAATCCATTTTTTGATACGGGATTAGTCTAGTACTTTTTGATCCTCTAACTACGCCTTCTAGATCACGATATTCAACAGTAGCATTAAGATCAATATTACCTTTATTCAAAACGCTAGCGATATTTATTTGGTTTAAGAATCCATTTGCACTTGCGCAGGCTGTAGGTTCTAGATCCGAATCTAAACAGTCTGTACCAGTAGGACATGTATTATTTTGAGGTACTCTATAACCTTCATTTTCGTCACTGATTAGTCCACCACATTTTACTTGGTATAGATATTTCGTTCCTTGTACTGATGAAGTATCTTCGTATCTAGTTCCAACAATTGCATTTGCTATTACTGAATATTGTCCGCCTGAACTAAGTTTTCTACTTAATTCACACGTTGAGCCATTTGGCGCATCTACCCAAGTAACAAGAACATGCGGGAAGTAGGTTCCATCTGAAGCATCTATTGTCATTCCTGATAGACATTCGCTACCACGTAGAGAATAACCAGGAGCGCAGTCGAATTCAAAATTCACGTTATTTCTATTTTGACCTTCAATAACTATAGGATTAGTGAAATTTGTTCCAACTAAAACATAACCTGGTTTAGAAATAGACATAGAATAACTACCATCTCCGATATCTGGTATTAGATAATTACCATCTGCTCCAGTTACTTTACTAAGTACATTTGTTCCGATAGTAGCACTAACTTCAGCTCCGTTTACCGGTATTGATGTTCCTCGAATTTTTGCATTACCACTTAGTGAGTAGGGATTAGTGTTTACTCTTAGATAGTCTACATTGGAGTCTTGTGAGACTCCTCCTTCAAGGTATAGCCGTATTTTAGATATATTTGAAAGATTTATTTGTTGAGCCGAATAGTCAGAAAGTTGAAATAGTAGATTTTCATACCTTTGAACACTAACTCCACCGCTTTGATTTGGATTAAAAGGATATCTTACAACTCTATT
>JAIYCX010000028.1 GCA_027487795.1 Pseudomonadota bacterium | reverse complement strand
TGTTTGCATGCAGTTAAAACCGTTTGCTCTCTGGTTACTCTTTCTAATCGCATTTAAAACTATCTTTTTTGCCTCTATTTAAAAAACTTCAAAACTCTATATAATACCTAAATACTGTTTTTAAAGCTCAATCTTGAGCGAGCTTGCCAGTTTTTTCAAAGGTTCAAAGGAGTAGAAGTGATGATAAAAGTAAGTTACGACAAATTTACTGATTGTGCACGTAAGACAATGCAACTTGCAAATAAAGAAGCACAAATATTGGGCCATGAATACATTGGCTCAGAGCATGTACTTCTGGGTCTTGTGAAAGAGGGAAGTGGAGTTGCGGCGAATGTTCTCAAAGAACTTGGCGTGGATTTGAGAAAAATTCGATTGGAGGTTGAGAAGCGAGTTCCTGGACCTGAGGAAGCTGTGGTTATTGGTCGACTTCCGAGAACCTCACGAGCTATAAAAGTGTTAGAAAGAGCTTGCGTACATGCCAGCGAGCTTCAACTAAGGTATGTCGGTACTGAGCATTTACTACTAGGACTTGTCAGTGACCCTGATCAAGAAAGCATTGTGTCGGTTGTTCTAAGGGAGCTAGATCTTGATACAGATAAGGTAAAAAATAAAATTTTGAAGTTTTATGCTACTGGGACAGAACAAAATACTAGCAAACTACCTTCCGATCATTGAAGTGCATCACTCTACGATAAAAGGATTTAATATCGGCCTATTGTGAAATAGGCCTATGTATCGTCTATAAAATGGAGTATCTGGAGAATGTTTCTAAGTAACGCAACTTTCTCTTGAGAAAGTTGCAAAAAAATGATACAATCTCCAAATGCCATATATCTATCGAGAATTACATGATAAAATCAAGGGAAAATTTGCTACTGATAAAACCAGTGGCTGTATACTGTCTGGTGTAGTGGGTTGTGGGAAGACGACTCTCGTAGAAAAGTTGCTAGCGGAATTAAAAGAGAATCATGAGATATATAGTTTCACTGGGGATGATGCCATTTTTAGAAGAACTGTTGCAGATGACTCTAACTATATCCATGACTTTATTAGGTCAAAGACAAATAAAAAAGCATTAGTATTTGTTGATGAGGTGCAGAAGACAGAAGAAGTTTTTGATGCACTAAAAATTGCTTTTGATAAAGGAGAGATTTCCTTTATTGTTTCGGGATCTAATCCTGCATATTTATCTACAGTAGCTAAGAAGAGATTGCAGAGAAGAGCAGAGCAGATATTTATGCTACCTCTAGCATTATCCGAAATCTTTATTGATAAGAGTTTAGTTGAGGTCTCTTCCCTTAGATATTTCGAAAGATTATTGAGAGAAATAAAAGATATTGATGATATTAAACTTCCTCAAATTACGTTAACAGATGATTCAGAGAAGTTGATTGACAGCTTTTTTTTGTATGGTGGTCTGCCATTAGCTTATTTAAGAAGCAGCGCAGAGGAGAAACTATCTGAAATTAGGCTCACAGTGGAGCGTGGTTTTGATTTAATGTCAGTTAATAATGCCTCTATATCAGAAGTAGTTAAGCTAGAGTTAGCTAAGTTAAATTCCAAAGAGTTTACTTATAAGTATGTATTAACCAAAACTCGCTTAAAAAAGCGTGATGAGATTAACATAGTAATAGATGGCTTGATAAATCATGGCTACCTAGTTAAGAAAAAGTTATCTTTTTTACCCGAGGATAAGTCTTCTTATCTGTCTGTTTTCTCCTATATTGATCCTGGCATTGTTACTTATTTGACAGGAAACAGAGAAATTGGGAACAGAGAAATAGGCAACAGTGAAGTAGGGGATGCGATTGGTTCCCAAGTAGAATCTTATGTACATGCTAGACTTATTTATCTTTCTTTGAATTCACCTTTTAAGAGTGAAGTATCCTACTATAAGCCTTTTACACAAGCTGAAGATGGCGACTTAAAGTATTTGCCTGGAGAAATAGATTTTATTTTTAAGCAAGGTAAAAGAGTAGTGCCAATTAAAGTTAAATCATCCAAATCTGTTAGCTCTATTAAAGTGCCTTTATTAGAGAAGTTTATTAAAGAAAAAAAATGTTCATTCGGTATTGTTTTATACGGTGGTGTACCTTTGTTAGATAAAAAGGCAAAAGTATTGTATTGGCCATATTGGATGATTTAGACAATAAACATTATGTCTAAAACCATAAAATTCCTAACCTTCAGCTCCGTCCTAGTATTTATTACTATTGTCTCTGCTACCTTCTACCTCTGGCACTACCGAGTTTCATTAATACAGGACCAAGCAATACCACGTTTAGAGTCTATTTTAGGCTTCTCTATTAATGGAGATGTAAAAGAGGTTAGCCTAACTGATGGCCTTATCATCAAGAATTTATCATTAGGCCCTAAAGATAAGCCAGTCTTAAGAGCAAGGGAGGCTTCACTGAATATTCCATTATTAGAAGTCATAGCTAATAAACTATCAGGAAGGCACTCTAGTGAATTTGTAATTTCAGAGGTAACATTAGATAAAGCAATGTTATCTGCTAGAAGAAGCAAAGAGGGGAAATTCATTTTTTTCCCGGAATCTAAAGATCCAAACGAAGGAAAACGAGAAAAAGAGGCTGATACTCAAACTAGTCTTTGGAAAATTAAAACATTAAAAGTATCTGACTCAGATATCGAAATAGAGGATCGTACTCTAAATAAGCAAATATCAGTCTCCTCTATAAACCTGAATATAGAAGACCTTGGCAATAGCTCTAAATTAAATACTGGCGGAGCGTTTAAGTTATTTATTAGAGATCCCGGTATTGATACTTTTGACCCTAACTCAACTTACAAAGAGGCATTCTTCACTAATGTAGAACTAGATAAACTATCATTATCTTTAAGCGAGAAAATGATAATAGAAACAGGAGAATTTGAAACCTCTCTATTAAAAACTGTTTTGTTTTTAAATTCTAAAAGCATCGCACAAGATAGTTTAGACCTAGAAGGAAGCCTTAAACATAATAGTGAAAGTAATTCAGACTGGCTATTAGAAAACTTGAATATTTCAGGGAAGAACTCTACTTTTAGCCTTAAAATCCCTTCAAGTTTAAACCTCACAAAACTAAATTTTTCTGAAATTGATTATACTCTTAACATCACTGATTTTGATTTAACTAAGCTTAGTATTATAGGTTTAGACTTCAATGGAATACTCACAAGTCAAGCTTCTGGGAAAGTATCAAGAGCAAAAATCAAAACTAACTTAGCAGTAGATTTAAAAGATAAAGAATTAAAAATATTAAAAGCATCTGGAGATATAAATCTTAGTACAAATCAAAAATCTAATGAATCAATTATAAAGTTAAAATTTGAAGAATTTAATTTTGATAAATTAAAAGATTTCTATAAGCCAAAAGCTAATAATAAGAGTTTGGAGCCAATAAAAAATTTAAAAATTCACTGGCCTTATGCTAAGACCGAGATTGATCTTGATATTAGAAACACTGTCTTCCATACTTACCGTATCGATGAAATTAAACTCTTAGGAGAAGTAAATCCTAATGAAGCAAACTTAAATAAAATTACATTACGTAATGATAAAAATATCATTAATTCAAATTTTGTTTTGAACTTTAATCATTCTCAAGATTATAAATTAAATCTAGAGGCTGAAAAAATAGACATAGAATCTCTAAAAGTTCTCTATGATGAACTAGAAAATAGGGGACTTCGCGGCCAGATTCAAAATCTAAAAATTACCGCAAGTGGAAGTTCTTCAGATAGTGATATTTTATCAAAAACTTTAAATGCTAATTTGAATTTTGATGCAGACGATATCTATATGCCAAAGGAGTTAATGGATGTCCCTCCCTTTAATATAATTTTTCTACCTTTTACAGCCGTTTCTTCTGCTTTTAGTCTCATACCTAAAGAGATATTACCTAATGATTTAATAAGCGCTGGTGTAGGGATCTCAGATGCCGTTAAAGACTTACAAACATTTAAACTAGCCTACGGTAACTTTGATCTTAAAATAGCAGATGAGACAGTTTTCTTAGAAGAGATTAAGCTTGGTACAAGTATTTCAGGAGATCTTTATTTCAGCGGCTTAATAAAATTCAATAAAGAAATTGAAATCAACAGCGGAGTGAGCCTATTAAGCGTCAGAGTACCACTACCAATAACCGGCACTCTCGATTCCCCAAGACCTGATGTTACTCAGTTTGTTAAAGGAATATTTACAGAGTTTGGACTCAGTGTGCTAAAATTACCTGTTTCATTTTTCTCAGGCATTGGGGATTTGTTTTCTAGTAAGAGTGAGAAGAATGAGGAGAAAGAGAAGAGAGAGAAGACAGATAGCAGTAAAAATGTAGAAGAGGTTAAGCCATGATAGTTAGTTCTTTAAGAAGCTAAACAGGAAGAAAATGCTCGAGGAGGGAAGGGATAGAAGAAGGATAGAAAATTAGAGCTGTTTGTGGCTATCGCATAACTTTAGTTAGACAGAAAATATTTTGCTAAATACCCCCTATAAACCATTCCTCTTCCCTCCTCCAGAGTTTCTTCCTGTTTTTTTAAACTTAGACTACTGGGCCTGTTGCGAAACAGGCCCAGTAAACAACAAAATCAACTAAGGATGCTTGATTTTAGAAATCTTAGTACCTTCATACTAATACTAGCCATTAGTCCCTGTTGGTCAAATATGAAAGCATATGCATCATCTTTCAAAGTCGAAGTAGTAAGATTCTTTGCGACACCTTCATTAACTACAACAACTGTTGGCCCAGTTCCAATTTCCCAACCACTAGATTCATTAATATAGTGCCCACACATGAGTTTTCCGTTATCTAAAGTTATCATAAGTGTGGCACTATGCGAAACTACTACGTAGTGAGCACTAATAAAAATATACTGCTCATACAAGATAATAGCAGCACTTTAGTGCTAACAGCTCAAGTTTTACTTGAGTTGAATCCCTTCGGGCATTTTTATCTTATGGGCACTATATTTGTTTTAGGGCTAGTCGCTTACGCTCCTACGCTATACTGCTAATTCCCAATTTGATTTCCTATAAGGAAAATCAAATCGTGAGCAGTATATACTTTAAAGCTTTGTCATTCATAAGAAATACTACATAACCATATGACTGAGCACCCGCTTGAAAGCCCCATGATGCAGTTACAGAATTATAATATCCATCAAACTTCCCACCATGCAAAAGCACACCTTCACCATACGCCCCTCCGAAAATTAGCCCAGCCTTAACTATATTAGGAAATATAATCATCGCCTTTGCTTTCTTAGAAAGTTCAGATGCCAGAGGATTAGAAGAAGTCAGTGTATGTAATGACTGATTTGCATCACGCTTAAGATCTTCCGGACCATCAGCCTTCACTTCACTGAATGAACCAGCTACCATCACAGTTAAAACACCTAACCCTAAATTTGTTAATATTTTGTTCCAGAATAATTGACGTATTGCCAAAGTAACCCCCATAAGTAATTAAAAATAACGCTTCGAAAACTCACTTAAATAAAAGTGCTAAAGCGCTGTGAGGGATAAGTAGCATTACAAATTAATAGCTAATATGATTTGGGACAGGCAGTGATTTGGGGGGAGGTCTTTTTTTGACTAGGGAAAGAAAAACCACAGAGAGTAGGAGACACAGAGAAGAGGTGTTCAGTCCTGGACTTGATTCCTGTTTGAACCCTTGCAAGCACCCCGCGCATTAGTCTGCAAAGAACTTTTTTTGCAGAGCGAAAAAAATTTCCAGCCTAATTGCTCCACCGTCGCCCCAGCAACCCATACGGGCTTCAAACAGGAATCAAGTCCAGGACTTCACTTGTTGTTTATTTTATCAATTTTGCCTTATTTCTATTGAAGCTAGTAACCATGAAGCTAGTAACCATGATGCTAATTGGGGTAATGAGTAGTCCATATTACCCCATTTAGCGAAGATGTTTGTTTGCTTTCGTATCTACATTTTTTTTAAGTTAAAATGATGATGGACTTTTTTCTTATGTGATAAAATCAAAATAATGTTAGGAAGTTTACTTGTGAATCTTGTTAAAATTCGATATAGAATAAAAATAGAAGTCAGGCAAGGACCTAGTTACTAAAAATGTTAAATCAATTTTACAAGTATTTACGGAGATAATTAATGTCAGACAAAACAACATTAATTAGAAATTCGACTGCGGAGTTTTTGATCTTCACTGGGCAGGCCGGTGAGTCGAGTATTGAGGCGCGGTACGAAGATGAAATGGTATGGCTAACTCAGAAGTTAATAGCTACTCTTTTTGGAGTATCGATTCCTACCATTAACGAGCATCTAAAAAATATCTTTGAGAGCGGTGAGTTAGATGCTGATTCAGTTATTAGGAATTTCCTAATAACTGCAAAAGATGAGAAATCTTATGATACTAAACACTATAATCTTGATGCCATAATTTCAGTAGGATATCGAGTAAATTCAGTACGAGCAACCCAATTTCGCCAGTGGGCAACTAATGTTTTAAGAGAATTTGCAATCAAGGGTTACGTCCTTGATAAAAAAAGAATGGAAAACGGCAGTTTTCTAGGTGTTGATTATTTTGAACGCCTACTTGAAGAAATAAGAGAAATTCGTCTTAGCGAGAGACGTTTCTATCAAAAAATAACAGATATATATTCAACAAGTATTGATTATAATAAAAACGCCCCGACAACTAAAACTTTTTTTGCGAAGGTTCAAAATAAACTTCATTTTGCCGTTCATGGAAATACTGCTGCAGAGTTGATTAAACAACGAGCAAGTAGCGAATCAACAAATATGGGTTTATCTACATGGGAGCAAGCTCCTAGTGGAAAAATATTAAAATCTGACGTATCGATTGCAAAAAATTATTTGAGTAAGGAAGAACTCGATTCATTAGGTCGGATCGTAAACTCATATCTTGATCTTGCAGAAGATATGGCAATGAGAAAAATCCCGATGACAATGGAAGATTGGGCTTCTCGCTTAGATAAATTTATTGAAGTTATGGACAGGAAAATATTATCAGATTCAGGATCAATTACTGCAATAGAAGCTAAAAATTTCGCTGAATCAGAATTCGAAAAATATAGAATTGTTCAAGATCGTTTATTTGAAAGTGATTTTGATAAAGCGCTAAAGACTCTTGAGAAAAATATCAAGTGATAATGTCTAATGATAAAAGAAATGAAGGTATTTCTATCCTAACTCCCGATCATGCACTCTTCCCAATATAATCTGCGAAAGCAACGCCCCAACTAAGCAAAGAAACATATCCCACTGCGTATCCCAAACATCCCCTTGAGTACCCAAAAACGCTGTCGCCTGTGTATCGTATGCAAGTGAAACCCACCATTCAATCATTTCAAAGAAAGCACTAAAAGACAAACATATACAGCTTACAAATACAAACAACCAAGAACCACTTTTTACAGGCGACTTTCTAATTAAAATTTCTCTAGCAAGAATTGCCGGCACAAATCCTTGAGTAAAATGTCCAAGGCGATCATAGTGATTTCTACTTAGATTAAAAAATTCTTTGAAATAATTCCCAAGCGGAACTTCTGCGTAGGTGTAGTAGCCACCAATTATAAGTATCAGAGCATGAAATGTAAGTAGATATTTTAATAGTCTTGTTAAGGGGAATTTTTTATTTGAGAAGTAAACAATAGGTAAACCAACAATCACCCAAGTAGTCTCTAAAAACCAAGTAAAATGCTCCGCTGGGGCTATGCCGGATATGATAAGAGTGATTAGAACTAAGAGAAAGAGGGGTCTGTTTTCTGGGGTTGGGTTGGGCATGGATTATGATTCTATTTTCGGTAAATTTATGTATTTGATAATTTGTTGAGGGAATTTTGGAAAGGTTAAACTTTATTCAGATATATTTGTTGGTCTTTCATTCTGTGAAGTCCTGGACTTAATTCCTGTTTGAACCCTTGCAAGCACCCCGCGCATTAGTCTGCAAAGAACTTTTTTTGCAGAGCGAAAAAAATTTCCAGCCTAATTCTGACCTTCTAAAGCCTCAGAGACTTTTGAAAGACTCTTAAATTTAAAATAAAAATTCATGTTTTCAACTATAAATAAAATAAATTTTAAATTAGTTTAAGAATTTTCGATTTTCAAGGCCAAAAATCTGACTCCATGCCTGTCCCAAACCAAACAAAAATGGCTTTCAGACAATACCTCACCGTTGCTTGAGTTTTTTGTTTGTGATTATTGAATTTTAGATTGGATTTTTTATACCCTAGGTGGATCTAGGTAGGGCTTATACATTCCAGGTGGAAACTCTACATTAAGATTTCCTGCTCGGTATTCACATGATGCTCTTCGATATCTCACTAGGCAGTCAAAATAAAAATCTAATAACTGCTGCCTTCTTAGGGCACATACTGATAACACTCTGGGTCTCTTAGTGTAGCGCTCTGATGTTTTAGGGTTATTTGGTAAGCTACCAGGAATTACTTCTTTCAGGCGATTTACTCCTAGAAAGTCTTTTCCCTCATCGATTCTAGCTTTAACTAAAGCGTTTTGTCTTTTGTATAACTCCTGCTTCATCCTTTCTTTATACTGAGCCTGAGTTAAATGCTCATAGCCGGGGATTCTTTTGTACTCTAAGGCGTATGTCTCTAGGTAATCCTTAGGCTTTGCCTTCGGGTTTTTTTTCTTTGCTAGATTGAACTCTTTCCAGTTCACTTCTTTAAATATCTTCTTTTTCCCAGATACCGCATCCATGAAACAATTATAGTCTCGATAATTAAATATATTATCTACCAAACGATCTTTTACAGGTTGAAGTACAGTATAGAAAAACCTATCCTCTACATCTTGGCCATTATCAAAAATAAGCTCACTAGAAAATCTCTGCCCCCAGAGTTTTCCTCCAGTGTATTCTGGTACATAATAGGGCACAGCTCTGGCTATAGTTGAATTTTGGTCCCGCATGAATTTTGATCTATTAGAATCTGGCGTATGGATTAATTGATGAATATGATTCCCTTCTATGCAAAAAGCATAAAGAGAAATATTGTATCGGTTACTATACTTAGCAACGGTAGTTAAGATCTTAGTCTCTAATTTTTTATTATTAACAAACCAGAGTTCCGAGTTTTTGCATTTACTAGTAATAAAAGAAAAGTGCTCTTTCGTTTCTATTCTTGGATGATAGGACATTTTGATAACAGGGATGGAGTTCTTAACCTACCGTTATCGTATTATTTATTAAGAATTTTCATTTTGGATCAAATTAAATTTATGTTTTACTTAGCAAAAAGACTAAGATAAACCTGATTCTCTAAAGTCTCAGAGACTTTTTTAAAACTTGGAGAAACTGTGAGAAAAGAGCTTGAGAAGGTAGAAGGGCAGAGAGATTTATTTATTGGTACATTTGTTCGTCAAGGACTTAAAAATGGATTTAAGGGAGGATCGCTACCTACTATCTTGTTAAAAGATATTCGCAGGGTTTCAGATAATAAGCTCATGTGTGATCATCTATGGCTTAACAAGACTAAGGCTCTTGCGATATTGGATTTGTCAGCAGGTGTACAGATCCAATTTGCTGCTCGTGTGAAACAATATTCAAAAGGTTATTTAGGGAAGAAGGAGGATGTTAAGAAAGAAATTAAAGAAGACTTTAAGTTGTCTTATCCTACACAGGTGGAAGTATTAACTGTAGAGAAGAATACTACATCTAAACTAATAATTCGGAAGGCCCAGTGAAATTATTTCTAACCTATTCTCTTCAATCTTACTTCCGCCACTAGCCCAACTGCTTCAACTAACTTTAATAATCTGTCGAGCGTAACTTTTTGCATACTACCAGATAAAATTCCAGTAACAGCGCTTCTTGGGATTTTGGATCTGGCAGATAATGAAGCATGAGTTATTTTTTTTCTATCTATCTCTTTCGCAATTCCTTCGATCAGTTGAGCTTTTATTATTGCTTCAAGAGATCTAGATTTTGGGATTTTCAATAAGTTAGAAAGTTCAGTGGCAGTAGTTTTTTGTTTCATATAATTTGTTTCACTTTTTTCTTTGTCTTATATTTAAGACATGTGGTCAAGTCTTTCAAATCGGAACGCAGTGCGTACCGATTTCTCCGAATATAACCCCGTACATTAAGAATAAGGGATTCCAATACTTCGGTACCAACCCCTTTTCTTTTTAAATACCGCTAAATAGAAAAACAATGTAACGCATTATATGTACTCGATGTATTTTATTATAATTAGCATTATAAAAGAGGCATGTACCAATTTATATATTACCTTTACACTTCTTTCTCCGACTTTACCTGAATTGGAATTCATTATAAGGCTTACTAAATAAAGTTATTTTTACGGTAAAAATATTTAATCTTATCAAATAACTAAAAAACACAATGCTAAACAGACATAATCCTGGCGAAGTCCGCATTATTTCACCATCGTCAAGTCTAGCCTCTATTTCTGAGGAGATAAGAGGTATTGCAACAAAAAGACTAAATAATTTAGGCTTTAAAGTAAGCATAGGTAAGTATGCTTTAGAAACAAATTCCTTAGGTACTAGTGCTGTAAAATACAGGGTTAATGATTTACACGAGGCGTTTTCTGATCCTAATGTTAAATTAATTTTGGCAGCGAGAGGGGGTTATTATGAAAACGAGATCCTGCCACATCTAGATTATGATTTAATAAAAGGTAATTCTAAACCATTTTGTGGATTCTCAGATAATACCGCATTACTAAATGCTTTATACTCGAAAACCGGAAATGTTTCATTACACGGCCCCAATTTTAGTTGTTTCGGAATGTTAAAAGGCTTTGAGTATACATTAGAATACTTTGAAAGATGCCTATTCAATGAGACTTCTTATGACATTACAGCTTCAAATTATTGGATCAATGATCCATGGTATTTAAATCAAAATAATCTGAAGATAAACGTATCCGAGGGGTATAGTGTGATTAGTGCAGGTAAAGCTGAAGGTATCCTGTTAGGAGGTAATTTATCCACTCTAAATTTATTACAAGGTACTACGTATTTTCCAAACCTTAATAAGGCAATGGTTTTAATTGAAGACGATAGCGAGCTTACGGATTCGTCATTGAGAAGATTGATGAACTCACTACTTCAACAGAAAGAAATATCGAATAGTCAAGGCCTGATTATTGGTAGATTCGAAAATTCTAATCAACATCTTCGTAAGACTCTAATTGAAATCATAAAGGATTCACAATATTTCGAAGGCAAGCCAATAATTGCGGATGTGGACTCGGGCCATACAATTCCAAACCTAACCCTTCCAATCGGCGGTCTAGTGAAAATTGATACCTCATCATCTACGATGTTAACCATTCTCCGTTAGATTACAGAAAAATCACTAGCTTCCAGGTTTGAATATCCCCCTCAATTAAATATCCTCACAGACGATACAGTACGCTTAAGGACGAATCTAATTAATCTAGGTAATGCAGATTGAGAAATTCCTCTTTCTTCTAGTTCTTCTCTTAAGAATTGCCCTGGATGTATTTTGTTTTTTAACATATTAATTTCACAATAACTACAAACTTTAAAATACCAGTTGATAATAAGTCCCTTTTCCTTTTCCTAACTTAAGAATAAAATTCTTCTCCAATAATTCAAGTAAACAATCGTTAACTGTTCTTCTTGGTAGTTTACAAGTATCTACCAATTGAGAAGCCGTTAGTCTTATTTCTGCTTTTTCTTTAAAACATTCTAATACTCGAAATGAGCTTAAATTTAAACTTCTTAATTTTTCAAACTGTTCTCTGTAAAATTGTAAATCATCAATTGCGCTATCCACCACCTTAATCATGAAATTTAAAAATGGCTCGTATTTATATCTTTTAGGATCTTGATAGAATTTTCCACCTGAGCACTGTCTTAGGACTAGATAATACTCCTCTCTTCTCTTTTCAATTTGCCGATCTAAATTTAGATAAGGTGAAATTTTAGAAATTACATTGTCATTACTTTGTATCAAGGTAAGTAAATATAAAGCCCGTCCAAGTCTTCCATTGCCATCTTGAAAGGGATGAATTGCTAAGAAACGAAAAACAAATTCACATGCAACCGCAATTGTCCAAGGCTGAACAGGTAAAACTTCATTATACCATGACACTAGTTCTCTCATAGCAGCTTCAGTAATGGGTCCAGGATCTGAAGTTACAAGAACTGAAACATCTTCTTTTTTATCTCCGCTTCTTTGAACTACTGTATTGGGTACGATTTTGTATTTCCCTGCGTAATGAGCAGCAGGTTTATAAAATTCCATCAAGTAACTATGAAGTCCCCTGATTGAAGTCTCTGTAAGTGGAAAAAGCTCCATACCTTGTTGATAAACAACTTGTAGCATCGCTCTACAACCTGCGACTTCATCGATACTTCTTTCTTTATCTTTTGATAATTTATCTTGTATCTTCTCTCGTTGATCTAAATAAGCAGTAGTCTTTGCATCACTTGATACAACCGTATCTAACCAATCTATTTCGATATCTGTAAGAACTGCATTTTCAATTCTAGTAGATGAACCGATATTAGATATTCTTACGGAACGATGAATAAAATCTCTTTCCTTATCTGAGATCTGATCTAACAAAATAGCTTCCCTTGCAATCTTAGTAGACAAATCTCTAAGTCGATTTTGAATCTTTAGATCAAGCTCGTAGGATAGATGGTATTTTAGTTCTTGCGGTTTCATGCGGTTATTATACTATATTACCGCATGAAACCGCAAGTTGAAATTACTAGAGGGGTAGTGGAGTCTCGGTACCACCCTCTTTTATGTAAATAAAATATTAATAAATTAAGCATCTTAAGAAATTTCAATGTCCTGGATCCCTACCTCCGCCTTGCTATTACCCAAAAGTCTGCAAGTTGTCACTCTTGTTCATAGCAAAAAACATATCGAGACTATTATCTAGTACCTGAAATCCCCTCCAAACATAAGTTATCCCTGGATTACCATCCCATCTCCGAGCAAGAAATCCACCAAGTTTAGCAATAGCCTTAATAGCCTGTTGAACATTTTTAATTTTAATAACTTTGTCTGACCTTCTAAAGCCTCAGAGACTTTTGAAAGACTCGAATTAGAACTTTTTGACTAGGTGCTATGTTATACCTCGATTTGAAAACAGGAGTTATTTTACTAATATTTATTAGCTCTGCAAACTCTTCATCGTTTAAATCCTGAGCAAATCTTCCACACATTTTGAGTAACTATATTTAAGTCTTTTAAGTTTTTTACACTGTAACACCGTACCTTCTGAATCAAGTCTTTTCAATATTCTGGGTTCTTTTTTCTGCTTTCTTACTATTACCTACAAGTATTAATAATTATGAAAGAAAGTAGAAAACCACAGAGACACCGAGACACAGAGAAGCAGATCCGAAAACAGCAAAAATTCCCAGCTGGATAATACAATTTCGTAATTTATGTCACTAAGTTTTCATAAGAAAGAACCTCCTGTACTTTGAGTTAAATGTTTTTTTCTGAAGGTTTTTGCAAAGGATAAATATTATGGCTACATGCGGTCGTTGTGGAGGTTCGGGTTCGGAGCGTGTAACTTGTAACAATTGTGCTGGAAGAGGTTACACTGAACGAAGTTGTTATAGCTGTTGTGGTGGCTATACAATGGATGGTCTTGGAGTAAGGAGTACTTGTTATAATTGCAGTGGCAGAGGTGTGATTAGAGAAAACTGCTGCTATTGTATAAGTGGTAGTGTTAATCAAAACTGCCCTAGATGTGGTGGTACAGGACGTGAACAATAGGTTTTAATTTAAGAGAGTGACTGAACATTCAGCCACTCTCTTTTGTAATTGTCGTGCATATGACATGATTTTATAAAGAGTAGAACTTGAAAATATTCATTAAAAAGCAACTAAGTTCTCAAGTGACCAAGGTTAGGATCTATAGCTTAAACTTCCCAACATGAAATTTATTTAATATAACTCCACACTATGGAAAAATTATCTCAAAAAAAATGTATCCCGTGTCAAATAGAATTGCCTCCTCTTAGTGAATCTAAAAAGAATGAATTGTTAGCTCAACTAAATGGTTGGACTATAGTTGAATCTCATCATCTTTATAAATCTTATGCTTTTAAAGATTTTAGTCAGGCATTAGATTGGGTAAATAAGATTGGTGAGCTAGCTGAGGTAGAAGGCCATCATCCGGATTTAGAACTTGGTTGGGGATATGTGAATGTTAAGATGTTTACTCATAACATAGATAATTTGAGTGAAAGTGATTTTATCTTTGCTGCAAAGGTGGATGAGCTTTTGTAGTTGCGCCGTGGTTTTTTTATAAATACTTAAAAAGAAAGCTGGATTTGTGTATCAAAACCAGCTCAGAACAAAGAACAT
Organism: Pseudomonadota bacterium; assembly: GCA_027487795.1. GTDB lineage: Bacteria > Bdellovibrionota_C > UBA2361 > SZUA-149 > DAOLCO01 > JAIYCX01. The sequence goes on along the minus strand of JAIYCX010000028.1, from coordinate 232,957 downwards.
ACAGAATTAGTTTTTCCTAGCAATAATCACGGATTCATCCTTAAATCCAAAGCGGTTATTGGTAGCTGCTTCTTCAGTGATTAGCTTGATGTATTGAAAAGCCTCATCTTGTTCTTCCTCTGGGAAAAAAACCTCAAAGCTAAAAAAGAAATCATTTCTTTCATTTAACGAAGCCCAATTTGTTACTGTGCGGTATTCTATTGGTAAGAAATTAGCGCTTTGAAGAGCAGGGACAATCGTGCGTGGATCTAAGATATTGCCAGATTTGTTTTTGTAAGTGGCAAGCATGGTTTGGATCTTTGAATCCCACTCTTCATCATAAGGACTTATTCGCCAACTTTTAAGATCAATATCCACAATAATAAGAATACCATCATCTGATAAACAATCATGTATAATTTTTAAAGTCTCTGCTATCGGACCAAAGCCAAAAAATGCATGACCGACAAAAATCAAATCTACCTTTCCATTAAGTTCAGTAGTTGTCATTTTTGATGCATCTGATTCTATAAAAGTTATAGGTACGGCTCTTTTTTTTGCCTCTTCGCGGGCAAGATCTAAATAGTCATCCTCAGAATCTACGCCAATTAAATCTAAATTATTTCCGTAAATATTCCATAAGTCATGGAGTACCGCAGAAGGACCACATCCAAGATCTAGAATTCTTCTACGAGTATTTTGTGGAATAAATTTATTCCAACTAATGTCATAGTAAGTTTTTCTTTCCTGATAGTTATCCCAGAGCTCATAGAATCGTTCTCTTCGTTCTTCTTTGGTATATTTACGGCCAAAAGTAGGTGTCGCTCTTCTTAAATTATTTTTTTTCACTGTACTTACCTTTGAAAAAAACCTTGTTACACAAATCCAACTCTTTAAAAGCTGTGCTTTTTAAGAGTTGGATTTTGCTTTCTTCTACCCGTGCGAATTTAACTCATTAATTTCATAAAATGAATATATGAAGTAGAAAAGTTAGTGTTTCATCTTCACATACAGGAAGACTAAAAGATCTTCTTCTTTTGTACAAATACATGACTATAATTTCGAAGTATGAGCCCGTATTCGGGAAAAAGTGATAATCTATATTCGATTAATTTTTTATATATTACCCCGTTAGTCTTAGGTTGGGATAAAAAGCTAATAGTTTCAGGCACATTTATGTTTTTACACTGAAAAATGTCTTTAAATTCCCTAGCATATTTATTCTTTTTCAAAAAAAACTAAATTAAAAAAGTATCCATACCGATTACTATAGCTTAAGAAAACAATATAAATTTGGTTTAGAACTTTTAAATAAATTGAGAGTTGGAGTCTGTCAAAAGAGACTCGCATATCAGATTATAGACCATAGGTAGATATGAAAGAAAATCAAGAAATAGTCTTGGACAATATTCTCGAAGAAAAAAATGTTTTAGATATAGTTACTCAACAAAAAAGTCCTGAGAACTTAATTTTAAGTGAGGAAGCTTCTGCCCAAGATGTCAAAGAAACTGCCGAGTCAATAGTGAATTCTATATTAGAATTAAATTTCCTTGACTCAAAAACACTAGAAGAAAAGAAAGCAGCAATAGAATCGGTAGGTATAAAATCTCAAGCTAAGTGTGCCCTGCAATCTAAAAAACTTAAAGAGCCAATTAGAAAGTTAGCTGCACGAACTGACGATGGCGGAGATATCGCAAAATCGTTAATTAACCTTAAGATTCAGGTTGAGAATCTTAATCCTTCTCGGTTCGACTTTAAAGGAAACTTTTTAAGCCAGATCCTAGGATACATACCTGGATTTGGTACTCCTCTAAAAAGATATTTTAGTAAATACGAATCTTCACAAGCCATAATAGATGCAGTTATTAAGTCTCTTGAGATAGGCAAGGAACAGTTAAAAAGAGATGACGAGATACTGAGCGAAGATCAGGATGTCCTTAGAAATCTAAGTGAGAATTTAGAAAATTCTATATCACTTGCAATGTTAGTTGATAAGGGGTTGGTAGCTAAGATTGAAAATTCAGAATTTACAAATGAACAAGCATTAGTAATCCAGGAAAACTTTCAATACCCCTTGCGACAAAGAATTTTAGATCTCCAACAGCAGCTAGCAGTAAATCACCAGGGCATATTGGCGATGGATCTAATAAAAAAGAATAACAAAGAATTAATACGAGGCGTAGACAGGGCCTTAAGTGTTACAGTTTACGCATTAGGAGTTGCTGTAACCGTAGCAATGGCCTTAGAGGATCAAAAGATCGTTTTAGAAAAAGTTGATGCTTTGAAAAATACTACTTCTGACTTAATTGCAAATACTGCTAAAAACCTTAAGAATCAAGGAGTCGAAATACAAAAACAAGCATCAAGGGAAGTACTTGATATCGATAAACTTAAGTCGGCTTTTGACGATATACGAATAGCGATTGACGACATTTCAAAGTTTAGGATTGATTCATTACCTCTACTTAAAGAAAGTATAGATAAAATGGAAAATATGACTAGTCAAAGTAAGCTTATGGTAGAAAGAGAAGTTAAGGAACTTCCAGAGAGCTTAATTTAAGAAGCTTCGTTTGTGGGATTAACTTTAACTGAGATTCTTTTAGTTGTTTCGATCAGATCTTCTAAAGCGATTTCAATAGATGTAGCTGGCATACCAGATTGAATACTTGTTTGAGATATTGTTGCTATAAAATTAGCTAATTTTTCGATCGCGGTTTGACAGTCATCAAGATAATTGTTTGCCTTTTCAATTTGTAATTGGAAATTCTCATTATGATGAATGTTTGTTTCAGATAAAGCTCGTAATCCTTGAAGCAGAGAAACTGTCAAGCCAAGTCTCATTCTTGCTGATTCAATTACAGACCATGCAGTGGACGAGAAACGAGAAGCTGTCAATTCCGTAGAAACATATTTTGCTGAAATAATTGAAGAAATATCTTGCTCTCTTCTATTTAAATTATTTTCTAAGGATAGACCTCTTTCAGCTAAGGTTTTAATCTCAATCGATTCAGAATTAGCAAATTCCAAAAAAGCAGATCCTTTTTCTAATTTAGGCTTATCCTCTTCAACTGATAGATCGCTCATTGCGTAAGACAAACAAATAAACCAAGCTATTCCTGTCCAGCCAATGAAAATATTGGCCGCAAAAACTTTTTTAAAGGATGGATGATACCTATAGGCAGCTACAATAGTAGGGGAAAAGTAAATTAATAGCGGAATTATATATGACATATATTATCAGAACCTTCAGCTTATTATCGTTATATTTTAAATAAATCTTGAATTTATATTTATATTGAAATTTTAGTGTGAATAATCAAGATTTATTTAAAGAATGGCTATTGTTTAGTCGAAAATAATCAATATGGAAGAAAGCCAAATTCAAGATCTAAATTCTCTCAAATTCGGACAAAAAATAGTACTTTTTGGAACTACCTATTATGCTTTAAATTTAGCGATAGGACTGTTGTTTTTGATTTTATTTTTTGTTTTCTCCACTATTGTGCAAACAGTATTTCCTAGATCCCTAGCTATACTTTATGTATTCATGAGCTTTATTCCACTGGCGTGGTTTGTCTCTCTGCCATTTGGACCAATTTATCTTTATCAACATAACTTGCTTGGTTTGTCTGCTTTGCCACTGGTGCCGCCATGGGTGTTTATTTTAAATGGTTTATTCATGGGGTTAGTCTTTTCTTTTATGCAGAAACACGAAGCCATGCCGCCGATAATTAGCAGGGCGGCCTCTAAAGTTTTGTTCTATTTTTACAAAATTAAACCGCACAAAATCTTAGAGCGTCAGATTACACAAAAATTAGATTCAAAAAAAGAACTATATATTCTTGTCTCTCTAGGGTTCCTATTGTTTCAGGCCATAAATATGATGGTAGTCTCGCGCCGCATGGTCTCAAATGATATTGGTGCATACGACTACGTAGCTACTATTTTCCAATTTCCATTAAGCCCTTTTATAATTTCAAGAAGTTATTGGAGCGTTGGAAGTGTAAAGGGAGGAGAGTCCGTACTATTTCTTTTTTTTAATATCTTTTTTTGGTCATTACTTTTTTATGGAGTAAAAAAACATTTAGGCGTTAACGGAGACAGAACACTCTTTCTTAAAAGTATCTTTGGTTTAATATTAGTAACAAGCGTATTTATTGCAGGCCTTTTGTATTCGCCGCCTATTAATTAAAGCTTTTATTATTTTTGAATAAGCAAAATGTTACAGCCTCTAACAATTATTATTCCTGTTATTTGCATTTTAGGAGTTGCGCTTTATTTAATTTTTGGAATAGATAATTCTCCAGAGAAGATGCATGAGCTTCTCGAAAAAATGAATGAAATTAAAGCGTCGAGAAGAAAGAAAATAATAATTCTAGTTGTTAGTTTATTGTTAATACTGGGAGTTTTAAGTTACAAGCCAGTCGACAGGCCTAAAGGCGGATCATTTGTGGCAGTGGGGCGCCATGAAGTAAGTACCTCTGTCCTAATCGATCCGGCCGTTAAGAAGTTATTTGAAACATCTGGTGGGCTTGGAGGCGACGAAGATTGCAAAAAGTATGAAGAAGAGATTGCAAAACTTAATACTTCGCAACGAGATGAACTTGTTAAAATACTCTCTCAGGTGTTTGATCCCGACAGAGCGGGACCGCCCCCTGTGACAAACGCGTCATATTGTGCGCTCGGAATTGCAGCCGACCTAAATCCACTCGATGCGCGGCTCGTAGGCCCTCTCCTTACTCAGGTAGCAAAGGGTAATTTTAACGGCGGGGAGGCGGCACGGCTGTTGAAACAGGCTAAGGAATTACCGGCGAATATCGTCAAAGCCGAACTTGACAAGCTTCAAATGTCCAGTGCCATAAACTTTATCGACGTATTGGAGCAGGTACCAGTCGATTCATTTGAACTCTTTGCAGAGCAGATTTCAGTTTCTTCAGGAGTTCAAGAGATCGGATATCTTATAATTTTGTCGCACTCACCACGATCCTATCCACAGGCGGTCGATCGAATTAGAAAGATTCTTGCATCGCCCAAGGGGGAGGAACAACGATCGGCTGCGCTGATCGCCGCCCCCAATTTATTACCGCCTTCCGAAGCTCTGAGCTGGCTCGAACCACTTGCCCGTTTACCTGACGGTGCACTAACGTTGAATAAGGCAATAACGGTAGCAAAGGATAAGTCGGCGTTTAGCCATCTCGTTCAAGTGATGCTAGAAGCGTGGGATCCCTTTGACCTAATCGGAAATAATAAGCGCGTTGATACATTGACTCAATTCGGGCGAGGATTAACTGAGTCGTTGCCGCTTCTTGCGCGAAAGATGGTTTTAATACCGCCTAATACAGCAGAATGGGAGAAAAAGAGACACGCCGCAGCTGAGCGGTGCTACCGATCAATCTCTGGCACCGGAGCACAACTAGAAAGAACCTGCTGGCCTGATGTAACTCCACCGCTATCCAATAACTGCGATGGTCGGTTGACTGAAATAAGTGGCCGACTCAAAAAAATCATTCAAAGTCTCGACACCTCAGATCCGATGTTACTTGATAAGCTTAAGGACTTGCTGAATTCGAGTGAGCCCGCGATTCGTGAATTTGCGGTACACATACTCGCGCGAATGGATGACGAGAGTTCCCGAAAGCTACTCATGTCAATTGAGAAAGATAACTCCCTTTGGGTTGCAGCGATAGCGTTTTCGGCTGAACGGCTTCGTTCTGATCTCGACTCGGGGTGGAGCGATCGGACAAAAGCATTCCTTAATGAAGCCCGACGTGAGGGTTGCTTTACTAGTAGCACAGCCTTCCTACAGAGCCTGCCCGGCCTCGGTCTTCTAGGAGCGGAAGCATTATTAAGTGAAACAGAAAATGGTGTCTTGCCAGTGGTTGCAGCACGCTCACTGGAAGAGGTTGAGCGGCTGCCAGTCGAGTTTGAGCTGCGCCTCTTATCACTTCTTGCGCGCAATGAGGTACAGCGTTGCGATAACGAACAGTTGATTCCGTCTCTTGTGACTGCGTTAATGAAAATTGATCCCCCTTCTGATCGTAGCATGCAGTATGTACAACGTGTACTAAATGGAGACGAACTGCGATGTTGCCAAGAGGTGACCAGGCTAAGAACTGGGTTATACGCACTCGCTCGTGTGGCGGTCGAGAAGCCAGCGGCGTTGTCAATGCTAAAAGCAAATTTCACATTGACAAAAAGATTACCAGGTGGTGAGTCCGAAGTTAATCGAGCAATTCTTGCGGCGTCACCGAACGAGGGTCGCCGTGTGATGTATGAGCTCTCTTCGCTAACGAAAAGCGAAAATGGATTACAAGGTAATATTAGCATGATAAGAGATAGTAGCCGTCTCTGTCTCGACGCGGATGGCAAGGTATTCAACATAATGGAATTTGCTGACAACCTCGGTCCTAATCCTTCTAGCAAAGATATTGCAGCGCATCTTACAAAATTTGCGGCAATGATAAACTCAAGGATAGACTCGTCGAAAGGGATAAGCTCATCAAATAGCGAATTTGAGCGATTGATAGGTGTCGAGCTGACAGAACTTATCGAGTCTCTCGAGAAAGACGGAGCACATTTAGTCAGTTTGAGAAACCAAAGTTGCGAGAATATTGTGCATATTGCAGTCCGCGAAGGGAAAACTGATCACTTGCGAGCGATCTTACGTTACTCCCCAGAGCTGAATCTGCGCGATCGCAGTGGCCGTACTGCATTGATGCTGGCAGCAGAGAAAAATGATTTGGTCGACGCGACGCTTTTACTCGATGCTGGTGCTGCTATCGACTTACTCTTTTATGGACACGAGTCTTCTATTTCCGAAACAGCACTTACGTTAGCCGCAAAACATCAGGCGAACGACGTCGTTAAATTATTGTTGTCGCGAGGCGCATCGGAATCGGTCGGAAACCCTAGAGTTTCGTTGGAAAAGTCTTTACTCGCGTCTAAAGATCCAGTACTGATTGAAATTATAAATCGGCGTAAGCAAGGCTGTTCCAACATTTAGAACTTGCTTCGGGCTATGCGAATGTAAAACAGTATACTCATAACATAGATAACTTGAGTGAAAGTGATTTTATCTTTGCTGCTAAAGTGGATCAAATGCTAGATATTATTAATTTCAAATAGGATAAGGTCTCAATGGAAATAGATCCAATTGAAAACGATCCATTAATAGCTCCCTTAATTGCAGAAGCGGAGAAATTAGCTAACATTGAGCTCGAGGAGCAGAAAGTCGAGATCAATAGAGGCTTTTGCCATTTGTTTTGGAAAACGAAAAAAAGAATACTTAAAGAACAATTTGGTATTGAATGGAAGAGTCCCGCGGAAATGAATAAAGGTCTTCGGTTCGATTAGTAAAGGTATGGCGGCGTTACCATAAATATCTCTCTTTTCAGATTCTCCCCACTAAGCTATAAAAAGCCTAGAATTTACGCCCCTCACTTGGTACAAAATGAACAAATTAGTTAGATCACTTTTAATTTTTGCTAGTATTAATAGTACTGCATACGCTCAAACTGAATCACAAGCAGTACAACAAGCTCCTCGAGTTGATGCTACTACAGGATCTGAGGTTAGGATTAATCAGGTTGATACCTCTGCTTTTCCTAAGGTTACTGTTTTTGCAACAGTACTTAAAGAGGGTGTACCAGTTGAAGGGCTAGTCGCAGCTGATTTCAGAGTTAGAGAAGATGAAGTTGATCAAGAACCTTTAACTGTACAAGCTCAGTTATCTGCACTTAATGCAGTAGTAACTATTGATACTAGCGGGTCTATAAAGAAAGCATTGCCACAAGTGCAAGCTGCTGCAGCGAATTTTTTAGATTCACTAAATGCTGGTGACAAGTTTGATGTTATTTCTTTTTCTAGAGAAGTTAAAACTTTAAGTGCTGATGGAAATAAAGAGCAGGCTAAGCAGGCGATTAATCAGACTGTTGCACGAGGGGACACAGCTTTATTTGATGCTATCTATCAGTCTATCGCAGCGTTAAAAGATAGAAGTGGTAGGAAGTCAGTAATACTTCTTACTGATGGGGTTGATGATGATGGTACTGGTAAGCAATTAAGTAAACATTCATTAGATGAAGCTTTAACTTTAGCCAAAACAATAAATGTACCAGTATTCACTATAGGTTTAGGGCCTGAGAAAGATGTTAAAAATTTAGAAAAAATTGCAAATGGTACAGGTGGAAAGTACTTTGACGCAATCAGCCCTGAGCAGTTAGCTGGAATATATAAACAAATCGGTAAAGAAATTACTGGACAGTATAATATCTATTATACTTCAAATCTGCCTGCTGATGGCAGTATGCATAGAGTCAATCTGGCTTATTCCGGTATACAGGGGATTAAGGAATATGAGTCACCTAAGACAGCATCCGTTGTGACTAAAGAAGTCACTGCAGTTGCTCCAGTTCAGAATGAGGCAGTTGTCGTGACTACTCCTGTAGTAGAGAAAACTTCAAAGGTTATTAGTACTAAAGCCGGATTACATGTCGCTGTAACACTTAGTGAAGGATCTGAATCTGTACCATTTAATAAAGTAGTTGTTGCAAATAAACCAGCAAGTGCTTTTGATCAGCCTACAAAAGTCGCAGACTGTTTTTCAGAAAAAAGTCATTGTTCATTTGTTGTACCTACTGGAAGTTATAGAGTAACAGCTACTAAAGGTGATGCTGAAGCAAGTGTTGATGTCGATGTAAAAGCAGATATTGCAAATAATGTTTGGGTTAATCTTAATGCTGGTATGGTTAGTTTAGTGGCGATTCCAGCAGATGGTGCGACTCGTACTAAAATGAATAAAGTAAGTTTTAATTCAAAGTCTGCGACAGCTTTTGATCAGAGTAAGGTAAAAGCAAATTGTTATAATACAGAAATATGTGACGTTTTTATACCAGTTGGTAATTATAAAGTTGAGGTAACAAAAGGTGAAGCAACGGTAACACAAGATATCACTGTTGAAGCTGCTCAGAAGCAAGAAGTTCAAATGAATTTAAAAGCAGGTGTACTTAATGTTATGGCATCAATGAATCAAGGCGGCACTCCAATAAAAATGACTAAAGTAGATGTTACTAAGCCAGCTGAGAATGCTTTTGGTAAAGAAATTAATATATCCTCTTGTTACAACAATGATAAGTGTAGCTTCGTGGTTAATGCTGGTAAATATAATGTTTCAGTTAAGTTTGGAGAATCTGAAGTGACTGAGCAGGTAGAAATCGGAGTTGGTCAGCAAGTTGATAAGGCTTTTGTTTTAGATGTAGGGGTAGTAAAGTTAGGTGTTTTTGATGCAGCAGGAGCTAAAGTTAAAATAAAGAAAGCACTCATCATGAGAGCGTCGAAAAATAATATAGGCAACCCAGAAAATGTAGCTAGTTGTTATTCAAATAATGTCTGTGAATTTAAATTAGCAGCAGGAAAATATAGCGTTCAAGCTGAATATGGTGAAACTCAGAAAACAACAGAATTTGAAGTAATAGCTGGTCAGGTGTTGAATTTAGAAATTAGATAGATAGAGTAAAAAAGAGGCAGTGAATTTCACTGCCCTTGAACCTTTTTGAAGTGTAGAAGCTAGTGTAGTTGTTTAAACAAGAAAGATCTATCAAGCGTCAAGCCCCAACAATTAACTCCAGTAGGAATTTTTAAGCTAGTACAACTTGTGATTCTTGGATCGAGAGTGATGAATGCTCCAATCTTATTTTCATGGTCATCAAGTAATTGAAAACTAGCACTACTAGTGTCCATTATCGCAGTATGATGCAGATTCGTTTCTGTTGTAACTTCTGCAAGTGCTATTTGCCAGTAATCACTAGAATTTTTAGGACAATAAAAGATTTGTACTTTATCCTCACCATTTTCTACTATAAATCCTTTAAAGATAGATATCTCAATCCCACGAATAGAATTAAAATATTTTTTAAAATCTAGATGTTCAAGTAACATCTTACAAAGTTCTCTAGGTACACTAGGTGTGGCAATTAAAATAAAGTTCTTTGAAGCTTCTTTTAAAAACTCTAATGCATCAGATGGAGGAGAAAGACATAAATTATAGTTTCTAGTATTTTCTTTAATGACCTGTGCAGTCAAAGTAGAAATTTTTTTAGATATTATAATTTGTTCAAGCACATCATTTGTCTGTGTAAAAACTTCTGAAAGTCTATTTGCCCAATCGCTACAAAGAACTCCTTCATCAAGTATCACATTAGATATTTCTGATTCTGTAGGTTCAAAAATTCTAATATTCTGAACGCTCTCTTTTATTTTTGTATTTAAGATAGCAAGCACTTGTTTTGCTACTATGCTGTAGATGCATTCAGTAGAAGGTATCAACCAACCATCAGGATTTATTGCCAGGTACATCACGCCAGCGTCTTTGAGTGACTTAATCAACTCACTACTATTACTACAATCACTACTACCCATTTTAAGTTCCTTTCGTAAAAACCTCTGTATTCAGGATTTATAATATGTTTTAAGATAAATAGTAAAGATGTCAGGAGTTGGTTTTGTAGTATATTTTTAGGAAATTATTAAACTTTAGCTAATGCACTAAAAGACTTAATCTTTTTTAATAAAAAGAGGCGCATGAAAGAACATTGCGCCTCGTGAGAAACCTATTTTAAAAGCTCCTAAAGTATGTATTTTACTTTCCTTTCTTTACTCTTTTCTTTTTTGTCGGAATATTTTGAGAATAAGGCTGCTCAGAGAGAAATAAAAAGAAATTTCTGGTTTCAGAAACTACTTCTGATTTAACAGACTCGGGTACGTCATCTAAAGAAAATTTTCTTTCGAATTCTTCTCTTTTAGTTACAAGAGCATACGTGACAGAACGCTTTTTTTCCTGCTTTGATGCTTTAACCCCTGTTGTATCTTTCATAAACTCGAGGAAAACCCTTCTTTCTAATCTATCCTGATGATTAATAGGTGGAGGTAGTTGCTTTTCCACATAATCAAGAATGAAACTTAACCAGTAATATCTAGTCTTTTGAGATAAGCTACTCACTCCTTTTTTCGAGAGATAATCTTTCACAATATCTAACTGGCACTTTGTAGTGCGACCGCTTCTTGGATTAATTATTTCGAGCCAATCAAACATAGAGTACTCAGCATTTACTATACTTCCAATAAAGAAACTTAGTGAAGAGAAAAGTACTTTAGTATTTTTTTTAGATAGAATAGTAAGATTCAACTTGTCTACTGCAAGATCTGGACGAAGACAGATTAGTTCCGTAACTGTAGTAGGCTGAACAGACTGTGGAGTAGTTAATCTGAAATAACCATTTAAAGCTTTTTCAAAAGCAGATATTTCTGCATCTTGGTCAATTTCATTTAAACCCAAGTAATTTAGAGCAGCATCCTCAAAGGTTCTTAAATATGATCGGTTAATTGCAATAATTTTAGGATCACCAATACCAAGCAAATAAGATTCTATAATAGGACAGAGTACTCGTGAACTACTTCTGTGTGTCTTCTCCGAAGTTGAAAGTATTGGAAAAGTTTCACCAGGGAAGTTTACATACTTTTCTTTAGTTAAAAATACGAGACTATTTCTTACATAACTAGAAAAAGTAGAAAGCGGAAGACTCTTAACTCTTTGAGAAGATTTTCTAAGAATTTCTTCAAAGTATGTCTTTGAATCTTCTATGTTATAATCTAGTTTTTTAGACAAAAAATCTTCAGGTGTAAGATTTTTATTTACTTTACCAGCTGATTTTCTCCATAATAGTTTTTCGTTTTCAATAACTATTTGGTTGTCTTCAGCTAACTGACAAAGAAAATGATAAAAACTTAAACGGGCTCTAGAAGCTGTTATAGAGCTCATATACAACTCGTCGCTAGATTCTAACTTTTGTCTTCTTGATAACTCTTTTGACCAAACTTCAAACAAATTAATTGTAAGAAAAAATTGTCTAGGTGCCATTTTGAACCTTTCAAAAACCTAAAAATAATCCGAGCTTTATCTTAAAGCACGGGGAACGAATTACCCATATTATAAAGTTAAGTTAACTCACTTACGATAAAAGTAAAGTAAAGATAATAATTCTTAAGCCAATATCCCTACCTCAAGCCACTGTAAGTTATCGAAAGATATCAAATAATTGACGCATGTAAATAATCACGATATCGTTCGGAATTGTTTTTATTTGTTTTTTATTGGTTTGAAAACAAGGAATGGTTAGATGGGAAACAACAAGGTTTTTACAAGAGCTTATCAGCTTCTAAAAGAAGAGCTGGTAGTTTTTGCGCTGGCGGTTATAGCCATTACAGCGATTTTTTTGGGCTTTTACTATTTTTGCTACGGACTTGAAAACTTCTTTAGCATTTTTAGTATTCTATGGCCTTTCGTTTTGCTGGTGCTGCTCATACGTTTTTTGCAGTGGTATGACCAGCCTGATGAAAGGAATAAGACGCAAACAATTATTCGCTTAGAAAGAAGAATAGCTGATCTTACTAAGAAGCCGAGTAAAACTTCTAAGGGAAAAGATAAAAAACAAGTTTCCAATTTAGAACTTGAACAACTTGCTTCAGAACTTGCACAATGTACTTCTAAGTATGAAGAAGCTTTGAGTGCGCAGGATAATCTTACAAGTCAGATTAAAACTCTGAAAGAAGATCAGGGAACTGCTCAGTTGAAAATTCGCGAACTTGAAGTGACAGTTTCAAAGCAGAAAACAGAACTTAAATTAGCGAATGAGAAATTATCTGCCTCAGAGCAGACAATAGAGCAGAATGCAAAAACTCATGAGTTAAGTTTGAGTGACTTAAATGCTAAACTTGAATCGAGGGAGGCAAAGATAGCAAATTTGCTTAAAGAACAACTCATGGCGCAAGCTAGATATGAGGAGTTATTGGATGAACATGGTCAACTCGTCTCGATCGCAGCGCAGCCGAAAGATTCTCAAGTTGAAGATGAATTGAGAAATCAGCTTGCAAAATTAAGTGCGGAGCTGGATTCAGCTAAAAGACAAGTTGAAACAGCTCGAGAAATTTCTGTGCAAAAAAGCAGATCTTTTGATGAAAAAGCTAGGCTACTTATAAGTCGGGATGAGCAGATCAAGGAGTTACAAAGTAGAGTTATTACTTTGACTGCTGATATCAAGACTAAAGAAGAAGAAAAAGTAGTACTTTTAGCTCAGCTTAAGAGTAAAGAAATGAGAAGTATGCAAGCTTCTGAAAACGGCTTAATAGCAGATTTAGCAAAACTGGAAGCGGACTTGAAAGCTACTCTTGAAAGAGAGGGTAAGTTAATTTCCTCTGTTACTTGTCTTCAATCAGAAGTAAAAAAACTTGAAGGAGTGATCACTCACAGAAATGAGCGCTTAGAGGAAGGTAAGCAGGATTTAAAAAAGAAAGCTGATGCTTTGAGTAAGCTTCAAAATAGTTTTAATCAGCTTCAAGCGACATTAGCTGAAGTTCAGACTCAGTTAGAAGTCGAAAAAAATAGCGTTATCGATTTACGCTGGAAACTTAGATCGAAAACTGAGGATTTGAACTTAGAAAGAGCAACAATCAAGGAAAAGGATAAAGAAATTCTTCGATTGAATACAGATCTTTCGGTAGTTGAAAATGCTTGTCAGGAATTTGAACGTGACCATAATTTTGTATCCGATTTGAAGAGAGAGTATCTCAATTTTGATGGTCCGAAAGAGCTTGTTAGGCTTGTAAATCAAGAGTTGGTTCATATTTCTTCTTTACTTCCTGTTTTGGCTTATCTTCAAAGAGTCGCCTCTAATGGTGACGAATCAGAAGATTTACCTGAGATTACGGAAGAACAATGGAATGAACTTCTCTCATTTGTCAAAGATAAAAAATATTTTGATTATATTGTAGAGACAGCGACTAAGCTGGAGCAACATATTGTCAAAATAGGTGAAGGTTTAAGTTCCCATCACTGAATGTATAGAGCAGTATAGCTTTTGCCTACTGCTCTTTTTTAACTTATATAGTACTTAATTATAGATTTTGGGTAGAAGAATAATATTTTCTTACAATTTTAGTTGTGGGAAGATGTTTCAGAGGGTTTTTTGAGGAGACGTTAAAAATGTTTACTTTACATGGTCTAGTAGTTTTTTTCTTGCCCGTTCTCTTTCTTTTTGCTTTGTTCACTTTATTTGTTAGTGGATATGGTACAATTGGTTTGATCAAACAACTAAGATTGTCTAACAAAGACATAGACTGGAGCGAGATAAGGATAGCTATTGAGATGTTATTAGCTTTGCCTTTCGCGATATTCTCTTTCTTTTTTTTGTATCTAATTTTAAACATTGAAAGAACAGAAATGCAGAAACAAGTTTTTGTATTTGAAGTTTGTTTATCTTCTGTGATGTGGATATCTATTTTGATTTTTTATAAGATACTAGAAAGGCAAAAATTCGAACTTCGAAGGAAGTGAATTTTAGGAAGTGAATTTTTGTAAAAGAGTTTTTTATTAGCACTGGAAATGTCTAGTGCTAGATATGGGCTAATGGAAACATCTTCTATCCTTCTGTGCTTCCTGTTTTATACACATGAAGAAAAAGCCTAAGTGACGTAACTTAGGCTTGAATTTTTGAACAAAACCATTAGAGAGCGAATCTAGTTTATGTCAGCTATAGGAGTTACTATTCCGAGTCTACTTTTGTCTCGCGCTAGATTTTGAATTTTTAAAGCAAGTTCTATCGCTGCTACTCCAAGTCTCAAATCTAGCGGTCCAGAGTCTGTTGATCCCTCTACATAACTTAAGAACCGCAATTGTTCTCTTGTAATAAAATCACAAATTGGAGTGAATCCTGTAATTGCAGGTTGTTTGAAAGCTTCTTGCAAGGGCGTTTTAGTATCAGATTCACTGTAGTGAATAGCACCGGATTCTATGCGTTCACTAAATTCTCTAAGTCTATCAACTGAACTAAATGCTTCAAATCCAGCTTTGAAAGGTTCTTCCATATCTATAGCTCCGGCATCAATTTCAATCAATGGATTTTCTTCCAACAGTAACTGAAACCTTACTCGAGAAATAAAGTTTTCATCATTAGGATGACGATCGACATAAATAATTTTCACAGAAATCGGGCAGTAGCCTAGTGAAAGTATAAAATGTAAATCGTGTACCACCAGATCAACAAATGCAGAGATATATAACCCAGACTGCTTTGGATCGTTAATTTGAGTTTGCAAGAAAACATGGCGAGAAAGTTTTAGTAACTTCATGTTCTTAAAGTCTCCATTCGCGTGAGCTTGAGTCAGCGCATAATACTCATCGAAATATGGCACTTCGTGTGCTACTGCGATTTTATTTGAACTTGCTATTCGACGAAGTGTGATGGCTTCGTTTAATGAAAAACAAGCTGGTTTCTCAATCAAAACATTTTTACTATGAATTGCAAGTCTTGAAGCATAGTTAAAATGCGTTGAAGTCGGAGAGGAAATGATTGCATTTGTAAATTCTCCGTTAGCTATTAACTCTTCAATAGTATCAAAGAATTTAATATCTCTAAGAACATCTGGTTCAATTGCGTCAGGAACAGTAATATTGAAATTATTAGACTGTGGCCTACCTCTTAGGTCACCGCCTTTTAATTTTTGATTAGTACTTACGACAAATATCCTATCTAATATCCCTGCCTTAAACATTCGAATAGCACTATCCAAATGAAGGCCGCCGATAGCACCAACACCAATGATTGCGAAGTCTTTCATTTTCAGATCCAATCTTAAAAAAGCTAAAAGCCTTAGTTACAGAAAAAGGTATTCGCTACATAAAACGAAAAAAAACCTTGTCCGTCATGTAAAAACTCATGAAAATGAATTCTCAATAGACGAACAAAGAAAATAATTAAATTCTACTAAGATTAAATTGTGAAAGAACTGATAGGGCTTTTTTATATAATTATATTAGTGCCAGAAAGTCAATTATCTTAATGCTAAGTGTCCATATTATCTGCAATTTATGGATAATATGATAAAATCTTCTTGAATTCAATTTTACTCTATGATTAAAAAATAAGATGAAAACAACAATTGATATCCCTGATCAGGTGCTTAGAGAATTAGTTACTAATTCTAAGTCGAACAAGAAAAAAGAAGCAATACTAGAGGCAATAAAAGAATTTAACCAAAAGCATAAACTAGAAAAGCTTAGTAAATATAATGGGACATTTGAAGGATTAATAACTAAAGATCAGTTATTAAAATTGCGAAAAATTATTAAAGTATGATTAGTAGTCGGTTGTCATCCCAGCTTTAGCAAGGCCGGCTCTTACTTACGTAGAAAGGGATTAACTATTCCTTGTGTAGATATTTTAATAGCAGCGACCGCATCTTTTTACGAGCTAGAATTATTACATTCAGATAAGTACTTTGATTTGTTATTAAAAGTGATTAAAAAATAAATTGAACAAATATTGACAATTATATTAGCAACAGATAGCTAGTCCTTGTGTAGATGGGACTAGAAGGTTTTGTATATTACAGCAACTTCGTTGTAATATTTCTACGTTTTTCAAAGGAGAAAATTCAATGTCTTGGCAACCAAAAGTTAGTTTGTGTGATTGGTGTTATCGTCATACTGGTGCTCCTGATGCGCTTTTAGATACGCTGGGAATTTTAAAACTAGCAGAAGAGAATAATTGCGCCGTAGAGCTTTTACCTCCAGAGGCTTTAAATGAAGCCTGGCAGTTTGGAATGCAAACACCTGTTCATCTTCCGGCATTACCGGGTAATGTACCTGCATATCGGGTGGGCTTGTGCAGTCGTAATGAAATAGAGCTTGCAGGGGTCAAAGTAGCTTATAAGTCTGCTATTAAGAAGGCTCATAGTGGAGAGTCTATAATTGTCTTTACTGGTTTAGTAGAAAAAGAGGATGAATCTGATTTCTCTAGATTGACTGATGGACTTAATGAAATTGCAGACTTTGCCAAGGAATATAACGTTAATATATTGCTTGAGCATCTTAATAACAAAGGAACTCATCCTGACTGTATGGAAGGACACACAGGTTATCGAGGTCACGATATTCACTGGGTTGCAGATGCCGTGAATACCGTAGATAGCTTTAATTGTAAGTTACTCTTTGATGTATATCATGTTGCACGCTTGTATGATGGCGTTGAAGGCTTAATACGTCGTTATGCCAGACTTATTGGTCACGTTCATGTCGCCGGTGTAATGCCGAAGTTACCTAACCGAAGATCTCTTGATACTAAGGGACAATTGGTAGATTATACTAAAGTTCTTCGTGTCTTGAAGCAGATAGATTATCAAGGCTACATCGGTCTTGAATACATTAGAGACGCCAAACGTGATGTTAAAGAAGAACTTGCTGCAAGTTTGAAGATTCTCAGAGGCTAGGACTAAGTATTAAAGAGTTTATAAAGCTTCGAGGTGATGTTATAAACCTCGAAGCTTTAATATGTTTGTCCCATCTATTTCTTCATTTATAATACAATGCAAAATAAAAAGATAAAATCTATAGCATGTCTTCTCATCGCTCTCGGAGTAATAGCAGGTGCTTTCGGTGCACATGGTCTTAAGGACATTATTACGGCTGAAAGACTTGAGGTCTTCAAGACAGCAGTCTTTTATCAAATTACAATGTCGATAGTATTACTTTATTTTGCAGAAGAAGTTTTATTACCGAATTATATAAAGAACATTTTATTTTTTGGGATTCTAATATTTTCAGGAACTTTATATCTGTTAGTACTTTTAAATTTGCCTATCCTGGGCGCGATAACTCCTATAGGTGGGGTTTTGATAATTTCTTCTTTGCTAGTTTCTGCTTGGAAGTTAAGGTAAGTTTATTCCAAACGTTTAAATCCGTCCTTAGTAACAACTTTTACGGCTGCTGGTAGTGTAAATCTATTATCATTAGTAGAAGAGAAAACTCCAATCGCGCCGTTAAAATCTTTTACACTATGAATAAAATTATTTAGATCTTCTGAACTAGATTTACCCTCTGAAATTGCTTTATTAATTAACATCACTGCATCATATCCATTTGCAGCACCAAAGGAAGTAGACTTAGGAAATTTTTCCGAGTAGGTTTTTAAAAATTCACCACTTGCATCATCTGCTTGAATGTACCACTGATCTATTAGGGCACTGTTTGAAGCTTTAACTTCGTTCTCGTCTTCAAAGAGTTCAATGGCAAATAGATCTTGTTTTACTCCTAGTTCCCTGAGTTGTTTAGAAAAAAGTCCTATTTGACCGAAGAATAGATTAGTAAAAATCGCATCTATTTTATTGTTTTTAGTTTGAGATTTAAATTTAGTAATTATGGATCTAAAGTCTTTCAGATCAGGCGCTATTTCTTCATCAACGATTACATTAAGGCTACCGTTATTTGCCTCTGTAAACTTTCTTTTTATAGACATTGTGCCGGGGTGAATTGTAGTAAACAGAGCAATGTTTTTATATCCTCTTCTCAAAGACTCTTTAATTAATAATCTTGCTTCTTCATCAGGCGTCACCCAAAAGTTAACAGCATATTTTTTGTTTTTACTAATTTCTTCATCTGTTGCGATTGCGATAAGCGGTATTTTTTTATTTTCAAGAATTGGTGCAATCGCTTTTGATGTTCCTGAGCTAGCAGTTATTACAATGGAAGGCATTTCAGTAGCGAGGTGTTTTTGTAAGGCTGAAACAGTGTTTTTTGGCGCCCCAGAGTCATCTTCAAATTGTAAATCTACATTAGGAGATTTTTCAAGGGCAAGTAACATTCCACTTTTTCCAGAATCTCCTAAAGCCGCCATTTCTCCGGAGAGAGGAAGTATGGCTAGAACTTTAATCTTTTTTTGATCTGCATAAGAAAGACTTGGAATAGTAAAAATAGTAAAAAGAATTGTTATAATATTAAGTATTTGAACCATTTTTAGTACCGTTTTATTTTATTTCTACTCTATCAAGCTATTAACTATTATCAATAATTAATAGATCAAGCTTAAGCCTAAGGCCCCTTAGTTTTATAAGGCCTGTTCTTCACCGCCCAGACTTTGCTAAATTAAACAGTGCGTAAAATTAAATTGTATCTAGTATATATAAAATCTGATATACTTCTATACAAATCATTTATATTTTATATATGAAAACAAAGTTAAAAAAAATCTCTACAAATATTCCCGAAAGTCTCCTTAAAAAGGCTTGTAGTATAAGTGAGTTAAATCAGACAGATGCTCTTATCGCGGGGCTTAAAGAGTTAATTGCTCAGCATGAAAGAAGTGAAATAATTAAGTTAAAAGGTAAAATTAAAATTAATCTAGACTTAGATCAGACTAGGCAAAGAATTAGATTGTAGAAAATAATCATTTAATAAGATTTTAATGATGAAAGATTTAGTATTGGTAGATACCTCTGTTTTTATAGATTATTTAAGAGGTGGTAAAGATGATACTCTTTCTATTCTGATTTTAAATAATCAAGTCTTGTTATCGCCAGTAGTTAGATTGGAATTATTAGCAGGTGTTAGACGTAAAGAATTATCTCAACTTGAGCGGATTTTAAATTCTCTAATACCGATAGAAAAATTTAGATCAGTTCTAGAATATGAAAAAATATTATTTAAAGCAAAAAGTTCCGGACTAATTGGTGGATTGCCTGATTTATTTATTTTAGCTGATACTATCTATAGTAAAGCTATCTTGTTTTCGATTGACGAAAAAATGTTAAATTTAGCGAATAAGCTAAGAATTAAAACATTGGAAATAAAGTAAATTTACTTTAATAAATTTCAATTCCAAAGTTCACTTATAGTATAAGGCCCGCCCTTGACCGCCCATACCTTTCCATCAAAAAATCTTCGATTCTTATCTAGTTTAGATATACTCATCATTTCTTCTTTTGAAAGTAGTAGAGAAGTAGACTCAAGATTTTCTTTCATGCGAATTAGGTTTACTGATTTTGGAATTACTATAGTGCCACGCTGTATAGACCAAGTTAAAATTATCTGTGCCACACTTGTTTTATGACTATTTGCTATATCTAGTAAAACAGGGTCAAGGAGCAGGCTAGGCTCATCTTTTTTCTTAAAGGACTCAGGTCGATCACCAGATCCGAGTGGGGAATAGCCAGTGATAGAAATATTATTTTCTCTGCAGTACTTTAACATTTTTGGTTGTTGTAAGTATGGATGAGCTTCAATTTGATTTGTTGCGATGGGGTATTTAGCTTCACTTTTAAGTCCTTTTAATTTTTCAATACTAAAGTTTGAGACTCCAATATGTTTGACGAGTTTAGCATCAACGAGTTCTTCCATTGCGCGCCAGGTATTTATTAAAGGAAGCTCTTCAAGTGGTATAAAATCAGAGGCAGACCAAGGACGAGGAGCTCCTTTTTTTATCGCTACTGGCCAATGTATTAAGTATAGATCAAGATAATCTAGTTGAAGATTTTTTAAAGATTCGGTTAATGTTGTTTCAACTGCTTCGGGTTGATGAAATTCATTCCAAAGTTTTGAAGTGATCCAGAGCTCTTCTCTTTTCACAATGCCATTTTTAATACATCTTGATATAGCAGATCCAATTTCTTTTTCATTGCCATATATCCAGGCACAATCAATATGTCTGTAACCCATTTCTATTGCCGAAAAAACAGCTTGTTCCACTTCTCCAGGAGCTGATTTCCAAGTTCCTAATCCTAGTGCTGGGATTTTATCGCCGTTTTGTAGAGTGTAGTAGATCATTTTTAATTGTAAATTTTCATAAAAACTATAGAATTAATCCCATTATCTAACTAATTTCAATCAAGATGAACATACTTTCTGAGTCAATTACCAAACATGTTAATGCTCTATCTCAGATAGGTAATTTAGGCCCGTTACTAGAAAACGGATTTACTAGGCCATCATGGTCAAAAGAAGAAACTGCAGCAATGAATTATATTAGAGATGTTGCTATTCAAAATGGCTTTAAGGCTAGTACTGACGCTGTCGGAAATCTTTTTCTTTCTTATGGATGCGAGGACGAAAAAGAGATCGTTCAAATTGGTTCACATCTTGATACTGTAGTTAATGGCGGCTTATTTGATGGTGGTGCTGGGATTATCGCAGGGCTTGAAGCTCTTATTGCTGTTTCCAAAAGTAGTAGGGAATTGAAAAGAGGTTTGGAATTAGTTATTTGGAGAGGTGAGGAGTCTGGTACATTTGGGGTAGTTTTTAAAGGTAGTAAAGCTGCTTTTGGGCTTCTACCAGCAACGGCCCTTGAATCTAAATTTGGAAATCTGACTTTAAGAGAAGCTATAATTTTAGAAGGATATAATCCAGAAGTTATAGAAAAAGGGCAGAGAACAATACCTCAAGAGAAAGTAGACAGAATTGCAGCTCACTTTGAATTGCACATAGAGCAAGCTACGAAACTTGAAAGAGATGGGGATGATATTGGTGTCGTCACTAGTATTAGAGGTCCTGTAAATTATAGAATTTCTGTAAGAGGTGTGGCTTCTCATTCTGGAGCTACTCCAATGGGAGTAGAATATAGACAAGATGCAAATCTTGCCATGGCCTACATGCATATTGAATTAGATAAAATTTGTAAAGATGCTTTAGAACAAGATAATGATTTAGTTCAAACTGTGGGTGTTATTAATAGCGATAAAACTTATAACGAATCGCACTTAGAAGTTTATAATACTGGATTTACAACAATCTGCTCATATTCCTATTTTTACTTTAATGTAAGAAGTAGTAACAAAGAATTTCTTGGAAGTTATACAGAAAAAGCTTTAAATTTAATTCAAAAAGTAGCTTCAGAATTTAAAGTTAAGGTAGAAGTCGAAAAAATAAGTAGCTCAGATCCACTCAAGGAAATGGATCCGTACTTACAAGATATCACAGAACAAGCTGCAAAGGATTTAGCTTATAAGGTTCAAAGAATGGCAAGTGGCGCAGGTCATGATGTTCAAATAGTGGCACAGCAAAAAAAATCCAATGGAAAAGCAATTCCAGCACTCTTAGTCTTTATTCCATGTAGAGACGGACTTAGCCATAATCCAAAGGAATTTACAACGGATGAGGCTATTGCAAAGGGTGCAAATGTACTTGCAAAAGCTATATTAAATCTAGTTTAGCTTTCTTCTTCATCTTTTATAATCACTTCCCCGTCTCTTAAGGCTAAAAAGAGAATTTTATTTTCTATGCAAAATTTTATTTCTTTATCAATTTCAGCAGACTCTGGATGATCTGAGTCGTAATGCGGAAGAATAGCAAAATCTATAATATTTAAGCCTTCCCAGATTATTTCTGTATTTTCTTTGTAAGGTCGTTCATCTGGATTATCTACAGTTTGAAGGTGAATAAGGTCTGGACTTAGGACACATATCCCTGCGCTATAGCCTGCATAAAGAAAGTCTGTACGTGTGCTTAAGTCATTAATAATAATTTCATCTAGACCGCTTAGTTTCATGGCTTGGCGTAATATAAAAGTATTACCGCCTGATACCCAGATAGCACTAATAGCTGCGAGCTTGGATTTTAGTTTAGTGGCCCCTTTACTGGCCCCGTTACTAAAGTCACTAAAATAATCTTTTAGATCTAAGACTTCTACATCAAATCCAACTTCACTTAAATTCTTGATATCTGATGAGATAGTTTCATTTCTTCTTTCTATATTCGGATTTGTAAAATCTAGTGCATTTGCAATATAGGCTATTTTATTTCCATATTCTTCAATGTGTGATTTTAGAAATTCAGTCTTATCGCCTAATTTATATGAGGATAGATATAGTTTCATATTTATAGATTATGTTAAGTTGTATTTATAGTATTTTGTATAATAATATTAAACTAGAAACAGCGCACTTCCGCAGCAAATATCAGTTTAAAGAAGAGAGAAAAAGTAACCGATTGCTTTTAATCGGATAGTTCATTTAATCACTATCCGATTACATTTAATTTAACCTAACTAGAAGACTCATAGGCTACTAAACAGTCCGGTGATGGACCATCATCAAAGTGTGCGTATATGTGATTCTAGATCTCGGGGGTTCTGTACTTGTAGTTGTTTCATTAAGAAGTACATGATATAATATCTTTTTGATGTCGCCTACATTTTGAGAGTACTCCTTAACTATACCTCCTGTTTGAACATTCGTTGTTCTTATGTAAGGTATATTAATGCCATGCTTACTTTGAATATGAGAAACCTCATCACAACATGTATCTCCCATTTCATATGACGATAAGAGCACTTTTTTAAAGGTAAATCCATTTTCTGTGCTCATCTGCTCGATGAGGTGATGGTCATCTTTGCTGACTAGTACTACTACTCTCAGTAGGTCTTCTAAGCCCATCTTTTTATTATCATTAACGTAACAATCAGGAAAAGCCTTCATTAAAGTTTTTAGAACATTTCCTTCAGCCGATGCTAATGCTCTGACTAGGTGAACATTTCCGACGGTCAGAATTTTTTCCCAATTTTTTCTCATTTTTCTACTCCTGAAAAAGAATCTTGGAAGTTTTTACTTAAACCCCCTCACTGCGATTTTCAGAATTTATTTTAGAAAATCGCAGTGAGGGGGGTAAGTATGCTTGTATTAAGATTTGATTATTTAGAAGTAGGACCTGTTTTAAAACCTTAATTTTCTCTCATCTCTTCATCATAAAACGCACCTATTTTAAAATTTAATTAAAAAGTACGTATAATGTAGAGATGATATTTTATTTCTTCTACTAAATTATTTTTTCAATGAACATAAGTTACCTACTAAAATTATCATAATATACAAATTATGTAAAGCATGATGGAATAATCTCCATTTACTCTCGCTATTATGCAGTTAAAACGATACCATTATCCTACTCCTCTTCCCCCGGAATCCGGCTAAAAGCAATTTTTGCTGGGGTTTTGTCTGAGCATAAGTTCGACGAGGCTGGATAAATTAGATTTTTATGGTGTTTTTTATTTAGTTTGTCGATTGCTTCCATTAGAGGCTTGTCTCTTTTATCTTCAAAGAGAGACATTTGATGTGATTTTTCTTGAACGAGACCCATTAAAGTTATGCCGATTTGAAGAATATTACCTGTTGGCAGTTTTCGTAAAATTTTTTCAAGTTCTGAAGTTAGAAAAAGTGTATTTTGAGTTTCTTCAAATTTTATTTTTTTACCCCAATAACTTTTTTCTGTATTGTCTAAATACTTGGCGTTAAATTGTAAAACTCTTGCGTATAAATTCCCATCTCTTAAGCGAATGCAGGCTTTTGTTAGTAGCTGCATGCAAATTGCTTTTATATATGATCTATCTCTCCGGTGCTCTGGGGCGATAACTCTGGAATGGCCAATCGTTCTTGTTTGTGTAGCTTTGTCTAGAAGATTTTCTCCTCTAATAGCTTGCCAAAATTCTTCGCCGATTATTCCACCCCAAATTGTTCTAAGTTGAGAGGCAGAAAGTTTATACAATTCTTCTACAGTATAGCAGCCATAATCAAAAAATCTTTTTTCCATGCGATGGCCAATGCCTGGGAAGTCTTTTATTTTAAGGGAATAAAAAACAGTAGGAATTTCATTAGGTCTAATAATAACTAAGCCATCTGGCTTTTGCATGTCGCTTCCTACTTTTCCTAAATAACGGTTTGGCGCGAGTCCAATTGAACATGAAAGAGCAGGGCTGACTTTTTTATAAATTGCTTCTTTCATTTGATAGGCTTTTTTAATAGCATTTTCTTCTATGCTA
The DNA here is from genome assembly GCA_027487795.1 of Pseudomonadota bacterium. Lineage (GTDB taxonomy): Bacteria > Bdellovibrionota_C > UBA2361 > SZUA-149 > DAOLCO01 > JAIYCX01. Next base: position 208,349 of record JAIYCX010000028.1, on the reverse strand, counting down.
TCTCTTCCAGTAAGTTCAAAAGCCATCTCATCAATTGAAAGAACGGCAGAGATTGGATAACAACTTTCTACCGCTTCTAGAATTTGTTTGTGATAGCGAATATACTTCCTGTGATCTGCAACAATAAAGATTATTCCTGGACATATTTTTTTTGCATCTCTAACGCTTGTCCCAGTTTTTACTCCGAAAGCTTTGGCTTCGTAACTTGCAGCAAGACAACAAGTGCTATCAACTATCATAGGAACAACTCCGACAGGTTTATGCCTTAATGCTGGGTTGTCCGCCTGTTCAACGGAGGCGAAAAAGGAGTTTAGATCTAAAAATAGCCAAGTAGAGGGCATAAGATGTTTTAAGAGGGTTTCTTGCGATGTTTCTATTATTATTCTATACTAGAAATAAACTAGAAAGATAGCATAAAATGCAAAAAATTGCTTAAAGAGAGGTTCGAAATATGTAAGCTAATAAAATCTATGCAGAAAAAAGAAGTACTAAAAGTTGTGTTGATTAATGGTGGAGCTCTTAAGAATAGAGTGTTGGGAAGAGTTTTATCTGCGCTCTTGCCGCATACCAGATTTGCAGCGGATGTTGGATTTGAAATAGAGTATCAAATAGTAGAGGTGCCATCTGCTTCGGAAGGAGTTCATATAATATCAAAAGAAGATTGTCTGTCTCTTATGAGGGCTAAAATAAATGAAGCAAGGATAGAAAATCCTGATGCTTCATATTATATTTTCATGAGAGGGCGTTTTGATGATATTCCAGCAACGGAAAATGCAGCTAAAATGATGGAAGAATGTGCTTTAGTTTTAGTTCAGAATAATGGAGGCGCGAACGGTAAAATCATAGAAGCTTACAGTCAGGCAGCTTCATTTGAGGTACCGGAAGAAATCGCAGATTTAGTAAGAGCTGGAGTTTCGTTTTCTAAAGCTGTAGAGACTGTTACGAAAACAGAAGGAGTAAAAGAAGGCTCAGGTTTTGTTGGGATTTTAACAAAAAATTCTGTTACAAAAGAAGAACAATATTTTCAACCATTAGCAATTGCGTTTAGTAGTTGCCTTTATAAAGAACAGGTTTAGAGTATAAATACAAGAAATTATCGCGCAGTAAATAGTAATAAAATAATTTAGACTAGATATGAGTAATATAGACATTAGATGGTTACAGAGATTTTCAAACTTTGAGAAAGCGTTATCTAATCTTGAGAGGTATCTTGCTACTGAAGATACATTAAATGAGTTAGAAGAGCAGGGTCTTATTCAATCTTTTGAATATACTTACGAGTTAGCATGGAATACATTGAGGGACTTCTACATAGATCAGGGAGAGGATACTATTCAAGGTAGTAGAGATGCTATACAAATAGCTTTTAAGCGGGGTTTGATTGTTGACGGTGAAGTATGGATGAGTATGTTAAAAGATAGGAACAAAAGTTCTCATACGTATAACAAACAAACTGCTGATGAAATTGTAAATAATATTCAAACTAAATATTTTCATGCATTTAAAGAATTGAAATTAGTGCTAGAAAAAAATAAAAAATAAATTTATGAATGAGGCTAAGATAACGCGGTATGGACTAGGAGAGGAGGTCATCGCTAAAATAAGCGATGTATTTTCACGTTTCCCTGAGATAAGTGAAGTAATAATATTTGGCTCTAGGGTAAAAGGTAATTATGCAAAAGGTTCAGATATAGATTTAGCTCTATTGAGTGGTGATTCTAAGCTTTCATTATCAATTGTAAATAAAGTATCAGAAAGTTTAGATGAGCTTTTTCTACCTTATACTTTTGATTTAGTAATTTTTAATCAAATTGATAACCAAGATTTATTAGATCATATAAAAAGAGTTGGGGTAAAGTTTGCAATTGAAGTACCAAGAAAAAATTATTAAAAATAAGAACATAAAATGATAAAATATAACACAAACTATCCAGGTATTGATGATCTACGTAATAAAGCACAAAAGAAAATACCAGGTTTTGCATTCGAGTATTTAGATGGTGGTTGTAATGAAGATGTAAATTTACATAAAAATACATCTGAACTACGTGATGTGGAACTTAAGCCTCTGTATCTAACGAAGCATACAAAATCAGATTTAAAGACAAATCTATTTGGACATACTTATGATGCTCCGTTTGGGATTTCTCCAATTGGATTGCAAGGATTGATGTGGCCAAATGCCCCTAAGATTTTAGCTAAAGCTGCATTTGAAAATAATATTCCATTTATTTTAAGTACAGTTACTACTGCATCTATTGAAGAGATCGGAGAGATTACTGAAGGTCGTGCCTGGTTTCAGCTGTATCATCCAGCAGATAATAGTTTAAGAGATGACTTGATAAAGAGGGCAGAGGCTGCAAAATATCCTGTGCTGGTAATTTTAAGTGATGTGCCAACATTTGGTTATCGTCCAAGAGATATTCGAAATGGTTTAGGTATGCCCCCGAAGATGACGTTTAAGAATATGTTACAAATAGCAGGTAAGCCTGAGTGGGCGTTAAGAACTCTAATAAATGGCCAGCCAGAATTTGCAAATATGAAGCCTTACATGCCAAAAGGTTTAAATATGAAGGAGCTAGGCCTTTATATGAATAAGACTTTTGCTGGGCGATTAAATGAAGAAAAGATTAAGCCAATAAGAGACAAATGGAGAGGAAAGTTAGTGATCAAAGGAGTTGCTAGCGAAGAAGATGCAGAGACTGCAATTAAATTAGGCCTTGATGGAATCATAGTTTCTAATCACGGTGGAAGACAACTAGATGCCGGAGAATCTGCTATTAAGTCATTAGAGCATATTGCAAAAAAGTATAAAGATCAGATTACCATAATGATGGATAGTGGTATTCGATCAGGTCCAGATATCGCAAGAACTTTAGCAACAGGCGCTGCATTTGCTTTCTTAGGAAGAACTTTTATGTACGGAGTTTCTGCTTTAGGACAAGAGGGTGGTCAGCACGTAATTTCTATTTTGAAAACTCAATTACAACAAGTAATGGAGCAGATATGTTGTGAAACAACAGGGGACTTTGAAAAGCATTTGATAAAGAAGAATAGCTGAAATATTGCTCTTATTAATAGATTTTTGTATAAGCAAACCTCAACTTGCGCCTATAGCTCAGTTGGATAGAGCAACTGGCTTCGAACCAGTAGGTCAGGGGTTCGAATCCCTTTGGGCGCACCAAGTATATACATGCAAAATCAAAAATCCTCAGTTGGATAGAACGAGTTAGGTTCCAGACGGAGTGACTGAGGTCACTCTGGCCCTAACTCGCTGGCTTCGAACCAGTAGGTCAGGGGTTCGAATTCCTTTGGGCGCACCAAAGTAAAAAATTAAAGTTGGCTAAACTATTTTTTCTGTTTTTTAAATGGATTAACAGTTCTCAGAAAGACATGATATTCTCTAGGCTAAGAAAAGACAGTAAACCTTCATGAATACAATTTTTGAAACTTAATTGAGGCAGAGAGAACGCTACTTTGATTCTTTAAGCTTAGCCAAGAGATCAATTTCTTTTTTTGTCCCATCGGGAGAGGTGATAATGGCACTTAACTTATCAAGAGTTTGTCCGTCTTTGTTTAAGCTATTTATATCTAAAGACAACTCAAAGGTTTTTGGCAAAGGCGTCGCTGAAATTTGAAAAGTTTCTCGCTTATGTGATTTAAATGTAAAAGTTCCATTATGACTATTATGATCAATCTTGTAATCCGTATTTATAGTACAATCACTAGTTTTGATAATACTTTTATCTTCTGGCGTCTGGTGAGACACAAAATCGATCTTACTATTCTCAGGAAATTTTAAGATATAAGTATTCGCTTTTGGGGAAATTATCCTAATGTCCCCTTCCAGCGGAGTCCTTTCTAAAGAAGGTAGGGCAGCAACCTCAAGCTTAGGTTTTTCGTATGCATTAATACTAGTAGTATTATTTGCTCCAGACTTATTTTGTAAAATTTCAGGCATAGTCGCTACGATTTAGAGTGATAATAATAGGCTATTATGATTATTAGAACTTAAATAGTGACTTAACTCCTTATGAGTTGAGTCTCATTGGGGCATTTATATAGAAACAACAGCTACGCTATACTGATATTATAGGTTTACCCCCCCCTCCCATCGACAAGCTCCCTTCGACAGTCTCAGGGTAGACTAGGCCTTCAAATCCCATTGAACGCCCATAAATCAATCATTAAACTTCACTAACAAACTATATTTAAACGCAATATTAAATAAGTCTTTAGCTCGGAAATTATTGAGTCGATGCTGTCATTAAGTGCATGAATTCCTTGTGTACTGAAGTAAAAATGAAGAAAAATAAGGAAGTAATATAATGGAAATAGGATCTGTATCCGCCTCAGCGTCTGCTGTTGCAAAACCTCAAGCATCAAGCAATGCAGCATCAATAAGCAAAGATAACGATGCTGATGATAAAAGCTCTTCTGCTGCTAAATCGTTACCAGAGGGAGTTGGGAAAGTAGTTGATACATCAGCGTGAAAAAAGTATTAGTAAGTAGCGAGTTTAGCTCGCTACGCTATTTCATTAAATAAATTTAAATCCGGTTAGAAGAGTCAATAAGTATCCCTTGATCTTTGTAATGCAATGTTATTTTGATCAAGGGGTATAAGTTCGTTTTTGTTTTTTTCTTATTTTCCGAAAGGGGAAATGAAATGTTTGGTTTTATTAGACATGTTTTTAGAGAACTGTGGGAACTCTTTAAGCCTTTCGATCTGGATCGTAAGTTGACAGAAGAGCAGAAAATGACTTTTATTAAACGCGCAGCCAAAGTGGTTATGGGATGGCGTGAGAAAGAACCAAGAGTTATCTTCTCTGATGAGTTGCCAAATGGGTCTATGCTAGAAGAAGCAAAACAGAGTAAGCTACCTTTACCTTGGGGTTATATGTCTGTTTCTGGAATTGATCTTTTAGATAATTGTATACTTTGTCCTAATTTTGAGGCTGCAAATTTTCCCGAGTTTGAGGGTAGAGATGATTATAGTATTTCAGAACTAATGAAAGGGAATACCGGGCATGAAGATGAAAAGGTTAGATTGGTTTATTTGTATCGCGATGACCAAGACCCAACAGGCTCAAACGATACTGTTACTATCTATCCGCCCATGAGCAGAAAGTGTCTAGTCTGAAATTTGTTCACCTTGTAAATCTTTGATTTGCAAAGTGGAAATCGGGCTGTAAAATTGGTTTTTAATCAACTTATACAGCCCTTTTTAATATTAAAGCATCCGTTCGAAAACCATCGTTACTTATTTATAACTGTATGTGCCGAACTACCATTTGATCTCCGCAGATCCCAACGTAATTGAAACCAATTCTATCATCGATCAATCTTTGCTCTCTCTCCTCACCGGGCCAGTTTGAAATATTAGTATCAGTTGATGCAGCTGAATAATAAATCAAGTTATCCTTAGACCAAGTAAGAGAAGAGTGAATATGTCCTTGAAACACTCCTTTTATCTTCTTACTATGCTTAGCTAGTACCCGGTGTAAGTCTAAACCATTTTCCATCATCATTGAAGATGGAGAATTGTTAACGGTTACAGTAGAAAACCAGGGAACGTCGATAGGAAGAACCTGATAGTGATTCACAATTACAGCTGATTTTTCAACTAAGTTTTCTAACGCCAAATCTAAAGCCTCAAGTTGATCCTTTGGTAAAAAAGAATCAGGCGCTTCACCAAGTCTAGCATCCAGAAAAAAGAATCTTACATCAAACCTAGAAAAACTGTACGCAATACGATCAGGATTTTGACCCAATTGTGTAATTCCGGGAAGAAGTAAATTTTTTACTAGTTTAGGATCGTCATGATTTCCAATTGCGTAATAAGTTGGAACATTAAGACTATCCAATAAGAACTTTACATCTTCGTAGGCTTGAGGTTGACCTAATTCACTAGCTCCTGCGATATCACCACTATGAATCACAAAGTCTAACTTGAGTTTCTTTGATTTAACAAAGTTAACAAGTCGTTCTAAATTTTCATAGGGAGGCTTACCTAATCTTCTTTTTTCTTTAGAACTACACAAATGAGTGTCAGTTACATGCAAGAAATAAAACCAGTTTTTACTGCACATTTTTTAACCTTTCAAAAAAAACCTAAAGCACGGATTACCCATATTAAATTAAAGTAATTTTCTAATAGGAGAAAGTTATAGGCAAAATACTGTCGAATTTACTTATATTCTATAGCTATTCTTGGTAATTATGTATTTTAGCTGCAATAACAATATTCTTAAGCCATACTTTAGAAATTAAATTTATTAAAAAAAAATAATTTAAGCTGATGCAAATAGATAAACTTTCAATCCGTCAAAAAAGAATACTTTCCTATATTCATTTAAACGCAGCTGCCTCAAATGAAGAAATTGCTAAAGCCTGTGGTACTAAAGTTCATACTGTAAGATTTGAATTAACTAATCTAATAGAATCTAAAATTATAAATCCTTGTATAGTCGTTAACTACACTAGTATCGGAATACAAAAGAATCATATTTATTTCTCAACAATTACTCTTGCTGAAGAAAAGCGTAATCTATTTATCGAATATGTAAAAAATCATCCAAGAGTTGCTTGGTTTTGTGATTTTTCTGGAGAATTTGATTTTGGAATTACCTTCATGTCTAAAAATATAGAAGACTTTGATATTAGTTTTAGACAGTTCATGTCTAAATTTCAAGGTATTATTAAAAAGAGACAAATTGCAGTTAATCTTTCATGGAGTTATTTTGGTAAGAAATATATTTTAAATAATGAACTTTTAACACCACCCGTAATAGTTGATTATCCACAGAAAATTATTGAAATTGATAAAATAGATAATTCTATTCTAAAAATTCTTGCGATTGATTCATTTGTCTCACAACAAAAAATAGCTACAGAATTAAAAATTCCTTTATCTACTGTTAATCATAGGATAACAATGATGCAGAAAAAGGGAATCATCGCGGGTCATATCTATTGGATAAGCTATTCGAAAATTAAAATCAACGCTTATCGAGTGTTGTTTGACTTCGGTGGATTAACGGACAATATGATAAATAAACTAAAAAAATACTGTCGCGAGCATCCTAATATCGTCTCTTTGATTTTTACCTTAGGTAGCTGGGATATGGAGCTTGGTATCGACTTAGAAGATAAATATATGATTCATAATATTATTTCAGAAATACAAAGTTTAACTAAGTCTCCAACTTTTAATCATATTTCTTTGGTTAGATATGATGATATTAAATGGAATACAATTTGCCCAGGGGTCTTTGAATAACTTTAAAAATGATTTGTGTAATTAAGTAAGGAATAATTAGTCTTCTTTATCTAATAAACCAGCTTGATTAAAAATATGTTTAAATTCCTAATACTAACTCTGCTTATGACCCCAATCTCTTGTTCTATATTAAACACCAATACTAAAAATAATTCTAAACAATTTTCTGCGATAACAACACAGGTTGAAAAATTAGATAAATTAATTTTAGAAGAGGATGTTACTAATACTGAAGTATCAAAATGGTCTACATACAAACAAATAGAACATATTCTTTTGGCTAATACAGGAATATGCGAGTTTATAGAAAATGGAAAAAAACCAAGCGAAGAAAAGAGTAGAACTTTCTTTAGTTATCTTCCTTTTACCTTTGGTTTTATTCCAAGAGGAAGAGCAGAAGCGCCGAGTTATGTAGTGCCAGCTGGAATTACACAGGATGAAATAAAATTACTTTTAGTGAAGTATAAAGATCAGTTGAGCAGAATTAAAGTGTTGAGTAATTTAAATTCTAATGATGTCGTAGGAAATCATCCTTATTTTGGAGGTTTGAATAGATTAGAATGGATTAGATTTATGGAAATTCATACTAATCATCATTTGAAGATTATTGAGGATATTAAGAAGTTTTAATATCCTAAAACTAACTATTTACTTTCCTAACTAAAGCCGATAAACAAACCAAAAGGTTTTTTTTAAGTCTGAAAGGAGTTTATCTTGCGATATTCAAATGAAGTTAGGCAGGAAGTAAATCCGTATGAGGTAACATACGTTTCAAGTTTTTTCTTTCGTAGTATAGTCTCTGCATATTTACTACGCTTGCAAGTGGAGTTTGGATTATGGTTGGTAGGTGCTCTCGCTGCAAGTGTGCCGTTAGTTGCATGGCGATTACATTTAATGTCAAATCTTCCAATGTCGACTTCTTCTGATTCGGTATTTAAAAGTATGTTTCTACTGATGGTAGTTTCTATTTTTGCAGAGCAATTTTTTGGAAGAAAGGTAGTAAATCACACCTTGACTCATTTTGTAGTAACTTTTGTGGCGTATGTTGTTGTCTGCCTGATTTTGTTAGGAGCATTGTTTTTACTTCAGGTTTATTATTAAGGTTGACTGAACACAATAGTCCTTGCTACTTAAATGCAAGGGCTTTTTTAGTTGAAACTGAAAGCCCTTTTTACATATTCAAGAGCATTCTCTTTATATATAATAAATTCTTTTGAAGTAGTGAGATTTTGTTCTCTTGGAAATGGTAGATCTATTTTTACTATATTATCTATTTTAGTCGGAGCATTTGTTAAGAAGATAACTTGATCACCTAAATAAATAGCTTCATCTAAGTCATGACTGATGAATAAAACAGTTAGTGCTAATTTCTTACTTATACTTGAAATTAATTCTCTTAAAAAAATAGTTTTTTCATAATCAAGAGCTGCAAATGGCTCATCTAAAATTAGTAATTTGGGTCTAACTATTAGGGCTCTTAAGATGCAGACTAATTGAGCCTGTCCTCCTGATAATGAAAATACATTTTGTTTTAAATCTAGACTTATTCCAGTTAGTTCTATAATTTCTGCTAGAGATTTTTCACAATGAACGTTTGATACGCGTTTAAGTCGCAAGGGAAAAAGTATATTTTCTTTAACGGACTTCCAAGGAAGAAGGCTTCTTCTGTAGTCCTGAAAAACATAACCAAGGTTGTTTCTTAGGTCAGTTGTGCTTTGAATACTACCGCTCGTAGCAGTATCAAGCCCTGCGATGATGTTTACTAATGTAGATTTCCCACAACCATTAGGGCCAAAAATTGTAGTGAATGAATGCTCAGCAACATCTAGGTTAATATTATCTAGTATGTTTTTTGTTATTCCTTTGAGAATATAGGATTTTGAAAGATTTCTTATCTGAATCATTTTGCAGTCCAGAAAATATATCGTTTTTCAATCATTAAAAGAGCTTTGTTTATTAAGTAGCCAATTATTCCGAGTACAATTAGAAATGCATATAGTGAAGTAATGGAGTTTGTCAGATAAGAATCATAGACTCTTTGTCCCAGTCCGTAATCTGTACCTATGAACATTTCAGAAACTACTGTTACTATTAGTGACTGAGATAAAGCGAGTCTTAGGCCCACAAAAATTTGAGGTAGAGCATCCATAGTAATGATTTTAAAGAAAATATCTTGCTGACTTGCTCCAAAAACAAAAGCCATTCTGCGACGAGTGATGTCAGCTAGAGTTACTCCATATGAAGTATTAACTAACATTAGTAGGAAGGTTGGAGTAAAAGCCATTGCGATTTTAGAGGGGTCGCCAATGCCAAAGACTATTAAAAAGAGAGGGAAGATTGCAGTCACTGGCATTGATCTAAGAAATTCTAGTGGGAATTCTATGAATTTTCTGACGTTGATAGACATCCCAACAATCAGACCACAAAAAGTTCCCGTTATCACTCCTAAGCTAAATCCTAACATCCAGCGATAGACTGTATGAGAGAAGTCTATAAGAAAGGATTCAGATACTAGTATATTACATAGTCTAGTTAAGACTGATTTTAGAGTAGGAAATAATAAGGGACTTGATAGTGAAAAGACATCAGCCATTAAATACCAAATAAGCGGTAGGGCACAAAAGCCAAGTATTTTTAATATTAATTCTTTACTAGCTAACTTCATCTATAGAGCATCTTTAACTAAGCTTGGATCAATTGATTTGAGATATGAGCTATCGATATAATCCTTGAACTTCGGCATTTCAGAGTCTTTAAAATTCTCATCATCTGTTTTTAGTATATTAAAATTTTCTTCCATTAGAGAGATCACTTCTTTAGAAAGACTAATTGAGTGATCGTATTTATCCCAAAGTCTTTTAAAAGCAGATTCTTCGAATTTTATCGCTTCTTTGAGGATATTGAAGGATTCTTGGTTGTTGGTTTTAATAAAATTACTAGCACGAGTTACTGATCTTAGAACACTAATAGGGATAGTTCGATCTATCGTTAGTGCTTCTTTATGAGCGGTAAGAAGAGCAAATTGTTGATATGTGGATGAGTCTTCCAAAACAATTAAGTTTTCACCTAAACCTGATCTTGACATAGAACCCCAAGGTTCCCACATGGAGAATGCATCTATAGCGCCACTAACTAATGCCTGCGGCATAGCGGGTGGCTGAATAGCTGTAAGCTTTATGTCAGATTTTAAAATATTATTTTTTCTTAATATCTTAGACAAGAAAAAATTTGATGCCGATCCAGGAAGATAGGCTATTCTTTTACCTTTTAAATCATTAAAATTTTTAATGCCTTTATCTGCTCTTGTAAATATTGCTGTTTCTGGATTTTTTTGAACCACAGCTAGTATATGAATGGGTGGCTTTGATGCAGCTATGTATGTGAATGGTGCTTCTGCCGCAATCATAAAATCAGCTTTTCTCGCCAGTAGCATATCTTGGCAAATTTTACCATTAGTCGCAGTTTCAAATTTAGGATCAATGCCTTCCTCTTTAAAAAAATTCTTTTTCTCAGCAATATAAAATAAGGCTGAAATCATATTGTTAGGTCTACAAAAAGTTACTGGTTTTAGCTTAGCAGCTTCTTTTTGTACTTCTTGTTTTACATTGTTATCTTTCTCTACTTCTGACCCTATCTCCGAAAAAAGTACTTTATAATCTGGTAATGTTAAGTCTTTATAGCCCTCGATATTTTTATTGATCCAAGTTCCAATATCTAAAATAATACTAGAGCTTTGCGTTTCTTTTTCAATATTATAAACATATCCCTTTAATACTCGTGATACTTCTGTAGCTTCTGAACCTATTCTCTTTGATATATACGGAGCAACAAGAGCTGGGTTTTCCTTGTAAGTTTTTTCAGCTTTTTTTAGTGCAGTTAATAAGCGCTCAGATATGCCGGGTCTTGATTTCAAAGTTTTTTCAGTTGAGGCTAAGTACATTCTTGAAGGATATATATCCTGAGAATTCATAAAAGATTTTAATTCTGTCTTAAACTCTTGTTCTAATTGAAAACTAAAAGGCGGCCAAACTGCTACTGCATCTAATGAATTATTTCTAATTGCTGCATTTGCAGATTGAGGTTGTATGATAATGGTTTTTACATCACTCCATTTTAAACCAACACTTTCTAAAAGTTTATAAAGAAAAATTTGAGAAACTGTTCCAGGTATATAGCCAACGCGTTTACCTACTAGATCTTTTGGCTGAGTAATTCCAGAACTTTCTTTAAAATATATTCCATCAGCTAGTCTAGAACCTAAGGTCGCGACAATTTTAAGATCAGTAGGGTGAAAACCAAAAAATGCTAAGTTCGCATCTACTATTGTTCCAAATTCTATGTCTCCCGAGATAAGGCTATCTGCTACAATTTTTGCAACATTTAATTCCTTTAACTCGACTACCAAGTTTTGTTCTTGAAAATAGCCTTCTTTTTGTGCGATCAGAGGTAGTACTCCAAGGGCGGTGTTGGTTCCTAGGATAACTCGTTCTGGGTTTTCAGAGAGTGAAGGGCTTGGGATTAATATGGTGGAGGCAAGAAGTAGGGTTAGGTAGTATAGATTTTTGAACATTGGCTGAAAATATCATGTTGGCATACCTAATGCACTAGCTAGTATAGCTTATTAGATAGCTTAATTTAGGATTAGCTTATGACTTCTATAAAAACTGATGACTTTAACAAGAGCCTCAGTAGGATATTTGCTAAAACTGAACAACCCAAGAAAACGACAATTACCTCAGCCAAGGGATTTGATAATTATCTTGCAAGTATCGAGAATAAAAGCAGTAAATCGGAAGCTCTAGCTACAGAAAAGGCAGTTATGGGCCCTACTAAGGCACCTCAGCCTGAGCTTCCTAAGTTTGAATCTCAGACAAATCAACTGACAAATCAAAGAGAAGGGGAGGAGATTCCAGCCTTCAAGATTGCTCCTTCTCCGCTCAGTTCACAGTCTAATTCACCTAGTTCCTCCTATATAATAGGTGATATTCCAATGTTTGAAGAAGCGGAAAGTGTCAAAAAAGAGCCACAAGCTGTCAAAGTACCAGATGCGCCGGTAATCGTAACATCAAAAAGAATTAACCTTCCTCCAGGTAAAGAATTAGAGTCTGTAATGTTTGGTAAGGATGAGATTAAAAGCATAGTAGTAACTGCGGGAAAGTATCATGGGCTTGATCCAAGTTTGGGATTGGCCGTTGCTCAAGTTGAGTCTGCCTTTAATCCTGAAGCTGTAAGTAGAGACGGATATCATTCTAAGGGAATATTTCAATTATTAGATTCAACTGCGGGAGACATGATCGAGCATGTTGGTGTTGAAGAAAATTATAAACCTTTTGACCCTTCAATGAATTCTCTCTTAGGTCTGGGATACTTAAGAAGACTACATGATATATTTAGTAAAGACACAAATTTAACATCCTCACTAAAAACACATGGAGCTAAATCTGCCGATGATTTAGAAAAAATTGCCCTTGCTGCTTATAACGCGGGAGAAGGTAATGTTGCTAGAGCGCAAAATAAAGCTCAATCTTTAGGAAAAGATCCCACAGAATTTTCATCAATCGAACCACATCTTCCTACAATAACAAGAGGTTATGTGAAGAGAGTGGGTATGCTTAAGGAAAAAATGAATATTGAAATAACAAAAGAAGATATCGCTTAGAACTAGTTGGCACGACCTCTGCTAGAACAATGTGTATAGAAATCTTAAGTAGAAGTTGATGTAACAAAAGTAGTTTATTAGGCGAGTCAAGTTCTTAAGGAAGAGCAGTAGTAACGCAGGTAGCACTGGTGTGACTTTTTAGTATAAATATTGATCATCTCCAAGGATGTGGGCACGTAAGGACGCTGCTACAAACCACTAGAGATGAATGGAAAGAGGGTCAAGGAGACTTTAAAAAATGGGAATTAATATACGAACTAACGTTGAGTCATTAAGAGCTCAGAGAGATTTAAACGCAACGACCGATAGGCTTAGGACCTCATACTCCAGACTATCTTCTGGATTAAGAATAACTAAAGCTGCAGATGATGCTGCAGGTCTTGCTATCGCAGAGCAACTAAGAGCTGATCAAAGAATTGCAAGTGTCGCTATTAGAAATGCTAACGATGGTATCTCTATTATCTCTATTACTGACGGAGCAATGGATGAGATAACTAGTTCATTAATTCGGTTAGCGGAACTAGCGGAACAATCTGCAAATGGTGTTTATGATACCACTCAACGTTCGGCACTTGCTCTAGAATTTAATGCCGTATCTAGTGAAGTTCAAAGAATAGCTGATACTACTCAGTTTAACGGACTGAATCTTCTTAATCAAAGCAATACAATTACCTTCCAGGTTGGTTTTGATGGTTATTCTAACTCACAAATTTCTTTTAGTGGTGTTCAGGCTACTCTTGCGGCGATGGGTCTTCAGTCATCACCTGGTGCTGGTCTAACTTATTCGATAAATGATACAACTGCATTAGGTGCTCAAACTGCTGCTAGAAGTGCGCTAAATGCTGTTCAAACAGCTATCGATTCTATGACAAGATCTAGAGGTACACTTGGTGCAGTTGAAAGTAGATTAAATATTTCTATCAATAATCTACAAGTAGCTAGAGAAAACTTCGCTGCTGCGGAATCTAGAATTCGAGACGTAGATGTTGCTTATGAAGCTGCAGAGTTAACAAGACTGAATATTCTACAACAGGCTGCTACTTCGGTATTAGCTCAGGCAAACCAACAGCCAAGTTTAGCTTTAAGTTTACTAAGAGGTTAGTACTTAAACTAAAAACTTATAGAACCTATCTGAGTACTACTTCTTTACTGTACTCGGATAGAGTTCGTTTTTTCCGAAGATAGTATCATCGACTATCATCCAACTTGAACCAACCCATTCTAGAGTGATTTCAAATTCTGGAAAGCTTTCTCCCTTAGGTTCTTCTCTTTTAAATTTTACTACCGCAATATCTTCATTAACTTCAACATTCTTTACGCTAAGTTGAATTAATGGATTCTTATCTAAAGGCCAAGCTTTAGATAACCTAAGTACTCTAAAATCATACTCTTCTTTTGTTAATCCTTGAGTTTTAAGATACTCTCCAAGTAGTACGAATGAAGGTATCGTTCCTAACTTTCCTAAGAAACATAGCTGTAAATATTGAATACTTACTTGAGTTACAGTAGCCTTTGATGCATCATCTAGATCTACTTTTCCTTTACTGCAAGAAGTAAGGGAAAGTATAAAAATGATAAGGACATATAAAATCTTATTTTTGAACATATAGCAGAAATTAATTAACTCATTTTTTACTTTGTACTCATTAAAACTAATTAAGATTTATTGCCAGATACTTATTATCTTTCTTATTGTTTTCTCTCATAGGGAAGCTAAAGCAGAAAGAATAGTATCCTTAGCACCTGTTATAACTGAGATAGTCTTGGCTTTAGAAAGAGGAGAAGACTTAGTCGGGGTGACGGATATTTGCCAAATTCCTTCTAATGTTAAAGCTAAAAGACTAGGCAGTTATCAATCTCTTAGTGCGGAGGCTGTTGTTTCACTAAATCCAGATATCGTACTTAGTATGAAAGGACAAAAAAGTCATGGTAAATATTTTGATAAGTTAGGCATAAAATCTATAGAGATAGAGTTGAATTCGCTTGAGGATATTTTTAAATCAGTGGAGGAAATAGCTAAAGCATTAAATGTTAGTAAAGTAGGTACTAAAGTTGTTTCCACTATTAACTCTAATCTCTCAAATTTAAAATCAAGAAGTACAGAAGGTAAAAGTGTTATTCTTGTTTTTGGTGATGGGAACCAAGTTCTAAGTACTACAGGTTTATATGTCTCAGGGAGAGAGACAGTTTATGATGATATTATAAATTCTTTAAAATATGTTAATAAAATAACACAAAAAAGTTATCCTTTAATGTCCCTAGAGGGAGTTTGTATGTTAAAGCCTGATTGTTTAATTATTGCCTCTGATAATGTTCTTGATGATAGATTTTTAAAACTAATTAGAGATTGTTCTATTAATACTAAAGTAATTCAAGCTCCAAAAAATCCGACTCTTTATCCAGGTATAAGAATAGCAGAGATTTATGAGCAGTTTTTAAGATGTGAAAGTAATGCAAAATAATCTGCTTTTAAAAATTTCATTTTTAAATCCTGCAAAAAATAAAATTCTTAATAATATCAATTTAGAATTTAAGCAGGGCTCCATTACTGCTTTGCTAGGACAAAATGGCGCTGGAAAGTCTAGTATATTAAAAGCTATTTTTTCTTTAATTCCCGGAAAGTATGACAGTCTTGTAGGTAGTATGAATTTATCGAAACTTTCAGAAAAAGAAAGATCGAAAATCATAAGCTATAATGAGACAAATAATTTAGAAAAGCCACAAATTACATCTCTGGAATTTCTTAGATTTTCAGAGGCTTCAGATGATGAGTTAGAAGAAGCTATGAAAATCTGGGAATGTGAACATCTAAAAAATCGCTATGTAAATACTTTATCAGAAGGAGAGTTTAAAAGGATTTGTTTGATTTTGGGAATTTCTCAAAAAGCTGAATGGTATTTATTTGACGAGCCAGAGCAGAACCTAGATCCTAGGGGTCTTCAGATTTTTTATGATGAGATAGAGAAGTTAAATCAGGTAAATAAGAAATCAATTATTTTAACCAGCCATGATTTAAGATTTGCTTGTAGTATTAGCGATACTTTTATTGGCTTAAAAGATGATCAGCTTAGTGTATTAGATAAAAAAGAAAGTTTAGAGAGTTCTGGTTTTTTAGAAGATATTTTTGATACTTCTTTTCTCTATGAGCAAGGTCAAGTAGTTGGCCCAGAGTTTAAAAGAGAGTTAAGAAATGTCTAAAAAAATTCTTGGCTTAATCTTTATATTAATTATTGCATGTTTAGTTTCTGTAACCACTGGCCCAGATATTTTAGTTCAGGGTTTAGTATTTCCTGCTGCGGATATCTTACTTAATTTTAGATTACCCAGATTATTACTTGCTTTAGTTATCGGAGCAGGTTTATCAATATCGGGAGCTGCACTACAGTCACTCTTCAGAAATGATCTAGCATCACCATATACGCTAGGAATTTCAAGTGTTTCAGCGCTTGCGGCAAGTATTTCAATAGCGCTTGGATTATCTTCTTACATGTCTTCAATATCAGCGATTTTGTCTTCTTTGCTGTGTTTGCTGTTTATATTAACAGTTACGAAGTACAAATCTAGACAATCAAATTCTTACTTACTTTTGCTTGGGGTATCGATTGGGTTTATGTGTTCCTCTTTGATTTTTTCGCTACAGTTTTTCTTTGATACCAGTCGTGCTTTTGAGATACAAAAATGGTTAGCTGGTGGTATTCAGGTAGTTGGTTATAGTGAGGTTATAGTTTGTTTTTTGGCGCTTATAGTTTCTATTATAGTACTTTTTCTAAGTGCTAAAGATTTAGATCTACTACAAGTGGGGTATGATTTTTCAAGAGCGAGAGGAGTAAATGCCGAGAGAGTTACGATGTTGGTATTACTAGCAAGTGGAATAATGACAGGAGTTTTTGTTTCTATTTGTGGACCAATTGGTTTTGTCGGGCTTATAATTCCTAATATTGTTAGGCTATCTATGGGGTCAATCCACAGAACTTTATTTTCTTATTCTTTAGTTACTGGGGCTATCTTTTTAGTAGTGTGTGATGTTTTGGGTAGGACAATTCTTGCTCCTAGTGAACTACCTGTTGGAGTTGTTACGGGGCTACTCGGGGCCCCGGTGTTTGTTTATTTGATTGTTAAGAATCGGTAAAGTAACTATTTTACTAGCGGAACAATCTTAGAGCGAAGAATTTTACTATCTCTAGTGAGTAGTGGTACTTTATGAACTATACTTGTAGCTGCAATTAATTCATCTGCTGGGTCTGAGCTAAAATCCAGCTCAGTACTTGTCTGACAAATTTGTGGAGTAAGAGGAATTATTTGAATTTGGGATAGTAACCGAGCAAATTCTACTGATAAAATTTCAACTTCAATACGACCTAGTTGATGTAGCTTGGATATTTCCCAAAGAACTATCCCGGAAATACACCATTTTTCTTTAGTTAGTATATTTTTTTCTTTACGAGAAACTTTTCCAATGAGAGCGTCGATTAGAATATGGGTATCAAGATTCAGCATTCCACTTTATCCCAGTAGACATAATATTACCTTTAACTTTTATCTTGTCTTTCATGCTTCCAATTAGTGAAGCTGATTGTTGCTGTGCGGGTATGACGCGTGCAACCACTTCTCCATGTTTAGTAATATCTAAGCCTTCAGGGTCTAGATTATCAAGTATACTTAGGCACTCTGCTTTAAATTTAGAAACGGAAATTTTCTTCATAGTAAAATTTTATATTAGGTCATAATTATTGTCTAGTCATTTTTCATGACTAGTATTTATGTAGTATATTTAAGAAGTTAAACAGGAAGAAGGGAAGGCCGGAAGAGGAACCCTTCGACAGGCTCAGGGTAGACTAGGAAGAGGAATAAGAAAAAGCCCAAGCAAGTATTTGCTTGGGCTGAAAATTAACCTTTGAGGTAATGACCGTAGTGTTTAATCAATTTACTAGCGACATATCTAGACCATTCGCAGTCTCTCTTTAATAGAGTCCCTAGTAAATTAATAAAAAGATTAAATACTTCACTATTTACTTCGCTCTTCAACCCCTCTTGAATACAAATTTCAAATGTATCACACATTCGCATTTGATTTATATCAGAAATCAATGACTGAATAGTCTGTAAATCTGAGTTTATAAGAATAAAAATCAGGGGTTTTACTCTTTTTAAATCATGCGAATGAACATATTTGCTATATATTTTTTTTAATTGACCAAGTGCCCAATCGCCAAAAGCACAGCTCCAAAACTTTTGTTTGGAGATTTTTCTTAAGATTCTATTGAATTTGGAGTCTAGAAGGCGGGAGTAATCAAAGCCAAAAACTTTATATACTTCATCAGAAGAATCTAAGATCTTATTGATATAAGCTCTTATTAGATCTATAGAATTGATATCAATTGAACCTAGATCGATTACTGACTCCAAGATATCAATTGAAACTTTTACGACCTTCAAATCGTCATTTTTAATAAAGTTAAGCAGCATTTCTTCTGCCTTATCTCTATCAAGACATTTGACTATTAACTTTGCAGCGATGGGCGCTAGTTGAAACTTATCTTCCATCGCACTCTGTAGTAAGCAGAGATCATCTTCGGTAATCTCTATACTTGTATCAAAATCCTTCAAACGTTGAAGCATTCCTCTTGTTCTACCCATATTAAAAACCTTTAACCTCTTAGAAAAACATTAGAAACTAACCTATATTTTGTTATGTCTTAAAATAGCTTTTATGAGATAATATGTGTAATATTTGTATAATAATCTATTTAATAAGGCTTTGATATGGATAATTTCAGACTATCGGATAATGAAAAAGCTATTATTAATGCATGCTATTTGAATGCTGATTTATCTTTAGCTGAGATTTCTAAAATAACAGGTATTAGATCCCATGTAGTTAATTACTCCCTACAAAAGCTTAAAGATGAAGGAATAATTAAGAAGCAGGTTTTTATAAGTACTTATGCACTTGGGTATTACCAAGGAGAAATTTATTTTTCTTTATCCACTGGAGACCAAGCAAAAATAAAAAAGTTAGAACGTACTCTTTGCTCAAGTGATATTGTTCCCTGGGTAGGCACTTATGGGGGAGAGTTTCAATATGGTATGACTTTTTGTATTAAGGAAATTAAAGATATTTTTTCTTTAAGTAAGGATTTATTTAAGGGGCAGGAATCAATCATTAGAGATACAGCTTTCTCAATTAGAAACTTTTATAAAGAATATAGCTTAAAAAATTTAGTGGTAGCAAAGAAACAAAAGACTAGTCATTTAAGTTTTGGAGAAGTTTCTGAGATTTCCAAAATAGATTCACTAGATCATGAAATACTGAAATTTATGTCAGAGTTTCCAGAAGTATCTACTCGCAGACTAGCAGAAAAGTTAGGTCTTCCAGCTTCAAGTATTTATTTACGACAGGAGTCTTTAAAGAAGAGGGGAATTTTAATTGGATATTCTTATGTTGTAAATTTTTCTAAACTTGGATTGCTGACATATTTATATATTTTAAAACTAAAAACATTAGAAACTAAAATTTTAGTTGCCTTAGAGAAGTTTGCGGAAGCTCATCCAGATGTAATTTATATGACTAAATCCTACGGTGCATGGGATGTGAAAATTGGAGTAAACGTATGGCAAGCATCTGATAGTGTTCGAATACTACAAGAAATTTATAATGAATTTGGAGATAGTATTTCTAATTCCAAGACCTTATCAGCTTTTGAGTATCTTAAGGTCACTAGGTATCCTTTTGGGGAGAAACCTTAGAAAGAATCATATCATCATAAATTCACTTGCGAATATTTAATTTAAAATTATATAAAGATTAAGTAAACAACTAATAATTAGGCAGTGACTTAATGTTAAACATAAAACCACAGAAGTTCTGGTTTGCAGTCCTTGCCTTGTTGGTATTGGTTTTTATTGCGATACCTGCGTTAGAGAATACAGAAGATTCTTCTATTAGTTCAAATAATACTGTTGTTGAAGATCAAACTACAACAACTACACAAAATAAAGAATCAATAAAAGTTTTTGCAAAAAACAGTTCAGAAGAGTTAATCCCTGCACAGGAAGATACAAATCTTAAAATTAGTATTTATGGATTAGATGCCGCGCAGAAGTCTGTTTTGTTATCAGAGAGTATTCAAAATGTAGATGAAAAAGGTAGCTTCCAACCTCCGCCTGTTGATCAGGATCAATACTATACGATAGAGGCTATGGAGGGTGATTTAACTACATCTCAAAATAATTTAAAATCTAAAGATATCGTTAGTGATACACCTGAGCCTACTACTAGTGCATTAGAACAAAGACAATTTCTTTTTGCTCTGCCAGAAGGAAAATATAAACCTGAGGAGATTGTCCAAAAAGGGAGTCAAACTCAAACATTTTATGAAGATAGTAATAAAACAACATACACTATTTTTAATCCTGAAAATAAAGAAGATAAACAGCTGTTAGTGTTGGGACCAGATAAGCGTGAAGCTCAAGAAGGTACTGTCTCTACTGCGGTAGTTGATGCGAGAAAAACTGTGGCGGTTGTTGCTCGAGCTAAAGAAGATTTAGATGAATTAGATCCAAGGTCCCTACTCAAAGCAGAATCTCTTATTACTCCAGAGGATGAAAATAAAATTAAAGGAGAACAACTAGCTCAGATAGTTAGGCCAAGCATACCTCGAGAAACAGTTGGAATTCCTAGATATACACCAAGACCAGTAATTTCTCAGCCAGTAGTGCCAAGTCCTATTGTCCCCAGTCCAGTAATACCTAGTCCTCGTATCGGACCATCTTTAATACCAACTGGTCAACCATCTAGAGCACCAAGTGTTGAGCCATCAGGTATGCGCCCATCAGGATATCCAGAATGGACTAGAAGCGCAGTACCAAGCAGAAGTCCAGGAGCATCTGTTCCACCAAGGGCAAGCCCAAGCCCAGCACCAAGTTCTGGAGGAGGAGGCGGTCCTCTCGGAGCTGGGGAGTGTGGAAGCTGGACTGAGAGAGATCCAAGTTGGCCATACCCCATTACTAGATCTAAACAATGTGGTTCTGGTATGGTTTGTTGTTCTGTAGGATCTACTTTGGAGGCTGGTGGAATTTTAAGATCACGGTGCGAGACTCCTGATAGTTGCTGTAAAAAATCTGTTAAACATGCAATTAATTTTAATATAGTAAACAGGTATGCAAATAGAAGTTGTGCAAATCTTGGCATTAGAGAATTAAATGGTAATGGATTGACTGACGAATTTGCTTGCTGCAATAATACAAGCGCCCAGAGATCTTCAGAGGGAAGTTTTTCTTGTGTACCATTTTATAAAGGAGCAATACCAAATGTTGGAGTAGATAATGGTAATAGAGTATGGGGTCAGCATGGTGACAGCAAGTCATGCCTTCCACCTATTTGCGATCCAAGCTTGCAGAATCGTTTATTGCATTCGGGTAGTGGTAACGATGATGAAAATTATCTAAAAGAAGAATATATGCGATCAGCTAAAGCATGTTGTCGCACTCAGTGTACTGGTGATGATAGTAAAGATTTTTCCTGGGTCGGATTTGGAGGGGGAAGTCCTTGTAAGTTTTCAGATGAATCTAAATTAAATGGAAATAAAAAGCCATACTGCTTGCCAAAGTGTGATTCTAGTATTGAGAATCAAGAGATGGATGGTCAGTTCTGTTGTGCTACGAGCTGTAGATTAAATAGTAATAACAATAACAGTTCATATTTCAACGGTGCCATGAGTAGTGCTTCTAGTACTTCAAACAATAGTGGAGGAAGTTATGATTGGGTGGATGAGGGGGAAGGGGCCGATTGTCCAAATAATCCTAAGCCTACTCCTAGCCCAAGTCCTAAGCTAGAAAGAGTAGTATTATCTGAAGCAAAAATGAGAGAAAGAATATCGTCTCAAATACCAAATGGTCATCCATGTAACTTGGTAGGTGCAGATGCTCGATATTCATTTCCTCGATCTCTAGTAGCTGCTGCTGGTGTAAAAACTCATTCGAAAGTAGGTTCGACAGATACTGATAAGTGTCCCAATGGTCAATGTGTTTCAAGCAAATATTCGCAATTGACATTTAGGAATTTAGAGTTACAAAATTATAGAGACGGTACTAAAATATATTTTGCACCTTTAATATACAAGGGAGCAGAGGAAGAATATGATGAGAATGGTCTTTCCCTAGAAGATCGAGAAGTTTTTGTAGGTTGGCAGATGTTTAGATCTAAAAAAATAGTTGAAAAATTTGATGAGTCAAAACCTTTTTATAGAAATTTAAGATTTGTAGACAGAAATAATGCTCAAGCTAGATTACACTCAGGTGATATAAGTCCATATATCGAAATGGGTAGAGTAGATACTATGAATTCTTCTAGAATCGAAAAACAAGTACACTATGAACAATGTTTTAAATCTCAAGTTTTAGATTATAGAGCAACGCTTAGTAATAGAGAGGATATACAATATTTTGGTGGTGGAAATAGGAGAGTAGTATATGTTGAAAATGATACTCCTGTATACTTTGGCTATTTATACACATATAATCAAAAGTTTGAAGATATCATGAAGGATCTTAATGATACATATGACTCAGTGCTTTTTTTAGCAAATGTAACTCCTATCGTAGGTACGACATTTTCAGCTTTTGATTGTATAAAAAAGCCAGATCTTTCCTGCATGGCAGGAGTAGGATTAAGTGTAGTAGGTGATACTCTATTTATTATTACTTTTGGAGAATCTGCGCTTTTAAAGGCTACATATGCTGGCGCGGCTAAGAAAGTAGGCTACGGGGTTTTTGCAGCAGAATATGGCTTAATGGCTTATAAATTAGCGAGTAAAGATCTAACAAATGATAATATAAAAGATTCATTAGCACGTGTTATAAATCCAACTTTAGAACTTGGCGTTTTAGCAGCTTCAAAGGGACGAATTAAATTTAGAAGTATCAGAGATAAGATTAAGCCGCTTCCTTGTGTAGTGGCAACGTCTACTTTGATAACTGGCGATAGGCCTACAGAGAATTTTACATGTGTTAATCAAGTAAACTATATACCTGAGCATGTAGCTACTGGCCAAGCTTTTGGTGAAGATTATAGTAACACTGTTGCTAATAATCCAGGAATATATAGTGATTTTGGGGAAATGATGGTGTATAATTACACAAGTAAGGGTCCAGAAGAAATAGTTTTAGAAAGAGGAATTTGGCCAGATAAATACAAACAGCCATTAAATATAGTTGATCATTTAAGAACTCCTGGAGGAGGGAATAAATATATGACTTATTCAACTTTAGCGGATAATACTTTCCAAGCCAGGGTAAGCGATTCAATACCTGATGAAAATAATCTTGCTAAAGAAAAAATTGATGAATTAAAAAATACATATAGTTTAGTTTCTTCAGTCAGTGTCCCTTCTATACCACCTGAATGCAAGAATCTTATCAGAAGAACATTTCAGTATAGATCTAAAACAGCTGGATTTACTGTACGTACAACTGATACGGCATTAGGATTCGGATCGCCAATGAAAGCGGCTATTTCTTACCGCTTAATAGAAATAGAACAGAATTGGAAATGGGAGCAGATAAGTCCTGGTGTGTGGAAATTAGATTTAAATAATACAGATGAGCAAGTACGCTATTCGGATTGGGAAAAATTACCTTCGTGCGCTGATTCTAATGCTAATCCTGCGCCGATTTCTCCAGGTTCTGGCTCAAGACCTGGGAATGGAGGGAGTGAAGGTGGTAATGGTAATCAAGGTGAGGTTCCACCCTCCGCCCCTGGCAGATCTGATGGCATAACCATTCCTCCAAGCCCTTCACCAAGTACGGCTTCCTCGCAAGCTCCAATTGTAGCGCCGTCATCTTCTGCGTCCGCGCAACCGTCAATGGCTGCTCCAACACCCCCGCCAGCAAACCCTCCTCCTGTTCCTCAAGTTGCACCAGCATCTTTTAAATTTGAAGCAATGAGTACAAGAGGTAAAAGAGTAGCTAATGGCGTATTAATTGCGACACAGAACGGCCAGTTAACTTTTTCAACCAGAGATCCACAATTGATAAACAAAACAACAAGTATTAAAGTTAGCTTTGAAGGTATCACTTGTCCAAACACCATTGCGACAATAGTTCCGAATTCAACAGTACCGAATATTTTAAGAGCAAGAGTTCCAGCTTTGAGGAGAAGTACTGGATTATCATTTAGTTTTTTACAAGGAACTAAGGTTATCGGACAAGTTGAGATACCTTATAGAAGTGCGGCTAAGAAACCTAATACCTCACCCTTTAATGCAAAAGAAATAAGAGCTTTTTGTGCGGGGTTAGAGAGGTTTTAAGTTGAATTACAAAATTAAACTGCTATAATAATTTATGCCTTCTACAAAAGAAAATTTCCTGCTTACCTTATCGCTGTCAGACGAGGGCTTGGAAATGATAGCTCATCGAATACGGCGTGATAACCCTACGGCTAACGAAAAAGACCTAAAACAACTTATGAAGCAAGAGCTAGCTCGGCTTAAAAAAAATACTTTACCTAGTTATTTAAAACCAGTTTACAATGTCTAGTTTATCTCATGCGGTAAAAAATTTAGTAAAAGATTTAACAGAGCTAAATGTAAAATTTGCCTTTGTCGGAGCATTAGCTATCGGAGCTAGAGGACGAACTAGGCAAACAATAGATGCCGATGTTGCGGTCTCTGTTCTAAATAACGAAGACTCACAGAAACTAGTAGATCAATTAGTTCTTATGAGATACGGAATTAATAATATCTATAAAAATGGGTCTTCAATCGGACTTGCAAGATTGTTTTCTAAGGATACTGACAACAGCTTAGTTGAATTAGACTTTCTATTTGCATTAAGTGGTATCGAAAAAGAAGTTGTTGAAACAGCGGAAGTCTTAGAAATTTGGCCTGGACTATTTGCGCCTATTGCATCAATCCCTGCCTTATTAGCGATGAAAGCTCGTTGTCAGGAACTACCTGAAAGAATTCAGGATAAAGCTGATCTCGTAACTCAACTAATACCTGCCGCGAGTGAAAATGACATTATAGAGGCAAGGAAATTAATAAAAATAATAGAAGAACGTGGTTTTAACGACGGTAGAAATTTATTGTTAGCATTTGATAACTTAGTTATCTCGGTTAAGAAAACATCTTAAACAAACAGAATAGACTTAGACAGAAAGTAACGTTAGTTCGCCCAGATCCCTACCAAAACGCCCGAGATTTATTTTCTCAAAATTCCCGATAAGTTCTTGAAAGAGGGAATAAATTACAATTCTACATATTGACTCATTATTTGACAGGTGACACTATATGTAGTGGTTTTGGGTTCTTTTTGAGTCTATTAGGATGAGTAATATTTCTCGTTTTATCAGCCTCTTTTGGGCCTTAAATGAGTTCTTTTTTATAATTTTGAGCTACGTATGTATAGCTTGATAACGGATAATGAGGGGAAAATATGGTTAAAGTCTACAGTAAAGAATCCTGCTTCCAGTGCACTGCTACTACTAAAGAAATGGACCGAAAGGGTATTTCTTATGAAATTTTTGATATCGCAGAGGATGACGCTGCATTTCAGGTAGTGAAAGAACTTGGCTATAAACAGGCCCCTGTTGTGGTTGCTGGGGATGATCATTGGTCAGGTTTTAGACCAGATAAGATTAGCAGCTTAGTCGTTTCTTAGTAGGTATAAGTTAGATGAGCGAACCACTATTAGTATATTACTCAAGCGAATCACTTAACACTCTTCGTTTTGTCGATAAGCTAGGGTTTCGCTCTTTAAGGATACCTATTTCTCCGAAGTCTCCAGAGTTAAAAGTTGATGAAGAATTTATTTTAATTTGTCCAACTTTTGCAGCACATGATGGAAGAGGAGCAGTGCCAAAACAAGTAATCAAATTTCTTAATGATTCTCAACATAGAGATTTATTAAAAGGAGTGATTGCTAATGGTAACAGAAATTTTGGTGAGTACTTCGGATATGCCGGAACTGTGATTGCAAAAAAATGTAACGTGCCATTACTTTATAAGTTTGAGTTAATGGGCACGTCTGAAGATATAGAAAATGTTAGAAGAGGAGTTTGTTCTTTTTGGAGAACATTCAACAAAAAAAATACGCATGATGTTTGTTATGCATAGATTTTAAAAAAATTGTGAATTAAAGATTGATTAATATTAAGAAGGATAATGAAAGTATGGGATTAGTTGCACTTGCTCCGCAGAATGAAGATAGCCTAAATACTATTGAAGTATTGGAGCGTATCGCACAAAAAGATGATATCTCATTAGATTATCACGCACTTAACGCAATGTTAAATTTGTATGATGATCAAGGTCGTATCCAATTTAGTATGGATAAGAAGGCAGCAAGGCAGTATTTCCTAAAACATGTTAATCAGAACACAGTCTTCTTTCATAATTTAGAAGAAAAATTAGGTCATTTAGTAATGCAGGGCTATTATGAAAGCCATGTACTAGAGCAATATGATTTTGATTTCGTAAGAGATTTGTACAGCTATGCTTATGCAAAAAAATTCCGTTTCCAAACTTTCTTAGGAGCGTATAAATATTATACTGCTTATACCCTTAAGACATTTGACGGTGAGCGTTATCTTGAGCGTTATGAAGATCGTGTTGTGATAGTTGCACTTACACTAGCTCGCGGGAATGAAGTAATGGCGCGCCAACTTGTAGATGAAATTATAGCAGGTCGATTCCAGCCTGCTACTCCGACTTTTTTAAATGCAGGAAAGAAGCAAAGAGGAGAGCTCGTTTCTTGTTTCCTATTAAGAATCGAAGATAATATGGAGTCTATCGGACGCTCTATTAACTCAGCACTTCAACTTTCAAAGAGAGGAGGAGGAGTTGCGCTTCTTCTAACTAACATTAGAGAAATTGGAGCACCTATTAAGAAGGTCGAAGGACAGTCTTCTGGAGTTGTGCCGATAATGAAACTTTTAGAAGATTCATTTTCTTATGCTAATCAGTTAGGTTCAAGACAAGGTGCAGGTGCGGTTTATTTACAAGCTCACCATCCTGATATCATGAAATTTCTCGATACTAAAAGAGAAAACGCAGATGAGAAAATCAGAATTAAAACTCTGTCTTTGGGAGTTGTGATTCCTGATATTACATTTGAGTTAGCTAAGAATAACGAAGATATGTATTTATTCTCTCCGTATGATGTAGAAAAAGTATACGGCGTGCCATTTTCAGAAATTTCAGTGACTGAAAAATATCATGAAATGGTAGACAATAAGCGAATAAGTAAGAAGAAAATTAAAGCTAGAGACTTCTTCAAAACCATAGCTCAACTTCAATTTGAATCAGGTTATCCTTATATTATGTTTGAGGATAATGTGAATAAGGCTAATGCTATTAAAGGAAAGATTACTATGAGTAATCTTTGTTCTGAGATTCTTCAGATTAGTACAGCAAGTGAATTCACAGCTGATCTTGGTTACAAAGAACTTGGCTCTGATATTTCTTGTAATCTAGGCTCTATGAATATTGCACAAGCTATGGACTCTCCAGATTTTGGAAAGACTGTAGAAACTGCAATTAGAGCTTTAACTGCTGTATCTGATATGAGTAATTTAGCTTGTGTGCCATCAGTAGCTGAGGGGAATCGTAGATCACATGCGATTGGACTTGGGCAAATGAATTTGCACGGGTATCTAGCAAAAGAAAAGATTTTCTACGGCTCAGACGAAGGAATCGATTTTACAAATATCTATTTCTACACAGTTACATTTCATGCAATTAGAGCTTCAAATAAAATTGCTCAGGAACGTAAGGAGACATTTTTTGAATTTGATAAATCAAAGTATGCTAGTGGAGAATATTTTGAAAAGTATACTTCAAAGAAGTGGGAGCCAGAAACTGCTAAGGTAAGAGAGTTATTTAAAGAGGCTGGGATACATATTCCTACTCAAGAAGACTGGAAGTTACTTCAGAAGTCAGTAGCACAATATGGAATGTACAATGCGTACCTTCAAGCTGTGCCACCTACTGGATCTATTTCTTATATAAATAATTCTACTTCATCAATTCATCCGATTGCTTCAAGAATTGAAATTAGAAAGGAAGGAAAGATTGGTAGAGTATACTATCCAGCTCCATTTATGACTGATGATAATCTTGAATACTATCAGGATGCATATGAAATAGGGCCAGAAAAAATAATAGATACTTACGCTGCTGCAACTCAGCATGTTGATCAAGGTCTTTCATTGACTTTATTCTTCCCTGATACTGCGACAACAAGAGATATCAATAAGGCTCAGATCTATGCGTGGAAAAAAGGAATAAAGACTATCTACTATATTAGACTTAGACAAATGGCCTTAGAGGGAACTGAAGTTCAAGGTTGTGTTTCTTGTAGTTTATAACGTCTAGAAATAACAAGTATTTAATAAAGAGGTAAAAAAAGTGATAACTAATTTACAAACCGTTCCGAATACAAATAGCTATATGAATTATGTTAAGGCGATTAACTGGAATCGTTTAAATGATGATAAAGATTTAGAAGTTTGGAATAGATTAACTTCTAATTTTTGGCTGCCAGAAAAGGTGCCACTCTCTAATGATGTTCAATCCTGGGCTATCCTAACTGGTGAAGAGCAAAGATTAACAATCCGTGTTTTTACCGGATTGACACTACTTGATACTATCCAGAACTTTGTAGGTTCAACTGCTCTAATGGTAGATGCGTCTACTCCTCATGAGGAAGCAGTGATCAGTAATATCTCGTTTATGGAGGCAGTTCACGCGCGTTCATATTCTTCAATATTCTCTACTCTATGTTCTACAAGAGATGTCGATGATGCGTATCTTTGGAGTGAGGAAAATGAATTCTTACAAAAGAAGTCAGCTCTAATTCTAGAGAGATACAATGGAAAAGATCCACTAAGAAAAAAAGTAGCTAGTGTATTTTTAGAAAGCTTTTTGTTTTATTCCGGCTTCTATCTACCAATGTACTGGTCTAGTAGAGGACGTCTTACTAATACTGCGGATCTTATTAGACTTATTATTAGAGATGAGGCAGTTCATGGATATTATATAGGATATAAGTTTCAAAAAGCCTATGCTCAATTAACTCCGCTAGAGCAAATTGATATAAAGAATTTTGCTATGAACTTGATGATGGACTTATATGATAATGAAATTAAGTACACAGAAAGTCTTTATGATGGAGTTGGCTTAACTGAAGATGTCAAAAAGTTCTTACATTATAATGCAAATAAAGCTTTAATGAATTTAGGATTTGAAGCGTTATTTCCACCTGAGATATGTGATGTGAGTCCTGCAATTCTTTCCTCACTTTCACCAAACTCAGACGAGAATCATGATTTCTTCTCAGGTTCAGGTTCTTCTTATGTTATTGGAACATCGGAGGAGACTGAGGATGAGGACTGGAGTTTCTAGTTTTCTTGTCTTACTTTTAATCTTTGCTGGCTTCATGCCAGCAGCTTTATTAAAAGCAGAAACTTTATCTGAATTTACGTCTGCTAAGTTAAGCAAAGAAACTAAAAATTATGATTTTAGTTCTGAGCTTAGTTGGCAGCCGATTCATGAAGGACTCTCATTAGCTAAAATACATTTTTATCCTAAGGGAGCCTTCTTACAAGCAGAATTATATGTTCTTAGGTTTTCTCTAACTAGTCTTAAGATAATGTTAGCTTATGCCCCGAATGATACAAAAACTCAGATCGCTTCAGTAAAGGATTTGGTTTTATCAAGAAATTGTTTGGCAGGAATTAACGCTAGTTTTTTTGATGCAAAAGAAGCCCCACTTGGATTGATTTTACCAAGTCCTTCTAGTTTAAATTCAAAGTTACACCTGGGAGGACAACTTCTGACAGGTGTTTTCCAAATTAAAGAAAATTTACCTTCAATTATTCATAGATCTAAGTTTAATCTAGAAGGAGTATCTTTTGCCGTGCAAGCAGGACCAAGGCTATTTGCGAATAAAAAACAACTTACTTTTGAAAATTCTAGTAAAACTAGCAGAAGATCGGGTATTGCAATTACTGAAGATAATGAGGTTTTATTATTCGCGACCCTACTACGCTTTCCAGGCTCCTCTCTTGAGGATATACAAGAGACACTTTTAAAAACTGGGCTTCCTATATTGGATGCTCTTAACTTTGATGGTGGAGGATCTTCTCAACTTTTTATAAAAAAGGGTAGTCCAAATATACCAGATGATATTTTTATTTCAGGTGGAGATGACGTACCTACTGCCTTAGTAGTATGTGAAAATAAATAATGAAAAAAACAGAACCGGAACTAAAAGTAGGGGCCTTTGTAGAGCCCATTAAAGAATCCTTATGGGAGATGTTAACAGAGGAGAGAAAAGTTAGAATTGAGAATACTTTAAAAAATAGAACTACCAGTACGACAATAGTTTTAGATAGAGTATTTCATGAGCATAATATCTCAGCTGTGATACGAAGCGCTGATGCCTTTGGGATTTCAAATATTCATTTACTTAGTCCTAATTTTTCCTCGCAGCGCGGAATAAGTTTAGGTGCTGAAAAATGGGTTAACATCAAGATTCATAGCGATACTCAAAGTCTTATTGCAGAACTTAAAAAAGAAAATTTTAAACTAGTAGGACTAGTTCCGCCAAATCCTGAAAATCAACTTGAAGAAACTAATAAAGTTGAAAATATTCCAATATCTAGTCTACCGTTTGAGGAGAAATTAGCTTTAGTTTTTGGTAGTGAGGGGGAAGGTATTAGTGAAGAATTAATAAATGCTTGTGAAATAAAAGCACATATTCCACAATATGGCTTTGTAGAAAGTTTGAATGTCTCAGTAGCTTGTGCGATTACTCTTTATACTTCAAGATTACATGTAGATAGTATTGCAAAAAGAGTAAAAGACTTAGATGAAGGTACTTATAAAGAAATGCAGTGGGACTGGACAAAGAAGTCTACAACAAATGCAGATTTAGTAATTTCTGAATTAGAAAAAAGAAATGCAGAAAATGATGCTAAGTGAAAAGAAAATAAGAATCGGCTGCGGCCAAGGGTTCTGGGGGGACTATCTTGATGCTCCTGATAGACTAGTTGCATCTGGGAAGTTAGATTATCTAATGTTAGATTATTTAGCTGAAGTGACTATGTCTATTTTAGCTAAACAGCATGAAAAAAACTCAGATCATGGATATGCGCTAGATTTTCCTCCTTTGATAGGAAGAATTAGTAGTGCAGTATCACTAGGACTAAAAGTAATAGCTAATGCCGGTGGGGTAAATCCTAAAAGTGCGGCACTACAAACTAGAAAAATTTTAAATCAAGTACTAGGAGAAGAAGCGGGAAATAAGATTAAAATTGCGATCATCGAGGGTGATAATTTAAAAAGTCAGCTTCCTGAACTAGCGAACCTTAATATTAAAAGTTTAGACTCAGAACTAAAAATCAAAGAAATAGAAGCGAGTTTAAAAAGTATTAATGCGTACATAGGTTGTGATAGTGTAGTTGATGCATTAAAAGCTGGTGCTTCTATTGTGATCGTTGGCAGAATCGCTGATCCTTGTATGTGTTTAGCTCCTCTAATGTATGAGTATAACTGGCAAGCACATGAACTAGATAAGCTAGCCGCGGGAGTTATAGCAGGTCATATTATAGAATGTGGTACTCAATCAACGGGTGGGAATTTTTCATTAAATTGGGATGCTATTAATCTAGATTCAAATATTGGTTTTCCGATAGTAGAGTTTAATGAAGACGGAAGCTTTGTAGTTACTAAACCAGAAGGAACAAGCGGTGTCGTTAATGTAGATACTGTCACTGAGCAGTTAGTATATGAAATAGGAGATCCAGAGAATTATATAACTCCAGATGTTATAGCTGATTTTACTGAAATTAAACTAGAAGAGATCGCAGTAAATCAAGTAAGAGTAACTGGCTGCAGAGGGAAAGCTAAACCGGATAAACTTAAGATATCAGCTTCTTACTTTGATGGTTATATGGCAGAGGGGACTTTGATTTTAGTTGGACCTGATGTTTTAAAGAAGGCTACGATTTGTGAAAAAATCATTAGAGAAAGAATCGCTAGTCTTACGTTGGATATTGATGAAATATTATTTGAAAGACTAGGTGCTTTTTCATGTATCCCAGGAAT
The DNA here is from genome assembly GCA_027487795.1 of Pseudomonadota bacterium. Lineage (GTDB taxonomy): Bacteria > Bdellovibrionota_C > UBA2361 > SZUA-149 > DAOLCO01 > JAIYCX01. Next base: position 176,305 of record JAIYCX010000028.1, on the reverse strand, counting down.
GGAAGAAAAACTTTTTTATCCTGAGCCAGGTGAAGTTGTCTTTAGGGTAGCAGCAAAGGGTCATAATAAAAGCGATTTGAGTAAGTTAACCAGAGAAATAGCACCGTTAGTTTTATCTGGGCCATCGGGTATCACTGGTTACTCAGGAGGAAAGAAAGATTTAAAAGAAATTTATTCTTACTTTCCAAGTCTTGTTGATAGAAATTTTGTTAGTACTAAATTTGAGATAGTATGATAAAAGAACAAAAAACCTTAAGAGATCTTGCACATGCACGCTCCGGTGATAAGGGAAGGCATGCAAATATTGGTATTATTGCTAAAAACTCTGAAGCTTATGAAGAGATAAAAAAAGTTTTAACTGAAGATGTGGTCAAGAATTACTTCAAGGGAATTTCTCCTTCTAAAGTAATAAGATATGAATTAAAAAACTTATTAGCTTTTAACTTTGTTTTATATGATGCACTTGGCGAAGGTGGGACGAGCTCTCTAAGAAGTGATTCTCAAGGAAAAGCTTTGGGTGAGGCTTTGTTGCATATTCGGATTTGATCCTTCGTAACGCTTTACAATTTTTGTATAGAAAAGTAGACTCAATTTATTATTTGGGGAAGAAGAAATAGATCGTATCCTAGTTAGATTTAGAATCTACTTAGGGTGCGGGTGAAAAGGTTTTATCCGTCTTTCGAATTCTACATAGGAGTAGATAAGATGAATATTTTTAGTAAGGAAGAAGTTTATACTTTTCCGAATGTAGCGCATGCTCCAGTATCGGAGCAAGTAAGGAAAATTGTTCATACTTTTATTGATCAAGGAAATAGCTTAACTCAACAATTACTTGCATGGCTTGATGAACACTTTCAGAAAAGTGCTTTTAAACCAAGATTTTTTTTAGAATTATGTCTTGTCGAAATTTTTGCAAACATCGTAAAGCATGACATGCTTGATATTCATGGTACAGATGCTGAAATTTTTCTAAGCTCAGATTGGCAAGGTAGAGATGAGGAGTTTCTCCTTAAGTTTGAGCAAGCAAAAAATTTATACAGCATAATTATTTTGCGTATTGAGCAGGAAGGACTGGTATTCTCATATACCTTGTCTAAACCCTTTCCTGGATTTGAAGCTAAATGGAAGCAAGCCAAAGACTATAATCCTTCAGATGAACAGCTAGAAACGACCTGTGGGAATGGAACTATTCTCTTAGCAAGTTTTTTTGATGAAGCTATTTATGATAGTGAAACCTTAAAGATTTCATTCTATCGAAGCTGGAAAGACGTTGACTGGGCAGATAGAGACCGGACAGGGGCCGAGGAGTAGTAAAATAAATTACAGGTTGCACACACCCGCCACCTGTTTTAATTTTCTTTTATGGGCTTGTTATGGAGCTATGGGATAGGGGAATTTTATAATTGAAAGTGCTGAGTACCTGAAGTTTTTAACCTTCAGAGTGTTCGCACGCACCTTTAAACTCTTTACTAGCGGCTTTGCTAGATCGAGTAGAAAGTTTATTTTTTTCGGACAAGTGCGTTCCTGTACGGAATGCAACAAGTCCTTTACTTGGATCTCGCCCTAAAAGTGCAGAAATCCCTGACAAACTCTCATCCTTTCGACGTTGAATTTGTTTAGCGCGAGTTTTACCTCGAGCTTTGTGACCTTTTGCCATGATATTCTCCGGGCTAAAGGAAGTAAAAAATACTGCGAACGATAAAATCATTCGGTAGAGTAACGTACTCTGCACTAAGTTGCTATTTTAATTTATAGTAACTTAGCGCAGAGTAGAGACTTTACCTAAAAACCTAAAATATCCTTATCTTCAGTGCTCAACTTTATTGTTATGGCTTTTAGGTTTTTTTGATAGCGTAGATTTAGAAAGAAATAGTATGAAGTGACTTAGTGCAATAAATTTGAGAATTATTCTTAGAGAGGTTTTATTGAAAAGCTCTTTTTGGCTTGAGAAAAAATACTTGTTTACAATAATAATTGTTCTCAACAAGTATTATAAATTTTGTTAATAGAAATAGATAGTTAAGCTTTCTTTCTACTGCAAATCCAGCCCCATTTCTTTAAATCCGTTTTGCCAGTGTAAACAATTAACGGAGCCAATTTTTTTTGATATCTTATCTCTTGATAAAACTATAGGAATACTGTTTTTTATGTCTTTATGATAGTTTTCAAGTGCTCCAACATGGTTAACATTTACAGTACTTGTAGACTTTATCTCGATTAAGAAAGTTGGTTGCCCTGGACGTTCGAGTATCAGGTCTATTTCTAGGTTATCATCGACTCTAATAAAAGAAAGTTGAAAACTTTTTTCAGAATAAGTAAGCAATCGGTATATTTCGTTTACAATAAAACTTTCAAATAACGATCCATATTCGAATGACTTAGGGGTAACGGGCAAGTCAAGTGTGCCGGCTAAGGCTCTTCTTACTCCGGTATCGAACCAATAAAACTTAGGTGATTTTTTCTGGCGTTTGCGAATTGAATGATGAAAAGGTTCTAAAAAGAAACCCAGCAGTGTATCTTCTAAAATGGAGTAATAATTAGAGATATTTTTAGGATCACTACGAACATCTTTAGCAATATTTGAATAGTTTATAATTTCAGTATCGTTAGCAGCAGATATTTCTAAAAACCTTCTAAATGGTGGAAGATTTCTAATTAGTTGTTCTATTAAAACTTCTTCTTTTAGATAAGTCTCGACATATGAGCGTAAAAATTTATTTTTTTCTATTACTGTTTTGTACTCTGTGATTTTGGCTAAGGATCCAAAGTTCAGTACTTCATCAAGTACAAAATCCTTACCTAATTCTACATGTGTTAGTGGAAATAATTTATATAAAAATGCCCGACCACCTAACATATTGGCAGAGTCACGTTTTAGTTTTCTCGCACTCGAACCAGTTAGTGCAAATTTTATTTTTTTCTTTTCTATTTGAGAATGAATAACATCTAGAAGTTCTGGAACTTTCTGTACCTCATCTATTATGCACCAAGGTTTTTTGTTTGCAGCGAGGATTGAATTAAGCTCTGCAGGGTTTGCTTGAAGTGGAATTAAGTAATCTGGATCAAGTAGATCAATATATAAGGCTTCTTTATTATCAAAAAGGTGTGAAAGTAGGGTAGATTTCCCTGTTCCTCGTGCACCGAAGAGGAAAAAGCTGTTAGTTTTTAGAGGATTAGATAGTCTATGGTACATGATTCCGATTTTGAGGCGATTTAAGAATTAAATACCATATTCGACAGGTTGATTCAAATAGTATTTCACACGTTTCCAGCAACTATATCAAATACCATTGCATCATAATTTCACTTGCGAATACTTACTTTTTTATTTAACTAAATAGTAAGTAAAAAACTATTAATTAGGCAGTGACTTGATGTTAAACATAAAACCACAGAAGTTCTGGTTTCTGGTACTTGCCTTGTTAGTGTTAGTTTTCATTGCGATACCGGCTTTAGAAAATGCCTCTGACAAATCTAGCGTTACAACTAATAATGTTAATCCAGATATACAATCGTCTCTTTTTGAGCAATACCTTAAGGAACCTCATTTAAAAATTCTTGAACGTACATATGATAAAGACGGACCACATGAAAACGGACAAAAAATATCATTCGCAAGGCCAGGTACTGAAGTTACTCTCACTATTTATGAAAAGAATGCAAATGGGGATGTTAATGCACTTTCTCAAATAACTCAGACTGTAGATGAATATTCTAATATACCAATTCCTCCAATAGGAGATCAACAATATTTAAAAGTAGTATCTGGTAGCTCGAATATTCAGAGTCCCGAAAGTGATAGTTCAAGTCAGGAAAGTCAAATTATTATAGGACTTCCAAAAGCACAGTTTAATGAAAATAATATTATTAAACGAGGTAAGCAAGATCCAATTGAATTTCAGTATACTGAGAATAATAATTATCTTTTTTATCTATCAGAAAATTTTAATGATAAGCAAAGCTTTGTTTTTGATCCAAAGTTAAATGTAACCGAAAAAACAAAAAACTATGCGGCTGTAGTAGCAAGATCTAACAGCGAAAATAATAATAAAAATAATGAAGACGATGTTGATCCTACAATCTTCTTAAATTATATCGATAAAGATAATGTTTCTGTAGAGGGCGCTAATTCTTTTTCTCAAAGACAATTAGGCTCTGGATTTTCTGAAAATAATACTACGTCTTGCCCAAACGGATTCCAGTATATATTCTTGCCTGGTTCATGTGAAATTTGTGAAGAGTTAAAAAAAACAGGAGTAGGTTGTTGTATTTTAGAGGGCCCCTTTCCTAGAAGGAGTCTAGCAAACTGTATTATAACAAAGTGGAATGAATGTAAGGTTAGATACGGCGGTAATTGTGAAGAACCGAGTGGTCCTTCTAATCCAAGCGGTCCTTCTAATCCGAATGGTCCGACTACTCCGACTGGACCTAATGGACCGAGTAACCCGACTGGACCGAGTAACCCGACTGGACCTGTTGGACCTGCTAATCCAGTAAGTCCTCTTAATCCTAATCCACTTAACCCAAACCCAGCAGTTCCGGAACCTTCGGCGTCAGCCTCGGCAACGGTTACAGCCTCGGTTACTGCTTCCGTTTCACCTTCACCTACTCGTACTGGACAAGTATATCCAGAGCCATCAATCGTACCAAGATCTTGTAGATTATTTAAACGTAATGGAGAACTTGATCCCAATCCATGTAATACATCAAATCCAGATGTTTTTTTACCAGATGTTGTCTGTTGTCATGATCATATTACAAATAGTGCAACTTGTATTAGCCCTGATGAGTGTTGTCGAAAAAATCCTACTTCTAATATCAATAAACAATGTCGTCCAGTTCCACAACCTTCCGGTGAAGATTTGGATGATGAAAGATATTGCTGTGCTAGTAATAATGTTAGAATAGGTTCGTCAGGTGGTTTGAATTATGCGTGTCTTCCTAAGGGCTGGGGAGCTGATCAATTGTTTGGACATATACCTAATGGAAATACTGCTCCTAATTGCTTAGGAGACTGCAATCCTGAAAAGGTAGGCAATAGGAACGCTGAAGGAAAGGTTTGTTGTGCGACAGATTGTAACGACTTTCCTGTATATGAATTTGTTGATTACGGAAGAGGAGCATCCTGCGTCGATCCTGTAGATAATCGTAACGGTAACAGAGCACCTGATTGTCTTTCCAGTATCTCTCCAAGCGCTTCAGTTTCTGCAAGTGTTTCAAGAAGTTCGACTCCTACTGCTGGTCCTAGTATGTGTCCTCCTCCAAATTGCGGTATTGGTGGTACTCCAAACACTGGAGGATCAAATTGTCAGTATACTTGTAGCTGTAAACCAGGATTTTATAAACCATGTGAAAGCTGTATGTGTATACCTGTGACTGATCACGATCCTGATCCTGATCCGTCTGGTAGCCCGAGTAGTGATCCTAACAAGTCTCCAACTCCGACTCCAACTCCAGAACCTGCACAGTGTGATGTCTTAAAAAAAGATTCCTGCAGTAATAAAGATGATCCAAGTAAGGTATCCAGTAAGGTATGTTGCCCAGAATATCCTGGTAGCACTTATGGTACATGTATAAGTCCAGATAAATGCTGCCAAAAAAATCCTAAAGAGAATGTAAATTTAGCCTGTTTAGGTGGTGGTGCTGGAACTGGTTTTTCTCTGAGCAAATATTGTTGCAATACTATGTCAGATCTAGACATAGATTCTGCTGAAGGAGAACCTGAAGCTTTTCAATGTGTGGATATGGGAACAGGCGCAATTCCAGATGAGTATGAAGAGGGGAAATTTACAAATAATGGAAATAAAGCTCCTCAGTGTATTAGTGGATGCTCTGAAAAAAATCAAAATAAACCAAATCCTGAAAATTCGTCTGAATATTGTTGTGCAAAAGATTGTCATGATGAAACGGAGTATGGTTTTGTACTTCAAGGTAAAGGCGCTAAGTGTACAGATGATGATAGTAGAAGTGATAATGGTAATGAGATGCCATATTGCTTAGCGGCTTGTAGCAAAGATCTACAAAATGAACCGAATCCTGATAATAAATATAAAGAAAAACACGAGCATACATTTTGTTGTGCTACAGCTAAAACTTCTACCGTGCCAGAAAAGTATATCTGGGTTGCACGAGGCCAAGGTTCTGATTTATTAGGAAATGGCAATGAAGAGCCGAATTGTCTAGATCCAGCTTGTGATGAAGCAACTATGTCTCCTACACCTGAGCCTAGTAATACTACTTGTACAAATCCAGAAGATTGCAATACTTGTAAAAAACCAGAATGTCCTGATTGTAATGAGAATGAAAGATTAAATAAAAAGACTGGTGAATGTGAATGTAAAGAAGAGGCTATATCTAAATGTCAAAGTTTATATGGCAGTATGAATGAGCGCTGCGAATGTGAGATACCAGATTCAGGCCAGCGTGGTTTACTTGGTTTTAGTAGCTCTGCATATTCATCTGGAAGATCTGATTTTTCTATGATTTCAGGAGCTGGTGGAGGATCGGGAGGTGGATCTGGTGGTGAAGGGGAAGGCGGTGAAAATAATGAATTACCAAGTTTATTAGGCTTTATATTTAGATCTTGCTCTGTTGGTGAAGTACGTGAAGAAAAGGCACCTTTTGTATGCAAGCCCGTTATCTCAACACCTTGCGCAGATGGCAGATTAGCAGCTCGAAATGGAGATTGCACTATGCAGTGGCCAAATCCAAATGACCCAACTAAGTCTTCGCGTGAATTTGTTACTTGTATTGGAGAATCTTGTTGTAAACCTCCTCACAAATTTGACCCACTTTTAAAGAGGTGTTCTTGTCCTGAGAGACAAGTAGAATCTATCGGCAAACCAATATGTGAAAAAGATCCAAAAGGAATTTTTTCAACATTAAATATAAATAAATGTTGGTGCGAAAATCCTAACTCTTCAACAGGCAGCCCAATAGACTGGGAAAAGCCAACTTGTAAGCTTGGGACTTTAAATGCAAGAACTTGTGAATGTGTAATAGGAGCTAATCCTCCTCCAGTATATGGTTTAAAAACCTTTAGTGATGTCAGCTGTACGCATCAGTGTTTAGGAAATGATGTAATGGCCAGAACTAATTGCATTAATGCTAGTGGTCGTTTTGATCCTAATACTTGTGATTGTAATTTTGGGGACGGAACTAATCCTAGCCCTGGCCCAAGTTCAAGCCCGAGCTCAAGCCCAAGTATTAGCCCAAGCCCAGTTGTAAGCCCTGCTACAAGTTTTACTATTTATGCTGCTGGCGGAGCAATAAATGGCGCATATAGATTTAACCAATTTTCTTCAAGTTCGGTTAACCAAAACAATTCATTTAATATTCAAACAAAAAAATGGGTTTATACGCCTTCAACTACATTTTGGATTCATTTAAATATATTAGGTAAGAGATGTCTTAGACCGCTATTTGATTTTAAATATAGTGAAATGCAGAGAACCGGTAATCCAGAAAATTCAATTATCTATGCCAATTTGAGAACAGTTAATTTCCCATTAACTGTACCTATGGTCTTTGAATTCTACCAAGATGGAAAGTTAATAACTTCTACTAATGTTATTGATCTAGACAGAAAAGCAGCTGGAACTATGACTTCAATATCAAACTCAGAGATGGCAGAAATCTGTTCCTCGACTTCCTTGGGCTTTACTCTTAGAAATAATAATCCTAGTCCTTCACCAAGCAGGTCAGCATCGATTAGTGTATCACCAAGTAGCTCTAGTAGCAATTCACCTTCTGCAAGTGTATCGGCCTCAAGTAGCGCCTCACCAAGTAGCTCTGTGTCGAGCAGCGTATCGGCCTCTGCGAGTTCCTCACCAAGTAGCTCGGTGTCAACAAGTAGAGTTTCAGCTAGCCCAAGTAGCAGCTCTTCAGCGAGTCCTACTCCTTACCTTGATGTATCTTATATCACCTTTGGGTTCTTCAATAATTATTCTACAATCGAGAATAATAAATTTACTTCAGAGCCTACTGAAATCGGTTCAAGAATTAAAAATCAAATTAATTTTTTTGCGCCTAAAAATTCTTACGGAGATGATGCAAATTTATCAATTAGAGCATCAATCTTAGGACAAGACTGCCCTAGAATTTTATTCAATTCTAGGTATGGGGATCTAAGAAAATCTGAAGACGGTAGAGGTACTTACATGCAGACATTACTCTATGTTAATATCCGACCATTGAATTATCCGCGCACTATACCGCTTGTCTTAAAACCAGTGATAGATAGGTATAATAAAACGCAAAATATAGAAGTAGATCCTAGAGCTCAAGGTGCTATGACTAGTATTTATAGTACTGAATTAAGCATTATTTGTTCCTCTATTTTCATAGGTCAAGAAGAGAACCACTACGGTTACGGCCCAAGCCCTAGTCCTTCAAGGTCACCAAGTCGATCACCTTCATCAAGTGCCACTAGCTCTATCTCCGCGTCTCCTAGTACCTCACCTAGTACTTCGCCTAGCGGCTCGCCTAGTAGCTCACCAAGTAAGTCCGCCTCTGCTAGCACCTCAGTCTCAGCATCTAGATCTGTATCACCCAGTGCTAGTGCGAGTATAAGTGTTTCACCTAGCTCAAGCATCTCGTCTAGCCCTAGCAGATCGCCTAGCTCAAGTATTTCAGCCAGCCCTAGTAGCTCCAAAAGTCCAAGCAGTTCACGAAGTAGTTCACCAAGTAGGAGCGCCAGTTCCTCAACCTCTGCATCAATCTCAGCATCTCCATCCGCTTCCAGATCGGCCTCTGCGAGCAAAAGTTCTATCGCATCTGCTAGCTCAAGTAGTTCGCCAATAATTGTTCGAAGCCCAAGCGGTAGTCCAAGTAGCAGCCGCGAAGTAAAACCAAGCCGGAGCAGTAGTGCAAGTAGTAGCCCAAGTAGTAGCCCAAGTAGTAGTCCAGAGCTAAAACCAAGCGCTAGTCCAAGTACTAGCAGCGAAGTAAAGCCTAGCAGTAGCCCTAGTACCTCAGCTTCCTCAAGCCCTAGCATGAGCCCATCTGCACAACCTAGTCAGCCCGCATCTGTACTTCAAATACACTCAGAAAGTGAGTTCCGAAGACGAGTGTCTAGGAATATATTAATATCAACTCAAACTGGTAGATTGATATTCACGGACTCTAATAGATCTTTTATTAACCAAAACCTAGAATTAAGAGCAAGTTTTGAAGGTAATGTCTGCCCTAATATAATCGCTAATTTTACAATAGACAGAAATTTTGCAAGCAGAACACTAAGCGGAAGAGTTCCAACTTTAAAGAGAAATACAAGTATTCAGCTTACAGTAAGAGCCGCCGGGCAAGTAGTCTCTACCACAGCCATACCCTATTCGAATGCTAGCAAAAGACAAAACAACACAGCGTTCACTACAAGAGAAATTAACGCTTTTTGTGCAGGGCTGAGAGGCTTTAAGTAGGGATTGTTTATGCATTTAGTTAAACTTTTTGTTTTTCAGAAAAATAGTTTAGAGGGTGGTTTATGAGGAGGATTAGGTTTTTGTTGGTGATGTTTTTGTTTCAGTATGATGTTGAGGCGCAAAATTTTATAGTTCCACAGCCACAGTCCTTTGAATTTATAGTTGGAAAAACATCTACATATAAAATAAGAACTAGTATTCAAGATAATAATGGTGTTAGCTTTACCCTAGTTTCACCAAGAACACTTCCGCCTTTATTCTCTTTTAATGGCGATGGCAAAGGATCTATGGCCTGGTCTTTGGATAAATCTGCAAGTCCAACTAGTGAAGTATTAAGAATTGATGCCTCTTATGGAGGTCAAACTAAGAGATTTCAAGTTCATATACAGAGTATAGAAGAACCACCACTAGGTGATCAGAATTTTTGGCAAGAACAATGTCAGGAAACTCTTGAATCTTGGAATCATAGTTCTGAAACACAATCACCGAACGAACCCCCTGTTTATAATAGTTCCTATCCTACGGAATTTCCTAATTGGTATGGAATTTATAAGCCTTATTTTAATATTACTAGACAACAAGTTAGCGAAATACAAGAAGCTAAACTTACTGGTGCTCAAAAAGAATTATATGATGATGTAGTCGATTATACATTGGCTATTTTCAATGCCATGAATCTTAGAATTCCAGGAGACTACTTTTTCAATGGACTTTCAGCATATTTTGCATTTGTAGCAGAAGATAAAGCCAATGCGTACATTTCATGGAAATATAATAATACTATTGGTATAGGTGGAAGTCCGGCACCAACCAGAGATGAGTATTTAAGAAAGTCTATTTGGTATGCGGGACTTCAAAATAATATTTGGCCTCCATATGCCCCTACAGGGACGACAATACCTAGAGAATATGTCACAGTTATTAAATACAATATTTTAGCGTTTTTAAAAAGCATTGATAGCTCGCAAGGGGGTTTACGTGGTGCCACTCTTGATCAACTTGGCCTTTTAGCAATGATCTCAGAACCTTTGATGTTAGAGCAGTTTTTAATGGTACCTAGTCTTACCACTTCTGGTGATATACTAACAAAGTCAAAGAACTTACTTTTATCAAAAACAACTCCTTCCGTCGCATGTAATAATAGTGCAGCTCATATTTTAAAACAAAAAATTCCTTGGAAACAGTTAGGTATGGATACTTATACTGGTTACACAATGTTTCCATGGATACAATCAAAGATTGCTCAAAGTTATTATGAGAATCATGAAACTTGGAAGGCAATGGAGATGATACCAGTATTTGGGACCGCTCTTTCGATAGCAGACGGGATGCTCACATTTCATGAAGGCAAAGATTTTTACGGACAGCCTGCTGATCGCAGAGTAACTGCTACATTTTTATTTTTGGATAGTTTGGAAGCGGGATTTGTAGGGGCAGCAACTGCGGGCGTAAGGGGTGCTGCTAAGATGACGAAGGTAGCACAGAAGGTTAAAGAGCTTAAATTACTCCCAAGAACGGCTGATGGAGCTCGAAGAGCATTAATAGGTACAATTAGAGAATTGAAAGAGGTGATAGAAACTGTATCGCCATCAACGCAAGCAGGCGTATGCCTAATAAATCAATTAGCCTTTAATGATAAATCAAATCAATTGTCTAGGAGAGCAAGGTTATCAATTAATGCAGATCCATTACCTTCCTTTTCTGATTATTTAGCCTCCAGAATATGGAATAAAAATACATGTCCAAAGGCGGAATTGCCAGCCGCAAATGCGGCGATTTTTGATACTGATATCTTTATGCATCTAGCTACATATTTTGATCCACAAACGAGAAAGTCTATGAAGACAGAGGAAAAAATACTTTCTCTAGCTGTACAAGAAGATCATATCGATAAGGCTGGAAGCAAAATGTTCATGACACAAACTGTAAATAAAGAGTTAGGAGACGGCGACTATGGAAAGTTAGGTAATCCTAAAATTGAAGAAACATTTATTGAGCCAAATAAAGACAAGATTAAATACGTTGATACTATGAAAGTACCAGCAACTGAAGCAAGATATGTAGACGGTGCTAAGATAGACAATCTCTTATACGACGCAAATATAGGTGATGCTAATGATAGATTAATCGTAAAAGAAGTATTAACAGCAATGAGAGAAGGATATGGAGACCCAAATGCTTCAGTTCCTTTGTTTCTAAGTCAAGAAGAAAATTTGATAATAAGATTAGCAGAGCTAGGCGGGTATATATTCAGTGCTAAAGCTACCACCCAAGTAGAAAAATATAATGAACTGGCGGAACATATTGACGGGATCGATCTTGTTTTATCGCAAGAGACTATTGCTAAAGCACTAGGTTGGAATCCTGATAGATATCGAGACTTAGCAAATTTACCAATTAAAATTAAGGCTCCAATTAATACTTGCGAACTTATAGAAAAACATAAATCTCGCTATCCAAAAACATATGAACAACTAGTAAAAGAAGGAATCATAAAAGCTTCGAAGACTGAGCCTTCATGTAATCGTAACAACCCACTTATAATTAATGGTCCTGATCATTTAAATCCTGGATCGGATGTGGGAGCAAGTAACTATGTATTTATAAATCCAGATAATCGATCAAAGGTAATTAGAATACCAAAAGATAAATTATCAAGAGAAAGTGCAGATTTCAACGATGCTGTTATAGCTAATCATCTCGAGGTTAAAAGGAGGTTAGGGAATTTTGCTCCTGATATAGATGCTGAAAAGAAGTGCGTCACTTTGCTGGATCCAGAAGATCAGAGACTACATGGTTACGGAATGCTAATAGAACATTTAGGAAATACAAGGGGAGCCAAAACACTTGATAAGGCGGCAGCAAATTATGATCCAATTATTACACATCAAAGTCTTGATGCGCTTGAAGCAAAGCAGATTCAAAATGGACTGTTTCATCCTGACTTTAATAATAGTGGTAATGTATTGATAAATAGGGACAGCACCATTAGTACTATTGATTTTGATGGAGTAGTTTTTAGAGAGCAGTTTCTTGCTGATTCTCGAAATAATCAAGAGCATATAGTGAAAAGATTTGGTTACATATTTGGATTTTATGATGATTTTGTTCAAGGTAAAATAAATGCAGATCAAGCATTTACTGGTATAATTAGAACACAAGTACAATTAGTTCGCGAAAAAATGATAGATTATTTTGGTGGTTAGTTAAATTGATGGATCGATCTTGTTTTATTGCAACAGACTATAAAAATGCTCATGTACCATCTTTACACTCCGCTATTCCGCTTGTCATAAAACCAGTGATAGACACATATAATAAAACACAAAATATAGAAGTAGATCCTAGGGCTCAGAGGTGCTATGACTAGTATTAATAGTACTGAATTAAGCATTATTTGTTCCTCTATTTTCATAGGCCAAGCAGTCTCTACCGCAACTATACCTTATTCTAATGCTAGTAAAAAAACAAAACGACAAAGTTTTCAAACCAGAAGAAGTGAACGCTTTTTGTGCAGGGCTGAGAGGTTTTAAATGAGAGTGATTAGATATTTTATACTCTTTCTACTGTTAAACTTCTCAGCAGAGTTAACTCTATCTCAAGAGTCTGGTCCAGAACAGATAGCCGCAATTGATACTTCGGGTCCACCGTGGAATCCAGCACAGTTAAAAGTCACTGAACTAATGAAGGATTTTTCAGAGTGCTCATTTATTGATTGGAAGGGGAAGGGAGCAGGCGCGGGAGCACCAGTAGTGGTTGTCCATAATTTTGATCGGGAGTGGGATAGTAAAAAACTTTATCATCTTATGGAAATGTCTGAAGATTTATCAAGGGAGTGGTTAGTAGAGAAAGCTTATTTTTTTACTGAGGGCACTAGAAATGGTCAACAGTATTCTGACTGGCGTAAGGATGATAAGGATTCTAAATTATCATTTATAACCTCAAAGACTCTAACTAAATTGAGAAGAGATGGCTATCTTCTTCAATTCAAACCTTTTGTTAAAATGAATGATAAGCTGGGAAATGGTAAGCTAGAAAAGGTACCTAATTGGTCAAACATGTTTTACTTTCCTACAAATTGTGGAACTTTTGTTTATATCAAATATGAACCCAATTGTAATGCTTATCGAGTGCCTACACTTATTGGTAAAGAAGTAGATGTCGATCGAGTAGTGCAAAAAGCTAAAATAAAGTCCACTGATAATTCAGAGCCGAATCGGAATGAAGCTACTAAAGAATATTTTGCTCCTGATCAGGACAGTATTTATTATTTACTAAATGTTTTCCCACCTGCTTATCCTTTAGATTCTATAGCAGAAGGATTTGTTATTAAGAGACACCAAGAGTACTGGGAAAATGTAGTTACTACATTAGAAGGAACACAACTAGCATTAGAAATCGTTCCTTTTGTGGCAGTCGCAAGAGCGTATGCACAAACTCATGATACTGGCTGGTGGGAACACAAACCAATAGTTACAGCGGCTGATCAGGCAGGATTTGCAGCGGATTTATTATTGGATTCAATACCAGTTCTTTCGCAAGCTAGTAAATTTAGAAAGATCTCAAAAGCTATGTTTATAGCAGGATCCGTCGGTTCTTTGTCTTTAGCAATCGGAACTAAGATAGGCGCGCAGGGGCAAATGAAGATTGATGACTATGCAAGATTAGTTGTTCTAGCGATACTTTCTCGTGATTTTAAGGGAATGAAATTGGTTGATGGGGTGGCAGATGCACAGAAGTTAACTAGTGGCATACAGGGAGGTAATGTTGGGCTAACAGCAGTAGCAAAGGAAATCTCAACAGCACCAGGCTTTAAGGCAGCGGTAGCAGGTGTAGTAAGGGGCCTAGTGGATGCGGTTAAGATACCAAAAAATTTATCCGAGCTAGAGCAACTAGCTGAACTTATTAAAGCATTTAAGCTAAAAGATCTTCCTGCCACATTAACTTCAAAAATAATAAATCAATTTACATTTTATAGAAATGCCTTCAATGAATTTTCATCTAATCTAGCAAAAAACAGTATTGATGAAGCAGAACAAGCACTAAACAGGCTATTAAATACCTTACTGTTAAATGGTAAACAATTAAAAACTGCTACAGCAGAATTTGATTTAACTAGTATGATCGAATTAGCAAGACAAGCTAAGTATCTTACAAAACAAAAGATTGATCAGCTTGGAGGTAACGTTTCACCCGATATGGTAAGAACTATTTATGAAAAAGAGTTAATAACATTAAGTGAGAAACACTTATTAGATACAGCAGGTCGCTCTATTAACGATTTAGGAACACACGGAAACTATGCTTATAAGGTAAAAACAATCTCTATTTTTGATTTTAAAACACCTACGCACTACTATGTTTTTAATGATGATATGTTTGGTGAGGTATTGCGTCAGTTTATTCCAAAACCTGGAGATGTATTGCCTTATCGTGGGCCAAATGGTGAAGTAGTTAAAGAAATTTCAAATTTAGCAGATGAGTCAGATGAATTAATTCATGAGCTATTAGGTCCTGGTCAGAGCGGCAAAGAAGTTCTTGCTTTATACGAAGAAGCTAGTTTGGGTTTGAGGAAAGCTAATTTACTATATAAGGCAGAAGAATTTCAGCATGCAGCCAATCATGCCGATGAAGTAATTGGTCCCGTACAGTTAGAAAATGGTGTTCAGATTATTGATGGAACGGGTACGGGATTTTACAAGACCACGCCAAGCGGTACCACCGCATATGGAACATTAACACAAAGAGTCTCTACTTTTAACTGTCTTAACTGGATACGAACTTTGTCTGGAGAAGAGATATTTAATATTTTGAAAGCTAGAAATGTAGATTTGCGCCAATATATTGATGTGGCATCTCCACTTCCGGAAATGACGCCTAAATTACTTAGCGCTATTCGAGATCTCTCTCTAGATCCATCTGAGCTAGATATTTTTATGGCATTTTGGGAAGCGGGAGTAGTTACTTCCTCCAGATTTGACAATGGATATCTAACAAGAATTTTCGGACAAGAGTTTTTAGAAAGACAGAAAGGGCTTGGTACTCCGAGGTCTAGTGGTGCGGCCTCAATATCATCAAATAAAACTAGGGGCTCCGCAGTGATACAAAAAGATCCACCGAGTCCTTATCGTGATACTATCTTATATGAGTTGAAATAGTAGAAAAAAAGATCGGTACTACCCAAAATAAATTTCCTCTACTGTCCCTAATCAATCTAGAGCAAGTATTTCAGCTTTGAAGGGAAATACTGGATTATCATTTAGTTTCTCACAATTAGGTAAGGTAATGGGACAAGTTGAGATATCTTATAGAAGTACGGCTAAGAAACCTTATAGCTCACCCTTTAATGGAAAAGAAATAAGAGCTTTTTGTACGGGGTTGGAGAGGTTTTAGATTTTAGTTTCAACTATCTCACCTCCCAAATGCGTCTGGGAATTTTTATTAACTACTTCAGCAGTAACAACTCCATCGACTCCAACAGCAACTTGAAAGCCTATTAGCTCAAAAGGAATTACACCTGCCGCTAGTGCCATCGATTGAAAATCAAAAATACCAATCCCATCCTTTGCAATTGCTTTCAACTGCTCCTTAATCCCCTTAACCTGATCTTCAGCAACAAAAAATACATTCTCTGCCTTTCTAACTAGCGCTTGATCATCCTCAAAATTATCTCTGACAACAATGGCACTATTATCCGCTAACTTATAATAATGCACCCCACCTTCTGTGCTAAATACTTGTTCAAAGCTATCTAAGTTTTGATCTAAAGCTGTTTTTAATTTCCTAGCTTCGTTAATTCTTAAATTTTCAACTACAGCATTAATTATCCCCTGAGAAATTTCTTCGTATCCATAGATCCCATTTTTATTTTTAAGATACTTTGCTAGTTTTGATAATTTACCATCTGTAGCTATGTAACTATCATAAAGATTAGATACTGACTTATCAGTATTTGAATTCTTATCTTGATTAAATCCAGCTTCAGCAATATCTTTCTTAAGTAGTCCTATAAATCTTACATAGACTTCTACTTGTTTTGTAAAATCTTTAGGCAACCCAGTAAGCCTGTGTTCCAGTATAATCGCTTCAGCTAATATTGATCCTGAAACATCAACAGTATTTGCATTATTTAAATATGATCGTATAGTACTCATAGAACTACCAGCTGATTCAAACGATTGTAATTGAGCTTCGATTTCGAAGAGTTCTTTTATTGTACTATAATCTACGTTACTAATATCTAAAGTACTGTTATCTTCTATTACATCCTTAGAAAGTTTTTGAATTATTTTCCCAGAACGATCTATTAAAGGAATAGTAGCCTTGTCAAGATTCTCATTAATGCGATTTAAAACATTTTCTATCTTTTCTTTGCCATTATTATTTAGATCTATGGTTTTTAGTTCTTTAATAAGATCTAATACAGATTCATTTCCCATCGCCTCAAAAGGCCTGTTTGTTAAAGGTGCTGACGTATTATTTTTTTCTACTTGATAGTATTGAGGAACATATGCAAGTCTGTCTTTAATACTGTACCAAGGTACTATCATCTTCATACCTTGGCCAGGATTTCTGATTGTTGCTATAGGTGCGGCAGGATCTCTGAGATCTATTGATTCTATAACTATGGCTTGACTATCTGCTTCTTTAGCTAGTCCTACTAAAGTTAATCTTATCGGACCGCCTTGATTTACTATATCTGCGATTTCATTAATATTGTCTTTTGGTAGTCGCTTACCAGTAAGTATCTTTTGTGACTCTGGAGAGTGAAGAATATCATCATCTAATATATAGCTTAGGACAGTCAATATTTCTTTATCTTTAAAAAATTTAGGTCGATCTACCCTTCTGTAAATAGAATCTGTATTTAACTTCTCCCAGGTGTGGAGTTTTACAACAGAACCAAGCCATACTTTATCAAATAAATTAATTTCAGTTTCTGTGTCTATTTTTTTACCATTTTTATAAACACCATCACCACCTAGTGGTGTTATAACAAATTTAGGCTTACCTTCAACGTCTGGCATGCGAGTTAATCTTGCTTGAGAGGAAGCTAAATCTTTTAATTTTACATTTTCTGGAAGATCGCTTTGCTCTAAAAAATCTCTACCATAAACTTTAGATTCATAAGGTTGTAGTTTAAGAAGTTCCTTAGAGAAACTAGCAAGTCTTTCTACTTCATAAGGGTTAGTAACATAATTAGGAAAATTATAATGTGCGTTTATAAATTTTTTAATACTTAGATCTAGATTTTCATCTAGTGATAAAATATTATCACCGGGTAATTTCTTTTCTATACTATAACCATCAGAGCTAAAGCTCATGATAAAGCCTCTATCGAAAAGATATTCAGCCTGAGCTCTGTAACAAACTACTTCTTGATTAAATCTTTCTGCATCAGAGAAATTAGTTTTGCCTGCTGAAAGCTTCTCATGTGTCTTTTCATGAATTATAAAAGAAGCCTCAATAACTCTCTGATCTCTTGGTACTGATTCTTTAACATTATTTATTTTATTCCTTAAAGTCTCAGGAATAATACTTACTGTTTGTTTAAATTTAGGATCATAAAAAGCAACTGTGTTTTCATTTAATACAGCACCACTTCCTAGTAATGCTTTATACTCTTCCTGTAATTGCTCTCTAGATCCGACATATCTAATCTTACCATTAGTGGTAATATGCGGAGCTTCTAGAGATTCGTCTTTAAAGTATTTGTTTTTTAGGTCGAGAGCGGAGAGGGGCTCTGAATCTAGATCGCCTAGCAAATCTGATAAAGCAGAATCATTATTTTTATTAAGTTGCTTAAAGTAGTTTTCTAATAAGTCACTAGAAGTACTTTTTGCTCTTGATAGTGTGTAAAATCTTAAGCTAGTAGCAAAGTCTAGGCATTTATCATCAATTATTTTTTTATAATTTTTAGGTTTTGATTTGTTAATTTCTTCTATTGATTTAAGAAATGTTTCAACTTGTGCTGATACATTTGTAGTAATATCTAATAATTCTTTTATCCTCTCTTTTATTAGTAGCTCAACGAGCTCTTTTAATTCTAGATTATTTTTTTCAGCTAGCGCTATTAGATCTCCTTTTTTGCCTAAGAAAAATGTTATTTTTTCTTTTCCTTGTGTAGCTTCTCCTAGGACTAAGTCATGAATAGTTATTTTATCTAAGGGGAATACATGTGTAAAGTAAGCTGTGCTTCCTTGTGCAGAGTATGTTGTAGTTGGACTTGAAAATAATGCTAATTCTTTTTTATAGAAATCAACAAAATTATTTTTATATGAATTTACTTCATGAAGAATATTTTTAAGCTTGTCTCCTCTCTTTACTAATTCTAAAATATTTTTAGTATAAGCTAAAAGTTCATCATGGTTTACCATGATATCAGAGCTTTGCTCTGACTTGATATATTTACTAAATAAAGAAGATTCTATGAAACCGGAATAGGGAGTTGAATTTCCATCAGCATTTAGTTTTCTACCTTTTAAATGATCATATTCATGGAAGTCACTAAGCTTATCGATTTCGCCTTTAATTAATCCATTAACGGATAGGGTATGAATATCATTAGTAACTACTGCATCATATTGATTTATGATTAATCTAGGTACGTCTACTACAAGCTGACCACCATTGATAAGATCGATTTTTTTTGCGTACTTTGCAATAGAATTTGTGCTATTCTGTTCCGGATCTATAATGAAAATGGACCATTCTATACCAGCAAATTCTTTTTTGAGTTCTGGAAAGAGCTTGAAATTGGTTGTTGTTGTATATTTAAGATTTAATTCATCTAATCTTTGTTTTACTAATCCATTTATTTCTTGAATCTTTGGCGTTAGTAATTGAGTTCTTTGTTCTAAGGAATACACCCTATATTGAGATAGTAAGCTTCTAGATTGAGTTATTAATTCTTTAAGGTTATCCACATTAGATTTTTTTCCTGAGCTAAAAATCCAGCTTATGGAATTACTTAGTGTTTTTGATATTGAGTTTGATGTACGAGAATTGAGATTTTCAGACTCTTCATGAGTCTTGCTGCTGCTTCTTACGTCAAGTGAAACATCATCAGAAACTTTTTCTTCTGCTTCTCTACTCCAAACTACTCTTACAGCATTCGGTCCTTTACTATTAAAATTCGAGTATCTATTAAGTTCTGTCTCACTAGATTGAATGAGTTGAAGTTTTTCATTTTTAGAATAATTTTCCTGATAATAATCAGAAACAAAATCTCGATTTGAACCTGACTCACCAGTTCCGTCTACAGGTACTACTAAATAATCGAATCCCCCTTCGACAGCCATATTCTTGAAGTATTCTACTGTTTGTTCTAATAAAGAATCTGTATCGAAGCGTGTGCCTATACCTTGTTTTGGATTATTAGCTCTAATAACTAATACTTTTTTGCCATCTGGTGTAAAAGTTTCAATTCCTAATACTGCACCTCTAACCTTCTCAGAAGAAGTGCCCCTGTCTGTGACAAATAAATATGTTGTGACACTTGGTTCCTTTCCTGCCGCCAGGTTATTTGCAATGCCTGTGGTACAAGCGTCAGATATGAAACCAGACATAACATGAAGAAGTCCTTTCACGGGAACCATTAAGATTTTGCCAGTATCGTTTAATACTTCATTGGTTGAATTATCAAGCTCTTTTATTTTTGCAATAGTTACGAAGATTGGATGCTTTGATAAGTTTTTTACTTTCCATGCTTCTTGTATTTTTAAATCTTTAGATAAAGTAATATTATTATTTATGAAATTTGCTAAAAATCTTAAAGAAGATTCTTTTATAATTTCAGAACTTACATTATCATTACAAACTTTTTGTAATTGATTAAGGGTTTCTTCAGGTAAAGATTTTACTATTTCTAAAGTTGAAATAGCTTGAATTATACTTAGATGATTTTGATTGTTAGAGTCTAATTTACCAATAATCTGATCAAAGGAATCATTATTTAATAGAATATTTAATAATTTAATATCTGCTTCGGTTTTAATAAGGTTTATTGAAATACCTTTTTTAGCATTTTCAGTTAGATCAGGCTTAATTAAACCATTCTGTATTTCTAATAATCTTTGGTTTAAGTTTTTTAGTGCTTCTTGTATTTCTTCGACAATCAAAGCATTTTCTTTGCCGGAATCAATTGCTTCTAGAGCCTTGGATATCGTTTGAGTTAAGTTAGTACTTACTTTTATAAGATCTGGATTAGCTAGCGCACGTTCTTTTTCTTTGTTTATGGCAGCTTCGTCAACGCCTATTTTCTTTCTAACTAATTTAACATCAATTGTTTTTTCTTTTTGGTAGTCTTCTAAAGAGAAGCTTCTTTTATTAGAATTTAAATTATCTCTCAAGGTTTTTATAACACTAGGAATATCAATACTGTCTCTGTCAAATGATGTTTCTAAGATTGACTCTAATATATTTTTTGAAAGTTCACTATCTAGGTTTGCTAAAGTTGATTCTTCTTCATTAATTAAATTAACAAGAAGAGTTTGTTTGTAGGAAATCAAAAACTTTTTAATATCTTGTGATTTAGTTAACTCTGTAATCTCTGGTATAGAAATTTTATTAGTAGATTTAGCTTCATTAATAGCCTTAGCTTCTAAAAATAAATTATTAATGAGATTTTTAGTATCCTGATTTTGATCTTTGTAGTCTTTGATTGAAGATAAATCAAAAAATACATTTGCTAATTCTGGTGTATTAACCATTCCAAATTGGCTTACGAATTCAATAAGAGTATCGCCCGTTTTTGGCTCTTCGTATTTAAACTTTTTAGTTTCAATAAGATGCTTAACTAAAGATTCAAACTCAGTAACCCAAGGATTATTATCTTTATCAGCGGATTGAGCTTGAATGCCCGCTATTTTTAAGAAAGTATTTGCGTGATTAGCATTTAAACTTTTAACTTCTTCTGAAGAAAGTCTACTCAGGAAGTAATGATATTCAGAGGGATATTTAATGAATTGTTCTTCCCATAATCTAGCGGGTAAATCTTCTAAAATGCTAGATAATCTAATGCCACGCATTTCGTATATTGATTCAACATGTTTAGCCCGAATTA
This sequence comes from Pseudomonadota bacterium, assembly GCA_027487795.1. Classification (GTDB taxonomy): domain Bacteria; phylum Bdellovibrionota_C; class UBA2361; order SZUA-149; family DAOLCO01; genus JAIYCX01. The sequence continues at coordinate 154,822 of JAIYCX010000028.1, read as the reverse complement.
ATAGTTTTATTTTGTTTGATAAATCATGATCTATAAGTTTATTTTTTTCTATATCTTCTAGAACTTCATTTTCAAATTCGTTAAATTGACTTTGGTAAAAACGAACTATACTAGGTCTATCAGCGCTATTTTTAGTTCTTTCTATTTCAGATCCTGGCAGTTCCTCTACGTCTGCAATAGCCTCTATAACCATTGCGTTTGTGATTTTATTTCTAAATCTATTTATATCTAACTTTATTGAATCAAAAGCTCCGGCTACAATAAAATCTCTGAACCTACCTACCACTTCATCTTTTGATATTCCAGTAGGATAGCCTAGCTTTTTTATAGCTCGCATTATTTCTCTATCTGATTTATCTCCATCTTTGAATAATTCTTTATGTAGTCTTCTAGATTCTTCAGCGCTATGATTATTTGAATTTTTTAATTTCTCAACACGACTGCGTATCTCTTCTAATTGATCTTTACTAAAGTTTAAATAATTATCTTGAAATGCTTTATTAACCTTCGAGTTCTCGGGATTTACTAATTCAATTACTATTGCATCGGCAGCTAATTTTTTAATAGTTTCATCTGCTAAGATATTTTGCTTAAATTCCGTATCTAATTTTTTTGCGAATTTTATAAAAGACAAAAATCCATTATCTTTAAAAATTAAAGCAGCTTTATATTTTATTACATTAAGCTTTACAGACTGCGGGAGAGTTTTAAGGCCTTCATCTAAGCCTAGTAAAAATATACTTGCAGATTGTTTTGAATAATAAAATACTGATTTTATTTGACCTTCTTCTAGATTATCTAAATCAAACTGACTTAATTGTATTTCATCAGTTTCACTAGCTTCTGTTAACGTACTTTCTTCAGCTCTCTCAGAGTCTATACTTTTTAATTTTTCAACACGATTGCTTATATCTTTTAATTCATCTTTGCTAAAGTTTAAATAGTTTTCATTAAATACTTGATGAACCTTTGAATTGTTAGGATCTAATAATTCATTTACTATTGCATCAGCAGCTAGTTTTTTTATAGTTTCATCTGCAAAGATATTTTTCCTAATTTCTTCATCGAGTTTTGCTGAGACTTTCAAGAAAGCTAAGAATCCTTCGCTCTGAATAGTATTAGTAATTCTAGATTTTATTAGATTAAGTTTTATAGATAGCGGCAGATTATTAAGATCTTCATTTAAACTTTTTATTAATATATCTGCAGATTTATTTGAATAATATTGGTTTAAAGAATCATGAACTTTTTTAAAGTCAGCTAATTCAAATTCATTTTGTCTTAATAACTCAATTAGACTTGAAAAAACTTTAAAATTTCCTTGCTCTATTAAAATAATTAATCTGTTTTCAGCAAATTGATAGACTTCAGCACGTTGATAGTCGTCTGATTGAAGGCTATTTAAATTTGTTTGTATTCTGTCTGTAATGCCCTGAAAGTTTTTGATTTGAAGCTTAAGTAATTCTACTGGTGTTTTCTTTTCATCTGGTAAATCATTAGTACTTTTTCTTTTTAATAAATGTACATTCTCTTCTTGTTTAATTTCTTTTGTTTCATTCTCTTCTTGTTTAATTTCTTCAGTTTGTTCTTTTTGTGGACGTACGATTGTGTAATGCTTGCTAATAAAATTTTGATTTCTTACTTTGCGCTCGACCAGAAGTTTAGCCGAGTATTTTGCCGAACTATCAGTTATAGCTTTATTTCTATTACTAATAGCGGCTATAATTTCTTTATTATTTAATAAATCTAGGCCTAGCTGTTTAAATATGTGAGATAACCTATATAAACTATTTACATGAGTTAGCTTATTATAATTATTTAATTCTTCATTTTCTACAAGTGATCTACCTATAGAAACAGCATGTTTTTCTATCTTTTTAATTTGAGATTTATTTAACTTAGTATTTTTTATAAATTCTTTAAGCTCTTTTTCTGAATTAGGAAAATTATTTAATAGCTCAAGTGCTTGTGCCACAGAACTATGCGTCGCCGCCTGAACATAATCATACTTATCTACTAAATCTTCTTTGGATAATGTTTTATTTAATTCAACTTTTGTTCCAGTAGGAACATTTTTAGCTGCAGTTACACCGCTTCCTGAAGTTACATAAATTGGAAATAACTGACTTCGGAGATCGAATATATTTGAGATTAGCGATTCTTGATTATTACTAGAAATACTTTTACTAATTTTATTTAATGCATCACTTGTAGTTTTTTGTACGAATTTTAAAGTTTCTATTTTTTCACTAAATAGCTTTTTTGCATCAGTGTCTGAGTTCAGATTATTTCTATCTGAAGCTATGGATAGATCTAGTGATAATGATAAATCACCTTTTTTGATAGTTCCAATTTTAACGTAGATAGTGTTACCATCTTTATCAATACGTTTTTTTGTTTCTAGTTCTAGATTAGTTTTAGTTCCAAAGTTAAATATATTTTGAAAAGTTTGTATGACTTTATCTAAAATACCAGAGTTTGTGTTTATTTCTAGATCTGAGTTGAATTTGATATTTAAGGTTTTATTGAGTTGTTCATTGTAATCTCTAAGAACTTGTACATGTTCTTTTATAAAGTTTAGGTTTGAATCTAAATTTCCAAGATTCTTTCTAATATCCTTTGCATATTCTGCTAGCATTTCTGGATAAGTTACGAACTCTTCTAGGGTTGTATCTTTGCCAGTTAAGGACATTTTCCCAAAAGAAAAACTATCTCCGCCCTCGTCTTTTATTCTATCAAGCATCGCATGGATTTTTTCATGCTTTAATTGTTTTGTGACTTTGTTTTGTTCTACTGCATCTGTTGGAGCATAAATGATTTTTTCATCAGGATTGTAAAGAGCACCTGCTTGTTCTTTTATTAGAGTTTCTTTGTCATAAACAAGACTAACACCTTTTGATTTTTCAAGACGTTTTGCGAAAGTTTCTAGTTCTGAGTTTTTAAATTCCTTCCCTCCTTCTATCCTTCCTGTTTTTTCTAAACTCTCCTGGATCCTTGCCTGTGCCTCCGCAGCGGTGACAAGACCAGCGACCTGTGCAGGGATGACGGTGGAGGATTCCCCCTTCCCATCTTCCATCCTTCCTGTTTGTTCTAGACTCTCCATCCCCTTAGTACCGCTCTTAACATCAAAAGCATCAAACCCTGATACTCCAACTTTAAGAACCGCCCCGCTTAGCATCCTGCGATACTCTGGATCCTTTTTAAGCTTCTCATAGATCTCTAGTGCGCTTAAATCTCCGACCTTCTCTAAAAATATATTTAGACTCTTTTGAACATCCGGTAGAGAATCAATCAGGTCTATTTTCCCACTTAGCCCCATTTTCATCTCAGCAACTAGATTACTTACAAACCTTGCCTCATCATTTGTGATCTCTAGTCCCTTAAAGCTTTTATAAATAGCCTCTAGTTTCTTCTCCTTCTGAACTCCATTCTCAAGACTTAATAATGTCTTTACTGACGACATCTTATGTAGTGCCCCAGTCTTCTCTGCTATATGACCGATTCCTGTAATGCCACCCATGAACAGAAAACTATCTGCTGTCCCAGTAAAACCATGCTCTAAAAAACGTCCTAATTTAAAACCTTCTTTTGATAGTAGCTCTTCTGATAAAGCACCAGCATACCCCATACCTCCTGAGACTAGCATAGGCTGACTTAACTGAGACAAAGAGCTAGGTCCAAGAGCTGCTGCTCCTAGTGCTATCTTTGCACCGTCCATACTAAGCTTCGCTGCTTTTAGTAGACCTTCTCTATCTTCTAGCTCTTTATACTCACCGTAACTAATCTGAGCATCGTTAGCAGAAACTGCATTATAACTTGCAGCTCTTGAGGCTCTAAGACCAATGTCTACGCTCTCTAGAGCTGGGTTTAAGGTCATCCCTGATACCTTTTCTAGTGGAGCTAGACCTACTCCCATTAGGGCTACTGTATTGCTAAATGATGAATTACTTCCTTTAGCAAACTCTTCTGTTGTTCCAAGAACGGACTCTCCTCTTTCCGAGAGATTTTTAAGTCTTACTTTTTCTATTCCTTCACCGCCTGAGAATATCGCACTGCCTAATATATCCACAGATTCTTTAGTTGTTGGAATAAGAGTAGAGGCTGATTTTGTGGCTTTTGTTAATACTTCCCCTAGGGCGTAACTTGCTCCACCTTCTCTTCTTGCCTTTTCTGCTTCTTCAACAGATCTTCTTTGGTACTCAGTTTTTGCTGCTTGGAATTGATTCAGTCCTTCAAGTTCACGAGTAGCGGCAAATGCTCGTATCTTATCATATTGCGCTTTTTGTTCTTCAGGAGTAGCGCCACTATGCATTAGATGGGTTTTAATCTTTAGTTTTGAATCCTCGATCTGCTGACTAGCTACTTGTAGTCGAGTTTTGTAAATATTGTTATCTTGAGTGGCTTGGCCATAGGTCATGTTAAAACCACGATCGAATCTGGCATCGCCTAGTTCGCTTACTAGCTTATTTAAACTTTCTCCTAAGCTTTTATCTAATAGTCCTTCTGGTAGTTTTTCTGATTTATTTTTTGAGTTTTCTTTACTTAATTCTTCTCTAAGCCTCGGGTTTTCGGGCAAAACGAGTTCGACAGCATTTGATAGCAATGCAGAGTCTTTAGCGTAACCGCTTGAATTGTTAGCTACTTTCGGCAAAAAACCTCTAAGTTTTTAAATACTTAAATCATGTACTTATTATGGTAACTTATCAGTTAATACTATCGTTTTGCTTCATTAAAGTATGAAAGATTGGGGAAATTGGACAGGAAGGATAGGAGGTTAGGAGAATAGGGTAGAGAATTTTGCAATGCAAATGCATCATATTTGCATTGCAAAATTTGAAGAGAGCTAGACTTAAGTAATATAACAATTACTCGTGAAATAAAAAACTTGTAGAGTTAAATTTAATTTCTATTATTGGGCAAGGTCGCGGGCTTCGATATGGATACCCCCAAGTTTTTTACTTTAATCATGCACTTTTGTACTAATGGATATTTTTCCAAACATCGGATTTAGATAAGTTATACTAAATTCGATGTTTTTAACCTATTATAAATAAAGCATAATATTAATAGCTTCAAAAACATGATTATTATATATAATATATGCAGTAGGTTATAAACATCGGATTTAGTATAGCTTAAAAGTATCCGATGTTTCTGTTGGAAATTAAGTAATACAGAAATTGAATAAAACATAAGATGAGCACTACTAAAAATACTTTATTTTTTCCGAGACAAAGAGAGTTAGCAACAATAAATGATTTTCTGTTACAAGAGGGTTCGGGACTTACTTACTTAAGAGGTAGAAGGAGAATTGGAAAGTCTACACTTTTAAAAAAGCTTGCTAGTGAAAGAAAAGATACTTTTTATTTTCAAGGCCTGCCAGATGCAAATGATATAAAAACTAGAAAAGAGTTTATTAATAGTTTTTCTAAATTTTCAAATGATACTTATTTATTAGATATAAAAGAAGATAGATTAACTTGGCCTTTAATTTTTTTACATATTTTAAAAGTTGCTAAGAATAATAAGCATCCGATTATAATTTTATTAGATGAAATTCAATGGATCTCAAAATCTCAGAGTGGGTTTTTAGGTTATCTTAAAGAAGCATGGCTGGATTGGAGGAAATCTGGAAAGATAAAATTAATAATATCTGGGTCGTCAAATAAGTTTTTTACAAAAAATATCCATAATTCAGAAGCACCACTTAGGGGGTTAAGCACTTATTCTGAAATTTGGGTGTTGCCTTTTTCACTTCAGGAAATATCAGAGTATTATTTCCCAAAATGGTCAAAGGAAGAAATATGTTTAATCGATATGATGTTGGGCGGGGTGCCTTATTACTTAGAGGCTATTACCAGTAATAAGAGTACTAATGATAAAGGATTTATCTTAGCAGTTAACGAGGCTATTTTTCAGCAAAAAACTATTTTTTTAAATGAAGTAGATGAAATACTAAATTTAGAATTTTCGAATGCCAGTATGAGAAATATAAAATTAATTCTATCAACTATAGGAATATTTGGTGCTACGGAAGAGAAAATAGTTAAAGTGACAGGAATTTCACAAAGCTCTGTCAGTGAGCAAATAAATAAATTGTTAAACTATAATATAATTTTTGAACAAGAAGATATTATAAGTATTAAAAGAGGAAATAAACGCGGAGTACGATATTATTGTAAAGATCCGTTTTTAGTTTTTTATTTTCAAGTTCTTCAAAGCTACACGGAAAGAATTAAACTTAATCGCTCAGGGCTGCTATTCGATCAGTTAATCAAATCAAAATCAGGCTATTATATTGAAGATTTTACAGGCAAAGCTTTTGAAGATTTAATCAAAAGAATATTAGAGAATAGATTTAATTTAAATCAGAAGCTATTTAAGAAATTAAATATCGTTTCACCTGAGTATAAGCTAGGAACTTATTCGGATACAGAAAGTCAATTCGATATTATAATTGATAGTAAGGACGAAAGAGAGCTCCGAGTCATTGAGGCTAAGTGGATTTCTGGAAAAGATAAATTAACTAGAGAAATAATTAAAAACTTTTCAGAGAAGGAAATTAAGTTACCAAAAAGTTATAATAGAAAAATCAGTAAGTTTTTATGTACTTCCTTAAGGTATAATAAGGCAGTTGAGGAAATGGGAGAGGAATTTGGAATTAAGGTTTTATTTGTAGAGGATCTTTTCTAGAAGAAGCTAAAATTTGAAAGCTGATCTTTCAACTGATTCAGCTTAAGCCACTGCTTTTTCAGGAAAAAGACGATTTTCTAGTAAGTGGCAAATTAGGTGGACTATAAGTAAATGAGCTTCTTGAATTCTCATTGTTCTTGGAGCGTTTACTATTAGGGGAATTGTAACTAGATCTTTCGCTTTTCCCCCGTCTTTACCACCGATTAAGATAGTTTTAGCGCCTTTTTTATTAGCTGCTTCAATGCCATTTAGTACGTTTAGAGAATTACCACTTGTTGAAAAGGCAAAGACTACATCTCTTGCTTCTACGTGAGTTTCGGCTTGTCTGGAAAAAGCTTGTTGGTAGTCATAGTCATTACCCCAGCAGGTAACAACTGCGGTATCTAAAAAGTGTTGAGCTTTAATTCCAGGGCGCTCCATTAGATACCTTGCTACTAGCTCTTCTACTAAATGGATCGCCTCGCAAGCAGAACCACCATTTCCAAAAGCATAGATAGTTCCACCTGCTCTTGAAGTTTCTTCGCAGATATCTACTACTTTTATTATCTCGTTCTTTAAAGCTTCGATACAATTGATAGCTTGTAAGCTATCTTTAACATGAATAGATATTAAATCAGTCTCATTTATTTTTGATGAAGACATTATTTAAAGCTATTAAGCTGCTTTCTTAGAAACTGTTTCTATCGCTAGATCAACTTCTTCTATTAAAGATCCAATCGGATAAGCCCATCTATATTGACCAGCCCAGTGACCAGTAAGAACTTCTAATATGCCTTCTCTGTCCTCTATTCTATGCTTTAAGAATAATTGCTCACCGTCTGTAATAAGCAGCATATCTTTTGGGCTCTGGTGCAACTTCGGTAGTCGCTTTCTAAGGTATGCAATCCCTCTTCTAAATCGATTTACTGCTAGGCCTTGTTGTTTAAGTCTGAAAAGCCAAGTTAGTAATACTACGTCTGCGTAGCTATATTTTGATCTGCCTCTTTGTCTCGTCCCGCCGCTTGGACAGACTAGGTCTGTTCTTGAGTAGTAGTTAAGTAGTGCAAGGCCGATTTTTTCATTATTTCCAGTAAGTGCTCTTAAAATAGCTTGTACTTGCTTCGCGCTGTATTCACGGTCTAATGGTTTTATTTTATCTTGGCTGAAGCTTTTATCTTTTGAAGCTTTTGAAGTGCTAGTATTAGCAGTAGCAACTAACTCTTCTGATTTCTCAGCCTGTGGATTTGAAATATTCTCGTTTAACTTAACTTGCATAGTATAAAATTATGAAAACTCTTTAACTTAGAGAGCATAGCGCAACTTTAACTAAGTTGTAAATAAGCTTTCTAACAGCCTGATATGAAATAGTAATCTAGGATTTTGATGGATATTAGAGCAGCTTTTCCTAGTTTTTTAAGGCCGTTTTTAAGATCTCTGTGATCTTAATTGAGGCTCTTCCATCCCCAAAAGGGTTTATAGCATTACTCATGGCTTTATATTTAACTTGATCCTGAATTAGAGAGGTAACATTAGAGATAATTTTATCTGGATCCGTACCTACTAAAATTGAAGTTCCAGCATCAATTGCCTCAGGTCTTTCTGTGTTTTCTCTCATTACTACTACTGGTTTTCCTAAATGAGGTGCTTCTTCTTGAATACCGCCTGAATCTGTAAGAATTAAATAAGATTTATCTATTAAATATATAAACTCTTCGTAACCTAGCGGGTCTGTAAGAATAATATTACTTAAGTCTCCCAGTTTTTCAAAAACTACATCTTTAACATTTGGATTTAAATGTACAGGGTATAAAAATCCAATATCTTTGTTTTCTTCTGCTAGTGTTTTTATAGCTGTGCAGATGTTTTGAAATCCAGTGCCGAAACTTTCTCTTCTATGTCCAGTAATTAAAATAGTTTTAGAAAAATTATTTAGTTGAGCTAATAAACTATTAAGACTTGAAGGAGGGGATTTTAGTACTTCTTTATGCATTAAAGAAAGCGCATCAATTCCAGTATTACCTGTAGTCCAAATAGTATTTTCAGGAACGCCGTCTTTTAATAAATTGTCTCTAGATCTTGAAGTAGGAGCAAAGTGAAAATCTGCAATTTTTCCAATTAGTCTTCTATTTAGTTCTTCTGGAAAGGGAGATTTTATCGTTTCTGTGCGCAGTCCCGCTTCTACATGAGCTACTGGAATACCTGCATAAAATGCAGCTAGTGCTCCTGCAAATGCTGTTGTTGTATCTCCTTGGACTATTAATAAGTCAGGTCTTTCTTCTTTAAATTTTGTCTCAAGGCTTTCTAATGTTTTTGAAGTTATTTGAGTTAAGGTTTGACCTTGTTGCATTATTTTAAAATCTTCATGCACTGGAACTTTAAAAGAGCCTAGTGTTTGGTAAAGCATTTCTTGATGCTGGCCTGTTACCCATATTAAGGGCTCAAATTCTTCATGCTTGGTAAGTTCTAGGTATAGTGGGGAGAGTTTTATGGCTTCTGGTCTAGTGCCAAAAACTAATGCAATTTTTTTTTTCATAGCCGTAACTATATGATGATTAGACAATAAAAGTGAAATCCTTCATCGATTAAGTGCCATCATAATTTAAATAATAGCTAAAAAAGCTATAAATAAATAAAAATTCAAGCTAACTAGCTGAATTTATTATCTTTTATTTGTTACAAACGTATTACAATCTTAGTACGAACTTCTTACTTAAGCGTGACAACTGATATTCAGTTTTCGCTTACTCTCCATTCATCTCGAGAGGGAAAAAACTCTTGGGATAACCAAAAATAAAAAATAAAACGGATAACAAGAACCTGGAGGGTTTAATACCATGGCTGCAAAGACAAAGATAAGAAAACTAAAGAAGAATGTAGATCAACTAACTGATGAGCTACTAGTTCAAAAATTTATGAAGGGATGTGAGGAGAGTTTCGCTGAAATTATTTTAAGATACGAAACAAAGGTTCATAATCTTTCAATGAGATTAACAAGAAACCAAGAGGATGCGGAAGAGGTGCTACAAGATGTTTTTATAACAGTATATAGAAAGATCGCGAGCTTTGAAGGTAAAGCAAAATTTTCTAGCTGGTTATACAGAATAACTGTAAACGCAGCTTTCATGAAGCTGAGAAAGAAGAAGCAAGATAGAACAGTTTCTATCGAGGATATGCTTCCTACTATAGAGAACCAAACTTCTAATAAAGAATATGGTTTCGGCTCTCAGTCTGATTCATTAACTATGAATAATCAAATTAGAGAAGCTCTAGAAAATGCTATCGGTAGATTACCAGATGAATATAGAGCGGTATTTGTTCTAAGAGATGTGGACGGACTTTCTAATAAGGAAGTAGGGGATATTTTAAACCTAAGTATTCCGGCTGTTAAGTCTAGATTACATAGATCAAGAATAATGCTTAGAAGAAAGTTAAAAAAGTTTTATGAAGATTTCGCGGTAGAGGAAACAAAAAATGCTCAATCAAATGCATCCTTTAGGGCTGCAGCTTAATCTAACAGATATTATTTTTGGTTTTTTTGGTTATCCGGGTGAAAAGAGAAAAGCGATGCAGCCTCTCTTTTCACTTTTTTTGTTTTAGATTTTGGTTTTTTTATCTGAGAAAGGCATCGGGATTTAGGATTATTCTTGTGCCGAACTGAAGCCACCGTAAGTTTCGGAACTTTTCTTGCAGTCGCAAGATAATTTCCGAAATCTTACCCGCGCATCCTCCCCCCTCGTCATCTGCGAATAATCCTAAATCCCGATGCCTTTCTCCCACGCCGCTCCACAACAATTTTCTTTTTAACTTCATTTTTTACAAAAATATAATTTAAAAAAGAGGCAGCTCTTTGGGAGTAAAGTAGGGAAGTATAGTTTTATTATTTTAATGGAATACGCTTAAACCTTAAATAATAACTGGGAATTATATCAGTCTATTAAACATTTTTCTAAACACCATGTAGTATTAGTAATACTACATGGTGGAAAAGTGTTAATATAGAATACCTTAAGACTTAGCTTTTTCTGCTTAAGTCGTTAGTACTTCTTGTTCTTCTGTTTGTACCAAATCTTCTTCTTCAAACATTAAACAAGCACCATCAGACACGGCGAAGCTAAATCGAAGTTTGGTATCATTAAGCTTTATTGGCTTGATGTTTCCATCAGCAAATAACCTAATAGCACGAACTTCGTAATCAAATAGACCCCATTCGAGTATAGCAACTACGACACTTGAAGTCTTCGGACGGAAGGCAAAAGCATATAATTCAACTTCAGAGTTAAAGAATGCAGGAGCAGAAATAGGGGGTGAGAGAAATCCCTTTAGTTTCATGTTAGTACCTACATTTTCTGAGTTTTTGCCCGTAACAAGATTATCTGAGACTAGAAAATTCTCAGCTTGTAAGCGCATCAATCTAGTTGACTTAGCAATAGGATATTCATCAGTTTTTTCTTTAAACTTTAGAACTCCATCTGAGGACTGAAAAATTCTAGAATGAACTTTTTGTTTTCCAATCCAGCTAACATCAGTAACTGACGCTGCTGCAATTATTTCTCTCAGAAATGAATCACCCCAGAGACAGTAAGCAGTTCGAAGATCCGCTCGGTGTCGAAATAACTTCCACTCGTTCATGAAGTTATTATAGTCTTTATTGATATCTTTCCCATTAAACTTTCTAAGGAAAAATTTATGACAAGATTCAACTCCAGATGGCACATACTCAATGCCGTATCTTTCAACCATTAGCTCTGCAAAAGCTCTTGAACCGTTATCGAAAACTTCCATGGTCTCAAAGTGCCGAGACGTTAAAAGAGTTTTAAACACTTTCCATCCATGTCTCTCTAGTAACATGGATAATGGTCTAAGAAGGGGGTCCTGCCAACTCCTTGTAGTATGAGGAACTAAAGAAAAGGGATGGATAGGTTCTGGACCACATCCATAAATAGCATCCTTATGCTTTAGTATAATGGATATCCCACAATCTTCGAATGATCCGGGTATGTATACACTGTCATATTCTCCGATAGTAGATAAATTTTTACCTTTAAAACTAAGACAAGTATTTCCATGTCTCGGCCAACCAAAATCTTTCACATCTTTATAACGTTCAAAAAGTTGATTGATGTAACTTACTGCTTTAGTAAAGGACCAATAAGCATCTACGAATCCTTTAAATATACCAGTCGAAAGATCACTGCCTTTTAAAATAAAACTAGCAAGTAGTACTTCTAATTCTTCTGGAGTGCAGGAGTTTGCTACGTCAATAGATTTAATTTTCTCAGGCTCAGCCAGCGAATAAGTGTACCTGCAACTACCATCTACTTTAACTTCCGTCGTATTATCAAGAACATAATTCGGTAGGGTTTTATTTTGACTAAGAAGATTTTTTGGCTTCCCGAATGCGGTAATTGTATTCGATTTCCAATCGGAAACAAAAGACCCATTTTCAAAAATAAACCATCCTTGTTTTTCGTTTGTAATAGTAACAGGTTCTAATCCTCCTTTCGAACTAAAGGTGAGTTTGTTTTCTTTAACTAAAAACTCGCCAAAAACACTCGAAAAAACACCATCCTGAATTTTAGTATCTTGTTCAGGAATGATAAAATAATTTTCACCTACAAAAATACTAAACATGATTTTCTCCTAGCAGAGCCTATCTGCCAAAAAAAAGTAAAGACTGCCTTCAACTAATAAGTAGACCACCTACTCTTAGAGGAGCAGCACCGATAATTAAGAGAGCTAATAAAACTGCTATCATAATTATCGATACTGCTCTTTGGAGTAGAAGTTACTGGAATAGTATTTAGGATATTTAAAAAAAACCTAAAGCGTATCCATCAGTAGAGCTTCTTAAAAAAAATAGGCGTAGAAGTACTATTGATGGAAAACGAATTTGATCTACCAAATTGAAATTTTAAAGAGCAGGTGATTTAGTTGGTAAGAGTTAGAGATTTTCTAAGTCTTACCAACTATTTTAATCTTTCATGACATCTGTCTGTTATCATAGCTTCCGGACTGAAACAAGATGAGCTATTTATTTCGACTTAACTATAGCTAAAAGTGTTTTGATAGTTTGATGTCCTTCTATCGGGTGTCTTAATGGTCTGGTTGTATTGATGGTGTAGTGATTTCTTCTACCTACTTTAGATTTGTTGATGTAATCATTTTACAAGCAATATGATTGTGGATATCTAAAGCATGTAATAAAAATTCATGAATAAGGGTGCCTTTGATGGCAGTTTCAAATGCGTTAGTAACGAACTTAGTAAGTCCAATAACTCTTTCTTTTTGTTTAGGATTATTTGCTAAGACCATTAAGAGTGAGTTATCAGTGCCAAAAGAAGTTTATATGGGGATTTCCTTATATTTACTTTATTCACTTGGGTTAAAAGGTGGTGTAGAGCTGGCAGAAGCAGATTTTAGTCAAATAATGTTTCCTGCTTTTGCAACTATTCTTCTTGGATGTATTACTCCAATTTTGACCTACATTATACTTAGAAATATTGGTCGATTATCTGTCGCTGATAGTGCTGGTATCGCAGCTCATTATGGATCTGTATCAGCAGTCACTTTTATAGCTGCACAAAGTTTTGTTTCAGAAGTTATTTCACAAACTCCAGGAATGAAAAATTTAGAAGGTTATATGCCAACATTACTTGCTCTACTAGAAAGTCCAGGTATTACAATTGCTCTTGCTATCGGTGTCTTTAATAGTAAATCTAACGGTGAGAAATCACGTGCAGCTTTGTTACATGAAGTGCTGACTAGTCGCACCATGATGTTACTAGTAGGGGGACTTATAATTGGATCTTTAATAGGGCATAAAAACTGGGAAATGGTCTCTTCATTTTATGATCCTAAAGGGGGCATCTTTAAAGGACTACTTTGTATTTTTCTCCTTGAAATGGGAATTGTTACTGCAACAAGAATAAAAGATTTTAAAAAAGTTGGGATATTTTTAGTTATGTTTGGATTAACAATACCGATAATAAACGCAGGTATAGCTATAATTATAGGCCATTATTCAGGGCTGAGTTTAGGTGGATGTGTAGTACTTGCTTCAATGGCTGCAAGTGCTTCTTATATAGCAGCACCTCCTGCGGTTCGAATGACTTTGCCGGAAGCAAATCCTTCTTATTATCTAACTCTAGCACTTGCAATTACATTTCCTTTTAACATTATAATTGGAATTCCCTTTTATATGGAAATGGCAAAAAAATATTATGAATTCTCTTCTTAGGGAGAAATTATGGAATTAGCAAAACGTAAGATAGTAACAATTGTAGCAGAATCAGTTCTTGAAAATTTGATATGTGAAAGAATTCTTGAATTAGGTGCTACTGGTTATACTGTAATTGAATCACGTGGACATGGTTCTCTAGGAAGGAATGCAGGAGAGATCCCTGGCAGTAATATCAGAATTGAAACTATAGTAAAACAAGAAGTAGCTGAAGTGATACTAGATGCTATTTCTAAAGAATTTTTTGATAAATATTCAATAATTTGTTTCATGTCTGATACGTTGGTTTTGAGAGAAGCTAAGTATTAAAAAAGTTATCATTGTTATAAGCTAATTTTGTAATAACTATTTAAAATCATTTAATAAAATCAATATTAAACACTCCCTTCACTTCTCTCTTTAGCTATTCCGTAAAACAGCCGATTAATTAATTTCGGTTTATCACTACGCATATCTATACAATATCGATTGAGGCAAAATGAGCGCAGACGAGAAAAGACAAGAATTAATTAAGGCTGGATCTAATGAAGTAGAATTCTTAGTATTTCACCTTGGTGGTCAGCGTTATGGAATGAATGTGACTAAAATCAGACAGATAATGGTTTTAGATAAATCAAGTTTATCTCCTGTGCCAAATCAAAGGGGAGAGCTTGCAGGCTTAATGCCTTTTAGAGAAAAAACTATTTCAGTTGTTGATTTAGCAATTCATCTTGGTAAGGAAAAAATAGTTTCAACTGATGCACCTGAACTATTAATTGTCACAGAATTTAATAATAGAACAATAGGTTTTATTGTTGATGGAGTGGATAGAATAGAAAGATGTTCATGGGAGTTGTTTGAGCCAATTGGAAACTCTGCTTGCAATGCAGATGACTCTAAAGTCGTAGGTTCGGTAAGATTTAAGGATTCTCTTATTTTGATTTTAGATTTAGAGACAATAATGGGAATTATTGATCCTTCAATGAATTTAAATTATCAAGCAGGGGATACTCCTTTTGCGATAGAAGATAGAAATAAAATATCAATACTTCACTGTGATGATTCGGCAGTGGTTCAAAAAGTTTTAGTAAAAAGTTTAGAAACAGCAGGATTTGTTAAGTTACACACTTTCCCATCTGCTACTCAGGCACTTGATTATTTAAATCAGACAGGTGGAAGAACTGTTGATATTATAATAAGTGATATCGAAATGCCACAAATGGATGGTTTAGCATTTTGTAAGAAGGTAAAAGAAGATAATAATCTTAAAAATCTTCCTTTCTTATTTTTCTCTTCTACAATTGATGCTCAAATGGAAACTAAGTGCATGTCTGTCGGAGCAGCAGGTGCATTTTCTAAGCCACAGTTAAAAGATATAATTGCTGAGTTAGATGTTATTGCAAAGGGAAGGGGGATCGTTAATTAAAGCCAGTTCTGTCCCTTCGGAATATATTGTTCTGGAAGCTCTTTTTTGAAGCAGTTATTAGCATTAGTTAGAAAGTTAAATCTAATTATGTGTCCCAGAGCTGCAACTCCATCTTTCCAGGTGATTTTTTTGCCTTCAATATAATTTCTAGGAAAGTAGCTAATTGGTACTTCTGCAATTCTGATTTTTAATTTACCAAGTTTTGCTGTTATTTCTGGCTCGAAACCGAATCTATTTGATTCTAGAATTATGTTTTTTATAACTTCTGCTTTGAAAAATTTATAACAAGTTTCCATATCGCTGAGGTACAGACCACTAGCTAAGTTACTTACTGTAGTTAAAAAGCGATTTATTAAATAATGAAATGTTCTATGTACTAGAAAGCTATTTTTGTATCTCGAGCCGTAAACAACATCTGCGGCATTATCTATAAGTGGTGTTATTACATCTGGAAGGTCTTTCATGTCGTATTCAAAGTCAGCATCCTGTATGCCTATGATTGAACCTGTTGCTTTTAAAATTCCTGTTTGTAGTGCCGCACCTTTCCCTTCGTTAACAGATTTATTAATAAGCTGATAAGTACTCTTGAAGGGGAAATTATTTAAAATTTGCTCAGAGTTATCTGTTGAGCAGTCGTTAACTATAATTAATTCTTTAGGTAGGCTTAATTCAAGGTCATCTACTTGTTTTAAGAATTCTAATAAATGATCTGCTTCGTTATATACTGGTATGATTAAGCTTATTCTATTCATTAAGTAATTTTACTATTTTAGCCTTTGACATATTTTTATTTTGCCGTTAGTTGGCACGACATCTAAACTGGAGAAATATAAATGTCTACTACTAATCAGGCCCAAAATAATCAAACACTTGGTGCCACTATTAATAATCCTTCCAAGAAACTAGAGACTTTTCCAAATCCAAGACCTGGAAGGCCTTATGAAATTGCATTTGAATGCCCAGAATTTACTTGTTTGTGTCCAAAAACAGGTCAGCCTGATTTTGCTACTTTTAAGATTACCTACTTTCCTGATCAAACATGTATAGAACTGAAATCATTGAAGTTATATCTTTGGTCGTTTCGTGATGAGGGTCATTTCCACGAGGCTATTACAAATCAAATTTTAGACACTTTAGTAGAAGCTGCTAAACCTTTGTATATGACTGTAGTTGGAGATTTTAAAGTTAGAGGTGGAATTACGACAGTTATTACAGCAGTTTATGATTCCGAGGAAGCTAATTTTGAGGAAGAAGAGTAAAAAAACATGATTTTTAAAATTTTGGCCGTAATATTGCAGTAAATTACTAGACAAGTGTTTTTTGCTGTGATGTATCACCGTGCTATAAAAATAGCATAAATAATTACTATAAATAGATTTTAAAAGATCGAACTAATTTAGATAAAGCTCATGATTAAGAATTTTGAAAACGTTGTAGGGAAAGTTCTTAGTTTATTAAAGCCAAGTTCATTGATTTGTGTTGGGGTATGTTCTGCTTTGCTTTCGGCAGAAGTTTCAGCTTCCCCTTTGTTAGATTCTTTATCAAATAGAGGCTCGTTCACAGTAAATTCTAGTAATAGTTATGATGGACCGGCGAGTAGTACCCTTTCATTTATAAGTACTTTTAGTGATGGTAATCTTTATCAGATGGATTCGATTACGGAATCAGCTAAAGGAACAAACTATAGTGCTTTCTTAATTTCTGAATTAGCTTGTTATGATGGAAATGATATTCCAGGATTTGCTAATCAGTTTGGTACAGTTGATTCAAGTGGTAAGTTCAGTAGTATTATAAATACAGATAAGATAGATCCTATAGCATCAGGAAGTTTTACCGCTGGTGCGGGTAGCAAGTTTGATTTTGCTCTAAAAAGTCCTGAAGGTTTGTTTTATTCTAAAGATAGTAAGAACACTATAGATAATGGAGCTGCGCACATGATCGCAGTTAAAATTACTAAAGACGGTCTACTTAATTTGCCATCTTCTTTAAGTTTGAGAAATAATGGTAAGCCACTATCTTTTCAACTATTCGTTGGTGATACGGTATTATTTTTAGAAGATATGTTGACGTCAGGTAATATTGCTTCAGGCTTAATACCTTTTGCTGGTGATTTTGACTATAATGATATGGTTGTAGTAGTCAGAGCTTCTGCTGTACCTGAGCCATCTACCATGTTTTTACTTGGAAGCGCGGCAATTGGAATGATTTTAAGAAGAAAGAAAAATAACTTAGTATAAATCTGCTAAGATAACCTTAAACATCTAGTTCCTAACGATTTCTTCCCGCTAAACTTTGCACTGTTCTGTATACTTCAGTATAATCCAAAATACATAAAGTTTAATATTTTCCAAAAGTCTAACATCTAGGCTTTTTTGTAATTTGTAAGATATAGCAAGGAATATAACATGCCTACAGAAATTAAAATGCCCCAACTTAGTGATACCATGGATCAGGGGACAATTTTAAGATGGTTTAAAAAAGAAGGAGATAAAATTTCCAGAGGAGATGCGTTAGCAGAAGTTGCTACTGATAAAGCAGACTTAGAAGTTGAATCTTTTTTCGAAGGAACTTTATTAAAGATTAACTCAGCGGAAGGAACTAGTGTAAAAGTTGGTGAAGTTATCGCAGTGATTGGTCAAGCTGGAGAAGTTGTCAGTGCGCCTAGTGTTTCAGCACCTGTAACTGCTACTCCTGTTACAACTACAGCACCAGTTGCTGTTCCTGCAGCTGCTCCTACAATGGCAGCACCTCAAGTTGCTAGTCCTACTTATTTAAATGGGTCAAGTGCTCCGACTAATAAAACATCATCGGAGAGAATTAAAATTTCTCCATTAGCAAAGAATATTGCTAAAGATCACGGAGTAGATGTTTCTTCAGTATCTGGGTCTGGAGAGGGCGGAAGAATAGTAAGAAAAGATGTTGAGAAATTAATTTCAAATGGATCTTCAAGTACGACTCCATCAAGTTATATTGCTCCTGTTAATACCGTAGCTCAGAAATCTGCAGAGGTAGCTAGTATAACTTTAACTGGTGGTTTTAAAACTGAGCAGTTAAGTAAGATGAGAGAGACTATTGCAAGCAGAATGGTAGAAAGTGTTACTACTTCGCCGCATTTTTATGCAACAGCTAAAATAGAAGTAGATAGTTTGCTTAAGATCAGAGAAGTTTTAAAAGCTGATACTAATAAGTATGAAGGTATCACTGTCACTCACATGATTACCAAGGCTGTTGGATTATCTCTTAGAAAATTTCCAAGAATTAATTCAAAGTATGACAATAGACAAATTGTTGAACCTCAGGATGTTAATATTGGAATCATCACTGCTCTTCCTGATGGCTTACTTATACCAGTAGTAAAGGGTGCGGATATCTTAAGTCTTAGTGATATAGTTTCTGAAACAAGAACTATGATCCAAAGGGCTAGAGCAGGTAAGCCTAAAGCTGATGACTTACAAGGTGGAACTTTCTCTATTTCTAATATTGGAAAAGCTGAAGTTGAGCACTTCACCGCGATTATTAATCCAGGTCAAGGTGCGATTCTTGCGGTAAGTAGTATTCAAGATGAGGCAATTGTTAAGAATGCTCAAGTAGTAGCTGGAAAGGTGATGAGAGTTACTCTTTCTGTAGATCACAGAATAATTGATGGTGTAATGGCTGGGGAGTTTTTAACTTATTTAAAGAGTTTGCTTGAGGAACCAGTATTATTATTTGCTTAATTTAAATTAAGTAAATTTATATAAAGATGCTTCTATGCGCGGAAAAGTATTACCACTAGTAGTTGTTGATCGGCCGGGGCCTGAAGATTATTCTTCTACGCTCAGTATCCAGACTAATATACTTGATGCGCGTTTAAAAGATGAGACAATTCCTAATACTCTAGTAGTTGTTGAACATGACCATGTTTATACTAGTGGTAGAAGTTCTCCATTCTTAGTTCCGACAATTTCGAAATGTAAGGATGTGCGCTGGGTAGAAATAGGTAGAGGTGGTCAGGCTACTTATCATGGGCCTGGGCAATTAGTCGCGTATCCGATTTTTAGTCTGGCTGATTTCGAAAAGGATGTTCATAAATTTTTAAGAAGATTAGAAGATGTAGTAATCCGAACTCTATCTTGTTTCGGGATTCTTGGAGAAAGGATTGAAGGCCTTACTGGAGTTTGGGTTAAGAGAGCTCATAATAATTCTGGCGAACAAACTTACAGGAAAATTTCATCGATCGGAATTGGAGTAAGAAAGTGGACTAGTTATCATGGTCTAGCTTTAAATGTTTGTCCGGACTTAGATTATTTCTATGCGATACAACCTTGTGGTCAAGATGGTACCGTTATGACTTCGATGTTGGATATATTAGGAGATAAATGCCCTGATATAAATAGTGTAAGGTCGGCTTTGATTGATAGTTTTACAGCCGTTTTTAAACTTCAAATAAACTTAGATCAAAAACCTACTCAAGGTGAAATTTCTGTTAGAAAAAGAGCTCGTCCAAGTTGGTTAAGAGTTAAGGCTCCGGGCTCGCCTGAATTTTTAGAGACAAAACAAATAGTAGATGACTTAAAATTAGTCACAGTTTGTGAAGAAGCAAAGTGCCCAAACATGGGTGAATGTTGGTCTCATGGGACTGCAACATTTATGATAATGGGAGATCTTTGTACAAGAAGATGTTCTTTCTGTTCAGTGAAAGATGGTTCTCTTGAAAATTTGTCACCGCTGGATCCTTTAGAGCCTGTAAGAGTTTCGCAAGCAGTTAAAAGTTTAGGTCTAAGACATATAGTTATTACCTCTGTTAATAGAGATGATATCGCTGATATGGGTGCGAGTCACTTTGATAAAACTATTAGAGCTATTAAAAAACTATCACCTGACTGTGATGTAGAGTTTTTAATTCCTGACATGAGAGGAAGAAAGGAATTAGTTGAAACAATTTTAGCTAGTAAAATGCTAAAAGTTTTAAATCATAATGTTGAAACAGTTCCTAGGCTTTATAAAACTGTAAGACCTGGGGCGATATTTCAAAGATCACTTGATATATTAGCTTGGGCAAAAGAGATTTTACCTAGCGTTAAAACTAAATCTGGTCTAATGGTTGGACTCGGTGAGGAAAAAGAAGAAGTTATAGAAGTGATGAAAAGACTCCGAGCTTCTTCAGTAGATATTTTGACTATTGGGCAGTATTTGCAACCAACAGGGAAGCAACTACCAGTACTTAGATTTGTTACGCCAGAAGAATTTAAGTTTTATGAAGAAGTAGGAAACAGTTTGGGATTTTCCCATGTCGAGTCTGGGCCCTTGGTTAGAAGTAGTTATCATGCGTGGAAGCATACAGCTTCAAATGATAGCCCAAGAACAGATGATTATAATTTGAAAACTAATGAGATAGCATTAGCTACGTAAATGAGTAAAGTTAGTAAAGAGGATTTATTTTTATTTAATCAAGGTTCATTATTCAAAGGTTATAAGTCCCTTGGATGTCATCTTTTAGGATCCTTCAATAAAGAACAAAAAAAAATAGGTGCAAATTTTACTGTTTGGGCTCCAAATGCAGAATACGTTTCTGTCATTGGTGATTTTAACGGTTGGAATAGTGCAGCATCAAGTCTTCAGCGTTTAGAAAGTTCTGGTCTTTGGTCTGGCCATATAGCAGAGGCGCACGAGGGAGACTGTTATAAATATTTTATAAAATCAAATACAGGTGAAGTTTTAGAAAAAGCTGATCCTTATGCTTTTTTCTCTGAAGTCAGACCAAGGACGGCTTCTAAAATTTATTCTTTAGATGGTTATGATTGGCAGGATAAACAATGGATAGAATCTAAAAATACAAAAGATATTTATTCTTCTCCTGTTTCAATATACGAGCTTCATCTTGGCTCTTGGAGGTATTTTGAACATGATCAAAATCCAGAATTCAGAGGGGTTACTTATCATAGACTAGCAGAGACTCTGCCGCAGTATTTAAATGATCTTGGCTTCACGCATGTTGAATTTTTACCGGTTAGTGAGCATCCATATGACGGTTCTTGGGGCTATCAAACTACAGGTTATTTTTCTGTTAATAGTAGATTTGGTACTCCAAAAGAATTTATGTATTTGGTGGATAAACTTCATCAAGCCGGGATTGGAGTTATTTTAGATTGGGTCCCTGCGCACTTTGCCACTGATGAGCATTCTTTAGCTAGATTTGATGGCACATATCTATATGAGCATGAAGATCCTAGACAGGGGTATCATCCAGATTGGGGAACTTATATATTTAACTTTGGTAGAAAGGAAGTTAGCTCTTATTTGATTTCTAATGCAATGTTTTGGTTAGAAATGTTTCATATCGATGGGCTTAGAATAGATGCTGTAGCTTCAATGCTATATCTAGATTATTCTAGAAAAGCCGATAGTTGGATACCAAATAAATATGGCGGTAGAGAAAATCTTGAAGCAATGACTTTTTTACAGTCTTTAAATGCAGAAGTTTATAGGGAATTTCCAAATACTTTAATGATTGCTGAAGAATCAACTGCTTGGCCTAAAGTTACTAAACCTACTTCAGAAGAAGGACTAGGCTTTGGTTTTAAGTGGAATATGGGATGGATGAACGATACTCTTAGGTACTTTGAAAAAGATCCTATATATAGATCGTTTGAGCATAGTACTATAACTTTTAGTATGGTTTACTCCCATAACGAGAACTTTATTCTGCCTCTGTCGCATGATGAAGTAGTGCACGAGAAAAAATCTCTGATTAATAAAATGCCAGGTGACGAATGGCAAAAGTTCGCGCATTTAAGATTATTGCTAAGCTATATGTATGCTCATCCCGGGAAGAAGCTTTTATTTATGGGCTCCGAACTCGCAATGTGGGAAGAATGGTCTCATGAAAGAGATTTGCCTTGGGGATTACTTCAATATCCAAATCATAGTGGTGTGAGTAGCCTAGTAAAAGATTTAAATAAAATATTAGTATCAAGTCCAGCATTACATGAACTAGATTTTTCTCATGAAGGTTTTCAGTGGTTATCGGTAGATGACTATTCAAATAGCTCTATTAGTTTTTTACGTTTTGATAAGGAAAGAAAATCTCCAATAATCGCAGTATTTAATTTTACACCAATAGTGCGAGAAGAATATAGAATAGGAGTTCCGACAGCTGGGGAATGGGAGGAGATATTTAATTCTGATTCGAATATTTATGGTGGTAGTAATCTTGGAAATCTAGGCAAGGTTATTTCAGACCCTATTCCATGTCATGGATTCCCAAATTCAATTTGTATTAAACTAGCTCCTTTAGGAGCATTCTTATTAACTAAGACTTCAAATGATGCGTGAATTTGATCTTTTAGATGAGTGCTTAAAAATCTTTCCTGAAAGATTTAAAAGTCTACCTGAAGGTCCCGGGGATGATTGTGCGGTTATTACTGCTAGGAACTCTTCAGTAATTTCTACAGATTCACTAGTAGAAAATGTACATTTTAAATTATCATGGTCTAATCCTAGAGATATTGCCTGGAAAGCTTTGGCGGCAAACGATAGTGACATTGCTGCGATGGGAGGGTCTACCATAGGGTATCTTTTTTCTATAGGTGTTCCGAAAGGGTATTCTGAAATTGTAAAAGAATTATATCAGGGATTTTTAGAGTATTTTTTATATAAAGAAAGTGAATTTGGTATTGTAACTAAGCTTTTAGGGGGAGATACAGTATTTAGCGATACTTTTTTTGTCAGTATTACGGTAATTGGTAATAGTGCTAATTTTAAAGGTCCTATATTTAGATCAGGTGCGCAGCCTGGTGATCTATTATTTTTATCTGGTGCTGTAGGTTATTCTGCTCTTGGCTTAAGTTATCTTAGTGGTACTCAAAAAGAAGAATTTGAAAATATAGAAGTTCAGAAAGCTATAAATATACATAAAAGACCAAAAGCAGAGGTAATATTAGGAAAGTATTTAGGTGAGCTAGGACTTGCTACCTCTATGATAGATATCAGTGATGGCTTAATTCAAGATGCTATTCATATTTGCAATAGAAGTTCTGTAAGTATGAACATAAGACTTGATTATTTTTCAAGTTATTTAAAAAACCTATCAGTTCTTGCTAAGTTATCTTCAGGCGAAGAATATGCATTATTATTTTCAGTAAGAAATAATAAAGAAGATACTACTGTACTTAGTGAATTGCTAAAGAAATTTCCAAAGGTACAAGTTATCGGTGAGATTGTACTGCAGAAAGAAGAGCAATTATTTTTCTATTTGGATGAGAAATTAGTCCCTTTATCTGATTTTTTGAAGAAGAATAATTGTTCTTACGCAGATATCGGTTATCAACATCAAGGCTTTTAAATAAGCTACATTTTAAAAGTTTTATCTTGTTTTAACGAGGATGATCAGAGTAGAATAGTTTTATAATCTAATATTTGTAAAACTAAATGAAAGCCATAATTATATTCTCATTTGCAGTACTAAATTTCGCCTTAGTAAACTTTAGCTCTTTAGCTATAGCAGAAGTTAAAAAAGATTCTAGTAAGGAATGTACTGAATCAATAGCGGATACAAATTTTGGAGTTATAGCAAGTGTTGGGAATTATTCTACTGGAGGATTTGTAATAGATGGTGATGTTTCGGATGCCACTCCTGGTGGCGTACCTTCAAAAATTACAGCTTCAATAAAAAAGCTAGATAATTCAAAATGTGAAACGGTAGTATCAAATACTAGTAAGTGCATCCAATATACAACTTCTATAGCTATAAACGAAGGAAAAGCTGGGGGTAAACCTGTTACAAAATCAACTAATTCCATGAGATTAAAGCCTGGTGAGTCTAATACTATTGCGTTTTCTTGCTCTCCATCGGCAAATTATCAAATAGAGATACTTAGTGCTAAGGGAAGTTTAATTAAAAAATAGCTTTTTTAAGGTAAAAATTTGACTAACTTGGCAGTAAAAGCAAATAAAGACAGAAAGCTGGAACAAAAGCAGACTCAAGAAGATGATCTAGAAAGGATCAGACAAAAGGGGCAAGTCGATTTAGCCTTTTCATTAAGTAATATTACAAAAGTATATAATAAAGACCAGGCAGCGCTTAGTGGATTAAATGTAAGTGTTAATGAAGGTGAGTTTGCGTTTGTCGCTGGATCAAGTGGGGCGGGAAAGTCGACTTTTTTAAGGATTTTACTTGGTGAAGAAAGACCGACTCTAGGAGAAGGAGTTGTGCTTGGCAGGAATTTGAGAAATTTAAATTCGTTTGCACGTACTCAGTTACGACAAGATATAGGGGTTATATTTCAAGATTATAAATTAATTCAATCAAAGACTATATTAGAAAATGTAGCTTATGTACTTGAGTTACGATCTATTGCAAAAGCTGCAAGAGAGAAAGTTTCATATCAAATACTTGCTTCTCTTGGTTTGCGAGATAAAGTACATCAGTTTCCGCGAAGTCTTTCTGGCGGAGAACAACAGAGAGTGGCTGTGGCTAGAGCACTAATAACAAAACCTAAGTTAATTTTAGCAGATGAGCCCACTGGGAATCTTGACCCAGATATGACTTATACAGTTTTTAACCTTTTATTAGAAGCGAATAATTGCGGTTCTACTGTTATCGTTGCTTCTCACAATATTCCACTCATTGAAGAATTAAATAGAAGAACATTAGTTCTAGATAAGGGGAAGTTAATTGGGGATTTTTCAAAGGTTAGGCAGTAATCATGGAAGGCAGAAAAGAAACAGTAACTAATGCTGGATCAATTGTAAGTGATACTAAGTTTGAATTTGGTTCAACTTTTCTTAGTAAATATTGGAAGTCTGAAGAACTATTAGAACAAGAAACTAAAGAAGAAAAAATTAAGTCTGTTATAAGAAGTAGTATCTCAACTCTCCGCTCCGTTCCGGGCACTGCTATAGCCTCTTTAATTTCTATCACATCAGCTTTGTTAATAATGACTTTATTTTTGATCTTCGATGAGAATTTAAAGCGACTTTTGAATCAAGTTGGAAAAAGCAATGAAGCTGTTGTTTATTTAAAAGAAGGAGTAAGTACAAAGCAAGTCGAAGTTATTAAAAATCAACTTTTAGAACTTGGAGCTACACCTGGTAGGTATATTAATAAGCAAGAAGCCCTTGAACTATTTAAAGAGGACTTAGGAACTAGAATTGATTTAGTAAAAGGTCTCGAGGAGAATCCACTTCCTAGTTCTATCGAGTTTGCAATACGAAGTGAAGTGGAGTCAACTGATACAACAAATAGTTTTCAATTAAGTAAAGAGAAAATATTAGCTAAGTTTCAAACCGTTGAAGGGGTTGATGAAGTAGTATTTGGCGCTCCTTGGACTTCTGTAGCGGAAACATTCAGGACGGGAGTATTTCAAATGTCTTTAACTGTAATGGTCATTGTCACTTTAGTGGTTATTTTCTTAGTTGCAAACGTTATTAAATTGATGCTTTTCTCGAAAAAAGAAGAAATAGAGATAATGCAACTTGTAGGTGCACCTGCTTCTATGGTTATTAAGCCGTATTTATTATCAGGTCTCGTTCTTGGTATTTTTGGTGGTTTTGCGGCACTTTTTGTTGGATATTTTTTATATATTACTTTTGTTGCGCCACTTAATTCTTATCTTGTTTTTGGAGTAGCGTATGACGCAATCAAATTTTTAGGAATATGGGGACTACTACTAGTCATAATTAGTGGTGGTTTATTAGGATTGGGCGGTAGTGCCTTAGCTTTGAAAAAATGGCTAAAGTAGTTTTTTTATCAATACTTCTATTTTCTACTAATGTCCTTTCTCAAGAGGAGCTAGGGAAAGATGCTGAAAAGACCCGAGAAGTAGCAAATATAGACGCTGATAATGTCGGCGCTAGTGAAGTAGATAATGCAAAAAAAATTAAAGATATTGGACGAAGTTTAAGAATTTTAAGAGCAAAGTTAGTTAATGCTGAGAATGAGGCTAAGATCTCAAATGATGCATTTAATGAGGGGAATAAGGCCTTAATAGCATTAGATACTGAGATTAAAACATTAGATAAAAGTATAGTTAGTGAAAATTTAGAGCTTAGTAAAATAGAGAAAAGAATTTCAAATCTTTCCTTTCAAATGGATGATGTCAAAGCCCAGATTCATGATAAGAAATTGGCTCTGAGGCAAAGAATTATCGGTATGTATAAAACGAGAAGAGGTTTACCTGCTTTAAGTTTTATAATGGCTTCAGAAAATGTTCATTCTATTTATAGAAGAGCTTCTTATATACAGAGACTATTAGAAAAGGATGGTAACCAATTAGTAGAGTTTGAAAATTTGATCGAAACTCTCAAAAGCGGGATATCTGAAATGTCTAGATTGAGGCATGAAGAGGAAGGGTCTAAAGTACTGTTACAAACTAAAAAAGAAGAACTGACTAAAAAGAAAATTGAAGAGGCAAAACGAGTACGGGATTTAAAAGTTTTACTTGAAAAAAGAGAAGTTACTCTAACTTCTTTAAAAAAGCAGGAAGAAGATTTCGAAAATACTATTAGAGAACTTACAGGTGGTAATATAGAAGAGTCTTCAAATATTAATATTCCAATTCCTAGTGTTATTGAATCGGGAATAACAAACCCTGAAAATTCTGCTTTGAAAGTAGGAGGACTATTACTGCCTGTATCGGGTAGTATTATTCAACATTTTGGTAAACATAAGCATGAAGATTTTAAAGAAATGGTTCAAACTAAGGGTGTTGAATTTACTTGTCCTATTAGTTCAGACATTAAGGCAGTTTTGCCTGGAAAAGTAGTATTTAACTCAGAGTTAGCAAGCTACGGGAATGTTGTTATTCTTGAGCATGATAATCGTTTATTTTCATTGTATGGTAGGATTATCAGCTCTGTTTCAATAGGTCAGGAGGTAACAGCAGGAAATACCCTAGGTAAATCTTCTGCACCAGATGAAAAAGGAAGAAATTTCTATTTTGAACTAAGAAAAAGCGGTAGTCCTTTGGATCCAGAAAAATATTTTGCAAAGAAATAGTAACCATATAGTAATTGTAAGAATCGTAAATCGATAGTTTAATTACGTAAAAGAATTTAAAAATCTACCCTAAAATATGAAACTCTTAAAAAGACTACCTTTTGCCATTTTTTTTATCGCTGTTGGTGCATTAACTCCAAGAGTTGTAGATGTAGCCCAAGCAGTGCAAACAGAAAAATTTGATGAGTATAAAATACTTAAGACTTTTGCGAATGTAATTACATTAGTTGAAAAAAATTATGTTGAAGCGATTAACATAAATCAAATGGTTGAAGGTGCGATTAAGGGAATGTTGATGACTCTTGATCCGCATACTAGTTACATGAATGGGGATACTTATGGTTCTTTGAAAGAAGAAACATCAGGAGAGTTTGGTGGTCTTGGTATCGAAATTAATATGAAAGAAGGTGTGCTGACTGTTATCTCACCTATAGAAGATTCTCCAGCATTTAGAGCAGGAGTAAAACCTGGAGATCATATTATAAAAATAGAAGAAGAGTTTACAAAAAATTTAACACTTGAAGAAGCTGTTAAAAGAATGAAAGGTCCTAAAGGGACTAGTGTAAAGATCTCAGTACTGAGAAAAAATACTAAAGGTCTTCTACCAATTAGTATTGTAAGAGATATTATCAAAGTTAAAAGCGTCAGATATAGAAGCTTAGATGCTGGTTATGGCTATATTAAATTAGTACAGTTTCAAGAAGGTTCTTCTGAAGAATTCAAAGATGCACTAGTTGCTTTAGGTGGAGAAGATGGATCTAAATTAAAAGGCCTTATCTTAGATGTTAGAAATAATCCAGGTGGATTATTAAATCAGGCTATTCGTATAGCTGATTTATTCTTGAAAGAGGGAGTAGTCGTTTACACTGAAGGTAGACTTGAAAGTCAAAAACAAAAGTATTATGCGCACAATGATGGTAATGAACCAACTTATCCAATAGTACTTTTGGTTAATGAAGGTTCTGCTTCTGCTTCTGAAATTATAGCTGGGGCACTTCAAGATCATGGTCGTGCATTGGTAGTCGGTGCTCAGACATTTGGTAAGGGTAGTGTTCAAACAGTTTTACCGATGGAAACAGGGGATGCTCTTCGATTAACTACAGCTCTTTATTATACTAAAAATGGAAGATCTATTCAGGCAGAAGGAATTAAGCCTGATATCGAAGTTGAATTTAAACTAAAGACTAAAGAAGATATTAATGCGGTCTTAAAGGGAGAGCGAGTTAAGGAAAAAGATTTACCAGGTGCAATCAAAAATCCTACGAATAAGAAAGAAGCAGAAAAGCAGACTAAGGAAATAAAAGATACTACTAAGGATGCTAAATCAGAAGATAATAATTCAGAAGATAAAAGTACTGGAGAAAAGGGTATTGAGGATGCCGGTGATGATGCTCCACTTACTTTAAGAGCTATTATTGATATGGATCTTAAACATTTATTAGAGATAGATTCTCAACTAGATGAAGCTCTAAAGTTAATGAAAACTTGGAATAGATTTCAAGTTAATGGTGAGCAGGCACCAAAAGTTATAAAATAAAATATGACACGCCTAGATATTAGGCTCTTAGAGCTTGGTTTAGTAGAAACTCGTTCCAAAGCCCAAGCTCTAATTATGGCAGGTGAAGTATTAGTGGATGATACTCCTGTGACTAAAGCAGGAGCTGCAATAAAAGAAACTTCTCATATTCGTTTAAGAAATGAAATTTCAAAGTACGTAAGCCGCGGTGGTGATAAGTTAGAAGGTGCTCTTCTCGATTTTAATATTCAAGTAAAAGATAAAGTAGCCCTTGATGTTGGTTCATCTACGGGTGGATTTAGTGATTGTTTAATTCAAAATGGTGTTTCCAAAGTTTATTGTATTGATGTTGGAACAAATCAACTATCATTAAAAATAAGAACTAATCCATTAGTCTCAGTTTTTGAAAACACTCATGTAAAAGATATTTCAAATATTACTTTTGATCCTCCCTCCAATTTTTGCGTAATAGATGTTAGTTTTATTAGTCTTAGAAAAGTTATAGAACATGTTAGTAAAGTTTTAGCACCAAGTGCAAATATACTAGCACTTTTCAAACCACAGTTTGAACTACAACCTGAGCAAATTGGTAAGGGCGGAAAAGTAAAAGACTTAGCTGCGGCAAGTGAAAGCTTGGTAAATATTTCAGAATTTATTTCTACCTTTGGCTTTACTATTCAAGGAACAAGAGCCAGTGTTTTAAAGGGAAGGAAGAGTCAGAATCAGGAGTATTTTATATATTGTACTCGATAATAGCAGAATTACAAAAGCGGGGGTACTTTGCGATCTCTAGGCTTTATTTGCTCAAATTAACTTTAACTTAATTACCTTAGCTATTTGTGTAAATATTTTATCCCCAGTTATTAAGTGACAGTCTTCATCTATACAAACTTGAGCAATATGTGCATCTGGCGTTGAAATGGTAATGCCTTTTCTTGCAAAAAAAGATCTTAATTCTCCTACTCTTATCCAATGCGAAAAATCGCAATTAATAAATTTAAGATCAAGTAAGAAATCTATAAGTTGCTTTTTTGAGTTTGGATTTAACTTAGCACTTAATAATTCAGAAACAATTATAGGAGATAAACTTAAGGAACCTTCTTTAAGGCTATCATCTACTATTGGAAAGCTAATTCCTTTAAAATAATCTATCCAAATAGAAGTATCAACTACGATCCCGCTCACGACTTTTCCTTATATCGATTTTTAAATCTAGTTTACCTTTTAGAGATTGTGCTTTTGAGTAGGCACTTGACCTTTTTATTCTCTCAAGTCCTTCTACTATGGTTTCAGTAATGCTTTTATTAGTAACACTGATCGCACTTGTAAGTAATTCTTCTGGTAGATTTGCAGTGATTCTTTTTATTTTGTTCATGTAAGTAATCTAAGCTAGTTATAATATAATCATGACATTTGTATTGATCAACGTCAATACAATTTATTATGTCAACTATTAGTTTATCTATTTGCTATTACGCCATTTGAGAGTAGGAGTGGGATTCGATTACTTAAAATCCAATAATATCAGCAAGATTATTTTATAGTGATTTCAGATGTTTAAAGGATTAGAGAGGAAGTTATTGAAGCAGTAATACATTCTATATTAAATGATATTTTTCCTATTAAAGTAAAATCTAATAAATCTCGATACTTAAAGTACGTAATAGGACGTTTGTATAAAAGGAGTTTCGATTTTAGGTTTTGATTTTTTGAACCTAAATCGATTGTAGTTGTTGGTTGTAAGAAGTACTGAAGTGTTAGGTTTTTATTTTGGCAAATTTTTTGTCAGTTGGTTTTGTGTTGTCTTTCTTTGGGGAGAAAAAACAGGAAGGATAGGAGAATAGAAGGGGAGAGTTTTAGGTTTGTATCACACAAACTTTTTGCAAAGCTCCACAGTTTTCGAAATTACCTCAACTCTCTTTTTCCTCTATCACGACCTAAATTATTAAACCCCTCTTATCCTCCTACCCTTCCTGTTTTTTTAAACGAATGGTGGTGGTATGTTCTGCTGCGTCCCAACAAACGAAAACCCCTCCACCTGCCTATGCAGAATCTATTCTGCGTAGGCAGGAAGATGGGAAGAATGGAAGGGATTTACAACATCCTCCTTCCAAAATCCGCCGCCTCTATAAATGTATCCAAGGTATTTTGCGGAATATCAACAAAGTCTATATTCTTCCTCGAAGTAACCTTAACAGATCTAGATAACCTAGTTAAAGATTCATAAGCTAAATGAAAATCTCCATTT
The DNA here is from genome assembly GCA_027487795.1 of Pseudomonadota bacterium. GTDB lineage: Bacteria > Bdellovibrionota_C > UBA2361 > SZUA-149 > DAOLCO01 > JAIYCX01. Next base: position 123,767 of record JAIYCX010000028.1, on the reverse strand, counting down.
GCAAGCCCTATACTTCCAATCGTGAATAATAACTTATTATTTTCAAACATCTTCCCAATTTCAAATGCTATTAAAAGTAGATCTGGGAAATTTTCAATGTCTTTAGTTAGTAAGTTACAAACATTAATTTCAAAAAACTTCTTAAATGAATCAGAAGATCTATTTAGCGTTTCTAAAATTTGACTCCAGGCAGCTAGTTTGTCACCTCTACTAACTCTAGTTTGTGCAAAGTAAAGATAAAATCTAAGATCAAGCGGGAATGTCTTAATACATTCTTTCATTACACTATCTGCATGAGATTTTTTTGCTTTAAGTAGAGTTTTAATGCAGATTAAAGCAAAGTTATTATCAAAAGTTAAGCGATCTTGGTTTTGCTCGATTAATTTTAGCGCAGCATCTAAGTCCGTTTCTAGTAGCTTATTCAGAGAATTTAATATCTCAGTAGACTTCATAGTACTATCTAGCTCGCCTATCACTTCATGATAGCCAGGTTTAAAAGAATCATCTAAGTACCCACGAGGGGATTTAGGAAGGTACTTTTCGTATAGCTCTAACCGCTCAGTTATTTGTTCTGCATTTCTAAGATTGCTAGCATAGTTAAAAGCTTTTTCTTTTGACTGATTTAATAATTCTTTAGATTTATGAAGTTCTTCTAGTTTTGTTAATAATTCTGAAAACGAAGAAAAACCTAATGCGGCACCTGTACTAATTATTTCTTCATAAGGTAGTATTTGCTGCACTAGTGGAACCACTCCACGAGAAGCATATTCAACTGCTTTTATATCAGATCTTGAAAAATTATAAGGAATACTACTCAGAGGTGCGATTCCAATATCTAGTTGTGACAAGAAACTATAATAATCATTCATAGTTCCCCAAGGCTTAAATACTAATTTATTTGGTGGAAGGTTTACATAATTTGGAATACTTTCATTCCCCATCAAATGTAGAATACAGTTATCATGTCTCATGCAGAACTCAGCTAAGTGAGGCAGCATTGCTAGCAGGTCACCCATATGCCCTAGCGACCCCGCCCAGCCAATTCTAAATTGTTTATCTTTTCTCTCAGCTGCTTTTTCTTGATATTTTTTTAAGACTTGATTTTTAAGTATAGTAATTGGAACTTTTGATCTTTTAGAAAACAATCTTTCTAGACCATAGCCAGTAACTATAATATTATCTGCCTGATTCATAATACTTTCATAAGTCTGCCACAAAAGCGGAGAAGACCATTCGTCTCTAATTGGAGAAGCCGCACTTGGAGAATAAAAATCATCATTATATTCAACTAGTGTCTTGAGACCGTTCTCTCTTCTTTGTCTGATAATAGAATGCATATCTAAGTCATTTGACTGAAATAAAACTAACAAGTCCGCTTCTAGCGCATATTTAATTTTATCTTTTGACCGTGCATCTAAGTTAATAACTCTCCATTCAGGTTTTTGTAGAGAAAGAACATAACCTGGCCACCTCATACGGTAGTAGCTATCGCCAGTTTCGTCCATGTAGACTAGTTGTACTATGGTTGGTGTGTGCTTCTTGTCTGACATGGTTTTACTCTTAATATTTTAGATATAAGTTTTTATAATCTTCAATCATCTCTTCTTTTGATTTAACTTTAGTTTGTATTTTTCTAGACTTCAAGTCTTGTTTAATTGCCAACTTCATTTTTGCTACCAATTGATCGACGTTACCGGCTTCAAATAGGTATTCTTCAAGATTTGCTTCTTTCATTCTAGACTCTAGAGTTCCAATTTTTGAAGCAATTATTGGAATGTTTGCATGAAGTAATTCTGAAAAAGTATAACAAAATGTTTCTTTAAAAATCGATGGAATAATCCCGATATCAAACATGGATGTTATATTAGCTAAGTCTTTCGATGTGTAACTTCCATGATAAAACAAACCTTTCATCTCTTCTTGTTGATACTCTTGTCCACCGCCAAAGAGATGAAGTTCGATATTATGTTCTTTATTTTTAAATTCTTTAGTAAGCTGAGTAAAAGCTTTAATTAAAGTTTCAAATCCTTTTTGTCTTATAAAGCTTCCGATATAGCCAAATCTTATTTTATTTGAAGATACTTTTGGTAGTTTAGTGAACAGTTCTATGCCATGTTCTATAACCTGATACTCAGCGGGGAATATTTTTGAAAGTTCAAGTTTAGTAAATTCTGAAGGTACAACTCGACATTTGAGTTTAGCTAGTCCAGAAACTAAGTGAACTCGTCTTTTTTTAAGGTAGGATGAAATATCAACACCAAAAACTTTTTTAGAATATTCTGCTTCTAGTAGTTCCTTGGGGTGATTGGAGAATTCCATAGTAAATAACGGAGTCGCCATAAAATAATCATGATAGGACTTAATACATGGTACTTCCGTATTTAGAATGATATTTAAAGTATTAAGAGGCCAATTATAAAGATGGTGAATATGAATTAAATCAGGTGCAAAGTGAGATAGTAGGTTTTTTAATGCAAAGTTTGCTGAAGTTTCTTCAAACTCGCTGACTGGCCATTTTATTTTAGGTCCAGGGAAGACTAGCTCTGGAACACCGTTAATTAATAAAATATAATTATTATGTGCTCCTCCTAATAACTCAGGGAAGGCTACGGCTACTTCAAAATCATCTTTTAAGCTTTCAGTTAGAGTTTTTACGTGCTCTTCTACCCCACCTCTATTATAGTAGTCTTGAAGAATATAAAGTATTTTCTTCTTTGTATTAGTTTGAGTTCTGATTAACAAAAGAAATATTTAAAAAATTTTAATTAACAAATTATAAATCTAGTGGCGATAAGTAGAAAGAGAATTATTTTTGATGCGACGAGTTTAGTTCCTATTCATATTGGTAGTAATTTACTTAGACCACTTGGAGGAACGGAAGTCGGAGTAATAGAGCTCGCAAAAGAACTTTCTAAAAGAGGCTATAAAGTAATAGTAAAATCTTCCTTAGGCGTGATACCAGAGGTTCCTAAAGAATTAGCGCATTTTGATGTACAATTTATCTCTATTAATCAGCAGCTACAACTAACTATTTCTGACGTTATAATAGTAGTTCAAGGTTGGAAAAATATCTTTCCTTATCCCAAAGAGCTTCCTGTGTATTTCTGGACGGGAGATGGAGCAGAGCAAGTATCTAATCTAGGTATAGGAGATGGTAGATTTATTGACGGAGTAGATGCTTTGTTATGTGCTAGTGAATTTCATAAATTTTCACTATGTTCTAGCAGCGGCTTCCCAGAGGAGAAAGCTTTTGTAATTGGAAATGGAGTTTCTTCGAACATTTTAAGCGATACTGCTTTTAATTCTAAAACAGGCAAGGGAGATATGCTGAATTTCGTATATCATGTAGCCCCTTACAGAGGCTTAGTAAGATTATTAGAAATGTTTCCTAAGCTTTTACAAATAAATCCTAAATTTAAATTATTTGTATACTCAGATATGGAGCTTTATAGAAGAGGGGATAGTCCTTACGAAGGGCGGCATTCTGAGTTAATTAGTAGAATTAGGGAAAAGTATAAAGATTCAGCTTGGGTTCAGTTTAATCCAACTGTACCCCAAGAAAAAATTGGCGAGATACTGCAAGACAAATCTTTTTTTATATATCCAGCAAATGTGCCAGAGACTTTTTCTATGGCTACAGCTGAAGCCATGTCTCAATCAGTTATCCCACTTGTACCAAGTATTGGTGGTTTACCTGAGGTTGTAGGAGATAGTGAGCTAGTATTTAATGCAAGTTCTACAGCAGGAGAATTTGAAACATTTTGTATAAATAAAATAACGGAGTTACATAAAGATTTGAAAAGCGCTAAATCTAAAGCCGAAATGCTAAGATCTAGGGTTCTTAATAACTTCATGTGGTCAAATGTAGCGGATAAATTTGAAAAAGTTGTTCTTAACGAAAAATAGAATTTTAGCTAGTTTAAGCGGTTTATTATTAAGTATCTCCTGTATGAATTCGGAGTCCTTAATACTCGGCGCCTTGTTCGCATTTATCGGAATAATTTTAATAATTACTTTAGTTAATGACAAAAAAGCAAAAGCTTTTGATTTGTATTTATCAGGAATCGTGTTTCATTCCGTCTCAATGTTTTGGCTATGGCAAACAATAGAAACTTTTGGAGAGTTTTCAAGTTCAGTATCACTAGCTATTTTTTGTCTTTATGTCATTACAGGAAGTTTACAGTTTTTACTTTCCTTCTTATTATTTAAAATATTACGCAAAAGACTAAATATTAATCCCGCATTTGTAATCTCTTGGTTATTTTTAGAACTAGTATTCCCAAGACTATTTCCTTGGGGATTTGGAAACTTTTTTATAAGCGTAAAAAGTTTTTCTGCTTTTGCAGAACTTGTAGGGGCTAGTGGTTTGTCGTTTATCATTTTAGTTTTAGTAGTTCTTGTTTATAACTTTCTAGAAGAATTAGTTTATAGAAAAAAAACTGTCTCAACCTTAGTTGTATTAGTTTGTACAGTTGCTAGTATTTTCTTTATTGGTAATTCATTAAACAAGAGAGTTGATACTAATCTAGTAACAGCAAAATCCTCTTCTGCCTTGGTTGTTCAAGGTAATATTGGCCTAAAAGAAAAATTCACAGCAGAATTAAAGACCATTAATCTTCAAAAGTACTTTGATTTATCAAAGAATCAGAACGAAAGTGATTTTATAATTTGGCCAGAAACTGTAGTTGGTGATTGGGTTGATTTCAATAATCAAACTAATTATCTAGAAGGACAAGATCCTATATCGGGGATAGAACTGCCGCTTGTATATGGTGGCCTTGGATTTACTAGAAGTATTGAAAAACCGAAAGCGCCGAATATTTACAATGCCGCGATACTTAGATCTAGTGAAGGTAGTATTGAAGGAGTATACGGTAAAAAGGTACTAATGCCTTTTGGAGAGTATGTCCCTTTTTCTTCTATATTTCCTTTTTTATTAGATATAGTACCAATGCAGGCATTTTCATCTGGCATTTGGGACGAGCCTTTTTTAATAAAGACTAAAGTAGGAGAGTTAAAAGCTGGTATCTTAATATGTTATGAAGATTTGGTGGATAGTCTATCTAGGGAAGTAACTAAGCGGGGTGCTCAGTTACTAATTAATCTAACAAACGATGCTTGGTATGGTGATACAGTAGCACCCTATCAACATGATTTATTGGCTAGATACCGGGCAATTGAAAACCGAAGATACTTAATTAGAAGTACAAATACAGGATATACTACCTTAACAGATCCTTACGGCAATATTGAAAGTAGCTTACCGCTCTTTAGTGCCACCTCGGAAGTCTTTAAGTTTAAGTTACTGAATCAGCAAACATTCTACACAACTTGGGGTAATATTCCATATTATGTAATACTTTTTGTTTACTTAATTGGAAATCTGATAGTTAGTCGTAAGACTATTTAATTCAATCGTCTCTACAATTATGAAATATTTAAAACTTTGTCTATTTTTAATACTAACATCATGTTCTCAAACATATCTTAGTAATTCTACTATTGGTGATAAATTCCCAACAGTTTCAGCAAAGAAATTGACCGGAGAAATTATTGTAGTACCTGATGCCTTTTTAGGTGAGCGTCATTTACTTATGATCGGCTACAAACAAAATGCACAGTTTGATATTGATAGATGGCTAGTTGGTATCAATCAACTAGGATTAAAAGTTCCGATAACTGAACTGCCAACTATATCTGGAATGATACCAGCCATGGTTTCTTCTCAAATCGATGAAGGCATGAGAAAAGGAATACCAACTGCTGACTGGGCAAGTGTCGCAACGGTCTATGACGGAGCAGAAAAAATAGTAAAATTTCTAGGAAATGAAAAACCTAATAGTGCATATTTAGTTTTATTAGATATAAACGGTAATGTAGTTTGGAAGTATCACGAGGGTTATTCTGTGAGTTCGTTGAATGAGTTGGCTAAGGTGTTAGAGTAGTTATGTACTTAAATTCAAAAAAGGCTCTCTGCTAAAAAGGTCTTCACATGAAGGAACAGATCCAAATGGGGTAGCAAATGGGGCAGATTCTGCGATAGATTATTCTCTCTCGGTACCACCCTCTTTTCTATACAAATTATATTCTAATAATTTTAGTAGGTTAGAGAATGTCGTGAAGGTAGAATGTTATTTTAAAAAGAGGCATGTACCTATTTTGTGCCTATTTCAGATACCGAAGTAGGCTAAGCTAAGAATATTTCGTAATATTCTTAGCTTAGCCTACAGATTTCTATTAAAAAACCATAACTTAGCTTATGGGAGACTTAGATCTAACAAGTACAAAAGGTGTTCTTAAAAAAGGCTCGAATTCAAATTCGGCTGAGAATTTAAATTCCGATCTTAGCACATTAAAACTTCCCAAAGCAGAGTTTAAGGCGAATAAAAAAGATGAAATATCAAAGACTCTTTTAAAATCAGATGATATTGAGAATGATACTTTAGTCATAGACAATGTAAAATATACGAAGCTAGAAGTTGTCAAAAGAGCAAAAGAGTTAGGATACGAAATAAAAATAAATGATAAAATCGAGTTAAGTGATTTTCCTAATTTCAAATCAGGTATTCCAGAGCTATCCTATATAATAGGTACACCTGCTAATCTTAGATGTGATGTCAAGGAACGTCTGATCTCTCCATTTGAAATAAAAAAAGAATATAAGGAAGATGGATTAGTAGAAATTAAAGTATATGATCACTTATGTGAACCAGCGAAAGAAATTTATACTGGTAAAGCAAAAGATGATAAAACAATTTATACTCCTGACTCTATAATACCTAGCGAAGCTAAGGTGAATATGTATGATTTATTTAAAGATAAAATTATACCTGCGGTCACTAAACAAATGGAAGTTTATAACAAAGAACTTTCAGAGATAAAAGAGAATAGTGAGTTAATAAAGAAATGCAGTTTTGGATTTGAATTGAAAGAGAAGGATGTTAACTCGAAAACTGCTTTAGATCGAAAAGTTCTTGATAAAATAATAACTGTGGGATTCACTATTCAACCACATGGAGACTTCGATCCTAAACATGTTGTTATTAACTCACAAATGCTGAAAGATAAATCTATTTTAATAGATGGTTTTATTGAACGAATAGATATTAAATTAAAACCTGATTTAAAAAGTGGAGCTCTATCTAGATTTCGTCCAGGAAATATAAAATTATCTAATTACGAAGAAGATGTACCAAAAGAAGAAGATTTTGTAGATAGTAACGGAAATACTATTCATATTTTAAAAGGTGATTATAAATATGTTATATCAATTCAACCTCAAATAAAAAATCTACTACAGAATACAGACGACAATTTAACTATTCCCTTCAAGCTGGATCTTACTAAGGTAGATTTAGGTATGTGGAATGATTTGATAGAAACACCTAAACTTAGTGTAAGACAAACAAATCTAGGAACTAAAATACATTCAAGAGATCATGATCAATTAATTTCTAAGTTTGGAGCTGATAAAATCAATCAAATAGAAGCTGGAGCTATGGCTGCTTGCCAAGCATTCGGGATAAAAGGTCAACTAAAAGATATAGTATTCATTGATGCGAACCATAGGAATGCTTATTATTTAAAAAATAATAAAGAATCTATTTTAATTTTAGATGAGATCTTAAGTGAAAGTTCAGAAAATCTTTTCAGAATTGGTTTTCATGAAGTTGCGCATCTATTAGATGATTTAGGTAGTACTCAAATGTCAGATGGTCAAACTAGAAATGTTTGGCAAGATATAAATATTAAAAATCATACTGGTAATTTATACCGAACCGAAATAAAGAACTCGAGTAAAAAGAATGATTTCTTTTCAGAACTTAATGAGTCTAAATTTTTCAAAGATGGTACAGGAGGACATAGTGGCGATAATCAAAGTGAACTTTTTGCTACTATGCTTGTTTCTCTGACAAATCCATCCTGGCATTCAAAAATGCTAAGTTCTAGTTCTGAATTCAAAAATAACTATAAAAAAGTCTTAGAGTCAGTAGAGCAAGATATCAAAAACTCAAATATAATCTCACCAAACTCTCCTATTATGGGAGAAATTAGAACAAGAAAAGAAGAGCTTGTAAAAATGATCACTCCTACAAATACTATTTCTGATTCAGCAAAGGATCTTTTTAAAAACTTAAATGATCTAAAATTACCTAAGTTTGGTTCAAGTAAATCTGAGCCTTAATGTAAAATAATTAGGAACTATTATATTTTAACTAATACTAGATTATTCTCGATTATTCTCTCGGTACCACCCTCTTTTCTATAAAAATTATATTCTAATAATTTTAGTAGTTTAGGGAAGATCGTGAAGGTAGATTGTTATTTTAAAAAGAGGTTGTTATTTTAAAAAGAGGCATGTACCTATTTTATGCCTTACCTATTTTATGCCTTTCCATGAGAGTATATACTAAGTACGGTAACTCTACTAAGCCTTGTCTTTTGTTGCAGCGTATTTAGTAAAGTATGTGAAAATATAAGCGGGGCGGGAAAGTTTTGAATTCTTGAGTCTTATTGGCCGGACTTCGAGTAAATTTTTTTCCTCAGCTAAATTTAGCTGGAAAAAATTTAGGGCACCTCGGAATTGCGTTCCAGGTGGAACGCATGAGAATGAGGACAAAAAGACTCAAGGGTTTGAAACTTTGGTGGGGTATCTTAATAAAATTATTTCTAAGAACTAGTACTTAAATTCAAAAAATGTTCTCTTCCTAAAAGCTCGCTACATGTAGGAACAGATCCAAAAGGTATAGTTTCTTGTTTAAAGTAAAAATTCCCACCAGCATTAGTCATCTCAGCTTTAATTTTAAATGTAAATTTTTCGACCGCTGAGTCTATGATGTCATCAATTATAGATTCAAAAATACCTTGCTCCCCTTCATCATCAACATTTAATTTCGGTATTTCAAATATCAGTAATTGATAATTATTTTGACATTGAATAATTGATTTTAAGCTAACATCATTATTGTTAAATAAAATAGATTCTTGCGAACTCGCTGAGGCTACTGGATCTCCTGCATAACCAAATCCACTTGGTATTGCGACGGCTACTCTTTCTATCTTAGTGCATATATCCTCTGAGATAACATCGCAGCGCTCATAGCTATAGTTAACAGGTACTTCTAAGATTTTAGTATCGTTAATCGCGACAACAGAACCATTCTCTGCAGTATCTTCCGATCCACAGTGAGCTAGGAACAATGCAACAATAATAAAATAGCTTTTTAAGTTATTTGTAATTTTCATATTCCCACTCATTATATCAACTCAATAACTTCTTCCTGAGATAAAACTTTAAAGCCTAGATCTTTAGCTTTATTAAAGTCTTCTTTATCCCCGTAACCCCAGTTACAAAGTATTAACTCAATGTTTTTTTCAGTTTGATTGAACGCCCCATTAATATCATTTAAATTTTTTAAATGGTCGTCTATAAATGAAAATTTATTGGTTTGAAAACGTTTAATTATAGAATCCAAATTCTGCATTTTAGTTTTGTTACCATCACCTGAGTATATATTTGTTTCTGGAATATTTAGGCCATAATATTCGCAAAGTTTTAAAACTGCATCTCCGTTCTTCGCAGTGAGGATAATTAAATTCCCTGGATCTTTACTTTTTACGGCATTCCAAATTGGAGTAAATGGCTCATTTAAATTTGCCCATTCAGTTGGAAAGCTTTCCATAAATTTTCTTCTTATTGTATAAAAGAATGCATTAATTTTTGTAGGATCTATATCTAAGCTATCTTGATAAGCTTTAAACTCTGCTCTACTGAGTATCTTGTCGGGATTCTCAATATTATTTTCACTACACCAACTTATTAAAGTACATAATGTATATGGATTATGAAAATGAAGTGAGTTTTTTAGAAATAGCTCATAAACATTCTCTGGCATATCAGCTAAGCTAGTCAGCTCAGTTTTTCTCATGGCATTATAACCACTAAGACAAGCTTCTTTAATAGAGTTTATTAAAACACCATCGAAATCAAAAAGTAACATATCGGAAGTTTTAGAAAATCAAAAATTAATATTTAAGTGATTATCTCTCATACTAAACATAAATCGCAAGTAGGCATTAATTGATCAATCTCACGCTACATGAGCAAGCTCATATACATACATAAATAAAGTTGTAAGGTGCAATGTGCCAGTTTGGCCAAATTATAATTAGAACTTTAAAGGTCTGTATGAGAAAAAAACAATTTTTGTGTGCATTATTATTACTATTTGCATTTGCGGGTAATGCATCAGCGATCGCAGTGATCAAGGTGCCATTAGGTACAAACGCAAGTGGTGATGTAGTATTTAATGGTACAACTTTCAGTACCTTAGATGATGGTATTGCGGGCACACTTGGAAATCAAAATACGCGTGTATTATTTTTAGGTTTTGCTGGTTTGCCAGATATTAACACTGAAGATGCTTCCTTTACTTTGAGTAATGTTTTGGCAGTCGGAACAGCTATTACTACAATCGGAGTCATCGCACAGGAAACCATAGGCGGAACATTTAATTTATGGGCTCCAGATAATACCTTATTGATTAGTGGTTCGCTAACTGGCGGGGCTATTACTGGATCTAATAATGGAGGTTCTGGAAGTTTTTTTAATACACAACTTGGATTATTTACAGGTGGTTCGCTGTTAAGTTTTTTTGCAGGAAATACGCTAGATTTTAGCCTAGCTCTAAACAATATATTAAGTGGTAATAACTTTGGACTAAATGTTACTAATAATACGTTAGACGCTTTTCAGGCTGACGGATCCGCAATAATTTCTGGTTCCGCAGTACCGGAACCAGCTACTCTACTTTTATTGATTTCGGGAATTGCGGCAACAAGACTGAAAAAGAGAAAGACATTACAACTTAGTTATGATTTAGTTAAATAAGAATGCTTTAACTAAATTCGACTAGGGAGGTTTTATTTATCTCCCTAGTTATTTTCCTATTCAAAACTAATAGGAACCACAAACTCAGGTAGGGAAGAAGTATCATTCTTTACTCTTATTGTATTAGCGAATAATGTCCCACTGCTTGGAGTTAGTCTGATAGAACCGTAGGTATTTGCACTTGTTCCAAAAGTAGTTGTATCATTTAAGTTAAGAACACCTGAAGCATTTGCAGCTAGTGAATAAGTGTTACTACTAATAGTATTGCCTAAGTTATTTAATTGAATATTAAAAACAGCAGTGCTACTGCTTGTATTATGTATTTTAAGCTCATTATTCATAGTTAAAAATAAGTTATAGCTACCATTTGTGGCGCTACTAGAAGCTAACTGGTTTTGTCCTCCGGATATTGATGTAATTGCATTGTATATAGGATCTCTAAAATAGGTCATTGATTGTCCTAGGAATTGGTTTGACCCAGTCATAGTGACTTCAGCATAGCCTATGCTACCACTTGGAATGTATGAACTAGCATCAACATGAGTTTGAGATTTTGCTGATAAGCTAAATGAAGTGTTAAGAAGTTGAGCGCCACTTTGCGAATAAATTTTTAAAGTAGCAGTAGTGGAGCTGCTTCCCACGTTAATTATTTCAATCCAGTTCTGATTTAATGCTGAATCTCCGAGAGGTAGTACTCCATTGTTCCTACCTGCTCTTGCTATAAGTGGCAGTGAAAAGTCGAAGTTTGATCCATTGCTACTATAACCATATCTTGTAAGTTGGGCAGTGTAATCAGTCGAGGATATGCTAGGGGTAATTTCTATTAGTCCTATTCTATTTTTACCAGGGAAGTTATGTCCACCTTCGATATCTACTCGGCTTCTTCCTCCAAGAGTAAAGCTTTCTTGAGAGTATAAAGAGCCATCTTGTAGATACTTTGAAACTAAAAACGAGGCAGATGAAGTTTCTAGGTTTACTAAAGATAGCCAATTTGCAACTAGGTTATTTGAGTCACCTATATTGAAGCTTGGCTGGAAAGTATTGAAAGATGCATACGATGTACCATTTGTCGCAGGGCTAAATGGAATACTGTTTGCAAATTCAAAATCAGTGAATGCACCATTTTGAGTTTTGTAAAAAAGTACTCTTCCACTTACGTTACTTGAAATTTGAACTATCCCATATGAATTAGCTGTAAATCCACCTAGTTCATTAAGAATTACATCTGTTTGTCCATTAGCAGGAACACTAACAAAGTTTGATGATACTAAGCTACCAGCATTGCTGAATATATTTACTTGCGCAGTAACAGCTGAGCTGCTTGTGTTTTGCAGTTCGGCAATATTTATCATGCTAAGATAACTATTCCAGAGTCCGTAATTACCATTCGTTTCACTGGTAGTTTGAATATATCCAGATATCCAGCTTGCAAAACTACTAGCTCTAGTCCAAACACCATAAGTGCCAGCCTGTGCGCAGCCATCGCCGTATGAAGTAACACCAACTAGTTGAGCGCTTGAACCACTTCCTATGACCAAAGGTCCTCCACTATCTCCTTGGCAAGCGTCTTTTCCACCAGAAGTAAAACCAGCGCAAACCATACTGCTTAATATACCGCCCATAACACTGTTGCAGGTTGAATTACTAACTATAGGTAACACTACTTCTCTAAGAGTAGGTGAGCTCGAACCATTAAAAGAAGTTGTTCCCCAACCGATTGCTGTGGAATCAAAGCCGCTTAAGCTGCTTCCAGAATTATATATATTTATCGGAGTTCCTAGGGTAGAGTTTGACGATAATTCTATTAAAGCAATATCATTTTCTAAAGTAGTGCTGTTAAAGTTTGGATGTTTAATAATTCTAGATACTGATATTAGTTCGCCACTGTCAGTTCTTAAGTCATGCAGACCTATTCCAACTTTGAAACTCGAAGTTGTTTCTGAATCTATGCAGTGTGAAGCAGTCACTACCCATTTAGCATTAATTAATGTGCCACCACAAAATTGACGACTAGTCAGAGCACTACTACCATTTGAAAATAATCCAACCATAAAAGGCCAAGCACCTCTAGTAGATTCGAAGCCGCCAACGATTCTTGGTCTTATGACGTTCGGCGATTGATTTTGTCCACTGGAGTCAAGTACTCCAAAAGAACAATATAATAAGGTTAGGAGAAGAATTATTTTTTTATTTTTCATAGTAACTAAGAAAAATATAGTATTCCGGCTAAAGAAGATAGTAGAATAATACCAGCCGCTAATATTTTAGCAAATTTTAATAATGGTAGGTCCTCTTTTGATTCCTCTTGGTTTAAGATACTTAGATCTGGATTGTTTTCGGAGTCAAAATTATTGCTACCAAGCGTAAATACTTTATCGTTAGCACTTTCTATTTCTAGCTTTTCTTCTTTCAGCTCAACCTGTTTTTGTTCGACATAATTTTTTTGAATATTTGCACTTTCTTTGTCGGTAATTTTTGGATTATTAACAGTAGTAATTCTAGCTTCGCTTTTTACTCTATCAACTTTACTGAGTGCACCAGCAGTATTTTCATCTACTGCTCTTAAGAATTCCTGAGTATCGGCACGATACGCCTTAAAAGATTGGCCTGCTGTGGACACACTTATGTGTCGTTGGATGATATTAATTACTTCAGTTGCATCTCTAGGTCTTTCAGTTCTTTGCTTTGAAAGTAGTCTAAGAATAAGTCGATTAATGTAAGAGGGTATTAATGGATTTATTTCTTTAGGAGGAACAACTTGGCTTTGTAAATGCTTTCGCATTAGTTCACCTGGAGAAGAACCTTCAAAAGGAGTTGCGCCTGTTACAACCTCATATAATATTATACCTAAGCCGTATAAATCTACACTTAGTGTTGGCTCTTCTCCGATCCAAATTTCTGGAGCGATATAAAAAACAGAACCTAAAATTTCATTATGATGAGTTAGTTGTGAATTTTCTATTCTTGCAATTCCAAAATCTGTTATTTTGGGCTCTAATGCTTCTGTTAGTATAATATTTGCAGGTTTTAAATCTCTGTGGATTATACCTTGATCATGGATACTAGCTAATGCCTCGCACATTTTTACCATGAATTTTGGAAGCTTCTCTATTGGAAAGTCATCATTCTTAAGGTAATCCTCTAAAGTAACTCCTGGAACATACTCCATCGCATAATAAGTAAGCTCACTATTTGATCCTGCATCTAAAACTTTCACAACATTTGGATTAGAAACTTTTTTAAGCAATTCAGCTTCTCTAATAAATCTTGCCAGTAGTGAAGCTTCGGAGCAGTATTCTTTATGAAGAACTTTAATAGCTAGCGTTTCATTATTAGTAAGATCTTTTGCTAGATAAACATTTCCCATTCCTCCTGTGCCTATGACTTTTTCAATATCATATTTAGCACCAAGTACTTCACGCACGTGTCTTAGATCGAGACTAAGTTGATTATCAATTGCTGTATCAAGAATGCTAATATCCATGTGATAATAATCGACACGGTATGAATATATCTAAAGTAATGATTTCCTTAAGAAAATTAGCTACTTAGATAGTGAAGTAATCATTCCACAAAGCACATAAAATAACGATACTGAAGGAACTTCATTTTTTGTACTATTAAGAATATCTTTGTATCTGGTAAGGCTTTCTGATCTTTTACTAAAATAGTTTGATATGACATCCTCTCCAATAATACTATTATTTTCTTTTATAATAGATTTAGTAATTAGATTTATTGAAGACCTAATACTAGCAATTAATTGAGTAATCGCTAGGTTATCCCAGTGATTATCGCTGTGGATTGTAGAAATCATATCAATGATTTCACTAATTCGTAGTTCGCTTGAAAGTTTAGAAGAAAATTTAGCTATCAGTATATAGTCTTCTTGAATTTCAACAGATAAATCAATCACATCCAAATAAGAAGCACCATATGAAATACCAACTAGTGATCTTGCTAAATCCTTTGGTAGGCCTTGTATTAATAGTTCTCTTAGAGAGTCTTGATATTTTAGTTCTTCTGATTTATTGAGTATTTCTTCGGTCTTATTTATTAAAGTTTGAAATGGTAATTTATACTTGTTTATAGTCCCATCTATAGGGCTGTGTAATATCCTTATATTTACAAAACATCTTGATATCGATTCAATACCTAATTGTAGTTTCAGAATTGAGTTAAAATAAGACTTGGTATTTGAAGGAGAATCTATTTTTTCAAGACCTTTTAAAATATTAGCAGCGCCTATAACAATATCCGAAATAGTAAATATCTTAACAGTATCGACTATAGATAAAGAAAAATCCTCAACCATTCTTAAGATAAAAGTTACCCCCATTCTTTCAACTATTAGATTAGCTAATTGAGTAGAGATAATTTCTTTTCTTAAAGGATGTTTATCAAGTAACTCCGGAAATTGCTTCGAAATGTTACTAGGGAAGTAGCTAATCAAGAAATTTTTAAAATAAGGATCATTTGGTAGTTCTGATTCCAGTAGTGAATCGAAGATGTGCATCTTTAAGTACGCTACTAGTATTGAAAATTCAGGTCTAGAAAGTCCTGCTTTTTGTGCTTTTCTCCTATCTAGTGTTTCTGCATCGGGAACAAATTCGGCTTTAGCATTAAGCTTCCCATATTTTTCAAGATAAGAAATTAAAAGTTTAATATTTGATAAATCAGTTCTACTTTTTCTAGTCCCAATGCTTAATAATAAACTTTGATTTCTATTTCTTGTAACAATTTTTTCACATGCCTCAATTTCACATTCTTTTAAAATTGTATTTCTTTGTTCTACTGATATTTCTTTATTATTTATGCTTTCTCTAAATAGCAGCTTTAGATTTACCTCTAGATCGCTCATATCTACCCCACCTGAGTTATCTATGGCATCTGTATTTATTTTACCTCCTAGCATTGAATATTCTATTCTAGCTAATTGGGTTAAACCTAAATTCCCACCTTCTGCAATTATTCTCACTTTAAGTTGGTTTGCATCAACTCTAACTTCATCATTTGCTCTATCACTAGCATGACCGTGGGTTTCTGTGGAGGCTTTAAAATAAGTTCCAATGCCGCCATTCCAAAGTAAGTCTGCTGGAGCCATTAGTATAGCGCGAATCAGTTCAGAAGGAGTATAGCTCTCTTCTTTAAGATCTAATATTTTTTTAGCTTCTTCTGAAGGAGTTATTTCTTTTTCGGAGCGTGAATAAATAGCTCCTCCTTTTGATAATAAATTACTAGCATAATCTTCCCAAGAAGAACTGCTTAACTCAAATAATCTTTTTCTTTCAGCGAAGCTAATTGCAGGATCAGGATCTGGATCAATAAAAATATGCCTATGATCAAATGCAGCTATTAGCTTAGCTCTATTGCTAAGTATTAGCCCATTTCCGAAAACATCTCCTGACATGTCTCCTATGCCGATTACTTTAAAATCTTGATTAATTATATCAATCCCTAATTCCTTAAAATGTCTCTTTGCACATTCCCAGGCTCCTTTAGCTGTGATGCCTAACTCTTTATGATCGTAACCAGATTTGCCTCCCGATGCAAAAGCATCTCCGAGCCAAAAGTTAAATTCATCCTCAGCAATAGAGTTCGCAATGTTACTAAAAGTTGCTGTCCCACGATCTGCCGCAACTACAAAGTAAGGATCTTTTTCATCGTAACAAATACAATTTGTAGGGTGAATAACATCAGTTCCGATTCTATTATCTGTTACTTGTAGTAAGGCACGTATGAAATTTTTATAATTATTTTTAACGGCCTCTAAGAGCTCTTTTCTTTCAGTAGGCTCGTCGTGAAGAATAAATCCGCCTTTTGCGCCTACTGGCACAATTACAGCATTTTTAATCATTTGAGTTTTCATTAATCCTAGAACTTCAGTTCTAAAATCATCTTTTCTGGAACTCCATCGTAATCCACCTCTAGCAACCTTACCACCTCTTAGATGGGTCCCTTGGAAGTCTACTCCGCTGACAAAAATCTCTCTATAAGGAATGGGTGTTGGAATATTAACTATTTTTGAGCAATCTATTTTGAAAGAGATTATGCCTTCTGATTGTTGATTATAGAAGTTAGTTCTTAGTACAGAATTTATGACATTTAGAATTGATCTTAATGATCTATCATGTGCAACATTTTGCACCTTTCTTAAAGATGTCATTATATCAAGTCTTAGATTTTCTACTTTTTGCTTTCTCTCCTCGCTTGCAATGCCTAATTCGTCAGTTTTTGTGTTTACTGTATTTTGGGGATCAAATTTGGTTTTAAATAATTCTAGTAGTGAGGATGTTGTTATAGGGTTGCTTATCAAAGCTTCTATAAGTCCTTCGCTAGTTCCTGTTTTGATTTGAACTATATATCTTATTAATCCTCTGAATATACTTATTTCCTCTTCTCTGATACCTGGACTAAGTAGTAGATAATTTAACTGATCATTTGTTATTTGTTTACCTAGGAGATTTCTAATAGCGTGCACTAAATTAGCTTTAACTTCTAGCGACTCTATTTTGTGTAGCATTTTAGGAGTGACGGTAAGGTCATAAATTTCTGACCATACTGAGTTTTGAACACTGATTATTGAAACTTTTTCGCTAATGATTTGAAAACCTACATTTTCAATGAAAGGTAATATGTCACTTAAGATTAGAGGCTCTCCTAGCTTGTATATTCTGATTCGATAGCAGAGTTTTTCGCGATATAGTTCTATATCTTCAATCGATATATCTATCGGGAACTCTGAAGATAATTTTTCAAGCATTAAAATATCACGAGCCCCTTCTTCTGGGGTATGATCTACTTGGTAGGATTTGTTAAAAGCTTTTGAGTAAAATGAGAAAAGTCTTTGTACGCTATCATCTTCAAATGTTTCTTTTATGCTATGATGAAGTCTTTCTTCCCAACTAGTACTGATTAAGTTGATTTCTTTTTCTAGGTTTTCAAGAGATTTTATTTGTTTAGAATCCGCTGCCTGGAAGAAAAAGATACTAGCTGGTACTAATTCATAATCTCCTACTTTGCTCCGCGCTTCTATTGTACTTAACGCAGGAATAAATGAAGCTTTAATAAGCTCCGTAATTTCTTCAAGTAATAGCTTAGAAAAACTCTCCTTTGACAGGAATGTGGTAATTACTTTTAAAGAAGGATTTTCTGTATCTACTAGTTCAACTTTACTTCTATCATGCGCCTGAGAGTATGCAGCAACTTGTAGCAGATTTCTTAGGGATTCTTGTGAAATAGAAAATAATGTTGTCTTAGGTAGGCAATCAAATAGATTTATAGACTCTTTATAGTCATGTGAATTAGTAATAAGTCCTTCTTGATTTATTATCTCCAGAAGTTTGTTTTTTATTATTGGGACGCTAAGTGCTGGACTGGATTCTCCCTGTGTGCTTAGTATTCCAATAATAGATAGTTCTTTATCATCTGACGTTCTTATTTGAATAAGATTTAAAAATTCATAACGATGCACAGGGCTTTTTAAGTGAGAAATGGAATATGAAAAATCCTGATTTAAGGATCTTTCAATTAGCTTCTTATACGAAGTTTGATTGAATAAACCGAATGATTTTTCAGAATTATTAGATTTTAAATTAGTCCCCATGAAGATAAATGAACCATCTTGAAGCCAGTTTAAAAGCTCAGCAGTTTCGTTATTATCATGAAAATTAGAAATGCTTGAAATCATTTCTGACATTTCTGAAAATGAATCAGTTATTTCTATTAGACATTCCAGTCTTTTTTTAAGTTCGTTTTCGACTACATTTATATCGTCTAGTTCTTTTAGCCTGACTTCAATGTAAGATAGCGAAATGACATTTTTAGAATTTATTTCTAATACTGGATGCAGGTAACATTCGGGTTCTAGATCGAAGTAATTTAAACTTTGATTTACAGTATCGATAATAAATGATCGATCTTTGATCGCGATAGTAATCGAGTAAAGCGGTTCTTCTTCGTTAAGTCTTTTTGTCTTAAACTCTAGAAGATTTTCTAATGAGATTTTTTCTTTTGATAGATCTAGAATGAATGTTTCAATATCTTGAACTATATTTGCTTGATCCTGAAGTCTTAGGTCTTTTAAGAAAGAAGAAGAAGCTCTTCTAAATAGAGCGTTGGCTAGTTCTAGTTTGTCGTTATTTTTAGAAGGGTCCTCCGATTCGGTATTCGCTATAATATAAGCTTGAAGTTTTTCTACGTGAGTAGGAAGGAGATTCGCCTTGTTAATGCCTATTAGCTTTATCATTTTTTCGCTATTAAAATAGTTCTTACTTAAGCTTCGGCTAGTTAAAAAAAATACACTAGTGCTTATTTAGTCTAATTACATATAGTGTTATGTATTAAGACTAATATTGTTGAATACTATAAAAGAATTTCGTTACTCTTCCAATATCTGATATTCGTTACCCTATGAATTTATTACAAAAAACAAAATTAAACACCTTAGGAGCTGCGGTGGTTGGCACGGGCTATTTGGGGACTTTTCACGCAGAAAAATACTCTTCTTTAGATGGAGTTCAATTAATCGCTGTTTGTGACGCTGATTCTGAAAAGGCCACAAAAGTAGCTAAGAAACTAAAAACTAAAGTGGCGAATAGTTATAAAGATTTGCCAGAAATGGGAGTCGTCTGCGCTAGCGTATCTTCCGATACTAAAACTCACTATGAGATAACAAAGTATCTATTAGAAAATGGTATCGACGTTCTTGTTGAAAAACCAATGACGACTACTATCGAGGAAGCTTCAGAGTTGATAGCTATTGCAGCAAAGTATGAAAGAATTCTTCAAGTGGGCCATTTAGAAAGATTTAATCCTGCATTTACAAGAATGAGGGACTTTCTAACAAAGCCTTGGTTCTTTGAAGTTAGAAGAATTACTCCGTTTAGAGGAAGAGGGGCGGATGTGGATGTTATTCTTGATCTTATGATCCATGACATAGATTTAGTTCTTAATCTAACTAAAGAAGAAATTGTAAAAGTTGAAGCAGTAGGTATTCCAATATTAACGGACTCTATAGATATAGCGCAAGCTAGATTAGAATTTGCTTCAGGGGCTATTGCAAATATAAGCACTAGCCGAGCAGCATTTCAGTCTGAAAGATCATTTCGAGTTTTTCAACCAGATAGATATCTTTCACTAGATTTAGAGAAGAAGAAATTAAAGATGGCGGAAAAGGGAGTAGGAAAGAATCTACTCGGATTTCCAAATGTAAATTTAGTAGAAGAAAAAATAGATATACGTGATGCTTTATTTGATCAGTTAAAAGCATTTACTGATGCCGTGAGGGATAGAAGTGCTCCGCAAGTTTCAGGAGAGGATGGTCTAAGGGCATTAAAAATAGTGCAGCAAGTGAAAGATTCAATACTGAAGTCTACAAGTCGCTTATCAGAGATATCAGGACCAGTACTTTAATGAGTATTTTTATTAGTAGTGGTGAATTATCTGGGGACGAGCACACCGCCCTAATAGTAAAAGAACTAAAAAGTCTTAATCCAGAAATTAAAGTTTTTGGAATGGGTGCAAATAATTTACAAGCTGCCGGCATGGATCTAGTTATAGATTCTAGTCATGAAGGCAGTGTAATGGGACTAACTGAAGTTCTAGGACACGTAAGAAAATTATTTAAGGCCTCTAAGGTATTGCTTGAACAAGTAGATCAAAGAAAACCAAAAGTTGCTATCTTAGTAGACTTCCCAGATTTTAATTTGCGGATGGCTAAGAAGCTTAAAAAAAGAGGTATTAACGTAATCTATTTCATCAGTCCTCAGCTTTGGGCATGGAGAAGTGGTCGAATAAAACATATTAAAAAATATGTTGATATAGTTCTTCCAATTTTTCCTTTTGAAGAGAAGTTCTACATTGAAAATAATGTAAAAGCCAAATACGTAGGGCATCCTTTTCTGAGTCGTGAAGAAATTAGGAAAACTAAGTTAGAAATAAGACAGGATTTCGGTATAGATGAAAGTATACCTTTAGTCGCTCTACTCCCTGGAAGTAGAAAATCTGAAGTTAGAGAAATTCTACCAAATTTAATCGCTACAAAGAAAATTATTTCTTCTAAGAACCCTAATATAAAATTTGTAATTCCAATTGCTCCCTCTGTAACTACTTTTGTTAGGGAAGTATTGAGCGAATTAAATCAAGAAGATGTAAAAGATTTAATTTTATTAGATGGTCAAGCAAGAGAAGTTTTAAAAGCAGTTGATGTTTCAGTAGTTGCTTCAGGTACTGCTACAGTAGAGGCGGCTCTTTCGGAGACCCCATTTTGTATAGTTTACAAGGTTTCTAAAATTACTTATGCAATAGGTAAACGTTTGATCACGGGCGTAAAATATGTCGGAATGCCCAATTTAATTAGTGAGAAGGAAATAGTAAAAGAATTTATTCAAGATAAGTTTGATCCAGAAAGTGTTTCTGCTCATGTTTTAAATTTATTAAATGATACTAGTTTAAGAGAAGAGACTATTCAGTCATTAAAGAAAGTAAAACAAAAGTTATCAGGTGACGGGCTTTTATCCGTAGATAAGGAAGTCGCAAAAATTATCTTACAAATGTTATAATACGGCTAATGCTTTAAATATGTCTAGCATGAAAACTTATAAAAGACTCCTTACTTATCTTAAACCTTATATGGGTTTATTTTTTATTGCACTTTTTTCCATGTCTATTTTTGGAGCAACCGATGGTTTTATTCCATTTCTCTTAAAGAAAGTTCTAGATGATGTGTTTGGAAATAAAGATCCTCATGTGCTTTGGTGGGTTGTCGGATGTTTGGTGGTGTTTTCTATAGTAAGGGGACTTTTCGGTTTCTTAGAAAAATATATGTCGGCTAAAGTTGGTCATTCCATAGTGCGGGATATTAGAAATCAGTTATTTTCTAAGTTTGTTACAGCTCCAATTCCCTTTATTGAAGAGTCTGGAAGTGGTGGATTAATTTCCAGAGTTACTAATGATGCCTTGTTAGTTCGTACTGCACTTACTGAAGCAGGAGCGTCACTTTTAAGAGATACTGTTCGTATTATTGCATTACTTACAGTAGCAGTTTACTTAGATCCTTTTATGGCTTTAATGGCATTTGTGGGCTTTCCGCTTTGTATATTACCTGTAATAAAATTTGGTAAAAGAGTTAAAAAACTTAGTAGATCTGGTCAAGAGCAATTTGGAGATATAACAGGATTACTTGGACAGGTTATCTCTGGTGCTAAGGTAGTTAGAATTTTTGGAAGGGAGAACTTTGAAAAAGACAGGTTTGCAAAAGAAAATGAAAAGTTTACTTCAGTACTTTTAAAAGCCGAAAAATACGGTGCACTTTCCTCTCCAACTAATGAAGTATTAGCAACTTTAGCAGTGGCTGCTGTAATGGTTTATGGAGCACTTAGTGTAATAAAGGGAGTACGAACTCAAGGTGATTTTATTGCTTTTATTACTTCTGTCTTTTTGCTCTATGAGCCATTTAAGAAACTTAGTCGTGTTACAACTTCTATTCAAACTGGATTGTCAGCTGCAGAGCGTATCTTTGAAGTTATAGATGCTCCGGAAGAGATTAAAGATCAGGGAAGTAAAATATTAGATGCGAATATTAAAAGTATTGATTACCGAAATGTTAGTTTTGCATACAAACAAGATGTTTTAGAAACCGCTAATAGAAATGCAGTAAGTGACTTAGATTTTTCTATTACCTCAGGTCAAACTATCGCAATAGTTGGTATGTCAGGTTCTGGTAAAACAACTATCGCTAACCTGTTACCTAGATTTTACGATGTTAGTTCCGGTGGAATATTTATTAATGATATCGATATAAGGCAATACACTTTAGAGTCTCTTCGAAGTCAGATGTCTTTAGTAAGTCAGCATATTATTTTATTTGATGATACAGTTTATAATAATATTTCATATGGGAAAGAAGGAGCTACAAGGGAGCAAATAGAAGAGGCTGCGAAAAAGGCTTATGCTTATGATTTTATAGTTAATCTACCCCAAGGATTTGATACTCAAGTCGGTGAGCAGGGGATGAAGTTATCTGGTGGTCAAAGGGCAAGGCTTGCAATAGCAAGAGCTTTATTAAAAGATGCCCCTATCTTAATACTTGATGAGGCTACTGCTAGTCTTGATAATGATTCCGAAGAGCAGGTACAAAAAGCTATAGATGAATTAATGGTTGGTAGGACTGTTATAGTGATAGCTCACAGATTATCCACTATTAAGAATGCCAATAAAATCCTTGTTATGAAAGAGGGTAGAAAAATAGAATTTGGCACTCATGATGATCTTCTTCTAGGAAATGATATGGGAGGAGAGTACTCTAGACTTTATGCAATCCAGTTTAAAGAGTAGCTCAGCAGTGCGGGCGGCTCAGGCGCCAGTTTGGGTTCATGCAGCTTCTGTAGGAGAAGTTAAGGGGATTTCTCCTTTAGTATTTAAACTTTTAGAATGTGAAACCAAGCTTGTTATAACTACAACCTCAGATACTGGTAAGGCAGAGGCTTCTAGACTTTTTCCAAGTGCTGATGTCAATAAAGCTCCGCTTGATATTTCTTTTTTGGTTCGCAGTTTTATCAAGGAAAAAAAGCCGAAGTTACTTATAATTAACGAAACAGAGATCTGGCCTAGTATGATCTCGGAAGCAAAGAAATTTGGAATACCAATTGTTTTAGTGAATGGAAGAATTTCTGATCGCTCTTATCCAAGGTATAAATTTTTTAAATTTTATTTTGCAAGAGTTTTAAAGAAAATTGATTATATTCTTACGCAGTCTGAATTAGATAAGGATAGATTTATATTCTTAGGAGCTAGAGCTGATAGGGTATCTATTGCAGGATCTACAAAGTTTGATCAGCAGGCTACTGCTCTTGATGAGGCAAAATATGAATTACAAAAAAAGTTATTATTAAATGAGAATGATTTTGTAATAACATTTGGTAGTATTAGAGAAGAAGAGGAAGATTTAATTTTATCTGCACTTAAAGAAATATTTTCACGAAAACAAGAAATTAATCCTAAAATATTCATAGTTCCAAGACATCCCGAGCGTTTTGATTTATTTTTTAATAAATTAAAAGATCTAGAAATAAATGGCTCTAAAATATTAGCAAGTAAGCTTACAGATATTAGAGAAGTTGGTGTAATTAATAAGAACACAAAACTAATCCTAGCAAATACTTTAGGTGAGCTTTTATTGTTCTATAAGTTAGCAGACATTTGCTTTGTAGGCGGAACTTTTTCTAAAGTTGGCGGACATAATATTGCAGAGCCATTACTTTTTGCAAAGCCACTTATAATTGGTCCTGAAATACATTCGCAAAAAGAAGCATTTAATATAATAAATTCACTTGGTGCTCTTATTCAAGTTTCAACTTCTGCTGAGTTGGCGACTCAAATACTTTATTTTATAGATAATAAAAAAAATCTCCAAAATATTAGCAAGAATTCTGATGGTGCAATGCTGGCTTTAAGGGGTACGACTGATAGGGTGTTTGAGGTTGTTAAGGGGTATTTGTAGGGTAATAAGGACAGAAAAAGAAAGGCTCCATAATTTCTACGGGGCCTTTCAAGTTACCTTACATCAAAACCTGGGTACTAGGATCGCTTGGACTTTGGAGTCGGCTTAAGTTTCCTTTGCTTCTGCCTTTTTCCATTCTTTAACGCCGAGAAATAGCTTGCGATTGCGATTAACCGACGCGCTGAGGGGTGGTAGCGCTTCGACTGACCTATGGAATTTAGAAAAGCAAGCTCGATAAGGTGAAGGCCCGGAAGGTTAACCCATCTACCCGTTGTAGGGTCTTTGATCTTCCGCTCTTCGTAGGAAAGATTGAAATTCTCTTTAGGATCACTAACTTCCTTTACTAACTTCCCTTCTTGCATCGCCAAAAATAACTCATCTGTGAGGACTCGCGCAGACCCATCGGATATGCGAAGAACTCTGCGATAGTCACCTTCCCGTAAATCCTGCAAAGATTTAAATAAGCAAGCCCCTTTAATGGCGTTTTCAAGCTCATCAAAAGCGCGCTTAAAGTCCTTTTGTTTCCGATTCAAATACCAACGTACTCGCCGAATCCAATATTCATTCCAATTGTATAACAGCACAACTGGGTTTTCTGGAGCAACTTCTTTGCTGCGAACTGACTCTAGTAAACTCTTCAACTCGTGCGTATCGGGGTTTTCAAAAAAATTGGCAATTGATTGATCAAACTTAGCATCTTCGCAAGACTCAAGAAATTTAGCATATAAGACTCGCCACTTTGTAGATGGTTGCCTTCTTAACATTTCAGGCAAAAGCTTTATCACGTCTTGAGATTGAAAAAGAAACGCTGCTAAACACAAGGGGTTTACCCCGTGTTGCTCCTCTAAAGCTAACAAAAGATCGATCGCTCTTTCTGGGGGCATATCCAAGATAGTTTCATCAAAGGTTGCAGCAGCCTCGACTTCGTTCCCTTCAACTAGCGAATCCAAGATGATATCCAGGATAATTGGAACTTGATCTGGCGAAAATTCCTGACCATCGTCGATCTCCCATTTGTCCAGAAATTCATCAACAACTTCCTGTTCGTCCGATCCAACATCTTCTACCCGTCCCATAACTTCCTCCTGCTGTGAAGCAGCAATTTGAGGCCTCGAAATAGTTAAAAAACCTACTCTATATTATATCTTAAGCAAATACAAACCGCAAACATTAGGGTTTTAATTTAATTGAGTGCGTGCGTGGTTCACGGCACGCGAGTGATTTTTTATTGATTTGTTATCGGTACCAGCCTCTTTTTTATGCAACTTATATTTTAATCATTTTAGTATGTTAAGTAAGCTTGTATAGGCAGTAGGGCCGTTTGAAAAAGAGGCATGTACCCAAGAAGCTATTAAGGGGAATTAACCCCCTATTTCTAATTTAACCCAAGCTGTTTTGCTTTATCTATCTCGCTTATGAACTTCTCGATCTTATCTTTAGGCATTCCGGATGATTCCAAGTATTTTATACACTTTTCTTTCTCAAAAGATTGGCAAAACTTTTGGCCAAACTTTTCTCCTGCGCAGGAACCTAACTTTTGTCCCAACTCTTGACCTATTGCTCCAAACTGTTCTGAGCAATGCTCTCTTGATTCACAGCGCACTAATTCAGAATTTGTTTCCCACTCTTTTTTAATTGAATCTGAACAATTAAGAAGCTCAATTCTAAATTCCGACATGCAAAGCTGTTTATTAATATTAAAGCAAGAGGCTATCCATCCTCCGTCCTTACAAAAATCTTCAGGTAAGGAGTTAATCAGGCTATTGATGATTTTAAATATCATTGGCTGTTTGGGAATCATTTTTACAGTACTATTTTCTTCGGCAATAACGTGGTTAGTCATTGATACTAAGATAAAGTAGAGCAGGAAGAATGATTTAATTAAGTTCATATTTATTAAATTGGTGATACTTGATACGGAAGTTCTTACGACAAAAATGCTTAGTTGAGTAGTAAAAATTGAAACCAGAATCAACCTAGGTACAACCATCTTTAAAATGCTCGGACTAATGAGATACTTTTGTGAATTATGATTTTTGTACCAGCCTCTTTTTTAGGCAAATTATATTCTAATAATTCTAACACCTTAAAGAAGATTGAAAGGGCAGTAGAGCTATTTTTACTATAAAGAACATAAAGATAGTAGTTCTTTGGTTTGTTACTTATTCTCGATTTTCATTACAGCACCGCTAGTAGTAATCGGTGGTATCTGGTTCCTCGTAGGTTACACGGGAGCGCTTCGGGACGCTTGGTAAAAGTTTCCGGTGCCGAATTTTCAAGCTCACTAATATAAATTAACAGCCGAAGTCATTAAGTTTGATTGAAGACTTATATTTGTTCTTACAGTATTGTTATTTAACGGTAAGAATACACTTAATTTTTTACCTGCTCCTGTAAAATATAAACAAGATACATATTGACCAGTAGAGTCAACGCAAGTTAGGTTAGAAGATCTAGAACCAGAAACTGATAATGCTGTTACCTTTTGATCATTTGATCCGTCATAAGTACTATAGCTCGCTTTTTTCGTAGTATTCTTCAGCAGGATATCATAAACTTCGTTTCCATATACATTATCAGCAATCGCTTGAACGAATCTTCCTGTTTTTTTATACTCTTTAATAACTTTATTACTTATATCTATTGCAACAAAATTAAATGACCGCCTTTTAGAGCTTCTATCTTGTATCAAATAGAATATTTCCGATAAGCCATCAGCATTGACATCTCCGCAACCTCTTAGGTTCGCTGACTTATATTGAGTAGGTAGAGTTAATTGATTTTCTCCATTTTCTCCTCGAGTTTTAAAGATTAAAGTACTACCTCGGATTACTGCCATTGAAGATTTAGTTTCGGATGAGAAGTTGCAACCAGTTAGTATTTTATCTCCTGATAATCCGAAAAATTCACTTGTAATTTGTTTAGTTGTTTCATCTGCAAAAAGCCAACTAACACCAGTCTTTTTTGAAACTGTTACAACTGCAGCTTCGGCAACGCCATTACCGTTATAGTCGGCAATAGCAGGTTTTAAACTTTTTCCAGTAAATTTTATTGTAGTCTGGGAAGCTTCTTTTTCGTTTAGTATATTATAGCTTAGGTCTTTAGAAGTAGTTTTATAAAGCACTACTTCAGATATTCCATCTTTATTAAAATCAAAAGCAGTGCTTCCTATTATAAGAACAGTAGCTGCAGATGATGTACTGACGTTGGTGTACGTATCAGATGATATCGCGGTTAATGAATGTTCACCTGCTATTAAAGGAGTTGCCAGATTTAGAGTCCAAGAACCTGCATTGTCAGATGTCGTTGTGCCTATCGACTGATTGTTGTCAAAGATTTCTACAGTAACATTTGTATCTGCTGTCCCGCTAAGTTTTGTTTCGAATCTGTTGCTAAAATTAGAGGTGTTAATAATTGGAGGAGTTAGTGTTTTAAGATGTGAGTTATAGGTTATGCTAAAAGTTCCACTAGTATTTCCATTTAGGGCAGCATCAGTACATGCTAATGATAGAATACTTGCTGTGACTTGAGCATCCGCAGAAGGAGTTATGTTTGCGCTATAGCTATTCGCCGAGCCGCTGAAATCTGAAAGTACTCCATTTGTAATTGTTATATCATCAGCAGTAAAGCCAGTTACTGATTCTGAAAAAGCAATGCTTATAGGAATTGGAGTGTTGTTTGTATTATTAGACAAGCTACTAGTAATTGTTACACTTGGAGGAGTGCTATCGTATGTTCTTGTTAATCTTGTTGCCGCAATATTCGAATTTCCCGTTACGTCAATTGCTATTCCCGATGAAATATCTACTGTTACGTTGCCGTTAGATGTAGGAATAATGCTTGCACTATATGAAGCCCCTGAGCCAGTAAAGCCAGATAATGTTCCATTACCTACTGTTACATCTCCTTCTATAAATCCAGTTACTGTTTCGGAAAAAGTTATACTTATAGGAATGGGAGAGTCTTTTGTATTGCTAGATGAGGTGCTAGTGATTGTTACGCTAGGCAGTGTTCCATCGAAAGTTCTTGTTAGTCTTGCTGCCGCATTATTTGCATTTCCCGCTATGTCTACTGCTGCTGATGATGCTATATCAACCGTTACGCAGCCGTCAGAAGTAGGTATAATATTTGCACTATATGAAGACCCTGATCCGGTGAAGCCAGAAATTGTTCCATTACCTACAGTTATATCTCCCTGTATAAAACCAGTTACTGATTCTGTAAAAGTTATAATTATGGGAATGGGAGAATCTTTTGTATTGCTAGACGAAGTACTCGTAATTGTTGCGCTAGGTAGGCTGCCATCGAAAGTTCTAGTTAGCCTTGTTGCCGCATTGTTGGAATTTCCTGCTGAATCGAAAGCTACTGCTGATGCAATATCTACAGTTACGCTACCGTCTGATGTGGGAATAATATTTGCAGTATAAGAAGCACCTGAGCCAGTGAAGCCGGAGACTGTTCCATTACCTATTGTTATATCACCAGAAGTAAAGCCAGTAACTGATTCTGAAAAAGTTATGCTAATTGGTATTGGAGAAGTGTTCGTTAAACTTGATGCTGAACTTGTGACTGAGACATTTGGTGGAATATTAGTTGAAAAATTATTTCTAGTTATAGTTGAAGGGGAATTTCCTAGTTCGTCTTGATATCTCAGTGTTACACTGTAAGTGCCTTCGGGGATAGTAGACTGTGTTGCGCTAGTGATAATTGAGTCTATATTGATATTCTGTGTATTTATGGTGAGAGAGTTTGATAGTAAATTATTTAAAGTTAGCGTTATGGTGTCGGAAGCACTTTGAAAAATTAAATTAGTACTATTTGTTAGCGGATCTTCTTCAAGTGTATAGGAAAGTTGAATTGAAGATGAATTCGCATCAAAAACTGGCACTGGCAAATTTGAATTTGTTAATGGGATGGTAACACTATCAACAGTGATTGAGGTAGTTGAGGAATTTGTTACGGTGTTTCCTAGAATGTCTCGGTAACTAAGCTGTATGTTATAACTACCATCCGGGACAGTACTTGATGTTGTAGAAGCTATATTTGCGGAAGGTAAAATATTTGCGAGATTTAACGAGAAAGAGGCAGAAGTTAAATCACTTAATGTTAAATCAGCTACGACTGTACTTGATAGATTAGTGAATGTTAAATGAACCGATGAGGGTAAAGGTGCCTCTGGTAGTAAATAAGAAAAAACAAAATTACTTCTAACGAAGCCCGTAGCCGGCAAAAGTATCGATGGAGCTTGGGTTACATTATCAATGCTGACCAATACAGCTGAGGAATTATTCACTGGATTTCCGAGAGCATCTCGATAGCTTAGCTGTATGTTATAGGTACCATCCGGGACAGTGCTTGATGTTGTGGAAGCTATGTTTGCAGAAGGTACTATATTTGCAAGATTTATTGAGAAAGAGGCAGAAGTTAAATTACTTAGTGTTAAATCAGCTACAACTGTACTCGATAGATTAGTGAATGTTAAATGTACTGATGAGGGGGTAGGTGCTTCTGGTAGTAAATAAGAAAAAGTAAAATTATTTGTACTTGCGATTCCTGTAGTAGGCGAAATTATTGTCGGTGCTTGGGTTATGTTATCAATGACAATATTTTTATTTGTTGCTAAGGAGCCAGCAGCGAGTAATCCAGGTAAAGTAAGATTTGCACTAGTAACATCTCCATCAGTTATTGTTCCACCATTTAAAGTAAGAGCGGTTGTTGAAATATAATTTAAATCGTCAGTGTTGTCAGTAGGAGAAATAGTATAATTAAAAGTAAGTGTATTTGAACCTGAGCCGCTTGAATAATTAACTACAGCATCAGTAGCTCCAGTTTCTAGGGTAAGTTGTGGGGTACCAGTAACAAATACTGTCTGTGAAAAAGTTATCTGTATGTTAACTGTTGAACCAGAATTATAAGCATCGTTAGGATCAGAAGATGTTACATTGGTAATAGTCTGTGCTTGGAGATCAAGTCCTAAAAAACTAGTAATAAAAGAAAAAATGAGTAAAATTCTTTTAAGCATAGAAAGTGTGGAAGAGAGCTAATAGTATTTAAAATCCTCAAATACTGTCGGCAGGACTTTAATTAATATTGAGATAATATAATTCGCGACCAAAGCGATGCGGATATGCGACTTTTTTTATTTATCTTGTATTATTTGATTTTTTGCTTTTTGATAGCCTTGGTCATTCCTTAGTTAGTGAGCAACCACTTGTATCTAGATTTTCCAACCTTTGTCTTAATTCGGCATTCTCGATGCTCAGATCCTCAAGTCGATCTAGTATTTTTTTAAAAATTTCAACAGAAGATGTTTTAAGTTCATTAAGATCTGCAGAATTTTGATTTAAGTCTTGAGACAAATATTCTTGTCCGTATTCTAATTCTTTTATTCTACTATCAAAAATTAGAACAATTTTTTTAAATGAATATTCATAATGATTGTTGTCGACTGTTTGTGAAAAAGACATATATGGGCTGAAGGTAATTAGGATAAGAAAACTTATTATTATCTTTTTCATAAAAATCTCTTTAAGTAGATATGGATTATATTGATAAATATGTAGTCAAGTTAGAATATCTTTTGTACCAGCCTATTTTAAATACACTATGAAATTTAATAATTTTAATAACTTAATAGTCAAGATAAATTTTAAGTGGCGAATACTAGAACTCTGTTTTACTTAAAATCTAACATATTTAACTTTATCCTTCTGCCATTTGAGCCGATAACAACAATCTTCGCATTAGCTTGAAAACTATATTTATCTCCTTTCTAATGATTAGTTTATGAAATCTATTTTGTTCCTTACGGCTATAGTTATTTCTTCACAAATTTTAATAGGATGCTCTTCGAATAGAATTGAAACTTTACCTAAAGATATTTTAGAAGTTGATAAAGGGAATCCAGCATCTCAGTTTAATTTAGGTTATATGTATGATGTCGGTGAAGGAGTACCGCAGGATTTTGAAAAAGCTATGATGTGGTATCAACAGGCAGCAGATCAAGGTTATGTGAAAGCTCAGTTTAATCTTGGTTATATGTATGATGAAGGTCGTGGTGTTGCTCAAGATATTTTAAAAGCATTTTATTGGTTTGAAAAAGCTGCGCAACAGGGACATGAAGGAGCACAATATAATCTAGGATTAATGTATAGCTCAGGGCAAGGTGTAAAGCAGGATTATAAAAAGGCTTTTAGTTGGTATTCAAAGGCTGCAGAGCAGGGATATCCAAAAGCTCAATTTAATCTTGCGATTCTATATAAAGATGGTCAGGGTATTAAACAAGATAATAAGAAAGCAATATTTTGGTATCAAAAAGCAGCTGAACAAGGTTATGTAAAAGCTCAATTTAATCTTGGTTATATGTATGATGTAGGTCAAGGCACAAAGCAGGACTATAAGAAAGCATTTTACTGGTTTGAAAAAGCTGCATATCAGGGGCACGCAGGTGCTCAACATAATTTAGGAATTATGTATAATGCTGGCCAAGGTGTAACACAAGACTACCTCCAGTCTGTTTTATGGTATCAAAAGGCTGCTGAACAAGGGTATAAAAAAACTAAGTAGTTACTTTTCTGGACTTTGTAATAAAAATATCTTGCAAGAAATAAATAAAAGTACCGATAACCTAATGTAGTTTTAAATCTAAATAAAATTTTAAGTGCTCAAGGTAATAAAAGAATATTTATGAAATTCATACTCCTATCTTTATTTTCTTACATAGTATTAACTTCTTCTGCTTGTAGTCCTGCCAAAGGATATCTTGGTCCAGAATTACCAGAAGAAAAATTAGCAATAGTTTCTGTTAATAAATGTGACAAAGGTTTAGTATTTGTCCGAGCCAGCGCAGAAGGTGTAGAATTTAATACTAATGGAATTCAGCTTTTGCCTGGTAAGAGATCCATCGATGTCTCTGTAGAAAGACCAGCGCCGGCATATAATTGTGTAGCTCATAGTGATTTTGATCAGCTAGGATACGATCTTTGTTTAGGAAGACGACAAGAGGCTATTAATAAGCAAGAGAAATATATTCCTGACTGTTTTTATTCTGATTATACGGATAATTATAATATATGCCTACAACCTTTTCAGGCTTTTCTTTGCTCTGTTAGTAGTGAATTAGCGGCAAATAAAAAATATGAAGTTTGTGCGTATCAAGATTATAATAATATTAAGGTGAAGTTGAGCGATCAGAATTTGGCTTTGGGTCTTAAAGATTGCATAGTGCTGGATACGGAAGTAAGGACAGTTAGATTTGATTAGAAAGACTTTCTGTTTACTTATTTTTACATTCTGCTCTTGTCAGGAATCTGCAAGTACTGCGATTCCTAAATTATCAAAACAACTAAAATCTAAAATTACTAAGGAGAGAAGTCAGGCCGCTCTGGCAGCGGGTGCTTATGGACAAGATGCTGCACCACTTACTGAAGACTTGATTCGATTATTAAGTGATAAGAACGGCGGTACTAGAAGTGCTGCTGCTTTTGCGCTAAGAAAGATAGATTCTAAGGATGCGAGAAAGGCGCTTTTAAAAGCGCAGGCTGTTGAAGCTAAGGTTAATTCAGAAGATGTAACTGACTGATATATCAGCATATATTTTGATCAAATTTATGCTTTTAAGCAAGTAGCAAAAAAGACCGATATGTTTAGTAGAGTGATCTAAGAAGGATATGGTCGACAGCTAATATATAAGTTTTAAACTTCATGACTTTTAAGCCGGATAAGAATTTTTTAAGTACATTAAGAGATCGTCTAATAGAAAGTGACGACTCGGAACATAATGGACTTGAAAAGGGAACTATTGTTGGAGACGAGTATGTAGTTTGTGATCCGGTATCGAAAGGTGGAAGC
This sequence comes from Pseudomonadota bacterium, assembly GCA_027487795.1. GTDB lineage: Bacteria > Bdellovibrionota_C > UBA2361 > SZUA-149 > DAOLCO01 > JAIYCX01. Next base: position 90,525 of record JAIYCX010000028.1, on the reverse strand, counting down.
GGATTCATATATACTTGCAACAGAAAGAGCGAGCCACATAAAATGTACGCTCTTAAAATTACTTATCCTAAGAGTGCTAACGCAGCTAGAAGATTTCAAGCAGAGGTTAATGCTTCATATCGTGTTAAACATTTAAACGTTTTAAGAAGTATTGATTGTCTTTTTCATGGTAATGCCCTTGCTTATGTAATGGAGTATGCGCCGGGTGGCGATTTAAGAGACTTGCTCGATAATAATAATGAAATACCAATGCGAACTATTTTTGTGGTATTAAGGCAGTTATGTGAAGGCATGTCAGCGATACACGCTAAAAATATAATTCATAGAGATATTAAACCAGAGAATGTTTTGTTCTCAGCTGAGGGACATATTAAAATCGCTGATTTCGGAATTTCTTTTACCAGTGATTTAACGAGAATCACTTCAAATGGTGCTTTAGTAGGAACTATAAACTATATGGCTCCTGAATATGTCAAGAGAGGAATTTTTGATACCAAGTCAGATATCTTTTCACTTGGAGTTTTATTTTATGAAATAATTACTAAAACTCTACCTTATGGATATTCGAGAACTTTGGAGGAGCTAATAGTAAAAGTTGAAAATGCGCCAATTCCTCTAACTGAACTGAGAGCAGAAGCAGATTATCAGCTAAGTAATGTAATTTCTAAAATGATCTCCCCTGATCCTGAAGCTAGGTATCAAACTATCGATGACGTCTTGTTTGAAATAAAACAGTTAGAAGAAGAGTATTTATTTAATAACGATCCAAATTTCGACTCGGATTTCGAAGCTTTATTGGGAGATAAAAGCTTATCAGCTGGAATTAGTGTAAAGTGGTTTAACTTCGCTCTATTTCTCTGTATTTCAGTAATCTTAGGCTCTACCATGGCTATTCTTCTATATAAGCTAAAAATAGTCTAAAAAAACAAAGAATCTGCAAGAATCTTCATCTCACCACTTGAATTTTCCCCCCATTAATGGCAAAACCCGCCCACACACACGCTGGCGTGGCTCAATTGGTAGAGCACCTGACTTGTAATCAGGTGGTTGTAGGTTCAAGTCCTATCGCCAGCTTATTTACATGTATCAGCATGTAGTGGCCATTTTTGGCCACGCGGGCGATTGGACTTGAACAGAGCGCAGCGAGCCTAAAAGGCTTGCGTAGCCAGTAACAGGGAAGTCCTATCGCCAGCTTATTTACATGCATCAGCATGTAGTGGCCGTCAGGTTCGCCCCACAAATCACTGGCCATTTTCCCATTCACAGAATAGAATAACCACTCTACTTTTCTTAAAAGCTATAAAAGTAAGAAAAAATCGCATAATAATTTATATTGATCCTACTAGGAGAGTATTCGCAGTGAGTCAAAGTGAAGTGAGTCAGAGAAAATATCGTGTTTACGGAATTGGTAATGCCATAATGGATTATCAAGTTAAGATTTCAGAAGAAAAGTTTGAAACTTTTGGCACTAAAAAAGGTTCGATGAGATTAGTTGATGCGGATGTTTTAAATTCTTTTTTACTAAGTTTGTCAGACGATAGTGAAGCTCAAATTGTTCGCTCAAGTGGTGGCAGTGGAGCGAATACTATTATTGCTCTAGCACAGTTAGGGCACTCTGTAGCTTACGGATGTTTAGTTGGAGCAGATGAAGTAGGAGAGTCTTATTTAAGTGAATTAAAAAAATTAAATGTAGATACTTTTAATCCTCCTTATGAAGGAGATCCTACTGGTAGGTCGTTAGTTCTCATAACTCCTGATGCTGAGAGAACTATGAATACTTGTCTAGGAATCACAAGTATTTTTGGACCAGAGCATGTAAATGAGCAAGCAATTAAAGATTCTGACTGGATATATTTAGAAGGTTATTTATTCGCTTCAGAGACAGGACAACAAGCTGTTAAGAAAGCAATACAAATAGCAAAGGAGTCTGGTACAAAGATTGCATTAACTTTTTCTGATGGATTTATCGTTGAAGTTTTTAAAGATTATTTATCAGATGCGATAGCTGCAAGTGATTTAGTTTTTGCTAATCGTGATGAAGCGATAAGATTTACTGGTATTGATGATGTAGCAAACAGTTTAGAGGAAATATTAACTATGACTTCTAATGCTGTTGTTACATTGAGCGACAAAGGAGCAATAGCTCATTACAATGGTGAAACAGTTCTAGTTGATACTTTTCTGGTTAAGGCGGTAGATGATACTGGGGCAGGAGATGCTTTTGCTGCTGGATTTTTTGATGGAGTAATTCACGGAAAAAATGCAGAAAAATCTGCTCGTACTGGATGTTTGTTGGCATCAAAGGTTGTTTCTCAATTAGGTGCTAGATATGCTGGTGATTTAAAGAAAGTTGTAAAAGAGGCAAGTTTATAAATGAGTAGGTCAATTCTTTCCCAATTAGAGCGTAGCTTTAGTTTTATTTGCTTTAGTTTTATTTGTTTTAATTTAATTTCAGGTACAGTGTTATCTCAGGATACTGAAGCGGCCCCTGAGAATAAACAATTACAAGAAAATGCTAAAGCGTTAGAAGATGCTTTAGGGGAAGAAGAATCTGTTCCGCTTGATGCTACTAAGGAAGAGATTAGCATACAAAAAGATCTTGCTCATGAGGCAAAACTTCAAGATTTGCTCAGAAATTTGTCTTCACCAGATGAAAGAGTAAGAATAGAAGCTGGGATGGAATTGCGAGATGCATCAAGAATAGGTGATACTACTTTACTGTCTCAGACATTAAAGCGTGGGAATAATATTGATAAGCAGCTTTTTATAATTGAAGCACTTTCAAAGCTTGGTGATAAGAGAGCCGGCGAAGCTTTGAGATTTGAAACTAGGCATGGAGAGTTGGAGAGTCAAAGAGCTGCCACATTAGCCTTAGGAAAACTTCAAACTGATTGGCCGATTCCGATTTTAGTAAGAACTTTAAGACAAGAAAAAGATGAAGAACTTAGAAAAAGAGCAGCATCAGCTCTTGGTTTAATTGGTTCTACTCAAGCAGTGTATGCGATAAGAACTAGTTTATCAAAACTTGAAGATGCACCAGGTGCTAAAAATGCTGCATATTATGCATTAGATAAAGCACTTAATAATATAGATCCGCAGCGCTTAGATACTGAAATGCCTCCTGGAATGAGACATACATTATTTCATAATGGTATGAAGTATTATTTCTATCATCCTGAAGTAAGAAAGGGAGCTTCGGCTCTAAGATCTGGTTTAAAGCCTTGGCTGTTAGTTTGTATTCATGATGGAGACTTGGCAGCTAGTGATATCTTCTCAGTTTGTTGGAGGACAGCAAAGAGAAAACAGATGGCAGTACTTGTGCCTACTTTTGATAATATTACTTATCCAGAATATGGTAATTTTAATATTAGAGGAAAGAGAGCTGACTTAAAATTATTAGAACTAATTGAGTTTGTTGGTAAGCAGGCAGGACTTTCAGTAAGAGAAATTTATTTGTTTGGTTACGGTACTGGTGGGGACTTTGCGCATAGATTTACTATGGCTCATCCAAGAAGAATTGCTAGAGTTGCATTTGAAGCAAGTGAGTTTACTAAACCTGACCCAGAGTATCTTTTCCCAAGAGGTTTATCAAAGACTCCTTTAGCTAGTGATATTGAGCTTGATATGTATTCATATTTAAAAACCGATATGATGTTAATTTCTAGAAAAGAGTCCCCTACATTTAAAGACTCTAAAAGTTACGCTGAGGCTATTCAAAACTATGCTGATGTAAACGGTATTAAGACGCGATTAGTGACAAGAACTGTGGATGTTCGTTTTGAAATATGGAATGAAGCCGAGAAGTTTTTGTTTGCTTATGATTATTAGTTTTTATAAATGTTAACTACTTGAAGACAGCGACCTCATAAATAAAGCTATTTTTGTAGCAGCCTTAATAATTAGAAGCTCTTTATGACTTCCATGTTTTTGCCAGTAGTATTCTAAATTTTTATACCAGATTTTTAGAAAATCTAGTCTAGTCATAGTGCTTAGTGAGTAGCCGCCTTCATGGGTGGCTTTTGCGGAAGAAAGAACTGCTAAACTATAGCCAAACTTTTTGAGCCTCAAGCAAAAATCAACATCTTCAAACCAAGCAGGAAAGAAGTTTTCATCAAAACCTTGTATCTCAGTAAAAGCTTTTTTACGTATTAGGAGACAAGCGCCGGCTGGTTGATCAACTAAAAACGGAGTATCAGCTTTTGGTATTGGTGCTGTATCTGAGTTTTCTCCACTCAAGTATTCAGAGAATGTTATATCATCTTTAATTAGATAGTTTTTCGTTATTAAATTATTAGAAAATATTTTTGCTATTCCAAATAATTCAAACAACGTACTAAGCAAAGTTGGGAACTTCCTTGCTGTAAAACCTAGCTGTATGCTCTGGTCAGCGTTTAATAGAGACGCTCCAATTGCGCTGATTTCTGGATATTTATGAAGAGTAGCTGATAGCTTATGGATGGTGTCTTGATGGAGTTTGATATCAGGGTTAAGTATTAGAATATAATCAGAGTCAGAGTATTTTATCCCCTGATTGCATGCGGCAGCAAAGCCTAGGTTTGAATTGTTTTTTATAACAGTTACAGACTTTGCCTCTACGTCATCTTTTAAATTAATTAAACTACTATCGGATGAGTTATTATCGACTACGATAATTTGGTTTTTTATTGAGCTATTTTTTGAAGTATTCTCAGCTAAAAAAGAGAGTGCTTCTATACTAGTACATACCGCATCTTTTAGTCTATCTCCTGAATTATAATTAATGATAACAACTGAAGCGCTAAAATCATTGTTATTTGAATCTAGTACTTTTAATGTATCGACTCCATCGATTCCCTTTTTAAAAAACCAATCTTTAAGAGCTAGGTCGCTTCTTCTTCTTTTAGCAAAGATGAATTTTCTTTTTTTATAAGCATTTGGGAATAATTTATAAATATCCCATAGTCCAGGAGCTGATGATCTTTCTGTTGTAATTGATGCTACGATCACAAGTAAATTTCTAATTACGAAACCTTTAAGGCAAATAAGAGAAAGCACTGCGGAGAAATTATTAATTTGAATTAAAAAACGATTTCTCACACTGTAAAGATTAAACTCACTAGGAATAGATTTTCGATTCTCTGGAGTGACTACTCGGGTATGATAAACAATTGCGCTTGGTATATAAAGACAGTTCCACCCTAGGATTTGTGCTCTTAAGCTAAGTTCTGCATCTTCTCTGTAGAGAAAGAAATTATTGTCAAAAAGTTCTAGTTCCGAGTTCGTTTCGTCAAGTTCTTTTGGAAACTTTGCATCTTCAATAAAGTTTCTTTTAAGTAGTAATGCTGCACCGGTTCCACCAAATATATATTGTGCATTTCGATATTGACCATTATCTAATTCATTTGATCCTCTATCTAAATGTCTAATGTTATCATTAAAAAACATTCCGCATGCATCAAAGACTTTAGGCTCAATTGGATTAATATTTTTATCAGCTCTAAATATTAAAGGACTAGCAAGGCCGGCAGAATTATCATTTTCTAATGACTGAACCATTAGGGCTAGGGCATTTTTTTCAAGTATTATATCGGCATTTGCAATGAACACGTACTGAGCGTTTAATTCTAATGCTTTTTCTATGCCTAAGTTATGCCCTTTTGAGAATCCATAATTTTTCTTATTAAGGTAGACCTTGATAGAATCCGAGAACTTATTAAGTCTAGAGAAAGTATCGTTAGTGGATTGGTTATCACTAGCAATTATAAATAAATTTTGACCAAGAGTGAAACCTTCTTGAACTAGCAGTGATTCTATGCAGATCTCTACCGCTTTTTCATTGTAAGTTAGCAGGTGGATAACTGTTATTGGTAAGGCCATGCAAATGCTAGTTTTTAAATAAAAATATGAGAAATAGTATTTTTAGAATATCATAGATGAAAATTGCGTAAATGTTCTTAGTATTAAAATGTATTCAACCAATATTTCTAAATTAAACACCGTAAAATTTTACTTTTATACTTACCTACTTGTTTGTTTTGTTATTCTTTGGGGGGCTTTAGTAAGAGTTACTCACTCGGGAGCAGGATGTGGTAGTCATTGGCCGCTTTGTAACGGTGAAGTTATACCTCTAGCCCCAAGTATTGAATTAATAATAGAGTTTACTCATCGTTTAACAAGTGGGCTTAGCGCATTAGTCGTTTTTTTTATTTTCTTTGCCTACCGTAAATCTAATCATGCAAATTTAACTAAAGCTATACGTTTCGCAGCTTTTTTTATGTTAGTGGAAGTCTGTATCGGTGCTTCGATTGTGCTTTTTGGCTGGGTTAAAGATAACACCTCTATCACTAGAGCAATAGTTGTTTCTCTACATTTAGTTAATAGTTTTTTATTGTTAGCATCTTTAAACATAGCTGTGAATTATAAAACTTTGATTACGAAACCTAAAAGATTAAAGTTAGGAGAGTTTTTTTTAGTTATACTTTTTTTAATAGTTAGTAGCTTTGGTGCAGTTACTGCGCTTGGAGATACTTTGTTTCCTTCTGTAAGTTTAGCAGAAGGAATAAGTAAAGACTTCGCATCTAATGCTCATATTTTATTGAGTCTAAGAGTTTACCATCCAATATTAGCTGTGATTTTATCGTTTTTTTTAATTAGGTATGCCATCTCAAGGGATGAGGTCATTGAGGTTAAGTCCTTATCTACTTTTCTCATTATTTCAGTAGTTTTTCAGATTTGTTTAGGAATTTTAACTATTTTGTTGCTGGCACCTGCTTATATGCAGATTGTTCACTTATTGGGTTCAATAGTCGTTTGGCATTTTTTAGTAAGACTTGTGACTTTTCCTAGCTATTCAGCATCTGAATAGAGGAGAAAAAATCAATAAATAAGACTAATTAGCAACAGGCTAAACCGACCAAAACTTACTAATCTATGGATAAGATATTTAACGAGCTTACAAAAGATGTAAATCTTTTACCAGATTTTTTAAAGCACTTATTTGCTGCACCGCCCGCAATGAATGCAATTAATGTTGATATTTTTTCACTTAGTTTAAGACAAATACTTTCAACTCTTTCACCTGAGGAGCTTTGGCAAGCTGGTAATGCGGGCTTGAGAAACGATAATCCAATTTTAGCAAAAAAATGTTTTATTCAGTATTTAGAAAAGTCAGGAGTTAGAAATCCTAAGGTAGTCTCACTTTTTGCCTTAAGTAGTTATCTTACTAATAAAAAATCAGTAGCATTTTTAGGATTTAAAGAAGCTCTAAACTCAGATCCTAGTTTGGATGAGACCAGATTATTGTTTGCTTACTTAAAATTTAAAGAAGGCAATTATAAGTCAGTAACAAAATATATAGATCTTTTAAAAGATCTTAAAACAAAGAGACATCAATCTTTAGCTTTATTTTTATCTGCTCTTGCTTTATCTCATAGTCAGAAAAAGTTTAACCTGGAAGAGATGTTAAAAGAAAGTTTTTCTTTATATCCAATGGATCAAACAGCTGATTATATAATGGATGTTGGTTTTGAAAAGGGTAAGAAGTTATTTGATAAAGGCAACATTAAAGCAGCTACTGCGACATGGAATGAGTACTATAAAACATACGGTCCGGAAGTTTGGGCTCGTTCAAAGAAAATTTTTAATTTTTTCCAAACTATCCAAAATAAACAGAATAAAAAAGCAATAAAGATTTTAAAAGTCAGTAACGAAAAAATAGCGGCTCTGAAAGTAAGTAAGAAGAAAAATAGCTATATTCAAATGTTAAACTTTTTAATAACTAATGGATTATTTCCAGAGTTCTATGAGTCAGAGGCAGTGCTATCAGAGCGAGCCCAATACTGGAAAGAAGAGAGGAAAAAACAGAAAGTTTATCCTTATGCTGATTTTCGCTATGGAGTGACGCTTGCGTATTTAGGAAATTATACAGAGAGTTCTGATACTTTATATGCTGCAAGAGATACTATCCCACCCAGTAAAGCGTCTTATTTTAAAATGGATCAGCTTATAGAGTTCTTACATGAAAAGAAATTTAATGAAGTATAACTTTTCTCACAATTTTTCTAGATTTTCACTAAAGATATCTATAATTTTAATCTGTAGTTTGTTTTTTATATCTTGCAAACAAGATTCGGGATCTACTTATTTGAGTAAAGCGACTAGACTTTATGAAGAAGGCAAGATTGACGAAGCCAAAATTGCTTATCAAGAGGGTATTAAGGAAAACCCCAAGAATACAGAATTAATTCTACGATACGGTAATTTGTTAGAGGATAAAAAAGACTTTGACGGAGCTAAGACTCAGTATGAAAAAGTTCTTTCCATCAAAAAAAATCATATTATGGGGATGGTAAATTTAGCGATAGTCTACAGAAAAAAAGGACAATTGAAGCGGGCTATTGAGATCATGGAAAGTGCTTTATCAAATAAGTCTGAAGGTTGGATGCAGGATGTTTTGGGGAATATGTATGATGAGAATAAGCAGTTTGCTGAAGCTAAGAAGTGGTATGAGTTAGCAGTAAAAAGTGAACCAAATGAGCCTGAGTTTGTTACTGACTTAGCAAATTTAAAACTTAAAATAGGAGATAAGAAAGGTGCATTATCCGACTTTAAAAAAATACGCCAAATGCTCTCAGATCTTCCTAGCGACTCAGAAAATGCAACAAAAGATTATAACAAACAGTTAACATATGTTAGTGATATGATTTCTATATTAGAAAGAAACTAAAACTAACATAATATTTATGCCCTCAGAAACTTTCATTATTAAAGCTTTAAGATCTCCAATTGGTAGCCTAATGGGGGAATTAGCAAGTTTATCAGCAGTAGATTTATCTGTGCCGGTTGTTAAGGAGCTATTAAGCGGTTTTGGTAATAATGGTTCAAATGAAGTTGAAAAAAATATAGAACATTTGATTATGGGAAATGTTCTAGGTGCTAATTTAGGGCAAGCTCCTGCAAGGCAAGTTGTAATAAAGTCAGGTTTAGATAAAAAAGTCTCGGCTTTAACAATCAATAAAGTTTGTAGTAGTGGTTTAATGGCCGTGATATTAGCCAACCAGATGATAACTTCAGGTAGAGCTGGGCTTATAATTGCAGGTGGGGCTGAGAGTATGTCTAATGTGCCATATTACCTTCCTAAGTTTAGATCAGGAAATCAACTTGGTCACAGTCAAGTAATTGATGGCATAATAAAAGATGGTCTATGGGATGTCTATAACGACTATCACATGGGAATGGCTGGGGAATTATGTGCAAGTAAATATAGCTTTTCAAGAGAAGATCAGGATGCCTATGCTTTAGAAAGTTATAGAAGAGCTAATAGTGCTATAGAAAATGGAAAATTTGCTAATGAAATTGTTGGCATGTTGGTGCGAAGCGGTAAGTCTGATAAACTTATTTCAAAAGATGAAGAGCCTGGAAGATTAATCAGTGAAAAAGTTAAAACTTTAAAACCTGTTTTTTCTAAAGATGGAACTATAACTGCTGCAAATGCTAGTTCTATAAATGACGGCGCTAGTTATCTGCTATTAGCTTCTGCAGAAAAAGTAAAAGAATTTAAATTAGAACCAATTGGAAAAATAGTTTCTACTGGTATGCACTCTCAAGAGCCTGAGTGGTTTACTACTGCTCCAGTACAGGCAATTAGAAATTGTTTAAGCGCAGTTAATCAGAAAATAGAAAATATAGATTTATTCGAAATAAACGAAGCTTTTTCATCTGTCACTTTAGCGTGTATTAAGGAGTTAGGTATCGAATATGAGAAAGTAAATATTAAAGGTGGTGCTGTCTCTTTGGGTCATCCAATAGGAGCAAGCGGTGCTAGGATACTTACTACTTTAGTTCATTCTCTTAGAGCTTCTCATAAAGAAGCAGGGAAGAACAAATTAGGAGTAGTTGGTATTTGTAATGGTGGCGGGGAAGCTACTTCTGTTCTAGTTGAGGCTTTTTAAATTAAAGAACATTAATTACTGTTCTTTAATAGATTTAAAAAGTTCGCCCTTAGCTCTTTCATTAATTAAAGCTACTCCAGGATGCTTAACTCTTCTCTCTAGAGATAAAGCATAGTAACTTAGCTTCGCCTTTGCCGCTCTTCCGAGTATTTTGCATCCATATCTTTCGCAGGTTTGTTTTTCTACAACTGTTGGAACAGCAAAAATAGAACCTATCTCACAGGAAGTTTCTTTTATTAAGACACTATCTTCTAGTTCTCCAATTGGGTTAATCTCTAAGTTCTGATCATGAAACCAATGATCTAGGGTTTTTCTTATTATTGTATTTTCAGTAGGTAAAATAATTGGATGAGTCTCTAGGCATTTTGGAAATACATCTAATTTTTCAGTGTCAATTCTTTCAGGGATTAAAAATGAAATACTGCTTTCTCCCAGTAAGTGTGAAAAAGCCTTTATTCTAGTACCGTGTGGAATGTGTTCGTCTGATAAAACTATATCAAGTTCTTGTCTTGATAGCTTTGATATTAGATCAGCTGGCTTGCCATCTACGCAAATGATTTTCATCTGAGGAAAGTTTTTAAATACAGGTAAAAGAGTGTGGCAAACTAAGATTTTAGAGACCACGTCAACAACTCCAACTCTTACATGGATCACAGAACCTGGTCCATGTGCATTTATGGTTTGAATCATTTCTTTACCGATCAAGAAAATATCTTCTGCATATTTGTGTACTGTCTTACCCACTTCGGTTAGGGCTAATCCTCTACCTGTTCTAATAAATAAAGGCACTCCTAAAGTTTCTTCAAGAGATTTTAGTTGAGCTGAGATTGTAGGTTGCGCAACATTTAATTTATCAGATGCGGCGATAACAGAGCCTTCATTTGCTACGGTGTAGAAGTAGAATAAATGATGGTAATTTAAATTTATCATGGAAGCAAATTACCTTAGAAACAGCACTATGCCACGGATTTTTCTAACTTTTTAGGAATTTAGTAAGTTTCTTTTCGGACATTTTATATAAATTTTGTTTTATGCTATAAGGGCGCCAAATTAGGGATTTCTCTTTTGGCTCTTAAGCGTTGTTATGATGTTAGAGCGATTTGAGAACTTCCTAAGTAAAGGTTTTGTGAGTGTTCGCAACTTGCTTGGGCGGGGTAGTTTTAGTGAATGGAGTTTGTGATGTCTGTGAATTTAGCTTCTTTGCCAATATTTTCTTGTCGAGATTTGAATGATCTGATGCTTGATTTTTTAGATCAACGGCCGATGAAAGTTTTTTGGTCTGGCAATGACGAGCCATTGTATGTTGACGAATTACAGATTGATGAATTGCAGAATGATGATTCGTCAAAGATTACTTTCAGACCAGCGTCTACTTTCCTAGCTATGGTATCAAAGTCCGACTGTCCATTGGCAGTAATTTGGAATCATGCTCAGAGTGTCTCGTATCTTTTTCCCAACTACAGACTGTTGGATAAGAGAAATGCAGACAATGTTAGGACGATTGCAGTTGAAATAGCTGATGCTGTCGAGGCTATCTCCAGGGAGCTGCCGGCCAGTGAGATTGATATATTTTGCAGAAATGGTTCGGATTTTCGATGGTTAATCAAGAAAGCTGACGATTCGGATACCTCTCGCTCGCGTGAGTTGATCCATGGTCCAATATTCCATATGGAGAACTTGAAATCAGGTCGGCCAAATGTGAAAATATCAGCTCAGTGTCTGAGAGAACGAAAAGTTCTTTGCGTGGTTGACTATCGCCCCAAAACACGCTCGAAAGTTGTTAAGTAGGTTTAAATTTCTATCTCGAGAGTCTGGCAATTTGCCTCTCTCGAGATTTTTTTATTTCTTCCATTCTTCCGCTCTTCCTGTTTGTCCTCTTAAACTCTCAGCTACTTACGCTGCTTATACACAAAAACTTAATACAGAAACTAGAATGATCATTCTAACTCATTGATTTTATTCATTTCTACTATTGACTGAATCGAATGATTCTATTAATTCTATCCGAAGTTTTAATTTACTTAAATAAAACTAAATAATATCTGGGTAGAAGCTAAAGAGAGCTAACTATTAACTGAGTAAGTTAATAGTTAGCTTCCGCGAATTAAAGGTTATCTTTGGTTTTAGGTCGTTATTTCGTTTTTAGTTTAGTTCACAACCTCGTTAAGGAAATTCTTGAGCTATTCAGACTTCATTGGTGAAGTCGCTTGAGAAATGGAGAGGCGAGGTGTTTTATCGAGGGAAATAGGAATGTGTATGACCATTAATCAGCCAGCAGAAACTAAGAAACTTCCAAATGGAACTCCCGTAATGAGAGTCTCACCTAGTACTTGGCAAGTGATCGAAACGGAGCAGAAAACAGTTTCCGATCCGCACGCTCACGAAATTGAAAGCAGATTTGAACCCAAGCCTGCTGAAACTTCAGCTGATGACTGATTTTGATTTTTATTAACTAGCAAATTAACCCATTGCTAGATCGAGGATTTTCGTTCGCGGAAGCCTCTTTTATTTTATCTTCACCCTCTCATACTCAGGCTCAAAATATTTCTGATCATTGGCCGCAACGATAATATCATCCCCTTCAACCCAGTCATATCCAATTTCTGGCGCATTAAATGGAATTCTACCTTCGTCATTTGTATCGTAAACTCCTGATGTAATATAAAATAAATGTGCCATATCGCTAATAACTTTAGCGCCGTGAAGCACACCTGTTGGAATCTTAACAACAGCACTTATTGCATCTGGATGATCTTCTCCTAAAATAAGCTCTAGCGTTTCTTTATATGTTGGACTTTCTGGTCTGTTGTCATACATGGCCATTCTAATCGCGCCTATACCTAAATACCACCAATCTATTTGTTTATGATGATAGTGCCAGGCCTTAACAGTATTTTTAGCCATCTTGCTATGGCTCCATTGCCCAAATGGCGATTCCACTAATTCATCTGAAAAAATACTATCTGTATGCCTAATTACTTCTCTAAAAAAACCTCTTGAATCTTGATGTGTAACAAGTGGTTTAATTTCTACTCCAACGATACCGTATATAGGATCCATATTTTTATTTGCTAGTACTTTAACTGAGTGATTAAATAGGCTCGTAAGTTATCATTAAAGGAAATTTCTGTCATGCACGGCCCTATAGACCAATTTGGAGCAAAATCTGTAATTAAATCCAAAGCTGGAGATATTAGTTATTATCGTTTAGATAAACTGTCTCAGTTTGGCTCTCTATCAAGACTACCTTTTTCACTAAGAATTTTACTAGAATCAGCTTTAAGAAATTTTGATAATTTTGCTTTTACTGAAGATCACTTAAAGCAAATAATTTCATGGAAGCCGGAAGATAAAAACAGACAAGAAGTTCCTTATAAGCCTGCTCGTGTTGTACTTCAGGATTTTACGGGAGTCCCTGCAATAGTTGATCTAGCTTCAATGAGAGAAGCAATGAAAAGGTTAGGAAAAAATCCCGCATTAATTAATCCTCTAGTAAAATGTGATTTAGTTATAGACCACTCTGTGCAAGTAGATTTTTCAGGAACGAAAGATGCGCTAAGTTTGAATGAGAAATTAGAGTTTAAAAGAAACATAGAGCGTTATCAATTTTTAAAATGGGGCCAAAAAGCATTTAAGAATTTAAGAGTAGTTCCTCCTTCTACTGGGATCGTGCATCAGGTAAATTTAGAGTATTTGTCCGAGGGAGTATATTGGAATAGGGAAAAGAATTTTGTTTGTCCTGATAGCTGTGTAGGAACTGATTCTCATACGCCAATGGTAAACGGTCTTGGTGTTCTTGCTTGGGGAGTAGGGGGGATTGAAGCGGAAGCAGTAATGCTTGATCAGCCATTATATATGCTTGTACCTGATGTTATCGGTATTAAGGTAAGTGGAGAATTGAGAGAAGGAGTAACTGCAACAGATCTAGTACTAACAATAACTGAGCTATGTAGAAAAATAGGTGTAGTAGATAAGTTTGTTGAATTTTTTGGACCAGGACTCGATACCTTAAGTGTTTCAGATAGAGCAACAATTGGAAATATGGCACCGGAGCAGGGGTCAACTGTTAGTTTTTTCCCAGTTGATGATCTTACATTAGATTATCTCAGATTTACTGGAAGACCTGATGAGCTAATAGATTTAACAGAAAGATATTCAAAAGAACAAGGTCTATTTAGAACGAGTAATACTCCTGATCCTGAGTTTACTAAAGTATATGAAATAGATTTATCAACGGTTGAATCTTCTATTGCAGGACCAAAGAGACCGCAGGATAGAGTTTCCCTAAAAGACGTAGGACCAACTTTTCAGAATATTCTTACTGAGGCTGTTGGGCCTAAGGGCTTTGGCTTAAGTCAAGATAAGTTAGCCGATACTAGTGTAGTAAAATGGAGTTCTAAGGAGGAAGAAATATCACACGGCTCTGTTGTAATCGCAGCAATAACTTCTTGCACTAATACTAGCAATCCTTCGGTTATGATGGCCGCTGGATTAGTAGCTAAAAAAGCAGTCGAAGCTGGTCTTAAAGTAAACAAATTCGTAAAAACTTCATTAGCTCCGGGCTCTACAGTTGTTACTGCGTATCTTGAAAAAGCAGGATTACTTCCATATCTAGAAAAACTTGGATTTAATGTCGTTGGTTATGGCTGTACTACTTGCATAGGAAATTCGGGTCCTATAGCAAAAGAAGTAGAAGATGCAATTAAGGAAAAAGATATAGTTGCAGCTGCTGTTCTATCTGGAAATAGAAATTTTGAAGGTAGAGTACATCCTTTTACAAGAGCAAATTATTTAGCGTCTCCTCCTTTAGTAGTCGCCTATGCATTATTAGGAACTGTTAGTAAGGATATTTATACAGAGGCTATAGGTGTCTCTGACGCTGGAAAAGCAATTTATCTTAAAGATATTTGGCCAACACATAAAGAAGTTGCAGATGCTGTAAAATCATATGTCACCCCAGAAATGTTTAAAGAAAAATATGCAGATGTTTTCAAGGGATCACAGGCTTGGCAGGATATTAAAGATGCGGGCTCTGAATTATTCCCATGGGATCAATCATCAAGCTATATTCAGGAAGCACCATTTTTTGAAAATATTAGCTTAGAAAACGCTAAGTATAAGACAATTAAAGATGCAAGAGTTCTTGCTGTATTCAAGGATTCAATAACTACTGATCATATTTCTCCAGCTGGAGATATAGCAGAGGGATCACCTGCTGCAAAATACTTAGAAGGTATGGGTATTAGTAAAGTAGACTTTAACAGCTATGGTTCAAGACGTGGAAACGATAAAATTATGGTTAGGGGAACCTTTGCTAATATTCGTATCAAAAACCAATTAACTCCCGGACTTGAAGGTAATATTACAAAGTATTTACCAACAGGTGAGACTTTAAGCTTCTTTGATGCAGCAGAAAGATATAAAGCAGATGGTACTCAATTAGTTATTTTAGCTGGTAAAGAGTATGGAAGTGGATCTTCAAGAGATTGGGCAGCAAAGGGGCCGTTTTTGCAAGGAGTATCTGCTGTAATCGCTGAGAGTTTTGAGAGAATTCATAGAAGTAATTTGTTAGGAATGGGAATTCTTCCACTTCAGTTTAAACAGGGTGAATCTGTAACTAGTTTAAAACTTGATGGAACTGAGAGTTTCTCTATTGAGGTTTCAGAAACAATGTTGCCGGGGCAAGATATCAAAGTAACTGCTAAAAAAATAAGCGGGGAAATAGTTACTTTTATGTCTAGAAGTCGCATAGATACAGGTGTAGAACTTCAATATTATAGGGACGGTGGAATATTAAGAACTGTGCTTAAGGGGCTTGCTAGTTAAGTTGTTAGATTAGAAACTCTACTGGGTTATCTGAGGGGTCGGGTAGTTGCTATATGGTAACAAATTAAAGATTACAAAATCTATTGCAGGCTTTAGAAAAAGTTCTGGAATATCAAAATATAGAAGTGCGATTAAAATATAAAATCCGTACTTCTCTAGTAGCGCATATTTTCTAGCTAATACTATTGGTAGTATTCCAACCATAATCCTCCCTCCGTCTAGTGGAGGAACTGGTATTAAATTAAAAAGCCCCAGAATAATGTTTAGCATCACTGAAGTAGCTAACCACAAGTGTATTACTGTAAGCATAAAACCAGCTTCGTCTACATTAATAGTTCTAAGTATTAACAGGGAAATTCCAGCAATGATAAAATTTGTAATTGGCCCAGCAGCGGCAACTATCGCCATCCCTACTCTAGGATTTTTAAAGTTAAATGGATTAACAGGCACGGCCTTCGCGCCTCCAAATATTACAGGAGAGCCTGAAAAAATTAATAGAGCAGGTAATATGATGCTTAGAAAAGGATCTATATGCTTTATTGGGTTTAGAGTGATTCGACCTTGATCACTAGCCGTTTTGTCTCCAAGAAGTTTTGCAACATAACCGTGCGCTACTTCATGAAGTACGATAGCGATAATAAATGGCGGTCCAGAAATTAGTAGTTGTCCTAAGAAAGTCAATTTAAGCCTTGTAATTGATTTAAGGCCAGCAGGATATCATTACTAGAATAAGCATTCAATTAATTCTAGTAGGCAGTGAGCAAGTATTCAACTATAATATCTAATATTATTTAACATACCTTCTTCTTTCTCATGAAAATTAAAGTTAATACCCCACTTGTAGAACTTGACGGCGACGAAATGACGAGAATCATCTGGCAGATGATTAAAGATAATCTGATTTATCCTTTTTTAGATGTTGATTTGAAATATTTTGATCTACATGTGAGTAACAGAGATAAGACTCATGATAGTGTCACCATTGATTCTGCCTTAGCTATTAGAGAATTTGGTGTAGGGGTAAAGTGCGCTACTATCACACCTGATACAGAGAGAGTAAAAGAATATTCTTTAACTAAAGCTTGGCCTAGTCCAAATGGTACTATTAGAACTATTTTAGACGGGACTGTATTTAGAAAACCTATTACTATTTCAAATATTCCGCCTGCTGTTAGATCTTGGAAAAAGCCTATTTTAATTGGTAGGCACGCTTATGGTGATATTTATAAATGTTCGGAGCTTGTCGTACCAGAAGCTGGAAAAGTTGAATTAGTTTATACTACTGAGTCCGGTAAGGAAGTAAGAAAACTAGTTCATGAATTTGATTCTCCAGGAATGGTAATGGGATATCATAATAGTTCGGCTTCAATAAAGCATTTTGCAAATTCATGTATAACGTTAGCAATAAGTGAAAAAATAGATATTTGGTTTTCAGCAAAAGATACTATCTCTAAAATATATCATGGTACTTTTAGAAAGATATTTGAAGAGCAAGTTCAACTTAGGCAAAAAGAAATTGATAAAGCTGGAGTTACGTATAAATATTTTTTAATTGATGATGCCGTAGCGCAATTAATGAAACATGAAGGCGGAATGATGTTAGCCTTGATGAATTATGACGGAGATGTTCTATCTGATCTCGTCGCTTCTGGTTTTGGCTCACTGGGTCTAATGACTTCAGTGTTAGTTTCTCCAGATAATAAATATGAGTACGAAGCTGCGCATGGAACAGTAAAGAGACATTATTATCAGCATTTGAAAGGTGAAGTCACTTCTACAAATTCTATTGCTTCAATTTTTGCCTGGTCTGGAGCTCTTTATAAAAGAGGGGAGCTTGATAATACAGAAGAGGTTTGTAAGTTTGCTGAGCACTTAGAAGCAAGTGTAATCAAGACAGTTGAGCAGGGTTATATGACCAAGGATTTAGTAAGTATTACAACTCACAGTAATCCTAAGACTTTAAATACAGAAGAGTTTGTTAAAAAAGTAGCAGAACTACTCTAGGTCCCATAATAAGGCCCATAATATATTGACTAAAATAATGTAAAATGGCCCCTTAGTTGACTTAAAATTTATCCCTATTATTATGCGCCTAAATTAAACAATTTTATTTAAGATAGTCATGGCATCAACAGCAAAAGTTACAAAAGCAAGAAGAACTAGAAAAGACGAAACTATTTCAAAAAATAGACAAAAAAGAGTTAAGGGCATAGTTTCTGAAAGAGTTAAGCAACTACAAGCAATAGAAAAAGCTGTAAGAAGTTAACTTTTAGAAACTTTATTTAATTTCATAAAGTTTCTTACCTAAAGGGCCGATTCCATTAACTGGAATAGCTTTATAATATTTTATATAATTTAATGATAACGGTTTCTCAGGCTTCCGGAGAGAGAATCTTCGTGGTCGGCGATTTACATGGTTGTGCTAAAGAGACTGATGTCTTAATTAGTTTTCTCATTTCTTCTCAAGGCCTTACATCTAAAGATTTGGTAGTTTTTTTAGGAGATTATATAGATCGAGGTCCTGATTCCAAGTCCGTAATTTCTAGCCTAGTGGCTTTAAAGCAAGAGTTCTTAAATATTCGATTTTTAAAAGGAAACCATGAGGATATGCTCATGGACTTTTTAGGATTTGGAGGTAATTTAGGAGAGTCTTTTCTTTATAATGGTGGACTTGAGACTATTCAAAGTTATGGTATCTCCGTTTTTTCTCCTCCAGATGAAATGATGCAGCTTTTACCAGAAGAGCATTTTCAATTTTTTTCTAATTTAGAAAGCATAATCAGTGTTCCTGGGTATTTAATGGTGCATGCAGGGATAAATTTTGATTTTGATTTAAGTGCTCAAAAGGGTACGGATATTTACTGGATTAGAGAGCCCTTTATTAGTGCCGAACATAATTTAGAAGCTACCGTTATTTTTGGACATACTCCTCACCGTGAAGTTTTTGATCATAGGCCATATAAGCTAGGACTTGATACGGGGCTAGTTTTTGGTAATAAATTAAGTTGTTTAGAGTTAGTATCAGGTGAGCTTTATCAAATAAAGAAAGATAGCAGAGTTGTCGATGTTTATGCAGTCAGTCCTTAATTTATATTTTTTTATAAAATCTTTAAGTCCTTCAGCCGCTTAGCCGATAAAGATATTATGGATGAAGGAATAGTTAACGCATTTAGAAAAATAGAGAATAAGATTGCAGATGAAAAACTGCAAAAAGAGCGTGCTATTGAGCTTCAGCGCATTAAAGAAGTGCATGAAGCTTCCGAACGAAAAAGAATATTTCAAGAAAGATTAATATATTCAGGTGCAACTTTATTTTTAACTTCAATTTGTACTGTCGTATACCTAGCAAATGAAGATCAGATTCGTGCTGATGGTGGCGTTAAAAATTGGGTAGTGAATGTTGCTTCCAGTATTACGCTTGATATGGGTACCGCACAAATAGACTGTGATGATCCAAATAATTGGAGTACTAAGGTATGTACGAATGAAAAGCAACTAGAGCTTGAAAATAGATGGGCAGATATGGCAATTAGAAAGGGTACCAAAGAAAAGCCCTTTGCAATAACCCAAGATAGCAAGAAATAAATCTTTAACTTCTCTTTTTCATTTCAACGTAGTCTCTTTTAGTTGAGCCAGTATAGACTTGTCTTGGTCTGCCAATTCTATTTTGAGGATCATTGATCATTTCTTTCCACTGAGCTATCCAACCTGGTAGTCTCCCTAGTGCAAACATTGCTGTGAAACCATTTACCGGAATGCCTAAAGCTGAGTAAATAATACCACTGTAGAAGTCCACATTTGGATATAGTTTTCTAGAAATAAAATATTCATCACTAAGTGCTATTGATTCAAGTTCTGCGGCTATTTCTAATAAAGGGTCTTTAAGTGGAATTTTCATTAGTACTTTATGACAAGCTTCTTTAAGTATCGTAGCTCTAGGATCATAGTTTTTATAAACTCGATGGCCGAATCCCATTAGTCTTGCTTTTGAATCTTTAGACTTAGCTCTTTCTACAAATTTTTTAACATCACCACCGTCACTAACTATTTCATGAAGCATTTCGATAACACTTTGATTTGCCCCACCATGTCTAGCTCCCCAAAGAGCTGAAATGCCTGCCGATACGCAGGAGTATAAATTGGATAGGCTACTACCAACTAATCTAACTGTAGAAGTAGAACAATTTTGTTCATGATCAGCATGTAATATCAATAAAAGATCAAGTGCTTTAACGATATCTGGATCTAGGTAGTAATCTTCTGCCGGTGTAGCAAACATCATATTAAGAAAGTTTGCTGAATAAGATAAACTGCTATTAGGATAAATAAAAGGTTGTCCTATAGATTTTTTATATGCAAAAGCTGCCATTGTTGGAAGTTTTGCTAAAAGCCTCATGATAGCTAAATTTTGTGTGTCCACATCCTTGGGGTCATCTGATGCTTGATAAAAGGTGTGACAAGCTGAAACAACCGAAGCAAGAATTGCCATCGGATGAGCATCTCTCGGAAACCCATCGTAGAATCTCTTCATGTCTTCATGAATAAGCGTATGTCTTGTAAGCTTATGAGTAAATTTATTTAATTCTTCTGTAGAGGGTAGCTCTCCATTTATTAGAAGATAACTTGTTTCAACAAATGTTGAATGCTCAGCAAGTTGTTCAATTGGATATCCTCTATAGCGAAGTATACCTGCTTCACCGTCGATGTATGTTATTGCACTTGAGCAGGCACCTGTATTTCCGTAACCATCATCTATTGTAATATAGCCTGTTTTTGCTCTCAGGTCAGAGATATCAACTGCGTGTTCATTCTCTGTACCAACAATTACTGGTAGTTCAATTGTTTGACCGTCTGGGAGGATTAGTTTTGCGTTATTTTGACTAGACATAATTAATTGTAAATATTTAAGAAATTTAATTTAATTCACTATATATTAGATACAGCAACTTATGCTTTAGAAGCTCTAATTTTTTTTAACTTACAAAAAATAGTTCAAGATAACCGCTTGGTTTGCTCGGAAATGTGCATCGTTTCTGCTTTAAGCTCCATCTATAATGTGTCGATTCTACAAGCTGAATAAAAGTTAATAAATTAAATCGTAATGAACTATATATTAAGCTTCATAATTGTAACCGGATCCGTATTTGGCGGATATGCAATGGCACACGGGCCTTTTGCTATTTTAGTTCAACCTTCAGAGTTTGTCGTTATAGGTGGAGCAGCCTTTGGTGCTTTAGTAGGCTACGCGCCACTTTCTGTATTTGGAAAAGTAATGAAAGGAGCAATCGGTGCTTTAAAGGGAAGTGGAATAAATAAATCAACTTATATAGAGCTAATGGGATTGTTGCTCACTATCTTTAACGTTATTCGAAAAGAAGGAGTTCTCGGAGTGGAAAAAGATTTAGCTGATCCACATGCTAGTGAAAGATTTAATAAGTATCCAAAAATTGCACATGATCATCATGCGATGGATTTACTGGTTGGTTCTCTTAGATTATTTGTTGATGGTGTAGTTAATGCCTTTGATTTAGATAAACTAATGGAGACAGAAATAGATACGCACCATAAAGAAATGGCAGTAGTACCTACGCTTTTAAACAGAGTGTCTGATGCGATGCCTGGTCTTGGGATCGTTGCCGCGGTTTTAGGTATTATTATTACGATGCAACACATCGATGGTCCACCTAGTGAAATTGGTCACCACGTTGCTGCGGCTCTAGTAGGAACTTTCGTGGGTATTTTGGTTAGTTATGGATATCTACAACCTTTAGCTTCCTCAGTTGAAATGATGTATCACGAGCAGCATGTAATGCTAAATGCAATCAGAGCCGCGCTTGTTTCTTTTGCAGGTGGTTCTCCACCAGCAGTAGCACTCGAGTTTGCAAGAAAATCTATTGAGGGAGACATGAGACCGACGGCAGAAGAAATGGAAGAAATCAATCAAGCTGTGAGAAAAGGCTAAAACTAAATAATAGAGGATTATGCCTGAAGGACCAGATGGGAAGACCATCATAATAGTAAAAAAAGTTTCTGGTCATGGAGGTCACCACGGTGGAGCCTGGAAGGTGGCTTATGCTGACTTCGTTACTGCGATGATGGCTTTATTCATGGTTCTTTGGTTAGTAAACTCAGCTGCGGAACCAACAAGGCAGAGAATTGCGAGTTATTTTAGAAAGCCTGGTATTTTTCAAAAAGGATCTGGTACACCTATCGAAGTAGGTGGCGGGGGAATTTTACCTGATGTATTTTCGCCCTCTTCAGATGGTAATTCTCAAGTTCAAACAACAGATAGAATTTACAAAGTAGATGCGTCTACAGGTAAAGTTAAAGAATTATATGATGAAGGTCAGGGTAATAAAGAATTTCAATATGCTCCGCAGTTAGACGGGGGAAAAGATCTTGGAACTACTGGTGAGCATAATGTTCTTAAAGCAGCGAGCGGCTCAGGTGAAACAGAAATAGAAGAAAAGAAGTTAGAGGAATTAAAGACTGAAATTGAAAAAATGTTATCAGGAGCTGAGAATGCTGAGAAGATAGAGGGTATACTTGGCGATGTTGAAATTAAAATTGATCAACGAGGATTAGTTTTAGAAATCATGGATACGGATAAGACTTCTATGTTCCAGGTAGGTCAAGCTCTGGTACAAGATGAAGCTGAGAAGAAGTTAATAGAGATTGGAACTTTATTAAGTAAGGTTTCAAATCCCATAGATATAGAGGGTCATACGGATTCTAGGCCTTTTAGATCTAAGTCGCCTACTGCATATGATAACTGGAGTTTGTCCTCAGATAGAGCAAATGCTGCAAGAAAAATACTAGAAAAATCCGGCTTTAAAAAGGGTCAGATTGCAAGAGTTGTTGGCTATGCAGATGAGCGTCCTAGAGACACTGAGAATCCTTTGAATCCAGCTAATAGAAGAATTACCATCTCAATGCGCTACTCAGATAGAGCAAAAGCAGC
Organism: Pseudomonadota bacterium; assembly: GCA_027487795.1. GTDB lineage: Bacteria > Bdellovibrionota_C > UBA2361 > SZUA-149 > DAOLCO01 > JAIYCX01. The sequence goes on along the minus strand of JAIYCX010000028.1, from coordinate 67,809 downwards.
ATTGGAAGGTACTAATATGTTCGAAACGAATTCAAATAAACCTAAGCCTAAGAAAGTTCAGGAAGATAATAAAATTATAGATTCTAAAGAACCTGTAATTGAAGTAAATAAAGATAAACCAAAAGAATCTTCAGACTTTAAACAAGCCGATCATGAAGTTTCTGCACCTGTTAAATCAGAGTCAAGTACAAAAGAAGTGTTGGAAAATGAAAAGTTAACTGAGTCAGGATTAAAGATAGAAGTATCCACTGTTACTCCAGAAGGAGCTGTTGTTACTAATACTAGAGATCCAATTGATGAAGAAAAGAAAGAATTAATATTTGGCGGAAAGAATACTTTCTTTAAAAAATAATTTAATTAGCTTTTAAGGTTAGCAATACTTCGCCGGCTTTAACTTCTTCACCCATTGTAAAATTAATAGATTCTATTTGGGCATTAACGGTAGAGCATATTTTATTTTGCATCTTCATAGCTTCAATTACAAAAATAGGATCTCCTACTGAAATCTTCTCCCCGACTTTAACTAGTATTTCCATTAGTTGGCCTGAGATAGGACTAAGAATATTGTTATCTTTAGCTTGGGTTTGATTTTTGTATGATATCTTTTTGGGAGTAATAGATCTTTTATTATAACTATTAGGTAGCTCTATATTTTTTTCTACAAAGTATGATTTATCATTTATAGAAAACAACACCCCTTGAGCATTTACTTGTTCTACTGTTACTTCAAATAGTTTTCCATTAACTTTTATTTTCATATAGCTTTTATTTTATTGAGCTTTAATTTTCATTACTTGGAAAATGAATCAAAATAAGTAATGCACCAATCGCTGCAAGTTCTTCTTCGCTGATTTCCTTATTTTCTGAGTTTTTCATATTATAATGGAATATTTCCATGTTTCTTATTTGTAACTACTGCAACTTTATTCTTTAAAAGTTCTAAGGTATTTCCTAGCACATATCTTGTGCTAGATGGTTCGATAACTGAATCTATATAACCTAGTCCAGCAGCGACCCATGGATTAGAAAATTTATTTTTATAATCTTCTACTAATTTATCTTGACTAGCTCCTGCTAATATCTCTGCTCTGGAAATAATTTTAATTGCTGCTTCAGGGCCCATTACTGCTACTTCAGCTGAAGGGTAGGCTAAGTTCACATCTCCTTTTAAATGCTTAGAGCTCATTACATCATAAGCTCCGCCATATGCTTTCCTGCATATGATTGTTATCTTTGGTACTGTAGCTTCAGCAAAAGCATATAATAACTTTGCTCCGTGTCTAATAATACCTCCCCATTCTTGTTTAAGACCAGGTAGAAAACCAGGAACATCAACAAAAGTAATGATCGGGATGTTGAACGAATCACAAAGCCTAACAAATCTAGCAGCTTTAACACTGGAGTCTATATCTAAGCATCCAGCCAAGTAATTAGGTTGATTAGCTACAATACCAACAGAGTAGCCGTTAATTCTAGCAAAGCCAATAACAATATTTTTTGCAAAGTTTTCTTGAATTTCTATGAAGGAATTTAGATCAACTACGGTAGTAATTAATTCAAGTATATCATACGGTAGATTGCTCTGATCAGGGATTAGATTATTTAGACTACTAATATCTCTAGTAATCGGATCTCCAGTCATTAGTCTGCTTGGTTTTTCGAGATAATTTTGTGGTAAGAAACTAATGATATTTCTTATCTTCTCTAAGCATTCAGATTCTGATTCGCATGTAATATGCGAAACCCCACCTTTTTCTTCTACAGATAAGGCACCTCCTAATTCCTCCATTGAAACATCTTCTTTGGTCACTGCTTTAATTACTTCAGGACCAGTGATGAACATATGACTAGTGTTAGCTACCATTAAAACTACATCAGTAAGAGCAGGAGAATAGACTGCTCCACCTGCGCAGGGCCCAAGGATAGCAGAAAGTTGTGGAACAACACCTGATAGTTCTACATTTCTAAGAAAAATATCCGCATACCCACCAAGGCTTTCAACTCCTTCTTGTATTCTCGCCCCTCCACTGTCATTCAGTCCTATTAAAGGGCACATCAAGCTTTTAGCTTGATCCATGAGAGCTATAATTTTATTTGCATTAGCTCGAGATAATGAGCCACCCGCTACTGTAAAGTCTTGAGCAAAGACAGCAACTGTCCTATTCCAAATTTTACCTAGTCCGCAAACTACGCCATCTCCGTTGTGTGTCTCTGTATCTTTAGAATATATAAACTTACCACTTTCAATAAATGATGCTGGATCAAGTAACATTCCTATTCTTTCTCTGGCAGTAAGCTTTCCTTTTTTTCTCTGAGCTTCTTGTCGTTTTTCTCCACCACCAAGCTCGGCAATTTGGTTTTTTTGTTTTAGCTCTGAAATTTTTAAAATTTGTTTGTTGGATTTGGTCATGTTCGTTAATGAAATATTTTCAGCGCTCTATTAGACAGTAAAATAAAATTTCTATACTTTAGAATAATGTACTTTATTCTAAAATAGAACAATTAAAACATTGTAAAATGTTAAGTAATTTATGGTACTTATGTCGGAAAAATCGCTTCAATTTAGACCCTAAAGTAATATCTAGTAAATCCCGATCCTTAGAGAATGGATAGATTTATATGCTAGGCCTTAAAAAGCTAGAGTGTATATAGATTGTCCATACTGGAAGTTTCTAGAAGATTTCACGGAGTATCGAAATCTTTGCAATATGGATGTTGTTTTATACAAGGAGATTGGCTTAGGTTAGTTGTTGTAGTGGTAGTAGAGTGGGAGGATGTTACAGCCCAGGTTAGTTTGTAGTTTGAATTGCTAGTTCTTAGTAAATTCATTTTAGGTTTTTTTCTTAGGCAAATTTTTTGTCAGTTGGTTGGCTGTTGTCTTGGTTTGTGTATAAAAAACAGGAAGGATAAGAGTATAGAAGGGGGGAGTTTTGAGTTTGTGTCGCACATACTTTTTGTAAAAGCCCACAATTTTCTCAGCTACTGCTACTCTCTTTTTTCTCTATCACAATCTAAATTATTAAACCCCTCCTATCCTCCTACCCTTCCTGTTTTTTTTAATGAATGGTGGTGGCATGTCTAGACTTACCATTAACTCCAACATCCCATCCCTAAACGCCCAGCGAAGTTTAGGTAATGCCACAAAAAAACTTGGCGATAGTTACACTCGTCTTTCTTCTGGCCTGCGTATTAACAAAGCATCAGACGATGCTGCAGGACTGTCTATCTCTGAATCTCTTAAAGCAGATACGCGTTTATTTAACCAAGGAGTAAGAAACCTAAATGATGGTTTAAGCTTACTAAATGTAGCAGATGGCGCTCTAAACGAGCTTACAAATATAGTAACAAGATTATCAGAACTAGCAGAACAATCAGCTAACGGAACCCTTGGGAATAAACAAAGATTATCGCTTGATCAAGAAGCTCAGAGCTTATCAAAAGAATATAATAGAATTGCTCGTAGTACTGAGTTTAATGGGAGAAAGATATTTAATGGGGATTTTGGAGATTTAAGTTTAGCAGCAGGAGGGAACGCTAGTTCTTTAATTACAGATGGGTTAGGTGGGGCGATTGGGGATGGGAGTTTTAAGGACTATACTACATATCAAATTCAAGGATCATCAAGCTTACAACATATTGATTACTCAGATATAAATAGTGATGGCTTTTTAGATATAGCAATGTCCGATTATAACACTGGTCGTGTTTATGTTAGCCTTGCAAACGGTGATGGTAGTTTTAAATCAAGTAATTCTTTTTTAGTAGTGGGTCAGGGATATACTTCAAAGTTTATTGATATAAATCAGGATAGTAAAAAAGATTTAATAGTAGGGAATAATTTTAATACTATTAGTGTGCTTATTGGAAATAATGATGGAACATTTAATGCTCAAACTACATATGCTATAACATTAAATGGATTTACGATGGATTTCTCAGATATCAATGGAGATGGTGCAATTGATATGGTTTCTGGAAATAATTCAGATCCGTCGCTAAATATACTTTTTGGAAACACAAACGGAACTTTTAAATCTCAAGTAAGTATCTCAACTGGGATAAGCTCATATGATGTAAAGCTTAGAGATCTAAACGGGGATGGAATTGTTGATTTGATTAATACAAGTATAGGTAACTCGCAAATCAAAATTTCTTTAGGTAATGGAGATGGAACTTTTAGAAATTCAGTGTCTTTACTTTCTTCCTCTACTCGTACTAGCCAAATAATTGATATGGATAATGATGGTAAGCTAGACATAATAAGTGCTGGTAATACTATCTTTTTCTATAAAGGAAATGGTGATGGGACGTTTAAAAGTGGGACAATTTACAATAGTTCAGCAAGAAGGTTTGATATTGGAGATATTAATGGAGATGGAATAGTAGATATTCTTTCTTCTGATTTGTTTGCTACAAATAAATTATATACAAGACTGGGAAATAGTGATGGATCTTTTAACGCTGTCGTTAGTATAAATTTTCTTACAAATGTAGTAGATTCAAGACTACTAGATACTAATAATGATGGAGTTTTAGATATTGTAAGTAATAATGGGCTAGCAATTTCTGTTTACTTAGGAAATTCAAATTCTGGAGTTTCAGCCTTACAATCCTTTTCTCTAAAAACACAACAAGACTCACAAGATTCTATAACTTATCTTAGAAAAACTTTAAATTTACTTTCTAACCAAAGAGGAGAGATCGGAGCATTTCAGTCTAGGGTAGAAACGGGAGTAAGTAATTTACAACAAAGTTCACTTGCGTACAGTGAAGCAAATAGTAGAATTACAGATATTGATGTTGCCGAAGAGTCTTCACGTTTAGCTGCAACGCAGATACTTCAACGTTCCGCAGCTAGTATTCTAGCGCAAGCTAACCAGCAACCGCAACTAGTCCTCAGTTTACTTAGAGACCTTTAGCTTCGTCATTTTATGATTTCATAAATTTTTATTAATATGCTACTTTGTTAAAAATTAAGATTAGTTTAGGAAAGCTATTTTGAAACATATAGAAAACAATATTTCCAAATACGAACTCTACGGCGAAAGGGGTCCTAATACAGCCAGTCCTGAAGAAATAGGAGAGCCCGGGTCTTATCCTTTCACTAGAGGTATACACAAAAGAATGTATGCTGCTCGACCTTGGACTATGAGACAGTACTCCGGATTTGGTTCAGTTTTTGAAACTAATAAAAGATTTAAGTTACTTCTTGAGCAAGGAGCTGATGGCTTAAGTACTGCTTTTGATTTACCTACTCAAATGGGCTACGACTCTGATCATCCTATGTCAGAAGGAGAGGTTGGAAAAGTTGGAGTTCCAATTGATACTGTAGAGGATATAGAAAGACTTTTTTTAGATATTGATATTAATAAAGTATCAACTAGCATGACAATAAATGCTACTTCACATATTCTATTAGCATTTTATATAGTACTTGCTGAACGAAGAGGGGTTTCTTTATCTGAGTTAAGAGGCACTACGCAAAATGATATTTTAAAAGAATATATTGCAAGAGGTACATATATCTATCCTCCAACTGCAGGATTAAAATTGTCACTTGATGTCATAGAGTATTCAAGTCAAAATCTTCCAAAGTGGAATCCTATAAGTATCTCTGGTTATCATATTAGAGAAGCAGGTAGTAATCTAACAGAGGAGTTAGGCTTAACTTTTTCAAATGCTATAGAATATATAAGCCAACTTAAAAATAGAAATATAGAAATAGATACTTTTTTACCTAGGTTTTCTTTTTTCTTTAACTGCCATAATGGTTTTTTAGAAGAAATTTGTAAGTTTAGAGCAGCAAGGAGAATTTGGGCAAAGATTGTGAGAGAGCGCTTTGGCTCAGATAATAAAGCTTCGCAGCTTTTAAGATTCCATACTCAAACAGCGGGATCTTCTCTAACGGCCCAGCAGCCAGAGAATAATATTGTAAGAACTACAATTCAAGCAATGTCAGCTGTTCTCGGAGGTACTCAGTCATTACATACAAATTCATTTGATGAAGCACTCGGATTACCTACTGAGAAATCTGCGCAAATTGCATTAAGAACGCAGCAGATTTTATTATCAGAAAGTGGAGTATCCGAATCTACTGACCCTTTAGCTGGAAGTTATTTAATTGAGTCATTAACTAATGAAATTGAAAAGTCAGTTTTCGAACTCATCTTAGATATCGATAATATGGGAGGAATGATGAAAGCAATAGAGCAGGGTATTCCTCAAAAAATGATTGAAGATTCCGCGTATCGTTATCAGCTAGAAGTTGAGAATAATACTAAAAAAATAGTAGGAGTTAATAGTTTCAAATCTGAACTTAAGCAGACTATTAATCCCTTAAAATCTGACCCTGTGTTGCGTCAAGAGCAGATTGAAAGCCTGAAAAGCTTTAAGATAAGTAGAAATAAGGTGGAAGTAAGTACCACACTAGAATCTTTGGGTATAAAAGCAAGCTCTGGGGATAATATTATGCCTGCTGTAATCGCTTGTGCCAGGGCTGGGGCTACTTTAGGGGAAATATCAGATAAACTTAGGGATCAATTTGGTAAAATGACTTGATTTAATCTACATTAGGTATATCATATTCTGTTCACAACTAAGATTGAACTTTACATAATACTATGAAGAAAAAAGAATTAGATAGATTTAGAAAACTTTTAAACGAAGAAAGAAATGTTATCATAGATCACTTACGTGAACTTGAAGGGGCTTCTGTTAAACAACTGGATCTTGGTGGCGGAGACTCTGTAGATTTAGCTTCATTAGAAATTAGTCAGTCTTCCATACAGAAGTTAGGAAACAGAGAAAAGAAGCTTCTTAATAAAATTGACTATGCCCTTAAGAAAATAGATGACGGTGATTACGGAGTTTGTGAAAAGTGCGGCGAGGATATTAATCCTGCTAGACTTGAAGCAAGACCTGTTACTCAGTACTGTATCGATTGTAAAACAGAGTTGGAAACAAACGAAAGAAGATACAGTGATAGTGAAGAAGATGATGATGATTCTTCATGGGGTGAAGGAGAGAAGTTTGATGATGGTGGGTCATAGTCCAACTAGACTTTGAAATTTTACGAGAAGTAGCTAGATTAAATGGCGCAATCGTCACTGGATACTCTAGTAAAGAAAAAATAGAAGAGCGTTTAAAAAAAGAATCAAAAAATCTAGATTCTTGGAGCCAAAATTCTTACTCTGGTGAAATGTCCTATATGGACCGTGGTCCTGGTCTCTTATGCGATCCTACAAAGCTTTTATTTGAGTATAAATCAATAGTTTCATTTTTAATACCTTATAGTTCAAGCGAGACATCTAATTTAACTCCAGCTTCAAGTTTTGAAGAAGAAGATATAAACGGATTCGGGCGAGTTGCGAGATACGCTCAAGGTGAGGATTATCATACCGTTCTTCGCGAGTTATTACGTAAGATAGTTTTAGCTTTAGGTTTAGAGAATACAGCGAGGTTTAGATTATTTTCCGACTCTGTTCCGATTTTAGAAAGAGCTTTAGCCTCAGAGAGTGAACTAGGTTTTATCGGAAAGTCTTCTATGCTTATTCGCCCTAAAGTCGGGACTTATACTTTTTTAGCAGAATTAATATGGGATGTTGAGATAAAGGGAGAATCTACTTTTCAAAATAAACAGCAACCAAAAAAGCAGCATACATGTGGAAGCTGCATTAAGTGTCAGAGTTATTGCCCAACTAATGCTATTGTAGCTGACTATGTTGTTGATGCTAGGAAATGTATTTCCTATTTAAATATTGAAAAAAGAGGAAGTTTCAACGAGCAAGAAAGAAAAGCACTAGGTAGTTGGATATTCGGTTGTGATGTTTGCCAAGAAGTATGTCCTTTTAATAAGAACACTCCAGAAGCGGTAGTCTTTAAAAATTTTAATCCGACGCTCGGAGTAGGACCACTATTAAGTATAGAGAATATCTTAAACATCAAAACAGATGGTGAATTTAAGAAGAAATTTGCTAATACCGCATTACTTAGAGTTAAAAGGGAGGGTCTTATTAGGAATGCATTAGCGGTATCGATAAATCAAAATAATCATAAATATTTAAAGATAGTTAAAGAAAATTTATTGACCGATTCCTCTTTATTGGTAAGAACAGAGGCAGCGAACTATATTAACTATTTCACAAAATGATGTATAAATTAATCTTCTTATTGTTACTCACTTCCTGCGGAGCCAGTTTTTCAAATCCCGTTCATGTTCCAACATTGAATCTTTCATCTTCTAACCAAGATACTCAGAGCTCTTATAAAGAGGTCGACCTAATAAGTAAGGATAAATTTACTTACTATATACGCTCTATAGAAGATAAAAGATTAAATAAAAATTTTATAGAAAAAAAAGGAGAGAGTTACTATAGCGATGCTGATATAGCACCTGTAGTAAGAGAATCCATTTCTCTGACCTTAGAAAAAATGGGTTTTGTTCGAAGTAAAGATTCTCCAGTTACTCTTAGATTATTTGTAACTAATTGGTCTGCAGAGTTGAAAGAAGAGATGTCCGCAACGCTCACTGCAAAAGCAAAGATTTCACTAGAAGTTTTTGATCCTACAGAAAAAAGAGTTTATAAAGGGGAATATTCTGGTAGTTCTGAGCTAGAAGGACCTTCTTTAAATAATGAAGACCTAAGGGCAATGTTATCTTCCTCTATGGAGCAGGCCATCAAACAAATTATTTTAGATAAAGGATTGATTAGAGTTCTAAAAAGTTACTAAGCTATAAAAGTTATTAAGCAGCTTTTCTAGATTCTTTTAGAGTATCGCTTATAAGTCTAGTTATGTAATCCGCTACTATTGGTTTTCCTAAGTACTGATAATTTTCATTTTCAGCTCTTTGGCGATCAATAGGATTTGGGGAGGCAGTCATTAAAATTACTTGTAGACCTGTATTAATCCTCCTTGCTTCCGCAGCTAGGGTGAAACCATCAATCCCACCTAATAGTATATCTGACAGTAGTAGATTGTATTCGGATCGCGCTATTTTTTTTATAGCTTCCTCTCCTGAGGTACAGGTATCTACTTCATAACCGTAGTTATTTATTATGCTTGATAGGGAATGGAGAACAAGTGGTTCGTCATCAACTATTAAAATTCTAGCCTTACTTAAAATTCCCATAAATACCTATCATTTGAAACGGAAAAACAATTATGACTTACTCATATTACTATTAAAAATAATATCGTCGTAAGTAGTAAAAGTTTACTAATGGACTTGTTGAATTTGCTAAGTCCAATATAGAACAATTATGTTTCTGTAGTCTTCTTTAGAATTGAAGTAGTAAGTTTTGCCTGACTTACTACTAGGTTAGAAAAGCATTCTTGAATACCTATAAGTGAATTATTTATTGATGGTTTTACTAGATTCCATACTGCTTTTTTAGTGAATATTATAATCTTACCTATTATTGGTCGATGAGACTTAATGTCATTTTCTGATTTAATTATTGATTGTGAGTAAATGCACATTGATCTAAAAATTTCAGTAGTCTCAGTATCAATTAAAATAGGATAAGGAAAAAGTCGGTTTTCGGTGTGGCAAACATTCTTAACTTCTTCATTAAATAGTTTTTGATCTTGTTTTTCTAGGAAGCTATTAAGTTTTTTCTTAGCTTCTACAAGTATTTGTTCTGAAACATTTTCCATAAATTATTTCTTTAGTTTTCTATGTATTTCATATCTAAATATTCGAATAAGAACATTTAAAGCACTGTTATGATTTATTAGGTTTATGAAAAGATCTTTATTTATTCTTTGTATTATTTCTTCAGTATTAATACTAGTTATATTTTCAAATAAAATTGCAGCAGTACCGGAGATCTTAGATTCTTTTTCTAAAGGTAATGCATCAGAGCCAACTATAGGAGATCTAAACTTAGCTCCTTCTCGCAGTAGCTTATCACCTAAGATGTTATTAAGAATCAAATTAGAAGAAAACATTCTAGTATAAGATAGTAGTATGTTATCTTTTGTCTCAGAAATATAATTACTTATTATCTGCCCTCTTTTTCCTAGCCATTTCCCGGGCGCCCAATTTATTGTAGCGAGACCTTTGTCATCTCTAATGTTAGAGATGGTTTTTTCTAGCGAAGCACCATCTTTTATTTCTACTTTTGAAAATAGTGAAAGCAACTCTATCTTTTCTGAGGTGTTTATTTGACTACCATAAAACCCTATTAGCTTTCTATTATCTATAAGAGTTAATTCTAAATAGTCATCTATTTTTTTTACTATTGATAAGCCCCATTCCTTGAGCTCTGATGTGTTTAGGTTTAATAGATCATTAAGTACCTGAGAGGAACTAGCTACTTTAATAGATATGAATCCGTATGTAATATCATTATTAGAAGGTACAAGTTGCTGAAGATTATCTAATAGATTTGAAAAAAAACTAATTTTCTCGAATTGTCTATAATAATGAACATGTGGGTCTAAGATAAAGTTCATTATAGACCAAACACTCTTTTAAAAATAGATTTACTTTTAATATAAACAATTGCGTTTGGATTACAATTAGTGAGTGAAGTAAAAACTAAATCTTCACTATTTTCTATGTTATGCGGTAATATCGATTCGCAGCCCGAAACTTCAAGAAAGTCGTAGTACTTAAATTTAATAACGGCATTAGATGAGTTTACTTTTAAGGTCAGACCTGAGCTACTTTGAGTTAATACATTACCACTGCCACTGATAAAATAATTATCTTTGAAGTTTGTTCTTTTAAATAAAGTAAATTTCCCAGCTCTAGCTACTTCTGTAAAATAATCTGGCTGTGATTTAAAATATTCTCTCCAATTTTTTTCGTGAGCTGCTATTAAAGACGCATTATATAGATCCATAAAGTTCTCTACACCTACTATTCCTCTTTCTAGGAATGATCCAGGCATAACATCTTTATATTGCCAAAGATTATGCACAGGGCTGGAAGCAACTAACGGTATATTTAGTATCTTAGTGAGATAGGCTATGTGACCACCATCGAAATCATGTAGGACAAATCCTGCAAATAATAATCTTCCGCCGCTATAGTTTGCTACTACTCTATCTTTCAGTATTTGTGCATTGTTAGTCCAGGTTACAAATTTATCCCAAGCTTTATTTTGGAAAATTGATCCAACTACTACAAATCCTAGCATAATCCATACTGAAATAGTTGCTAGTGTTAACCTCGATAAGAATGTTTCATTAAGACATCTATTAAAAATAGATGTTATCAGAAAAGATAAGGGGATCGCCGAAAATATTGAAAGTATTACCAGCATTCTTTCTAGTTCTAGTTGTGGCTTGATAGATGGACCTAATATTCCAAGTAGTAAAAGCCAAGCGTATATAAAATAGACTTCTAGAAAGTAATCTCTTTGTTTAAATTTAAATAATAGTAATGAAGGAATTAGCAAGATAAAAATTATCGGATTAACTTTTGATCCAAACTCTCTTATTCTCGAGCCAATTTTTTTTATTTCACTTATGTCTTCAGAGCTCTCTACTTTTGATCCTTCAGTATTTCTTAGTTCTAATGTTTTTTTATCGGGAACTTTAGTTACATCGATACGTTTAGTGTCGGATTTATTTGTTTGCACAAAAGAAAGTACTTTAGATACATGGACAAATGTAACGATCCAAGGAATGTTAATAGCAACTAAAGACATGCAAAGAATTAAGAGCTTTTTCGAACTTAAAATTAATTTAAAATTCCAAAGATATACTAAAATAACAGGTATAAGCGCTAACATCAGAGCGCTCCATTGAATGCTGAGAGTAGCAATTATATTGGTGAAAATTATAAAAGACCAAGAAGTTTTATCGTTATTTTTTAGACATTTTAAAAGCAGAACGCAGGTAAGACTAAATAAACATGCTGAACATACAAAGCCAAGTGAGCCATAGCTTAGACCCCAACGATACCAAATGGAAGAACTACAAATAGCTAGGGCGCTAGCTATTAAGGAACTTTGTTTATTATTAGAAAGGATATATGCCGCTTTATAAGTAGCTAGAGGTAGTAGTATTAATAATAGAGCAGGAGGGATGAAATTATATGCTGTTAGGGTATCAAACAAATAAAGTACTGGGCTAAAAATAAAGAAAACATTTAATATTCCAGTTGCAAAAAAATCTCTCCAGTCGGTGCCCGCGTTCCATTCAGTATTGTATGTTGGTATTGCGGGAAAATTTTCCTTCAAAAGTGCTAATCTATAAATAACTGACCCGTGATCATCCGTGAATAATGGCAGGCCATGAGTTTTAAGTGCGAAAAGCATGTAAACTATAATTGGACCGCAGATAATGCTGAGAAGCATTAATAGCTCTATTTTCTTTCTTGGTAATTGCATTACTAAACAAATTATTAGAAAAGCAATGTAACCTTGGCTTGGGTCAGAGATGAAACTAAATTTAAGATGACTAAGTGAGGTAAAGGGAATAAATAGAAGATATAAGACGCAGCCACTACTAAATTTAACAATATTCTGTATTCTTGATTCTGTTTTTTCTGCTGGACTAGATAAATATATTTCCTGCTTTCTAATAAAAAAGAGAGCTAATAAAACACTGAACAATAATCCTAATAAAGAATAAGCACTTTTAAATAATATAGTAGTATTAACTGAGTTTTTGGGACCTAATAAATCACCTAAAACAGATGAGCTAAATTCTTTAATAAGAAAAGTATAAGCGAAAAAGGCAAAAAGAAAACCTGATAAAGGTAGGGTGGTATCTAACTTAGAAATTTGTGATTTTAATTGCAGAAAGGTGTATTTCAAGATGAATATGATATACTATTGAACAAATGAGTTTTCTATCGTTCTATAGATATATCAAATATTAAAGTATTTTAAAACATGCACAAACAGGATTCAGATAGTAAAGCTCAAAATGTTTCATACCTAACACCAGCTCAAAATGAGTTCGGTCAGTCTGGTAAAGCTTTTAAAAAGTATCGTAGATTAGTCAGTGGCGGAGATGGTATTGTTTATTGGCTATTAGTCGAGCTCTATAATTTAATTATAGCTCCTATTCCAAGTATTTTAGGTATAATATTAAGGACTATCTTTTTGAAGCCTTTATTACAAAGCGACTCATATTCTCCAAGAGTAGAAAAGACAGTTACTATTCGTTCTCCAGTAAGAGTAAAGTTTGGGAAAAAAGTCATAATTGATCAATCATGTATCCTTGATGCCAGGCTGGATAAAGACGTTGGTAAGTATATCGACATAGGAGACAACTGCTTCATCGGTGCTTTCTCCATGCTTCTAGCAAAGAGAGGAGATATAATTTTAAAACGCGGTGCAAACATTAGCACCTTTTGTCGGATAGCTTCCGAAGGTAAAATAGAAATAGGTGAAAGTGTTTTAGTTTCTGCCTACTGCTACATCGGCCCCGGCAATCATATTATTAGTGATCCTAATATTCCAATCGTTTCTCAAGGAATGGAGGAAGGTAAAGGTGTTGTTATCGGAGACAACTCCTGGATCGGCGCGCACTCGACTATTTTAGATGGAGTAAAAATTGGTAAGAACGTTGTTGTTGGCGCTCATTCATTTGTAAGAGATGATGTGCCGGATAATGCGGTGGTGGCAGGGGTGCCGGCTAAGGTTATAAAAATTCGGTAAGTTTTATTTACCCCACACCAGAGGTATTAGATCCAGTCTCTTCTTGTGTCGAACTGAAGCCACCGCTTGTTTCGGAACAGCCCTTGCAGAGCAACGGCGTTTCCGAAATCAAGCCCGCGCGACCTCCACCCCTCGCCATCGGCGAATAGACTAGATCTAATACCTCTTACCCCGCCTTAGTCTAGTTTTATTTTTTAGTTAAATCCTAAACGGCTCAACATTAAATATTAGGATTACTAGTTCTCTAATACATACTGGAATATTTGATCAGTTAGTGGAAAGTTGATAACGGGTTTGAGGTGAAGAATAGTTAATAGTAATAAGTATTTAACTAGATTCTACAGATATTCTGTGCTACTTATTATTTTAAAGTACTAGAAATACTTAACTGGTACAATAATATGATATCTTTCCAGGAATTGGATAAAAATGATTAAACTTTTTCTACTCTTTGTAACTCTTGTTTCTAGTCATGCTTTTGCTCAAGCTGAGGATTGTTTTGGTAAATTGTATAAAAAATCAGAAGTACTAGCGAACTCAGAAACTTTAGATCCGAATGTCATATTATTTGAAAAAGACATATCCCAAGATGGCTTAAAAGATTTACTTGTAGGCCACGTCTGTGGACAAAAGACTTGTGATGGAATTATATACCTGCAGACAAAGTACGGCAATTACTGTGAACTTGAAGGGGACATGACTTTGGGAACGGTACATCCAATATCTTCTTCAAAACGACTACCAACAGGCGCAATTCGTGTTCATGTATATACCGTTTGTGGGTGGGATTGCTGGAATGATTCTGACTATGAAATAAAAGACGGTATTATTTCTCTAGTTGAATCCAAACCAAATGGAAGAAAGTAGAATTTGAACAAAGATATCAATGCGTTTTTCGCAAGCCGACAAGCGGCTGCGAAAACTTTAACGTTAATACGATTTTAGCAGAAGTGCCTACTAATCTTATAAAAATTAAACAAAAAGTAATTTTTAACAACTACTTATGAACGCCAAAAGCATATCCTCCAATTATTAAATACTTAACGCGGAATTCGTTTAAGGATAAGAGTAGTTCTATCAAGTTTGAGTTCATTACGACTACGGCCTTGCAGTTTTATTAACGTTTCGGTTAGTTTCCATGTTTCTACAAATTTTTTTGCAGGTGACATTTGGTATATAGAATTATAAAAAACTTCAAATTCATCTACTTTTTCAAGTTGTCCTGCATAATAAAGCTTCATCCTCTGTTTTGGTTTTGCCATAGCTATTTTTTTAATTAAATTATCAGCTTCTATAAAAGAAAGCTATGAAAACTATATTAAACATAGGAGTCGTAGGCAAAGAGATTTTACTTAAACCCTAAACGGCTCAACATCCAAATATTGGGATTACGAGTTCTCTAAAATATACTGGTATATTTGATCAGTTAGTGGAAAGTTGATAACAGGTTTGAGGTGAAGAATAGTTAATAGTAATAAGTATTTAATTAGATTCTACAGATTTTGTGTGATAGTTATTATTCAGAAAGTACTAGAAATACTTAACTGGTACAATAATATGTTAATTTTTTGATCGTATTTTTCCAAAGTATGTCATAATGCTTAAGCAGAGTTTAAAATCGTAACCTTTTAAAGAAAGTGGGTGCTCCTATGAAAAATTTCTGGGAGTCGAGAAGGTTTGGATTACTTCAGATTAGGATTGCAGCCATACTTTTTGTTGTATGGGTGGGAGGTTTCAACCAGTGGGATCTACCAAGACACATTGGTCTGCTTCTTGCTGTTTTTGGCGCGGCGGCTCAAGGCATCTCTAAAGTGATGTTGGATTCAAACCCAGACCTCACTGATGCTGCCGAGATAGTGGTTGATGAAATCGATCGGCATGTCTAATTTGATGTATCTGGAGGTTCTAAAAATAGAGTTTGATTGCAAACTCTGCCTCCATTATAAATAACATATAAATTAACAAAACGTTTTTTGCGAGTCGCATGCGACCGCAAAAACTTTGCCGTTATCCTCTAGAGGACCATCATGATTTTCCTGTATGGATTCGAACCATTCGATGAATTTGAATACAATGTTTCAGCCTTAGTGATAGCTCGCCTGCCTAGATACATCCAAGATAAGTCGCGTGTTTTTCCCGTGACGTTTTCACGGTCAATGTTTGAGGATGCGCTTAACAATTATCGCCCAAGGTATGTTCTCGGGCTTGGACAATCTCGAGGTGGTGATAAGCTTAGGATCGAACGATATGCCCAAAACACTTGGGCAAAACGAAACGAGGTGTCAGCGCCCATCTGTCTCGGCAGTGGCAACATGCGTCGAGAGATGAAATGGTCGCTACCGTTGAAAGAAATATGCGAATATGGAGAAGACGCTGGCACCTATGTATGTAATTTTTCGATGTGGGTATGTGACGAGTGGGCTGCCATGCATAGCGCTCAATCAGCATTTTTGCATATCCCAGCGTCCTTTGACGTGCCTATGGCTGCTGAATACATTGAGTGGTTGATAGCAAAGGTTCAGCGGGAAGAATAAGGAAATGCTTATGAAAGTCATAAAGATAATAAGACGTTTTTTCAAAGTCGGTAAGTAGATGTGAAAAACTAGCCCTTTATACAATAAAGCATCTGCAAAAAATTATAATGAATCTATATTAAAAAAAGAGTTACGAACCATTAAGTCTTAATGTCCGGACTTCGAGCAAATTTTTTTCCTTAGCTATATTTAGCTGGAAAAAATTTGTGGCATCTCGGAGCTTGAGTTCCGGCGGAACTCGCGAGAATAAGGACATTAAGATTTAATGGTTCGTAACTCAGAGTGTAAGTAATAAATGTACATTAAGGCTTAGCCTTCTTCCAAGCGATCTCTTTCTCTTTAGTACTTAATGAATTTAAACCTTCTACTCCTGCATCCTTCAAAGTATCATTCATCTTATTAAATCTAGTTTTAAATCTTAAATTAGTCTCTCTAAGAACAGATTCTGCGCTGAAACCTAGCCATCTACTTAATTGTGCTAGTGAGAATAAACAGTCTCCAAGCTCTTCCTTGCATCTGGTTATTATATGCGCGCTAACTTCATTGATAGGCAAGTTATTATCAAATTTATTAAGTTCATCTTTTAGTTCTTTAAACTCTTCTTCTACTTTTTCGATAACCCCGGATAAATTATCCCAGTCAAAATTTACTCTAGCAGTTTTTTCTCCAATTCTTTCAGAGACTAAAAGTGCAGGGATACCTTTTGGCATTTTTAGTAAGTCTATTTTGGCGTCGCTATTATTGGTTTTCTTTTCTTTTGCTTTAATAACTTCCCATTGCTCAAGAACTTCTTTGGAGCTTATTGAGTTGTTATCTCCTTCGTTTTTTTTAAAAACATGAGGATGCCTTCTTATCATTTTATCTGAAACTATTTGCGCAACGTCTTCAAAATTAAAAGCTTGTCGTTCCGACGCGATTTGGCAGTGAAGAACTACTTGTAGTAATAAATCTCCAAGTTCTTCTTTGAGTGAGTTATCGTCTTTTAAGTCTATTGCTTCTATGACTTCTGCACTTTCTTCTTGGAGGTAAGTAACTAGACTTTCGTGTGTTTGTTCAATATCCCAAGGACAGCCAGTTTTTGGATCTCTTAATTGTTCTACTATAGTGCATAATCTTTTTGTTTGTTCTAAATCTGAAATTTTATCTTTATTCATGTAGGGTAATTTTGGAAGTTGATTTCATAGAATCACCGTCAAGCTTAATCTTTAATCTAAGATTATTTACACTATCAGCATTTCTAAGTGCTTCTTCTTCGCTGATCATGCCAGATTTGTAAAGATCAAAAAGGGCCATATCGAAGGTTTGCATTCCTATAGAGCTACCTTTTTCCATTGCCTCTTTAATTTCTGATACTTCACCTTTTAAAATAAGATCTTTAATTCTAGGACTACCCAGTAAAATTTCAATAGCAGGGACTCTTTTTTTATCGTTTGAAATTATTAGTCTTTGACTAATGATGCTTTGTAAATTTAAGCTTAGCTGCATATAAATTTGTTTATGTCTTTCTGTAGGAAAGAAATTCATAACACGCTCCATTGCTTGGTTCGCATTATTCGAGTGAAGGGTCGCTAGACATAAGTGGCCAGTTTCGGCGAATGTTATGGCAGCATCCATTGTTTCGGAATCTCTTATTTCTCCGATTAAAATTACATCAGGAGCTTGTCTTAGCGCGTTTTTAAGGGCTGATTTATAGTCTTCTGTATCAAGTCCAATTTCTCTTTGAGTAACGATAGATTTTTTATGTTCATGAACATACTCAATCGGATCTTCTACTGTTATAATATGACCGAATTCGTTTTGATTTCTATAATCCATCATAGCTGCAAGGGTCGTAGACTTCCCTGAGCCAGTGGCTCCAACTATGAGAATGAGTCCTCTTTTTAACATTGAAATTTCTTTGAAGATGTCAGGTAGGTGTAGTTCTGCAAATGTAGGTATTTCAGTCTTAATTCTTCTAATAACTATGCCGTCTGTGCCTCTTTGCTTGAATAGATTAATTCTAAATCTACCTAAATTTTCAAAGGCTAGTCCTAGATTAAATTCTTTTGTTTTTTTGAATTCTTCAAGTTGTTGATCGTTTAAGATTTTTTTTTGAAGTTCTAAAATATCATCATTGATTAATGATCTGTCTCCTGCAGGCTTAACTATGCCATTTATTCGGTAACATGGCGGACTCTTTTCTGTCAGATACAAGTCAGATGCATCATGTTCTTTCATTACCGTAAGTAGTTTTTTTAGATCAAGCATTTTTTTATAATTTTATTCTGGTGTATGAGTGCCTTCTGGAAGCATACTAGGATTCAATCCTTTCTCTAGAGCTGTTTCGGCTGAAATTAAATTATTAGCTAAAAGTTCTAACAGAGCAGTCTCCATAGTCTTCATTCCGACGTTTTGACTAGTTTGAAGTACGCTAGGAAGTTGATGAATTTTACCTTCTCTTATTAAATTTCTTACAGCACTTGTTCCAATCATAATTTCTAGCGCCGCTGCTCTTCCGCTACCTCCAACTTTTTTACATAGAGTTTGAGTAATTACTGCTTGTAGAGATTCTGCTAGCATCGCTCTAACTTGAGCTTGCTGGGATGGAGGAAATACGTCGATAATTCTATCTACTGTTTTTGGAGCACTTGAAGTGTGTAGTGTCCCCATTACTAAGTGTCCAGTTTCAGCCGCTGTTAGGGCTAGTTGAATAGTTTCAATATCTCTCATTTCTCCTACTAGAATAACATCTGGATCTTCTCTGAGTGCTGCTTTTAGAGCATTTGCGAAACTATGAGTATGAGGGCCAACTTCTCTTTGGTTTATTAAACTTTTTTTAGATTCATGAACGAATTCTATAGGGTCTTCAATCGTAAGTATGTGTAGCTTCCTCTCTTCGTTCATCTGATTTATCATCGCAGCTAAGGTAGTTGATTTACCAGAGCCTGTAGGGCCAGTTACTAGTATTAACCCTTTTTCAGTTCTAGTTAGTTTTGCTAATATAGAAGGAAGTTTAAGTTGTTCCATAGTTAAGATTGTTGTTGGAATCAATCTAAAAACAGCTCCCATTCCTCTTCGTTGTCTGAAGATATTAACCCGAAATCTTGCGCTATCTCCAAGTTCTATAGAAAAATCTATATCAGACTTTTCTTCATATACTTTTCTTTGTTGGTCGCCCATTATGTCATAGAGCATAGATTGAGTTTGTTCTAATGAGAGAGGTGGAACTTTTACTTTTTGTAACTCTCCATCAACTCTTATTATAGGTGGCTCTCCAGCGCTAATATGAAGATCTGATCCTTTCTGCTGGAAGCAAAATTGAAGTAGCTGAGTTATGTCTAAGATTCCATTCATGATAGTCTACTATAATTAATATAAGTAATTGAATCGACTAGAATATGTTCTGGCTTTAGGATATTTTCTTAGTTTATATTTTTAAATTATGAAAGATATTGTTGTAGAAAATAATAAACATAAAATCAGCTACTTAGCTAGCCCTCTTATATCTGGTACTCTCCCTCTAGATTGGATAGCTTTTGCCTTGTCCATTATTAAGTCAGATGTGAAATCTGAGAATTCTGTTGATTCTTATAATTTAGTGACTGGAACTGACTACGAAGCCTATGAACTATATAGATACTTAAAATCTTTTACAAAGCAGTCTACCAGTAAATCAGAAATTTCTTCAGATGAAAAAGTTTCTAACTGTTCATTTTTTTTATTTCCTTCTACGGAGTTTTTACCTTTTGAAATAATAGAAGCTGATAGTCAAATTCTTGGGTTAAGACAAAAAACTTTATATGATTTATTAATATCTAAAAGTAAAAATACAAAAAAAATTCTAATTACTTCGGTTCCGTCCTTATTTCAAAAAGTTGTTTCGCCGAATATTTACAAGAGTAAGCTAATAATAAATAAAGTCGGAAACAAGATTGATAAGCTTTTTATTATTAGTGCGCTTGAAGCTTATGGTTATAAGAGAAAGTTAGAAGTTTCAAACGTGGGAGAGTACGCTGATCATGGTCATGTTTTGGATATATTTACTCCAATTTATGATGACCCAAGAAGAATAGAAATTGCTCAAGGAGTTTTACAATCTATTAGGATTTTATCTGCGGAAACACAACGTAGTAAACAGTCTGGTAGTGAAGAGTCTAGCAGTGAACAACTCTCAGATAGTATTACAATTTGCCCCATTAAAGAATTCACTAGAGTCGTTGTTCGTGATGATAAAGATAAAGAAGAACTAGATAAGAGAATAGCAAAGTTTAGAAAATTTGCTAATACTATCGATATGTCATCTTCTGAAATAAAGTTTATCGAGGAGGCAATGAAGCAGGATACATTTCCTCCCGGTAGTGAATATATCTATTCGGAGCTCGAACATGAGCTTGTGGGTATAGAATCTTATATGCCAGATAATACTTTTGTTTCTTGGATGTCTGCTAGAGAGAAAAAAGATGCTATTACTTCATGGAGCCAGGAAATAGAAACTCAATTTCAGAAATTGAGACCAGGAGTTTCTCTTAATAATATCTCTCTTTATAAAAATGAGACTGAAGTTAGTTATAATTTAGATAATAATTTTGTAAATTACCGCGGGAGTTTAGATCGCGACAGTTTAGATAGCGCAGCTACTGATAATGAAAAAATCCCACTAATACATAGAGCTGAAGATTTTAGAGCTGTTACGAATTATAAAGATTCTAAGAATTATTTAAATAAAGAAATAGTAGGATACTTAAAAGCACTTTTAGAGAAGTATAAGTCTGTAATATTATCAATACCTGCGAGTGTTAAATCTCAAAGCTTGATTGAATTTTTTCATGCTGAGAATATTAAATATACTGAACGTTTTGTTAGTATTCTTCAAGCTTGTGAGGCTAAAACAAGAGGATTAAGTATTGTCTATTCCGAGTCCCAGGAGTCTTTTTTCCTATCTGATAATTCTCTGATTTTATTAAATGAAAAAATATTATTTGGTGCAGTCAGTTCTGTAAAAAGGAGAAAGTATCCATTTAGAAAAGCTTCCTTTAGATCTAGTATTGGATCCTTAAAGCAACTGAATGAGGAAGATTTTGTTGTTCATGAATTATATGGAATTGGGAAATTTTTAGGATTAACAAAAAAGAATATACTTGGACATTCTAAAAATGACACTGAGTATCTTGAAGTTGAATATGCTGGAGGGGATAAACTCTATGTGCCTGTCTATGATTTTCTTAAAGTAGGAAAGTATTCTGGACAAGAAGGAGCTGCTCCAGTTTTAACAAAACTAGGGGGTGGTCAGTGGGATATTATAAGAGCTAAGATCAAAAATGATATAGCCCAAGTTACTTCTTCACTTTTAAAAACATTAGCAGTTAGGTCAGTAGTAGAAGGAACTTCATTTGAACCTTTTAACTCAGATGATCAGTGGTTTGCAGAACAATTTACTTATGAAGAAACTATTGATCAAAGAAAAGTTATAGAAGAAGTACTTTCTGATATGTGTTCTAGTAAGCCAATGGACCGTTTAGTATGTGGTGATGTTGGTTTTGGTAAAACAGAAGTTGCACTCAGAGCAGCTTTTAAAGCAGTAAATTCTGGAAAGCAAGTTGCCTTATTGGTTCCTACTACAATTTTAGCAGAGCAACATGGGAAAACTTTTTTATCCAGATTTGCGTCAACTCATGCGCGGGTGGAAGTATTAAATCGTTTTGTAGATAGAAAACATGTTAAACAAGTTATCTCAGACCTAGCAGAAGGTAAGGTTGATATTCTGATTGGAACTCACAGAATTATTCAGTCTGATATTATATTTAAGGATCTTGGTTTAGTTATAGTAGATGAAGAACATAGATTTGGAGTAGCTCAGAAGGAAAAACTAAAGAGATTAAGAGCCTCGGTGGATCTACTATCACTTTCCGCGACTCCAATACCAAGAACATTGCAGATGGCTTTGTTTGGTACTCGTGATCTTAGTGTTATTGAAACACCACCAGCGGATCGTTTAGCTATTAAAACATCTGTGCTGAAGTTCGACACTAATGAATATGCTAGAATAATTCAGCGTGAAATTGATAGAGGTGGCCAAGTATATATAGTACATCATTTTATTAGTGAGCTTTCTCGTCTAGCAGAATATGTAACTCAGTTTGTTCAAAATGCACGTGTTGCAATTATTCATGGAAAGATTCCTAAAAAAGAACTTGAGCAAATAATGGAAGATTTCTATGACGGAAAAATAAATGTACTAGTAGCAACACATATAATTGAATCTGGAATCGATGTTCCTAATGCTAATACTATGGTTATAGTCGATCCACAATTATTTGGATTGGCTCAGCTTTATCAATTAAGAGGTAGAGTTGGTAGAAGTGACATTCAAGCACATTGTTATTTGATGTACAAAGAAGTTTCAGAATTAACTACAGATGCAAAAAGAAGATTAGATGCACTGTCTGCTGCTGATGAACTCGGTGTGGGCTTTAAATTAGCACTACAGGATTTAGAAATCAGAGGGGCTGGTGCTTTCCTTGGGAAAAATCAATCAGGTCACGTGCAAGCTGTTGGCTATGACATGTATCTAAAAATTTTAGAAGAAGCAGTTAAGGTAGAAAAATCTAAACGAGATAGTAATGTGTCAATTGAACAAGCAGAGGAAATTTTAATCTTTGATACAGATCTACAAGTCGGAATTTATCCGGTTATACCAGAAAGTTTTATTCCAGATCCTTCAGAGAGAATGATTTATTATCAGAAATCTGGTTACATAAAAGATGTAACTGATGCTGAGAATTTACTTGATGAATTTAAAGATCGTTTTGGTACTTTGCCTCTAGAAATAGTTGAATTAGTTGAGTTTATGTTAGTTCGTGGGCTAGCTAGTAATAAGGGAATTCATAGAATTTCTAGACAAGAAAAAAGTTTTATATTGAGTTTTGTTAATCAAAGATATTTTGATAACTTTATGCTAAAACTTAAGAAGAGTAGCCATAAAAATTGGCTAGCATTAGAATCAAATAAAATAAGGATTAATGAATCAGATAATGTAAATATAAATGATAATAACTCGGATGGTATTGCAGTTTTAGATTATTTAAAAAGTTTTTTAATGTAATTCTACATATCTCCATGCAGACTTTTTAAACTATCAGCTGTTAAGTTTCTTTTTCTTATTTTAGGAAGACCTAGGCTAGTTGCTGTCGCGGAGGCTGAGAGAATTTTTTCGGATAAATGAGCAATAATTTTTTCTGCCTTCTTCATGTCCATATTGAAATTATCTTTATTGACATAAGGTTCTTCTTTGAAGGTGTGCTTTATTTCTTCTATGTCTATGTCACTGATGGCACTGTCTAATATCTTAATTATTCGGATATTCGATTCTATCATCTCTCTTATTTCAGAGAGAAGTTTAGCCCCTTCGCCTCCTAAGGTATTAGCATAACATGATGCTTGATTTGATAAGGTATCGTAATGTTTTTTAAGTTTAAGAAGTATTGGCGTTCTCGTTTTAATTATTCTTTTAGCCTGGCTAATTGTTCTAATTGTTTCAGTCGTTACGTCAACTATGAAGATAAAGAAGCATAAAAATACCCACAGTAGAGCTAATACTATACGTTCGTCTCCTAAAAGTTGCAGTACTTTGTCTAACATTATAAATAAGACAGTCAATAACTACTTAATAAGTGGAGTCTTTTTTACCCCTTATTTGTATTATCGACTTTTGTGTGAAAATTCTTTATTTCTGCTACTGTAAATTAACTAATATATTGTAATTCTTACTAATTCTTTCTTATATGTCCTCTTTTAAAATATCTTATTCAAGATTCTACAAAACTGCGTATTTGGTAATAAGTTTTTTTTGTTTAAGTTTTTTGCTGACATTTAGTTTCGTCAGTGCTGAAGTATTAGATAAGATTGTTGCTACTGTTAATGGTGAACCCATAAGTTTATCAGAAATAACTGAACTAAAGAAAAGTTTAAAAGCTGAAAATTTAATTTCTAAGGGCGATCAAAATGCAACTGCTAAAACAACTGAAGATTTGAAAGATTTAATTACAGTTATATTATTTAACAGAGAAGCTTCGAGACTAGGGTTTCAAGTTACTGATCAAGATGTTTCAGATTATATAAAACGAGTAGAAGAAGGAAATGGTATCTCTCCTGGAGGGATGGAGGCAGCTTTAAAAGAGCAGGGAGTTTCTATGGATATTTATAAAGCCAAAGTTACCAGAGAAATTATTAAATCTAGAGTGATAGCTTTAAATGTACGATCTAAAGTGCAAGTTACTGATTCGGAAGTATCAGAGAAGATGGGAAATGCTAGCAGTAATGAAGTCGATAGTTCAAAAATTCATATAATAAAGTTTTCGTCAGCAGAAAATGATCAGTTTAAGTTTAAAGCTATTAAAGATAAGCTACTATCGACGGGGTCTTGTGAGTTAGTGCAGGAAAAGAATATGAGTTGTTTAGATTTGGGTATAGTAGAGCCGAAGGATTTGAAAGAAGATCTTGCTGCTATTATAGAAGGACTTTCAGAAGATGAAGAATCTGATATTATAAATGAAGAAAATGGGAATTTTTCAATGTATTTTAGAGTTAAATCTAACTTTGGAAGTTCTAAAGGTCTAACGTTTGAAAAAATAAAAGATCAAATATATCAGGAAAAGTTTTTAAAAGAAGCAGAGAAATTTCTTAAAAGTGATCTTTTTGAAAAGTATCAGGTAGAAATAATAAATAAGTAAACAGTAATAAGGTGTTTTGTGAAGAAAACTATATTTAGAGAATATGATATCAGAGGCGTTGTCGGAGTCGATTTTACTCCAGAATTTGCTGAAGTCTTAGGCAGAGCTTACGCTAAAAAAGTAAAAGAGACACTTGGAGCTAAAGAAAGATATCTTATTGGAGTGGGTAGAGATTGTCGTTTAACTGGCCCAGAGATTTCAGAGTATCTAATTAAGGGTCTTATTGAAGAAGGTCTCGATGTAATGGATTGTGGAATGGGCGCGACTCCACAGCTTTATTTTTCTGTATATGATCAAAACTTAGATGGAGGGATTCAAGTTACTGCTAGTCATAACCCTTCCGACCAAAATGGTTTTAAATTAATGATAGGAAAGGGAACATTGAGTGGTCCTGATATACAGGATCTTCTGCATCGAATAGAAGCTGATGGTATAGGTAACAATCAAGTCAATAATACTGGAGTGGTAGGTCACGTAAAAACTTTTAATGCTCCTGATGCTTATCGTGATTTTTTAATTAAGAAATCAACTCCTTTTATGGGGAAGAGAAAATTAAAAGTTGTAGTTGATGGAGGTAACGGAGTAGGGGGGCCAGTAGGAGTTCAAGTATTAAAAGCTCTTGGTTGTGAAGTTATAGAACTTTATACAGATCCTGATGGAAGATTCCCAAATCATCATCCTGATCCTACAGTACTTGAAAATATAAAAGAACTAAGACGCGTAGTCGTTTCTGAAAAAGCTGATTTTGGTATTGGTTGGGATGGGGATGCTGACCGTATCGGTGTGGTAGATGAAAACGGCGAGGCGATATTTGGAGATATGCTCTTAATTATTTTTGGTAGGCAGTTACTTAAAGAAGTAAGTAATCCTACAATCATAGCTGATGTTAAATGTTCTCAAACATTTTTTGATATTTTGAGAAAAGAAGGAGCTAATACTGTTATGGCTAAAACTGGCCATAGCTTAATAAAAGCTAAGTTAAAGGAACTTCATGCTGAGTTAGCTGGTGAGATGAGCGGACATATTTTCTTTTCGCACCGTTACTTAGGTTTTGATGACGCACTTCATGCTGCTGCAAGACTTGTTGAGATTATGTCAAATACTGAGCATAAGATTAGTGAATTACTTTCTGGAGTACCTAAGATGTTTTCAACTCCGGAAATGAGAATAGACTTTCCAGAAGAGTTTAAGTTTAAAATAGTAGAAGTATTAAAAACTAAATTTCCTGACTATGAAGTCAATACTTTAGATGGAGTAAGGGTGACTTTTCCTAATGGTGGATGGGGATTAGCAAGAGCTTCAAATACACAAGCAGCAATAGTAACCAGATTTGAAGCTGCCTCACAGACTGAGCTAGATCAGTATCGAAAGTTATTTGAAGATAGAATGAATATTGTAGCTAAAGAAGTGCAAGCCGCTAAATAAGGTAGAAAAATAAAACAGAGAAAAATAGAACAGAGAGTTGCAAAGTCATTGGAAGATATCGTAGCTAATGGGAGAAACGATATCTTCTTAATGAAAGCTTTGTTAAAAAAGCTAAAAGAAGATTTTTATAAATCTTCTTTATATATCGAAAAGTACAGTCTAAAAAATAAAGATGATCTCTCTCAGGTACAATTAGATTTTTACCTGAGTCTATATCCTGAAGCTAAAAAATACGTTGAAGAGCTACTAACTAAAGTAACTCCTTTCTTAATCTTTGATAATTTAGTTAAGTCCCATAAAAAAAATAGAACCATACTAGAAATTTTTGAGTCGTTAAATTTAATAACTCAGTCGAAATGTGACAATTGTGGTTCTCGCTTATCAAATGATTATTTAGATTCCGATATAAGTCATAATTGTTTATTCGGTATTCGTCTGTCTAAGTTACCGGAAAGCTATAAAGATTTTATTTCAATAATAGAGGATTTAAAGTTAGTAAGAGTAAATGTTGCTGAGGCTGGAGTATTTAATTCTTTTGATCCAAAATTTAAAGTAATTTATGAGAACAGAGTGGCTTCCCAGGAATTTACTATAATTATACCTCAGGTGAATTCTGAGATAGAGGCAAGGTATAATTTATACTACTCTCCTATCAGTGATATGGAATGGTTACCATTAAACTTTTTGGGATATTGTAAAAACTGTAACTTAATATCTAAATTAGAAAATGCTTATACAACAAGTATTACGGTTTCTGAATTTATAAGTAAAAATCTTTATACAGAGGACTCTAAAAATTTCTTTGAATTTATTTCTAGTATTCCTGAGCTTGATACTATTACACTTGGAAGCAGAGTGGATAAATTGAATTGTGAATTAGGAGTTCTTTTAAGTTTACTTAATACCTTTATTGATTATGGTAAAAATTATACTTATATAATTTTTGAACCCCCAAAAAAATATACAGAAGAATACAGAATTTTATTAGAAACATTAAAACCTTTTTTTAGTTCTATAGGTTTAAATATTGTTTTTATTAGAGCAAGTAGACCTATTAAAAATAATTTAATTTCTACCGATGAATTAAGCGTTGAAAGTAAAAATACTCTAGTATTCTCACTAGAAGAGCTAGAAAAAAAATTTTTAAATCTTAGAGAAAGTAATATTGGGTCGTATTTAGATTGTTATTTACCTTTAAGAAAACTTTATTCTACCCTGCCTCTTGCAAAGTCTAGAGGGTTTACTGCGGTTGATTTTTCTCCTAAGACAACAAGGTTTCCTTGTGTTTACTGTAGCAATTTGAAAGTTACTAATCAAAAATATACAGTTATCGCAGACTGTATAGAATGTAATGGCCTTGAAGTCTCTTCTGAGGTAACTAATATTAGTTTTAAAGGATTGAGCTTTAAGGACGTGCTATCTCCCTCTACGTCTTTATTTTCTCTTTTTAGTTTCTTCTCTTTTATTCCTTTATTCTCTCAGTATCTTATTATTCTAAATGAACTTGATAATATTTTTGTTAGTACTGTCTTCCGTAATAGTAAAGATAAATTATTTCAATATCCGCTAGGAGTTAAGCTTAAGATTTTAAGTTTTAATGATTTTTTAATTTTTAATTTTATTAAAAGCTGGCCGAGTATAATCAAGAAGAAACATGAAGTTATTTTCAGTTCTGTCTTAGATAACTACTCAGATATTGAGATTTATAACTTTATAAAATATCTAAATACAAAATTAGGACCGGATAAGGCGTTAGTATTAAAGAATAAAAAGTATTTTACTACTTAACATTTTATATTTTTTGCTCATTAGCGATTAACTCTCAAGATTAAACTAGAGTACGACGATAATCATCTTAAGAAGGTTATATAATATTACCTGCAGTTAATTTATCTCATGGAAGAGTAAGGAGTTATCTTATGGCAAGACCGTTTTATCCACATGAAGCCGATGATCCAGATTTGGATTGGCTAATTAGTAATTTTTTGTACGAGCGTCCGAACTATATACCAGTAGAAGTTGGAATGTTGCCGCTTGTTTTGATTCCTTTTAGGGAGCCTTTAAGCGATGCAGATATGCCGATTGCTGAGTTAGAAGATCTGGATGACTTAGTAAATAAGTGATTTAGTAAATAAATAATCTACTGAATAAGGTAGCTTAAAAAAAATTTTTATTTTTGGTTTTAAAGTAAAGCGCCGATTAGTGAAAACTAATCGGCGCTGGTTTTTTTTACTTCTCTAAAATCCTACTCTTCTGACATTCCGCCATCGATAATCTTTAGTCCAATATCGTCATCCTCTTCTGACTGACTACCTGTTTCTACAATGCCATCTATCCCAGAGCTATCTAGAATCAAGTTACGAACTTCTTCCATCATTTTAGGATTTTCTTTAAGGTATTGCTTAGCGCTTTCTCTACCTTGTCCAATCTTCTCACCTTTGAAAGCATACCATGCACCAGCTTTATCAATCACACCTAACTTAGCACCAATATCTATTAGTTCTCCAGTTAGTGAGATTCCTTCATTATATATGATATCAAATTCTACTTCTTTAAACGGAGGAGCAACTTTATTCTTAACTATTTTAACTTTAGTTCTGCTTCCAACTACTTCATCCCTATCTTTTATAGATCCAATTCTTCTAATATCTAGTCTTAGTGAAGAGTAGAATTTAAGTGCATTCCCTCCAGTTGTTGTCTCAGGAGATCCAAACATAACTCCAATTTTCATTCTAATTTGATTAATGAAAATAATAGAAGTATTAGTTTTAGAAACTGCTGAAGTTAGTTTTCTTAACGCTTGACTCATTAATCTAGCTTGCAGACCTGGAAGAGAATCTCCCATATCTCCATTTAGTTCTGCCTGTGGAGTTAGTGCAGCTACTGAGTCTATTACTACTAGGTCTACAGCATTTGATCTAACTAGAGTTTCTGCTATTTCAAGAGCTTGTTCACCAGAGTCTGGCTGACTAATTAATAATTTTTCAGTATCTACTCCTAGTCTTGCAGCGTATTTAAGATCAAGGGCATGCTCGGCATCGATGAATACAACTGTTCCGCCTTTTTTCTGGCATTCTGCTGCTAGGTGAAGTGTTAAAGTAGTTTTACCAGAGGACTCAGGGCCATATATTTCTATGATTCTTCCCTTTGGTATTCCTCCAATTCCGATTGCAACATCAAGTCCAATAGATCCTGTAGAGATAACTTCCATTGGCTCTTCTGGCTTAGATCTATCAAGTCTCATGATAGTTCCCTTGCCATAATTTTTTTCGATAACAGATAATGCGGACTCTAATGCTCTATCCTTTTCTGAGTCAGTTCTTACGCTTGTATCTATTGCTTCTTTCGTATTCTTCTTAATTGCCATTTTTTATTACCTCTTATTATTTTATATCTACTTAATAATTAATTTTATTGACTAGTGTAACTCTCTGATGAGTCCTACTAATCTTCCTTGGATCGCTACCGAGTCAACTGTGATAGGTCTATGTTGAGGGTTGTGAGGAATCAACATTACCTTACCACCTTTTAATCGCCGAAATGTTTTTAAAGTTGCAGTTCCATCTGGTAGAAGTGCAACTATTATTTGCCCATCATCTGCGTGGTCTCTTTTTTCTACGATAATAACATCTCCATCCATAATATGGGCGTCGATCATGGAATCTCCAGTAACTTGAAGGCAGAATAATTCCCTTTTCTTAGAGAAGTATTGAGAAGGTATTTCTACCATTACTGTAGAATCTTCTATTGCTTCTATCGGAGCTCCTGCTGCTATTAATCCAAGTAGGGGAACAGTATATGGCGAGCCTGTTATCATTGGATCTGAGCTAGCGGTATTCTCTAATAATTCAATAGAACCATTCGCGCCCTTTTTTATGAAACCTTTTTGTTCTAACCTCGATAAATGAAAATGAGCCGTAGAAGCCGACCTAACTCCTAGGAACTCAGCCAAATCTTTAAGAGTAGGGGCAAATCCTTTATCTGCAATAAAATTTCTAAGATATTCAAGGGTTTGTCTTTGTACTGGAGCTAGTGAAAAATTCATAACAGTTACTTATTTCATTAATCTGTTAAGTTTGTATATGAAAAAATACTAGAACGCAAATAGTTTTTTTAGGTTTTTATAAAATCACTACCTAGTCTCGCCTAACTCTGAATCTTCCTAAGCGCAAAAACCAATCCCGAACTAACAACAATAATTTGCAGTGCGGATATTAGCACTCCAGCTCCCAAGCTAGGATCTTTTATATATAATAGTATAAGTTTAGAAATTAGCAGTACATTTACGAATAAAAGCACCAATTGAAATTTTTTGTTCTTGTGAAATTTATCTTCCATCGCGCCTCTATAACATCGTTTTTTAACTTTGAAAGATTTTTCACAAAGCTCTTGCTCAGTTAATGCCAATATTCGATTTAAAAGCCCGAAATGGGACAGTTGCGACTTTAGATTAAAGTTATTTAAAGCGATAAGTCTTGACATTATAGGCACTAACGTTTATTACTTTAAATCACTTAAACATTCCTTTAATGTTTAGACGATGAATTTAAATAAACTGTTAAATTTTTCTGGAGCGGTCGCTGATGTCAAATGCTAGATTTCGAACTGGTAGTAGTGAAGAGGTTGAATCAGCCGCTTCTAGTAGAGTTGTTAAACCAGAAAGAAATCTATTAGCAGCAGTGCTAGCTAGGGCGATTTGTGATGCTTTTGGATCGGCTCAGTGCGATAGGCACGTAGTTAGAAGTGCTAGGCAGTGGCTTTTTGGTAAGCTTACTCCAGCTAGATCCTTTAGTTTTGCTTGGGTAGCTCAACATCTAGACTTAGATCCAGGAGCTTTACAGAATACTCTTAAAAGTTATGAGCATAATCCTGATATGCTTGAAGAACGATTAAGCATGTTAAGATAGTAGAATAACTATACTTTTTTATTTTTATTTCTTAAAGCGACTTTTTACACGATGTTTTTACAAAATGTTTTTTCAGAGTTTTTTCAGAATGACCTTTTTTTATTTTGTAAACAGGTGTAAAAGCAACCAAAATTTTTAATGTTTCAAAGCGGAATCTATATATATAATGGCTAAGGTATTTGTCGGTAATTTCAGTTTCACAATAACAGAAGAACAACTCAGAGAGTATTTCTCTACTCAAGGTGAAGTTACAACCATTAACATAATGAAAGATCCTGTTGCTCAAAGAAGCAGAGGATTTGGTTTCATTGAATTCAAAACTAAAGAACAAGCTGATAACGCCATTAAAGAATTAGATGGACAAGTTTGGGAAGGTAGAGCACTTAAAGTAAGTGAAGATAGATCAAATTCTAGAAGAGGCCCTGATGGTGGTGGATCTGATGATTACATCTCTAGCCGTTCTTCTTCAGCTCCGGCTCCAATGGGATTTTTTAGAGCACAGCCTCTAGAAATTGGCGTAAAGAAAAAGAAGAAGCCAGATCCTTTCATGGAAGATGAAGAATTAAAGATAGATTACAAAGATGGTAAACTACTTTGCCGTTTCATGAGTGAGAGAGGTCGTATTCTACCAAGAAGAATGACTGGTTTAAATTCTCACAATCAAAGACTAGTTACGAAGGCTATTAAAAGAGCTAGAAATGTTGGGATACTTCCTTACGTTGCTAGATAATATTTTCTAGATAAAAATTTAGTTACGAAAAATTTAATTTTTTGAGAGATATCTTGAGTTCAGTTTCCCAAGCTTTAAAATCAAACTTGGCAGGCAAATATAACTTGGGTAAATATAGCTTTCTTCGAAAAGAAGAACTAGCAGAATTAGAAAGACTAGCAACTATACAATTAGAAGCTGAAAAACTACCAGATTATTTAGAAGTGCCTCTGGCGACTACTAATGATCAAGGTGTAGTTCGTTTAGAAAATGAAGATTGGAGAAAGTTTTTTTCTGATAAACTATCTGGCGATGGTTTAGAAATCGGTCCACTTCACAGACCGATGATTAAGCATGAAGGGATGAATGTTAAGTATGTAGATCGCTGCACAGTAGCTGATCTTAGAGCTCATTATCCTGAACTTGCAGATTTCCCCTTAGTCGAGCCTGATATTTTAGATAATGCAGAGACATTATCTACAGTAGCAGATAGCGCATTTGATTTTTTAATTTCTGCTCACGTTATTGAGCATATGAAGAATCCAATTTCTTCTCTAAAGCAATGGTGCAGAGTCGTAAAGCCAGGTGGGCTGATTTATCTGATAGTACCTGATAAAAGAATTACTTTTGATAAGCTAAGAGTTCGAACTTCACTTGCGCATATAGTTCTTGATTATGTATCTCCTTCAGATGAAAGAGATTATGAGCATTATTTAGATTATGCAATTCATGTTCATAATATGGTTGATCCAAAGGATGCGATCGAAGAAGCTCAAAGATTAATTGATACTGACTATAGTATACATTATCATGTATTCCAGCCTTCAGATATTACAGGCTTACTAAATTGGTTTTCGTCTAGTGTTCGGCCAATTAGCATAGTAGAGGGGCCTCATATGACACCTACTAGTGATGAATTTCATTTTTTAATCAAAGTTTTATAACTTAAAACTTAAATTCTTTTTCTCCTTTCCTTAAATCACCTTTCCCAAAAAAGTCTTAATATTATATATTATCCTTAATTTAATTATCTTTTTTAGATTTTATTATCATGACAACCACATTCTCTATTTCAAAAAGCCAAATTACAGTTAAGAAAATTTATAGAAATATGCCACCTGCAAAACTTTATGAGCAGGCATTGAGAAATGAAGTTGGCTCTGCGATCACTTCACTTGGCGCACTTACTGTAAGCTCCGGTGCGAAGACTGGAAGAAGTCCTAAGGATAAAAGAATAGTAACAAATCCTGAGAGTGAAAAAAATATTTGGTGGGGATCTGTTAATCAGCCTCTTGATGAAAGAGTATTTATGATTAACAGAGAGCGAGCAATCGATTATCTAAACACTAAAGAGCAGATATATGTTGTTGATGGATTTGCAGGTTGGGAATTAGAAAATAGACTTAAGATTAGAATCATTTGTGAAAGAGCATATCATGCGCTCTTTATGTACAATATGTTAATTAGACCTACGGAGAGCGAGCTGGAAGCATTTGGTGAACCTGATTATACAATATATAACGCAGGTCGTTTCCCGGCTAATAGATATACAGCTCAAATGACTTCAACAACTAGTATCGATCTCAGTTTTGAAAAAGGCGAGATGGTTATCTTAGGTACTGAGTATGCCGGTGAAATGAAGAAGGGTGTATTCACAGTTATGAATTACCTAATGCCTAAGAAAGGCGTGATGTCTATGCATTGTTCTGCAAATGAAGGGACATCTGGGGATGTGAGTTTATTTTTCGGATTATCAGGTACAGGGAAAACTACTTTATCAGCAGATCCAAGAAGAGCACTTATTGGAGATGATGAACATTGCTGGAGTGATACAGGGGTATCAAATATAGAAGGTGGTTGTTACGCTAAGTGTATCAATTTATCTAAAGAAAAAGAGCCTGAGATTTATGAAGCGATTAGATTTGGAACAGTACTTGAGAACGTTAAGTACTCTGAAAGTAGAAGACAGGTTTATTTTGAGGATTCTTCATTAACAGAAAATACTAGAGCATCCTACCCAATAGAGTTTATACCTAATGCAAAAATTCCTTGTTTAGGTGGCCATCCAAAAAATATTATTTTTCTTACTTGTGATGCATTTGGAGTTTTGCCTCCAGTAAGTAAGCTTACTGCTTCTCAGGCGATGTATCATTTTATCAGTGGCTATACAGCAAAAGTAGCTGGCACTGAGCAAGGTGTTACTGAGCCAACAGCAACTTTTTCTGCATGTTTTGGAGCTGCTTTTATGGTTTGGCATCCTAGTAAGTATGCTGAGCTCCTAGCTAAGAAGATAGAAGATAATAATGTTCATGTTTGGTTAGTAAATACAGGCTGGTCAGGTGGATCATACGGTGAAGGTGATAGAATTAGTTTAAAACATACTAGAGCTATTATTGACGCGATACACGATGGTTCATTAGAAATAGCAGAAACATTTGAAGAGCCAGTTTTTAAATTTCAAATACCGAAGTCATGTAATAATATTCCTAGTGAAATTTTAGATCCAATTAAAGTTTGGAAAGATCAGAATAAATTTACTGAAACTAGGAAAAAACTAGCGCACTTATTTGAAACTAATTTTGAGTCTTATAAAGCTGGTTGTTCTGAAGAAATTAAGCAGGCTGGCCCTAAGGTTTAATTAGACTTCTAGTTAACCTTGATGGTCCCCTGAGATGCCCCATTGAATAGTCTTCACTGGGGTATTTGGGTTATTCAGTAAGTAAAATTTCCTGATACCAGTAGAGTGATTTATCACTGAGTATAAATTTAGATTACCAGATTGATTCCAAGATAGAGGAAGATCGTAAAAATATTCTCCCAGATTTAGTTCTTGATAGTAAAGTGGATCTTTTTGATTAGCTTTTACTGAATCAAAAGTAATATCACTTTTCATAGAGTAAAATTTAGCACTCTGTGGTTCCCAGAATGATATTTCTTCAATCCCATCACCAGTGTAGTCGCCTTTAACAGTATGATCAGAGGTGCCACTCCCAAAGAAATTTGTTTGTACCCCACCTGTTCTTGAAAGTATAGAATAAGTTCTACCTGTTGAGGGTCTAAAAACTGATATATCAAATATCTTGTCACCATCTAAGTCTTGCGGCTTAGGGATATCTCCATTTCCACCCCAAGTTATATTTCTAACAGTCAGATCACTTAGCAGTATGGAAAAGTACCAAACGCCATTATATAATCTAGCTACAGCTGGATTCGTTACTCCTAGTTTTTCCCATGGCCCTAAAATTATATTATCCCCAAAAATACCAAAAGAAACAGAGTTTAAATCACCAGTAGTAGTACTAAATCCCTTACCTCTAAAAAACCAATTAAGTGCTAATCCGTTTTTTCTTATAACACCTACATCGGAGTTCTGATTATTATCTCTGTAAGTAAAAGGTAGGTCTTTTTCGGTACCGAATACGAATGATTGATTCTGAGTGGAATCTGAGTCTGACTTCGTATACCAAGTACCTATACTTGATCTAAAGATAACTGGATTACTAACGGCATTATTATCTGGATCAAAACTCGCGGCAGAGAAAATCATAGGCCTTGGACTACTACCAGGATCAGACGAGTCAGTGCCTGAGCTAGCTTCTACTAAATCTCTAACACCGTCGCCGTCTGTATCGACATTATTAAGATTACTAATATCACCAGGGCTAAAGGAGTTGTCGCAGTTAGTATCTTCTGCTGCGTCCGTCATTCCGTCATTATCTGAATCTAGCTTTGCTAGTAAATCACAGTTTGAGACCTTTAGATTGTTTGAATCTTTACTTGTCCCATTTATAGACTGACATTTTCCGTAAACTATTATTTTTTTAGTTCCTAAACTTCTAGGAAGTTCGATTGTTGTTAAATATTTATTATTATCTGCATCTATGCTTTCTGATATTACAGTTGGTGAAATCGGCTCTGAGCTTTCTTCGATCTTGTAATAGGGTTTAATTTGAACATTTCCTAACTTATATTCTGGGCAGAGGTCGAACTCTAACTTAACCTTCATTTCCTCAGAAGATCTTTCATCAGACTGCGCTTCTACGTCTGATCCAAAAAATTGATAGTCGCTGGAAGATAATGTTACAGAAAAGTAGCTTGTAACAATAACGGAAACTATTAATAATCTCTTAGCCAAGTTATGGTATTCTATAGAAAATAATTTTAGACTATCGGCATGTTTAACATTAAAATTGATTAATTTCAATATTTCAGTAGAATAGTATTAAATCATTAGATTACTTAAATTACAAAGGTATAAAGTGGAAATAAACCCATCTTTAGTTGCAGCTAGTTATCGTGAGCAAATTCGAAACG
The DNA here is from genome assembly GCA_027487795.1 of Pseudomonadota bacterium. Taxonomy (GTDB): domain Bacteria; phylum Bdellovibrionota_C; class UBA2361; order SZUA-149; family DAOLCO01; genus JAIYCX01. The sequence continues at coordinate 31,590 of JAIYCX010000028.1, read as the reverse complement.
CTACTTCTAAAAGCCCTTCTAAAATTAAACTAGTAGGCTTATTAGCCAGTGATGATGAAGCATCCTCTGTATATTCTGATTTTACAAAACTAGGCTGCGAAGATGTAGGGGTGGAATATGAAGCTCGGAGGATTTCTAAACTAGAGATTGAACAGGAATTAATTAATCTTAATTCTGATACTGATGTGACTGGGGTAATTGTTTATTATCCAATTTTTGGAGGAGCTAGAGATGCGCATTTAAGAAGCGTTTTATCTCCTGCTAAAGATGTGGAAGGATTACATCCTTATTGGTTAAAAAAACTCTATCAAAATGAGCGTAGCGTTGGGCCCAATCTTAAGGCGATATTACCTTGCACACCATTAGCAGTTATAAAATTATTAGATTCTTCTGGAGCTTTTACTTCCGACCCTTCACCATTGAAGGGAAAAGTTGTAACTATTTTTAATAGAAGTGAAGTAGTCGGCAGACCTTTGGCATTTATGATGTCTAATGATGGAGCTAAAGTTTATTCCTTTGACATTGATGGTCCTTCGGTATTTGAGCCGTTTTCATCCAAGGAACTTGAAACTAAAATATCTAGAGAAGAAGCGTTATCAAAATCAGATATCATTATCACTGGAGTTCCTAATAAGACTTTTGATTTAATAAAAGCGGAAGAAATAAAAGATAATTGCGTATATGTAAATTTTTCTTCATTTAAGAATTATGACGAAAGTATTAAAGAAAAGTGTAGTATTTTCATTCCTAGGGTAGGTCCTGTAACAGTGGCGATGTGTTTAAGAAATGTTCTAAGGTTAAACGAACAGTTCTCGAATAGAGAGAATTTAGGCGTTATCGAGTTCTAATGTTTAAGGAAGTTTTAGAACTTTTTTTTTCTAAACTAAAAGAGTTAGAGGAAAAACAAGAATTAATAAAGTATAGAAACCCTTCTTTTCGAGCAAAACAATATAAAATTTTAGTAGCCGTTTCTGGTGGTTTAGATTCGGTAGTTTTATTAGATACTTTATCACGTTTTTCTACTCCTAATATTAATATTTCAGGGGTACTACATGTAGATCATGGATTACGTGAAGTTAGTTCTGATGATGCTAGTTTTGTCGCTAGCATTGCAAAAAAATTAGATATCCCATTTTTTTTATATAAGGCAACTCCTCCCTCAAATAATTCAAATATTGAGAATTGGGGCAGGGAGGTTCGCTACGATTTTTTTTCAAGTAAGTTAAAAGAACTTGGAGCAGATTTTGTTGCTACTGCTCATCATGAAGATGACCTTGTTGAAACTTTTTTATTCCGTTTAATTAATGGCAGAGTGAATTCTTTTTTAATTCCTATTAAAGAGATTGATCTTGAGAGAAAGCTAATTAGACCTTTGTTAAAAATTAGTAGAAAACAAATCGATGATTACGCCCTGCAAAATAATATTATTCATGTTGAAGATGAGTCTAACAGCGACTTAAAATATAGAAGAAATTTTATAAGACATTCAATAGTTCCCTTATGCCGGGAGATGAATCCAAGCTTTAGTAGTGCAATTCTAAGTTATTTATACCATAACAACGAGCAGCAACTTTTTTTGAAAGACTACTGTCAGAGAGAACTCGATAAGGAAAAATTAAATAAATGTTCATACCTTGAGAGCCTGCCAAATATATTGGCAGTAGAAGCGCTTCGTATGATTTGTCGAGAGAATTTTAGTAACATAGAGCCATTGATTGCTAGGGGACAATTTGAGTTCTTGGTTAATGAGTTAAATAAACGCCCCAATATAACCAAGTCATTTGATGTGGGTTTTGGCTTGTCTGCAATTATTGAAGTAGCAGATGACAAAGAGAGAGTTGTTAAGTTTTCTTTGAGATAGCCAAAGTACATAATTCTCATAGAGAATTATAAATAAACTTTAATACATTCTCTATCTGACTATTTACGTTATAAGTTACGTCTAAATATTTCAATAATATTAAATTAAATTTTCTAGCTAGATAGGAGTTCGTTTTGAATAATGTTTATAAGAATTTAGGACTATGGGTATTTATAATAGTTCTACTTGGTCTCGCTTATCAATATTCGGAAGTTCCAGATAAGGCACCGAATAGAATCCCGTATTCTGAATTTCTTGAGCAGGTATCTCAAGGGAATGTTTCATCAGTTAAGCTTAGAGAGAATGAGATTAAAGGTGAATACGTAGAAGGTTTAAAAGATGGAAGAAGTGGAACTTTTTTAAGTTACCCACCTCCTGATGATCCAAACTTAGTTAATTTATTAAAAAGCCATACTGTGAAGTTTGATGGTTCTCCTAAAGAAGAAGAACCTTGGTACATGATGCTTTTACAAAGTGTACTTCCGATTATTATTTTAATCGCAGCATGGATGTTCCTCTGGAGACAGCTTCAGTCAAGTGGTGGCCGAGCAATGAGCTTTGGAAAAAGTAAAGCAAGGCTAATGGAAGAAGATTCTAAGAAAATAACTTTTCTTGATGTCGCCGGTATTGAAGAATCAAAATCTGATTTAGAGTCGATAGTAAAGTTTCTTAAAGATCCAAAGAAGTTTACAAAATTAGGAGGAAGAATTCCTAAGGGAGTACTACTAGTTGGAAGTCCAGGGACAGGGAAGACATTATTAGCAAAGGCTATTGCTGGTGAAGCTGGAGTTCCTTTCTTTAGTATTTCGGGTTCTGATTTTGTTGAAATGTTTGTTGGAGTAGGAGCTTCACGCGTTAGAGACTTATTTCTTAAGGGTAAGAAGAATGCGCCATGTATCATTTTTATTGATGAAATAGACGCTGTTGGAAGACACAGAGGAGCGGGTCTTGGTGGTGGTCATGATGAGCGTGAGCAAACTCTTAATCAACTTTTAGTTGAAATGGATGGCTTTGAAGCGAATGATGGAGTTATACTTATTGCGGCTACTAACAGACCTGATGTTCTAGATCCCGCCTTACTAAGACCAGGAAGATTTGATAGGCAAGTAATAGTACCACTTCCCGATATCAAAGGAAGAGAGGCAATATTAAAAGTACATACTTCAAAGGTGCCTATCTCTGATAATGTTGATCTACAAAAATTAGCTCGCGGTACTCCAGGTTTTGCGGGAGCTGATCTTGCAAATTTAATTAACGAAGGAGCTCTTTGGGCTGCTTTGCAAGATGCTGAACAAGTTACTATGGAGCATTTTGAGTATGCAAAAGATAAAATTTTAATGGGAGCGGAGAGACGATCGATGGTTCTTTCCGAGGATGAGAAAAAAGTTACGGCATATCATGAAGCTGGGCATGCTTTAATTGCAAAATTATTGCCGACTGCTGATCCAGTACATAAAGTAACTATTGTTCCAAGAGGTGTTGCGCTTGGTCTTATGCAGCAGTTACCAGAAGGTGATAAGCATACTTATTCTAAGCAGTATATGTTAGATCGTATTTGTATCGCATTTGGCGGAAGAGTTGCAGAAGAGCTTATTTTTAATCAGATTACTACAGGAGCTCAGTCTGATATTTCTGTCGCAACTAATATTGCCAAGAAAATGGTATGTGAATGGGGTATGAGTGATTCACTTGGACCACTAGCATATGGTAAAAAAGAAGAAGCCGTATTCCTAGGTAGAGAAATCGGTCACAACCGTGATTATTCAGAAGGTACTGCTATTCAAATTGATAATGAAGTTAAGCTAATTGTAGAGACTGAACTAGAGAGAGCAAGAAAATTAATAATCGATCAAAGAGAGAAATTAGAAATTTTAGCTAACGCTCTATTGGTAGAGGAAACTCTTGATGCAGAGAGAGTGATGGCACTTATGAATCAATTAAGTTCTCATTCACTTGAGGCTGCACCAGTATCAGATACAGTATAATTTTTAATTAATGAACTTTTCTTATCTCTCATACGATCTTAATTGGCTTACGTTCTTAAGAGCGAGTGCGGATGTTTTTTTAGTTTATTATTTAATTTATCGTACATTACTTTTAGTAAGAGGAACTAGAGCTGGAAGAATGTTACTAGGCTTAGCTATGGTAACATTACTTTATCTCATAGCTGTAAATGTTGGTTTACCATCTCTTACTTGGATTCTTGGTAATTTCCTAGGCTCTGTTATATTAGTTATCGTAGTTTTATTTCAAGATGACTTAAGAAGAGGTTTAACTAAAGTTGGATTAATACCAGGTTTGGGTAGAGAAGAGGGCGCTCAGTTAGAGGTTTCAGTTAAAGCGATATCTAAAGCAACAAGTGAACTTTCTGCCAGGCGCATTGGTGGTCTTATAGTGCTACAAAGAGAAGTTGGTTTAGAAGAATTTACAGAATCCGCAATTGAAATAGATGCACATATCAGTCATCAACTTTTAGTATCATTATTTCTTCCTACATCTCCTCTTCATGACGGAGCCGTAGTTATCGCAGGTGATAGAATAATTGCAGCAGGTGCTGTTCTCCCTCTATCTTTTAATCCAGAGTTAAGTTCTTCTTTAGGAACAAGGCACCGTGCCGCTTTAGGTTTGTCAGAAAGAACGGATGCAGTGATAGTAGTTGTTTCTGAAGAAACAGGTACTATATCATTAATAAGAGAAGGTAGAATTACAAGAGATCTAAATGAATCAACCCTTTACACTGCTCTACATAGAATCACAATTTTTTCAGTGCAAAAAAGAAATCAAGTAAGAAGACAGTTCTTTAAGTTTTTTAACTTTAAAGAATCGAATAATTAAGTAGTGCTAATAATTTAGAATAAGATAGTGGCAAAAAGAGAATCTATAAAGACAGGAACGGCTAGCTTGAGATTAATCTCATTAGCATTAGCTCTTATGTTAGAGGTTTATTTTTATAGCCAAGATAATTCAATTACTAGAAGAGTTGCAGCAGTTATTCAGTTCGAAGCAGTACCAAGTAATCGTTTAATTATAGAACCTGAAAATAATAACGAGGGGATACCAGCAAATATTGATATAACAGGTCCTAGAACATTAGTTGATCATATTGCTTCTAGAGAGCAAAAAATTAGTATTCCATTTCCAGCAAAGGCTCCTCCTGTATTTTCTGTTGATGTTAGTTATGAAGGTTTAAATTTACCTCCAAGAGTTTCAATAGTAAGTGCTAGACCAGCAAGAGTCTTAGTTCGGACTGTAGAACTAGTTGAAAAAAGAGTTCCCGTAGTAGTGCCTTTAACTGGCAGCAGCCCGAAAAATATTAAGTTATCTACTCCTGTAGTAAGCCCTGAAAGTATTATTATAAAAGGGCCTTCTTACGAAGTTCAAAAAATATCTCAGGTAGAATTAGAAAGTATTGATATTACGGATATAAAAGAAAACTTCAAAACAGATCTTAAGGTTAAACCATTAGGTGAATATACTATTCCTGAGGTTAATATAATTAGCGTTTCACTAGAAGCAAAGATAGTTGAAGATATCTCAGAAAATACTCCTGAAATTGTCAAAGAAACTTCTAGTGTCGTAAAGTCCAGTAAAAAAGTAGTAGCAGAAAAAAATAGTAGTAAGTAGTAAATAAAGTAAAGACAGTTTATGGGTACATTATTTGGAACTGATGGAATCCGTGGAGTAGCAAACGTACCCCCAATGGATTCAGAAACCGCACTTAAGTTAGGTCGCGCATTAGCTTATCTAGTTAGAAAAGAAAAAAAAGGTACTAGTAGAATTTTAATAGGTAAGGATACTAGAATTTCAGGTTATATGCTTGAAACGGCACTTGAAAGTGGAATATCTAGTATGGGAGTGGATGTCTTATTAGTAGGACCTCTTCCAACTCCAGGGGTCGCCTTTGTTACGCGTAGTATGAGGGCAGATGCTGGAATCATGATATCAGCTTCTCATAATCCTTTTGAAGATAATGGAATTAAGATTTTTACTAGAGATGGGTTTAAGCTACCTGATGCAAAAGAAGCTGAGCTTGAAGAGTTAATGCTTAGTACTGAATTAGATCAGAAAAGAGCAAAACCTGAAAATATTGGGAAAGCTTTTCGTATTGATGATGCTAATGGAAGATATATAGTATTTTTAAAAAGCTGTATTGATAATGATATCAGTCTTGAGGGACTAAAAGTTGTTGTCGATACTGCAAATGGTGCAGCCTACAAAGTAGCACCGCAGTTATTTTTTGAATTAGGAGCGGAGGCAACCTTTATTGGTGATCGGCCAAATGGAAAAAATATTAATTTAAACTGTGGCAGTTTGCATCCTGAGCAGCTGGTTCAAAAAGTTAGAGAGATAGGAGCTGATGTTGGTATCGCCTTGGACGGAGATGCTGATAGAGTTTTGTTATGCGATGAGAAAGGACAACTTTTTGATGGCGATGATATCTTAGCTTTTACAGGTTTGTTTCTTCAAGAAAGGGGAGCTTTAAAGGGCGGCGGGATAGTCGGGACGGTTATGAGCAATTTAGGCTTAGAGAATTTATTTAAGTCAAAAGGCATTAACTTTTTTAGATCTGATGTCGGCGATAGATATGTTTTATCTTCAATGATAGAAAATGGTATTTTCTTGGGAGGGGAGCAATCCGGGCATGTTATTTTTCTTGAAAATAATACGACAGGGGATGGACTCTTAACTGCTCTTAAAGTTATCAGTATGGCTAAGTCATTAAACAAGAAACTCTCAGAATGCAGAAATCTATTTACTAGATACCCTCAAATACTAAGAAATGTGAAAGTTTCTGACAAACCTGAATTTACTTCCTTAAAGTTAACTTCCAAAGTTTTAAAGGAAGCTGAACTTGAACTTGGATCTAAGGGCAGAATACTTCTTCGTTACTCAGGTACTGAGGCTAAAGCTCGCGTAATGGTAGAGTGTGAGTCTGGTGATCTTTGCAGGCAGGTTGTGGATAGGGTGACTGATGCTGTGCAAAAAGATATTGGATTATAATAGATCTTGGACGAGAAAAGCTTTATTTTTGAGCTTGGTCTTAGCGAACTAGAAGATTTAGCAAATATGTTAGCCCGCATTACTAAGGTGGGCCTTAATATAGGACTATCAGGTCCGCTAGGTTCCGGTAAAACTACCTTTTCTAGTTTTTTAATTAGGGCTTTGGGGTATCAAGAGATAGTAACTAGCCCGAGTTATGCTATTTGTAATGAATACGAGTTTACTGACGAAACAGCAAAAAAAGTAATTGTTAGGCACTGTGATATTTATAGAATAGCGCAAGCGGCAGATCAAAGAACTAATAGTTCCTTTGATTATAATGAAATTTTTGACTTATCCACAGACTCTCTGTCTGGTAAATTCGATCGCCGATATAATATAATCGAATGGTATGATTTAGTCTCTGACCCTAATTTTATCTTCGATATCAATCTAAATTTTTCTTATTTATCTACCTCAGAATCACAAGATGATATTAAAGAACAAAGGAAAATAGAGATTTTAGCTATCACTGAATTAGGGAAAAAGCTTTTGGATCATATTTTAATTGGTTTTAGTAAAATTAATACTTGAAAACATTGAAGAATACGGATACTTCTTTGCAATATAAAAGCTTTGTAAAATAATGATTGGAGGTCAAAATTGGCAACAAGTAAAGCAACCGCAAAAGTAGCACCTGTAAAGGCAAAAGTAGTAAAGGTTTCAAAACCTAAGAATGGAGTTCAATACACACAAGGTGAATTGATCGAAGCTATTTTTGAAAGCTGTGGATTAGAAAATAAGAAGCAAGCTAAGATAGTATATGATGGTTTTTCTGGAATGGTGCATGCTGCATTAAAGAAAGGATATAAAATCATGCTTCCTGGTATTGGGAAACTTCAAGTTAGACAGTCAAAAGCTAGAATGGGAAGAAATCCTGCAACTGGTGAAGTTATAAAGATTAAGGCAAAGAAAAGAGTACGTCTTACTCCTAGTAAGGCTTTAAAAGAAGCAGTACTTTAATTTTATTGCTTAATTTATAGCAAAAGAATTTTATTCTTTTTTAAAAGGATCTTTTAAGATCCTTTTTTTATTTGAAAAATTAAAAAATAGTACTTGAAGTAAAAAAAGATTAAAGTTTATTTCTCAAAAGGTCGATGTAATCTCTAAGTTGTAATTAAAGGAATAATTAAACTGTTTTACCCCTTAGTTTATTTGGGGTGGTGGGTGCTGAAGGAGCACACATTTGTAGGCTAGTAGGGTAGGGAGGAAATATCTAAGAGGTAATAGTTTCAAGGAGGAAAACTATGGCCATTACTATCACTACTAACATTGCTTCTCTGAATGCTCAAAGAAGGTTAGGACAATCAAGCGCAGACTTAAGACAAACATTTGAAAAGCTATCATCAGGCTTAAGAATTGTTAGAGCCAAGGATGATGCTGCGGGACTTGCAATTGCAGATACACTAAGAGCTGATTCGAGAATAGCTTCAGTCGCAATAAGAAATGCGAATGATGGTATCTCTTTAATTAGTATATCTGACGGGGCGTTAAATGAAATAGGAAACGTTCTTCAGAGAATGGGTGAATTATCAGAACAAAGTGCAAACGGTACATTATCATCGACTCAAAGATCAGCTCTACAAAATGAGTTTGCATCTTTAGGTTCGGAAATAAGTCGTATCGCGAGAACTACTTCTTTTAACGGTATTCAATTACTATCTGGAGGAGCATCTGTGTCTCTTCAAGTAGGATTTGATTCTGGAGTTAACTCTCAAATATCGTTTAACGGAACTCAAGGTACACTTCAGTCACTTGGTTTAGGTACGGCAGCTGAAGTTTTAACTTTCTCTTTAAATGCGGCAGGCGCAGCTGGACAAGCGGCAGCATTAAGTGCACTAGATGCTGTAAAGACTGCGATTAGTTCACTAACTACAAGCAGAGGTACTTTAGGAGCGGCAGAAAGTCGACTTAACGTAGCAATAAATAATCTACAAGTTGCGAGAGAAAACTTCACAGCGGCGGAAAGTCAAATAAGAGACGTAGACGTAGCAGAAGAAGCAGCGAAGTTGACAAGATTAAATATCTTGCAACAAGCTGGAGCAGCGATATTAGGACAGGCAAATCAACAGCCTTCTTTAGCTCTATCTCTTCTGAATTAAGTACAGAGGCAGTAGAAGTATCTAAAAGGACCCTATACGGGTCCTTTTTTTATTGAATTTTTATAAAAATTATTAAAAAAACAAAAAAACATACTTTGGTAAGAAATATTACTAAAGCTTTTTTTATTTCCTACCGATTAACTCCTTAAGTTGCATTTGCAATGAATTTTAGGAACAAAAAAACTGTTGTACCCCTTGGTATATTTGTTGGGAAAGTGGGCGTTCTGAGAGCGTATTGTTGTGAGGGAAGTAATATCTAAGAGGTAATAGTTTCAAGGAGGAAAACTATGGCCATTACCATTAATACTAACATCGCTTCTTTGAATGCTCAAAGAAGGTTAGGACAATCAAGCGCAGACCTAAGACAAACATTCGAAAAGCTATCTTCAGGTTTGAGAATCGTTAGAGCTAAGGACGATGCTGCGGGATTAGCAATTGCAGATTCACTAAGAGCTGATTCAAGAATAGCTTCAGTCGCGATAAGAAACGCGAATGATGGTATTTCTTTAATTAGTATATCTGACGGAGCGTTAAATGAAATAGGAAACGTTCTTCAGAGAATGGGTGAATTGGCTGAACAAAGTGCAAACGGTACTTTATCAGGAACTCAAAGATCCGCTCTACAAAACGAGTTTTCATCTTTAGGTTCTGAAATAACACGTATCGCGAGAACTACTTCTTTTAACGGAATTCAACTACTTTCTGGTGGATCTTCTGTATCTCTTCAAGTAGGATTTGATTCTGGAGCTAACTCTCAGATATCGTTTACGGGAACTCAAGGTACTTTACAGTCCTTAGGTCTCGGAACTGCTTCTGAAGTATTAACTTTCTCATTAAATGCAGCTGGTTCTGGTGGACAGGGCGCGGCATTAAGTGCACTAGATGCGGTAAAGACTGCGATTAGCTCACTTACAACAAGTAGAGGTACTTTAGGAGCGGCGGAAAGTCGACTTAACGTAGCGATAAATAATCTACAAGTTGCGAGAGAAAACTTTACAGCGGCGGAAAGTCAAATAAGAGACGTAGACGTGGCTGAAGAAGCAGCGAAGTTGACAAGATTAAATATCTTACAACAAGCTGGAGCTGCAATATTAGGTCAGGCGAATCAACAGCCAGCCCTAGCCCTATCTCTTCTAAATTAACTATAGAAGAAATAGAAGTATTTATTAAAAGGACCCTTTATGGGTCCTTTTTTATTTTAGATAAATACAATTTCTGTTATTACTTATTTTTATATAATAAGTAAGTTAAATTTAATGGAAAACCAAAAACTTAAAGATCAACTTAAACATTTAAAAGCAAGGCTTTTAAATGAAATTGAAACAATCGATAAGCCACATACTAAGCCTTATTCAATGTCATACAAGTCTTATAGTCAGCAAGCTAATAGCTGCCCTCTGACCTCTGATGAATTAAGATATATAAATCTAAATTGGAATAACTGGGATCAGAGAACGGAATATACCTCGCATAGAAGGGTACTAGGCCCAGTAATATGTTTTTTTAAAAGAAAATTACAGGCATTTTTATTTAATGTTATATTCAAGGAATATCTAGAGAGAGAAAAAACTTATCAAGCCGAAATGGTTAGGTTATGTAATAAACTTTCTCAATATATAGATCATAGAGACGGAGAAATATTTTGGAGCACTGTTAATAAAGTGGACAGTGAATTTTCAAATTTTGAAAGAAGATATGACTCTATAATAGAGTGTTTGAAAGCTACTAAATAGCAACAGTCTAATTTTTATGAAAAAGAAGTCCATTCTAGTATTAGCACCTTCAATTCCATTTTCTAGAGGCGGTGCTGAGTTACTGACAGAGAAATTAATTTCTAGTTTTAATAAACTTGGCCATGAAGCGGATCTTTTTTCTATCCCTTTCTTTCCAGAACCTAAAACTAAACTTATTGAACAAGCAGCCCTTTGGAGAGCTCAAGATCTATCTTTTGTTTCGGGACGAAAAATAGATATGGTTATTCCATTGAAATTTCCTTCGTACTACGTTAAGCATGATTGTAAGATACCATGGTTATTACATCAACACAGGCAAGCTTATGAATTAGTAGGTACAAAGTATGGAGATTTCGGCGCAGTAGATGAGTCTATTCGTAGTGCTATTATTCGGGGAGATAATACTGCTTTAAGTGAAAGCAAAGAAATTTATACAATCTCAGAGAATGTGACTGCTCGCCTTCTCGATTTTAATAAGCTACAATCAAAAGTACTTCATCCACCTTTGCCTTGGGATAAGAAATTTAAAACTGGTATAAAAGGAGATTATATTCTTTATGTTGGAAGGCTTTGTACTCCAAAAAGAGTCGATCTAATAATAGAGGCCTTACCAAAAATATCACATAATTTAAAGTTAGTTATCGTCGGTCGTCCTGATGAGCCTGGTTATAAAGATTACTTAAATACTCTAATCAATAAACATCAAATCGCAAATGAAAGAATAAGTTTCCTTGAAGGTATTTCAGAGGAAGCACTTTTGGACTTATATGCTAACTGCTTTTCTGTATACTATGGGCCATTTGATGAAGACTATGGCTTCGTAACATATGAAGCATGCGGCAGCGCTAAGCCCTTAGTTACTTTATCAGACAGTGGTTTTGTTGCTTCTGAAGTTAAGAGAATAGGCTCAGGAATTATATGTGAAATCGAAGATATTGCTAATACTTTTAACGAGCTACTTAAAAATACGGAGCTCTATGAAAGTATATCAAAGAAGTCTTCAACCGGAGTTTTACTGAACGACTGGAATTCTATCGCAGAAACATTTATTAAACATCTATTATAAAAATAAAAATTTACTCATATGGCTCTATTAAATCCTAATTACAAAGATCTAAAACAATCCTACTTATTTTCTCAAATTGCTGAGAAAGTAAGAAATTTTTCAGCCGAAAATCCAGAAGCGAAAATTATTAGACTTGGCATAGGAGATGTAACAGAACCTTTACCTGCTTCATGTAGAGAGGCATTTAAACTTGCAGTAGATGAGATGGGAGTTGCCTCTACTTTTAAAGGATATGGCCCTGAGCAAGGCTATGCTTTTCTCAGGGAAGCAATAGCAAAGAATGATTATCAAAGTCTTGGACTTGAGATCTCAGCAGATGAAATTTTTGTAAGTGACGGTTCTAAGTGTGATAGTGGTAATTTTCAAGAATTATTTTCTTTAGACACTAAAGTTGCGATTCCTGATCCTGTTTATCCAGTCTATCTTGATTCTAATATTATGGCAGGTAGAGCAGGCAAAGAAAATGCAGGTCACTTCTCGAATATCACTTACTTAGATTCGACCTCAGATAATAACTTCTGTCCTAGTATTCCAAGTACTCATGCTGATTTAATTTATCTATGTTCACCTAACAATCCAACAGGCGCAACTTTTTCCAAAGCTCAATTAGCTGAATGGGTAGCATATGCAAAAGCTAATAATTCTATAATTATGTTTGATGCAGCTTATTTTGCATTTATTTCGGAGCCTGATGTGCCAAGAAGTATTTATGAAATACCTTGTGCAAGAGAAGTAGCAGTTGAGTTTAGAAGTTTTTCTAAAACTGCCGGCTTTACTGGTACTAGATGTGCATTTACTGTTGTGCCAAAAGAATTATATCTAATGGATACTCAGGGAGAAAAGTTTTCTTTGCATCAGCTATGGATGAGAAGGCAATCAACAAAATTTAATGGAGTTTCTTATCCAGTACAAAAAGCAGCTGAAGCAGTATACTCTGAACAAGGTAAGTTAGAAGTAGCAGCGTTGATAAAGCATTACATGGAGAATGCAAAAATACTCAGGGATTTATTTACTTCTAAGGGTTATACTTGTTCTGGGGGAGTAAACGCTCCTTATGTTTGGGTAAAAACAGGTAAAGATTCTTGGCAGTTTTTTGATCAAATTCTTAAAGAGGCTCAAGTAGTAGCTACTCCTGGGGTTGGTTTTGGTCCCTGTGGAGAAGGTCATATTAGATTTTCTTCTTTTAATTCAAGGGAAAACATTCTTGAGGCCGTTAGTAGGTTAACTAAGGTCTTATAAATAATAGGGATTTACTTTTGAAAAAAACTCTATTATAAAAATTATTATGTAAATAAATTAGCGTATTCTGTCGATACTACCCTTGGAAGTGCTTTAAAGCATTTCAGTAACTAAAAAATATAGTTAAATATAGAGGGGCTGAAAGGTGGAGACAGAAGATAACATTATAGTAAATCAGCAGAATTCAAATTCAGAGTCTGCAATTTTGAATGAAAAAATAGACGAGCTATCATTATTGCTCGTGATGTTAGACCTTGAGGATTCTGTAGGTTATGAAGCTGCACTTGAATCTTTGAGACAAATTATTCTTGCAATAAACATAGAAGAAAATCAAAGAATAAAATTATCAGCATCTCAAATTTTAGAAAAATCTAAAACTAAACCTAAAGAAGAGATATACGAAAATTTAAAAGATTTTGCAGCAGCATCTCAAGCATTTTTAGCAAATGCTGGAAATAGTTTATTTCCAAACGAAGTTGACTCTAAATTAAAAGATTCTGCTCCTGTAGAGGTCGTTGAAGAAAAACTTCAAAATCCTTATGAAGGAATGTTTTCTCTACATTTAGATTTAGTAAATGATATTAAAAATCAATTAAGCGAGATTCAACTGAATGTTGGTACTCCGAAAGAAATAGTTAAGGAATCTGTAGAGAACTATTTTTTAAAATTATTATCTGATTGTCGTGAATTAGGTATAGATGATTTATCAGAAGTAGCTGAAAAAGTTTTTATTTCAGTTAACACAGAAGAGATTGATTCATTAGTAGATCCTCTAATGAGCCTTTCCGAGTGGATTTTAACTACTCTTCAACTATTAGCATCTGGAACAGATTATCCGAAGGAGGAAAGATTAAAAGCTGCTTTATCTTTACTTTCTGCTAGAATTACAGAAGCAGCACCAGTATTGGCCGAAGTTAAAACTGCAATTGTCGAAGATGTACCAGTCGCTGCGATACCAGTGGCACCGATTGCTACTCCTGCTGCTAAAGAAGAAAGTCCTAAATCTCAAGATCCAGCTGAATTTTATATAATAGAAGCTGATGCGGAAATGTTATCAGAATTTATTGCAGAAGCAGAAGATCATTTACAAGCAGTAGAAAGCATACTCTTAGAAAGACAAGATGGTTTTTCTCCTGAAGACATTGATACTGTCTTTAGAGGAGTTCATTCATTAAAAGGTACTTCCTCATATTTTAATTTAAAAGAAATTAATGAGTCTTCACATTTACTAGAAAATATTTTAGATGAAGCACGTTCAGGTAAAAGAACTTTTTGCGAAGATCTAAAAGAATTAGTCTTAAGATACGTTGATATCGAAAAAAGATTATTAAAAGTAGCTCAAAAAGCATTGAACGAAGGTGGTAGAGTTCAGAGAGATGCCGAGGTAACAGCTTTTGTAATCGATGTAAAAGCTTTCTTTGAAGGAAAGCCAATGGGTGCAGCTGCACCTAAGACTATCGTGGAATCAGCACCTGTAGAATCTAAGCCTGCAATTATCCCAGAAATTGACAAAGCTCCTACTAAAGCACTTTCAGAAGAAATACATGTTGAGTCATCCGAAGTTAATGCAAAAGAAAAATCATCTGGAGCAAAAGCTAATAATCAAAAAGAAAACGCAGTCGCTAAGACTTTTGTAAAAATTGATACAGAAAGATTAGACTCCTTAGGAGAGATGATCGGAGAAATGGTGATCTATTCTTCAATGTTAGTTAGAAAATGTAGAGAGTCTATGTCAACTGATGAAGATATTATGAGAATGTCTGATCAGGTAGAAAAGTTCTCAAGGGAACTTCAAGATATTGGAATGTCCATGAGGCTAGATCCAGTTAAAGGATTATTCCAGAAGTTATCAAGATTAGTTTGGGATACTAGTAAAAAATTAGGCAAGGAAATTTCTTTTCAACTAAAGGGAGAAGATACTGAACTTGATCGAAATGTGATTGAAAGACTAGGTGATCCACTAATGCATATGGTGAGAAATTCACTAGATCATGGAATTGAAATGCCTAATGATAGAGAAGCTTTAGGTAAGCCTAGAGCGGGTCTTATTGAACTTAGTGCTTCTCATGAAGGTGGAAATATTGTCATTACTATAAGAGATGATGGAAAAGGACTAGATCCTAAAAAATTATTAGCTAAAGCTATAGAAAAGGAGATAATTGATCCATCTCAGAAGCTAACTGATCAGGAAATAATGGAGCTAATATTTGCTCCAGGTTTTTCTACTGCTGAAAAAGTAACTGATATTTCTGGTAGAGGTGTTGGTATGGATGTGGTTAGAAATAATATAGAGGGAATGAGAGGAAGAGTAAGAATTAAATCTGTTTTAGGAGAAGGTACAACATTTACTATAGAGCTACCGCTTACTTTAGCTATTATCGAAGGTATTGAAGCATTAGTAGGAAAAGAAAAATTCATTCTTCCAACATTATCTATTGTTGAATTAATGCGTCCAACACCTGAAATGATAGGAACTACTTTGCATTCTGGAGAAACTTTTCATTTTAGAGGAAGGCATCTACCATTATTTAGATTATCAGAAGTATTTAATATTGAAGATGGAATAGTTGAACCTTCAGATGGAATCATCACAATTGTTGAAAATTCAGGAGAGCAAGTTGCTTTCTTGATTGATGGTATCATCGGAAGTTGTCAGACTGTTATTAAGAACCTCGGACCTATGTTTGAAAGTCAAAAAGGTGTGGCAGGTTGCGCAATTATGCCAAATGGAGATATTGGTTTAATTATCGATGTTCGATCTCTTGTGCAAGTCGCTAGAGATGATACGAGTACTAATTCACATCTATTAGGCTATGTAAGTAATAAAGCTGAAGTTGGAGGTTACTCACTTGCTTAGTTCTGATGATAATTACAAAGAGCTCTCCAGATTAACTGGAGATATTTCAGACTCTACTTACAAAGAGTATCAGGCTTTAATTTATCAAGAAGCTGGTATTTCTTTAGCAGATTCTAAGAAAGCTCTTTTGTTAAATCGCATTACTAAGAGAATGAGGGCTCTCGGAATAGAGACTCCAGAGTCTTACATCACATATGTAAGAAAAAATTCTTCTACGGAACTAGAAAAATTAATTGATGTTGTATCTACAAATTTAACATATTTTTATAGAGAGCAAGCTCATTTTGATTATTTCGCGGAAGTAGTCAGGAGATGGAAAGATACTGGTAAAAAATCAATCCGAGTATGGTGTGCCGCTGCTTCTAGTGGACAAGAGCCTTATACAATTGGAATGGTTTTAAAAGAAAATCTAGGCAATTCAAACCCAGATGTTAAAATTTTAGGGACTGATATTTGCACGGACGTTCTTAAAAAATCTTTCGAAGGTACATATAATACTAATGAAGTTTCAGGCGTACCACCTCATTTATTAAAAAAATATTTTGAATTAAATAATTATTCCGGTGATAATTATTATACGGTTATAGATGAACTTAAGTCTTACTATAATTTTAAAAAACTTAATCTTTCAAGTATTCCTTTTCCATTAAAAGGCCCTATTGACGTCATCTTTTGTCGAAATGTAATGATTTACTTTGATATTAATGTCAGAAGAAAAGTTATTAATGAATTTTATCGCTTGCTGCCAGTAGGTGGAGTATTAATATTAAGTCACTCTGAGAATCTTTTGGGAATAGAACATTCCTTTAACTCATTGGGCAATTCAATCTATAGGAAATAAATTGGATTCACCATTAAAACATTCACAGTACAAAAATGTAGGCATCGCACAATGTCACTTTAGTGAAGGTAATGATATTATTCTCGTTGCACCACATCTAGGCTCATGTGTTGGGGTAGGAATATATGCTCCTAGTTTAAAAATTTCTGGAATGGTTCATTGTCTTCTACCTTTATCAAAGTCTGATGAGGGCAAAGCTGCTGAAAACCCATATATGTATGTTGATACTGGCGTAACTAAACTAATTTCTATTTTTCTAGAAAAAGGGGCTACTAAGAAAGAACTGCAAATATATGTAGCAGGTGGCGCAAGTATAAATGATGTAAATGGAGTTTTTGAAATAGGCAAAAAGAATTTTACAGTTCTTCGTAAGTTACTTTGGAAGAATTCACTTTTGATCAAAGGTGAGCATGTTGGAGGACAGACATCGAGAAGTATTTTCCTAGATGCAGCTACAGGAAAAGCTCAAGTTAAAGTAGCTGGCGAAATAATAGAATTTTAGGGCAGTAAATTTAAAGATAGAGGATAATATGGCATATCGAATATTACTAGTAGATGATTCGCTGATTGTAAGGCGAATGATGAAAAAGACTCTGGAGCTTACAGATATTGAAATATCTGATGTTCTAGAGGCTAATAATGGTAAGGAAGGTCTTGATGTCCTAAAAAAGGAATGGGTAGATCTTATATTCTTGGATATCAATATGCCAATAATGAACGGTATGGAATTTATGAAAGTAGTTCGCGCCGATCCTTCATTAAATCTTACTCCAGTTATTATAGTCTCCACTGAAGGTAGTAAAGAAAGACAAGATCAATTATTTGAAATGGATGTAAAAGCATTTATTAGAAAGCCAGTTACACCTGAGACATTAAGTGAGACTATTTCGAATGTATTAGGAGGAAAGTCATGAGCGATTTAAGTAAGATTTCAAAAGAAGAAGTAGAAAAAGCCTTAGGAGAAGTCAGTGTAACTGCACTTGAAGACTGGGCGATGATGTTGGTTGAGTCAGCTGATGATATTTCTGATATTTTTAACGCTAAAGATAATGAAGTTTATATCGCTAGAATGATTTTTAAAGGACCTATAGAAGGTACTATCGAGGCTGTATGTTCAAAAGATTTTGCGATAATGTTATGTAAGAACTTACTTGGTTTAGAAGAAGAAGCTCAGCCTTCTGAAGAAGAATGTTTAGATTCATTACGTGAGATGACAAACGTTTTGACAGGTAATTTTGTTACAGCTGCTTTCGGTAGCGATCTTGTTTTTGATTTAATATTACCAGAAGCTGAAAGACTTAGTACTAAAGAGTTAGAGTCAAGAATAGATGTTAGTGATTTTACGAGTTTTTCAGCAGATGATTGTAAGGTTGGTTTTAGAGTGGGGATTTAATTTAATATGAGTATAAAAGTTCTAGTCGTTGATGATTCCGCAGTAGTTAGGCAAACGCTAGAGCGTGAGTTGAATAATGCCCCAGGTATAAGTGTAGTTGGTACAGCCCATAACCCTTATATTGCAAGAGATAAGATATTAGAGCTTAAACCAGACGTCATAACGCTTGACATCGAAATGCCACGAATGGATGGAATAACTTTTTTAAAAAAGTTAATGATACATCATCCCATTCCTGTAATAATAGTTTCTTCATTAGCAAAGGAAGGGTCCGAAGTAGCGCTTCAGGCAATAGATGCTGGAGCAATAGAAGTTTTATCTAAGCCTAGTAGTGCATATTCTATTGGTGACATGGCGCTTGAACTAGTTGAGAAAATAAAAGCAGCTCACCAGAGTAAAGATAGAGTCAAAAATTTTCTGAAAGACACTGCAGCAGAAAGTAAGTTAGTATCTACACCAATTAAACCTTTATTGATGACAACAAATAAAGTGATAGTAATTGGAGCTTCAACTGGTGGGACTAAAGCAATTGAGCATGTTATTAAAAAATTTCCAAAAGATGCTCCAGGTACGGTTATCGTTCAGCATATGCCTGAGGGATTTACACTATCATTTTCTGAAAGACTTGATTCCTTATGCGATGTAAGAGTTAAGGAAGCAAAAGATGGAGATAAAATTGTACCTGGATTAGTTCTAGTCGCACCTGGTAATAAACATACTTTAATAAGACGCTCCGGAGCGGAATATTTTGTTGACGTTAAAGATGGCCCCTTAGTTGAAAGACATAGACCATCAGTAGAGGTATTATTTAACTCTGCTGCTACTGCTTTAGGTAAAAACGGCATTGGTGTAATGTTAACAGGAATGGGCCGAGATGGTTCAAAAGGGATGAGAAAGTTTAAGGATTCAGGTGCAAAAACTATCGCCCAAGATGAAGCTACTTGTGTAGTTTTTGGTATGCCAAAAGCTGCAATTGAAGAAGGTGCTATTGATCATGTAGTCGCACTTGATAAGATAGCTGAAGAAGCTTTAAAATTAGCTACTTCTAATTCTTAAGACTCTTAATTCTTAATACTCTGCTGATACGCTTCTAGGTCTGAAAAACTTGGATTATCTTCTCTTTTTAAAAGATACGAAGGAATACGTATTTTTTGACCAATTATTAACTGTTCTTGATCGTTCAGTGAATTTATTCTTGAAATTCTAGTCGCATTTAGTTCTGTACCTGTGTACCAAACTGAAAGAAATTTAATATTCTGATTGCCATATTCAACTGTATGATACTTATCTGTCTGAATAGTAGGTGTTTGTTTACTGCTAGTATCTAACTTCGCATTAATTAATTTCGCAGTCTCTAATCTCTCTGGCTCTGGTACTTTAGTTTCTATAATTTTATTATCAATTATCGGGGCTACCGGAGTTAGATCAAGAGCAGTAGGATTTTTAGTATCAGCATTCTCTTCTTTTGTTGAATTAGAATTTATAATCCAATCACCAGAACTTTTTTTAAGGTTATACGACTCGTTATTATTATACTGAAGAACTAAATTTTGTCCTCCAAATAATCCTCTTTCATACTCAAGGCTAACGGGGTTTCCTTTTAGTGCTAAAAATCCTTTTAATACTTCGCTACTTTTCGCTTCTTCCTTAAGAAAAGCATTCGGTGCTAAGTACGGATTTGATGAATCCAGTCTTAAATTACCCTTACCATCTATTTCTTGTCTCAATGCTCTATTTGTAGAGTCACTGCAAGAAGCTAATAAAAACAAACAAACAAAATTTAAAAATTTTATTTTAGTCATTAAGATATCAGCACACTTTTTAAATCTTTAAAGTTTTCAATTACCATTCCACTACCCATTACTATCGCAGTCAGTGGATCAGGAGATCTTCTAAATTTTATATTAGTCTCTAGACTTAGTCTCTCAGGTAGTCCGGCAAGAAGAGATCCACCCCCAGCTAAGTATATTCCACGGTCTAAGATATCATGTGCTAGTTCTGGATTGATCTTCTCTAATGCTCTATGAACTCCTTCGATTATCGCCCCAACAGGTTCTTTAAGTGCTCTTCTAATAGTTGTATCATCTACTATTAGTTCTCTTGGTACTCCTGTCTGTAAATCTCTCCCAAATACAACCATCTCTCTAGCAGAGGACATCGGCATACTTGATCCGATATTCATTTTAATTCGCTCAGCTTCAAAGATACCAATTTGTAAATTAAAAGCTCTTTTAATAAACTGCTGAATCGCCTCATCCATCTCATCCCCTGCTATGCGTAGGGACTCTGAATAAACAGTCCCGCCCATGCTGATAACAGCTATCTCTGTAGTACCGCCCCCGATATCTACTACCATATTCCCACCACATTCCATGACAGGCATGCCAGATCCAATAGAGGCAGCCATTGGCTCTTCTATTAAATGCACTTCTCTTACGCCTGCTGCAGAAGCCGCATCCATAACAGCTCTTTTCTCAACCATTGTCACTCCAGAAGGAATGGAAATGATTAATCTAGGTTTCCTTATTTGCCATCTACTAGTCACTCTAGTAATGAATTCTTTAATCATTAAGTGCGTAGTATCAAAGTCTGCGATGACTCCGTCTTTAACAGGACGTATGCAAGTAACTTTATCTGAAGTTTTGCCATACATTTCCTTAGCCATTTTCCCGACAGCGACTGCACTACGGTCATCTATTCTAATTGCGACAACGCTTGGTTCGTTTAATACTATACCTTTTCCCTTCATGAAGATAAGGGTGTTAGCGGTACCTAGATCCATTGCTAAATCTTGACCCATCCAAGAGCTTGGTAACTTAGCTTTTACTAGGTTACTAATAAACTCTCTAGTTTTTGGCTTTTCTTTTTTTGTAATACTAGACTTAACAGCACCCTTATTTGATCTTTCAAAAAGCGGAATTAAGTCAAAGTCATTATTTATTTTGCTTCCAGAGATTTTACTTCCAGAATTTGTCTCGTAATTCTTCATTCTTTTTTCTGGCTCCTAGGGTAAAATTATTCTCTGTTAGCTTAACACTTGGTGATCTTCTATATTCATCAGGCCCTTTGATAGTAATTTTCGGCTTAACTGTATTTGGCGTGATTGTATTTGAAGTTGTTACAAGCTCTTCTGTCTTAGTTGTTTCTTTGTCTTGAGTAATTTCTTGCGCTGTCTCAAGTTTATGAACTTCCTGTTTATGGATCTCCACCTTATGAGTATGGTTTAATGGAGCTAATCTAGATAGAATAATAGCTTCTTCTGATTGTATTCCATTAGCTTTTAAATTTGAACAACTTGCAATATCAATTTTTAATCTACCTAAAATAGACTCAGTTATTTTAAGAGAAGATGCCTTTGCAGATTGTAAGGTAGTATTGTCAATTTTAGATAAAAGGTTAGAGATTCTTTTACCAACCATTGATACTGGATTTTCTTCTCCGTATACATAGATAGTAGTCCCGTAAGGAGCACTTACTTGAAGACCTGAGCCTGTTAGTTGCTGTGCGTATCTAAGCATTTGATCAAGTAATTCAGTAGTCGCTTGAACACCAATATTAACTTCAAGTCCATGCAGGTCTTCAAGTTGAATTCTTAGAAGACTAGGAGTTGTGAATGTCGAGTTCTTATTATTTTCTAAAATTCTTCCAATAAAATGTCTCCAAGGAAGCATACTTGGTCCAACTTGCCTTACCTTAGATAGTTCCTTTAGTCTTAAATATTCTAACTCAGTGCCGATTTGCTTAGCGATTCTTTCTAAGTTTGAAATATCCTCAGGAGAAAATGCAGAAAACGGAGCGCTTAGAACATTAAGTGTTCCAGCTTCAGCACCAAAAGCAGAAAAAGGTACAGCTAAGAAAGATCTAGATCTAATTTCTTCACTAGGAAGAACATGAACATCTTTATTTTGAGATCTTATTTTCTTATGTTTACAGATTAGATCAACTAAGTGTTGTTCAGATCTTTTATCCTTTGCAGCACTATAGAACTTTGCATCTCCAAAGCCCTCATGTGTGTTGATAAAACAACTAATAGCATCTCTAGTAACAAGCTCTTGAGGTAATTGAAGAACTTTATCAAATAAATTATATTCTACTTTTGCTTCTGATAATGACGCATTAAAGATATTGATTAAAGGCTCAGTATTTTTTCTCGGTGTATTTCTGCTTAGCTCTTCGTTAGCAGTATGTAAGTCTATAAGTATCTCTGCTTGAACAGCACAGTCTACTAGAACTTTTTCTGTAATTTTAGGAAATGCATAATTCTTTTTCGAGTCACAAGAGATGACACCAATAAGATCTCCTTGCTTAGAAAGTATAGGTACTGCGATAAAACTTTTCAGACTTTGATCAGCACTATAATATAACAGCGTACGTGCATCTTTATCAAAAGGACAAACTGCAATTCTTACTTTGTTCTCCGCTGTCCAACCGACTAGCCCATGACCAAAAGGAATTTGTATTTCAGAAATAAATTCTCTACTAAGAGAGTGGAAGGCTAGGGGATGTAAAACTTTATTTTTAGGATCTGCAACAAAAATAACTGCGCTATAAGCTTCGGCGATGTTTGCTACTAGTTCCGACAGTTTTGATAGGGAAATCTCTAATTTAGTACGCCCTTTGGAAACTACAGCATTACTAGTTGCAGTTCTATTAATTGAAGACTTTTCAGTCTGGTTATCTTCTGAGATTGGGTTCAGTTCTTCTAATATCTGATCTTCTAGTAAGATTGTTGCATGGGCTGAATTCATTTGCGCTTAGGCTCCTAGATCTTTAATAATTATAGATACTTACGTACTTAAATTTGTGAATATAACAACTAGTTCAACTAAGTTAAAGTAACGATTAGTTGTTAGCATTACTAGTTAATATCTACAAGGGGGTAAATAAAAATATTACCTAAAAATATCATATGCCCCACATACTTCAGCGCCAGCACTTGAGAACTAATTATTATTTATGTAGTGTCTGCTCCAATTTAAGAGTTGATTCTCTTTGAATGATACATAAGGCGATGTAGCTCAGCTGGCTAGAGCACGAAGCTCATAATTTCGGGGTCGGTGGTTCAAGTCCACCCATCGTCATTTTTTATTCTTATTACTTCCATTACCTCTGTAGTATCGACACCTCTGGTAGGTAAGTTTTCATATTGTCGTAATCTTCTTCGTAGAAGTCATCGATAAACGATCTATCACCAAGAAGCAGCAATGCTTTTTCTCCTACTGTATTTTCAAATGAATCAAAATTTTTTACCGTCACTCCTTCTAAGGCTGGTAGTACAAAAAATCCAGTCCAAGCACTTTTTGTAATTTCTTTTCCTTTACAGTCGTAGCTTATTGATTCACTAGGAAAGTAAATAAATATTTCTCCATTTTTAAAAAGCCAATAACCTTTGTGGTCTGTAAATTCCTCATAGTCCCTACAACCACTTTTGCTATCTTTTACTTTAACACTTTGTTTAATAAAAACTTCTCCATTTTCGCTAAATTCATAATCATATAGTCTATAAAATGCGACTGTAATACCAAGTGTGCTTAAGTATTTACTAAAGAATCTTAGCTCATAAAACTTTCCGCAGATATCATTAATACTCAATAGTGGTGCATTTGATAGAGCTGCATCTGTAGGGTACCCAGTTTGAGTAGGCTCTTTCTCAAATCTACCTTTCGTAGGATCGCATACTCTAAGATTACTAATATTCCCACCTTGTGATATCGGCCCTAATGCTTTTGTAGGAAAGGAAAAGCTATTTTTAGAAGTTCTAAGAAAAGAAGTAACTACTCTGCTATTGCCTACAGTAGTTATTTTTACTGTTCCATAAGTATTTGCATCTAGTCCGTATATATTTTTATTATGAAGCGGATAAGAAATAGTCGAATATGCTGGAAGCCAAACTATTTTATTTTCTTTATTATCAAATGATAGATTTAGTTTAGCCTCATCTTTAGTAGGATTAGATATAGTTAAATAATTTTCCATTCCAAGGAAAAGATTATAGCTATGAATTTCTGATGACTCTATCGCTTCCCGTGCAGCATTTCCAAAAATAGACCAAAGCGTCCCGTCTGCTTTATACTGATAAGTCATTTGTCTAGAGATAATAGGGAGATTATTATCAGGTTCTATTTCAATTAGTGAGTTTTTCCCTTCGATAAAAAACTTACTATTATCCAAGAGCATTTGTTGAAACGCGCCAAGTGTATAATTATTAGAACTTACAAGTGCGCCTGATTCATTATAAATTTTTATTTTAAATGTTAGGTTTATATTATTTGGATTCAATAATTCTAGCCAATTTTGATCACCCTTAGAATTTATTGGCGATAGATAAACTTTATTTTTAGACCCCTTTGCGCTTTCAATAGGAAAAGCAAATTTAAATCCCTGATCAGCATTTGCATTACTACTATTGTAACCATATCGATTTAATTGCGCTAAGTAAGGCGCTTTTTGATCGTTAGGAATAATTTGTATAGAACCAACAGCGTCAGAACCTAATAAAAGATGCCCACCATCAAAATCTCTTCTTTGCCCTGAGTTTAAAACCGTATCGACTTCTTTTAATAAACTTCCATTTAGTGCAAAGTATTTTAGCTTAAAGCTTTTAGTAGCATTATCTAAGTTAACAATACTAAGCCAATTTGCTACTAAGTAATTACTCTGGTCAGCTCTACGATTGGGTCTGAAGGTATTAAATGTAGTCCAAGAATTTCCGATAGTAGGTGCAGTGACTGGTAGTGAAAAAGCAAATTCTATTGAGCCATCTTTTTTATTCTTATACATGCTGAGTCTTGCGCTAATGATTCCCTGATATTCCAGAGAAACTAACCCATAGCTATTCTCAGAAAAGCCTGGTTTTAATTGATTTAAAATAATATCTTGTTGTTCACCAGGCTTTAATGTCCTAGTGCTTATTGAAGCACCCTTATTTCCTTGAATGTCATAGATTTGTACTTTTACAACAATATCATTTGCAGTTGGGTTAGATATTTCTAAAATATTTATTAGATTTAAAAATCCATTCCACATTGTATATGTTGGACTACTGATACTAGTACCATCTTCATCAAGTAGTCTATTAGAATAAGGATTAGTGCCCTTTAGTAACTCAGTTAAATTATTAACCCCATCCCCATCATAGTCACTTAAAAATTCTGCTGCGGAACGATCATTATCTTCGTCTGCCACAGCGTTATCTAAAATAGCACAGCTAACAAAAATATAATGAGCTAGTGCGGTAATAAAAAATATAGAAACATACTTTAAAGATTCTGATTTATTTAAATTGAGGAACATAAGATTTAATAAAATTAGTTATTCCTCTGGTTATCGCTAAAAAAAGAATTTTTTTGCGAGTATCTGAGTATTTGAGTTAACTACCTGAAATTAATCATATTATTTCGCTTTTTTAATTCATTAGCTTTCAAATCAAATCTTGCTTATAATCGTTAAGTTAAGATCGTTCATCAACAAGGTTTCTTACGGAGGTTTTTATGCTGAACAGAGAAGAGTTATTAGCTAAGATGGCTAAAGCTGTTGGAACAACGGTAAAAGAAGTTACGGAAGTTATTGAGAGCGCACCACTGGAGTGTCATAGCGAGCCTGGATTATGCGAACTTTGTTTTGCGCCTTCCGCGATTCAAGTTTGTTCAAACTGTATGACACTAGCATTGGCAGGTGATCTTACAGATGAGGAGACAGCTAATTTTGCTCTTCGTCCTCTAATTGGCTTAGCTTGGGTTGCTCCAACTCTTGGTCATTTAATCCCTGAAGCTGCAACTATCAAAGCTGCTCGAGGATAATGTTTCAAATGGTTGTTGAAGAAATTTCTAAAAAATTTCCTGAGAAGAATGTTTCATGATGAACGATCTTCTCTCTTTAATATCTTTTTTAAATGATTAAGCCAGTGTTCTTATCCGATGCTTATAATTTGAAATTATAGCAAGTATAAAATAAGAATATTTAAATTAAGATTAATTTAACAAAGTGAGCGTGAGATAATAATACTTGTTTGCAGTCCCGTCGGGGTTCTGGGTTGTGGTGGTGGAGCAATTAGGCTGGAAATTTTTTTGCTATGCAAAAAAAATTCTTTGCAGACTAATGCGAGGGGAGCTTGCAAGGGCAAAAACTAGTATTATTATCTTACGCTCACAGATCAAAAAAAATATTAAGTACATTTAATACTTATAATCCAGAGTAAATAGTATTATCTTGGTAAGGAGAGAGGAATGGCTAAACCACATCCAGAGATTTAAACCATTCCTTCTCCAATCCTACTCTAGTAAACTAACCTCTACTCCTACTTAAGCGCCCCTATTCAGGTGCAGCCCAATTTGGAATAGATGCCGAAACTTTTGAATACCCGAAGATACCCAAAAGCCTCTTGTCGCGCTCGGCGGCCGATCCCTCATCCGTTAGCCTGATAAAAGCAACGCAAATAAGTTCTCGGTCCTCTAAATATGACTCCAAGCCATACTTAAAGACATAAGCTAGAACTTCCTCTGTTGACAGAAGAAATCCTCTCTCATTCCTAGCGACGACAGCACTGAGTAGTACCGTGTGCACCATGGTCAACTCCCTTCTCTAAAAACAAGTGTAGATGTCTACTAAACATCCATCTAAGCCACTCTGACCTAGAGTAGAATCTATAAAATATGAACTCTACTCTAAGTCAGAAATTACATGTGACTATAAACACTAAAAAAATAAAAAACCCAGACATTCCTCTTCCCAGATAGTCATCTTCTATATCTAATTTAGATTAAAAAAAAGTCTCAGGGGTTCAAAAAGCTAAAACAGCAAATTTTTGTTGAAAAGTATATATTTTTAGTCTACAATTATAAATACAAATACAGCTATAAACTATATACTTATGAAAACTACTTACGAGATACCAGATGACATTATCGAAGAAGTAAAAATACTTTCTAAAAGTAAAACTAAAAAGAAAGCAATTGTAGTTGCGCTTGAAGAGTACATAAAAATGGCTCGCAGAAAAATGCTTATTGATAGAATTTCAACTGGAGCAGACTTCGGACTTTCGCTTTCTGACTTAAAGAAAATGAGAAGTATTAAAAAGTAAAGTAGTATGTCTTCTCAGCAAGTACTTATTGATTCTTCTATTTGGATTAAGTCATTCAGAGGTGATCTAGATAAAGAATCTGTTAAATTAATTTCAAATGCGATTGAGGATAGCAACTGTGTAATCTTACCTCAGATAATCATGGAGCTCCTTCAAGGAGCAAAGAATCCCAAAGAATATAATGCTCTAAAAAAGCAATTTGAAAGTCTAATAGTAGATTATGTAGCGGATGTTGACTGGGAAAAAATTTATAGCCTAGCTTACTCTTTAAGACGAAAAGGATATATTATTCCAACAATAGATATTTTAATAGCCTCAAGAGCTATAGAGAAAAAATATTTTTTACTGCACTGCGATAAACACTTCCAAATCATAAGTAAACACAGCAAACTTGAAGAAGCTTATTTATAGTGCTTAAAAGTATTATAGAAAAACTTTTAAAAAGTCGGACTTACTCTAACTACCGCCGGGCTTAGTCCTTGTTGTCCTAAGAAAAGTATATCGCTGAGTCCATTTTGTTTTTCTTCTGAAAGTACCGGAGTCCCTGTTGTATATCCACCAGTATGAAATAATGGCTTAGTACACGGATTGGTATTGCAGCTGATGTGCTCTCCATTTAAACCATTTAATATAACAATCCCGCTACTATATGGAATGGTAACTTCTAATTTCCCATCTTTATTTAAATCTTTAACTAGTGGAGATCTATTCAGACCTCCGACATACTTTGTTTTCTATATATAAAAAAACAGGAAGGATAGAAGAACGGAAGGGGAACAGGAAGAAGATGTTAGATTAGTTTATGCAGCAATCTCTTCAATATCAATCTCCTCTTGATCGATTGAATCTAAATCAAATGAATTTTGAAGATTTAACCAAGTTTGTGGGTCTACACCTAGGGCTTTCCCGATTTTTACAGCCATAAGCGCGCTTACCCCTCTTCGACCGTTTATGATGTCACTGAGATAGGAGTTATTGATCCCGATATGTTTTGCAAAAAGAGTCTGTGTAATTCCTCGAGAATCAAGTTCTTCTTTGAGGTATTCGCCGGGGTGTATTGGTGTTTTAATTATTCTTTTTGGCATATTATCTATGGTAATCGATAATTTCTATTTCATAAAGTTTAGATTTGTCTTCTTTAAGGCAAATTCTATATTGATCATTTATTCTGATGCTAAAATAATTTACTCTATTGCCCTTTAATTTTTCTAGCCTCAGCGAATTATATCTGGATAATTCTTCTAAGCTACTAACAGATTCTATAAATCTAAATTTCTTAATTGCAACTATAAAGAGAGACTGAGGTAAGATCTTTCTAGCTTCTTTAGAGTTTAAATTTAAAGCTATATCTCTAGAACCTTTGTTTTTAAAGCTATGCAGTTCCATTACTGCTCTTATTATAATATGATAACATGGTAAGTATGTTTTTGTAAATAATCTTTTCTTTAGTTATCGCTAATTTCTTATTATTCTTGCTAATATGAGCTAAATTCGAAGCTTGTACCTAATGAAAGATGGGCGATTTTTCGGTGGGCGATTTTTCGGTACTAGCCTCTTTTTGGATAGAGTTTTTTGAAAATTGAAGAAAGTCTAACTAATCGACTCTACTTGAATAATTAGTATTTTTGCTTGCTTTTAGAAAGAGGGTAAAACTAAATAATACTTACCTTCACCAATAAAAAAATATATGAAGAAAAGTGCCCTCAGAAAATAATCCAAGGGCAGCATAGGAAAAACTATCTAATTCAATCAAGCAAAATGAAATTTTGAATAATGATACGATTGCCTTGTTCCATTATCATATCTTGCTCTCCTGAATTAGTTGAATGAGAGAGCTCGATAAAAATCCTTGTTTTAAATTCTGCAACAAGCTCTTTCCCTCTCAAATCTGAACCAACCTCAACTGTAACGTCTCCGAAGAAAATTGACCGACCAATTTTGCAGTCAAAAATCAAATACGAAACAAAAAACTCTTTCATCTCAACCTCTTACTCACTGAGTTAGAACTAGACATAACCTAGGATTACTCTACGTAAAATAATCCTGAATAATGTCTTTAGTTGACATTTGAATTTGTCCCTTTTCTAAGCCTTGTCTGATTATTGTGTTGTTATATCCTAATGTGATTTTTAATATTCAAGTTCGGGCTATATATAATTTTTGGCAAAGTCATAAAATATAAAATACTCATATCGACTCTTAATTATTAGTTCTTTAAGTCTTTTACTGATGACACCTAGAAAGTTTAAGTTAGCTAATACTTAACGAATAATCAAACCCTTCTTTTTTTAACTGATCTCTTAGTGCTAGCTGTATTAGTATTACTTCAGGAAGTTTTAATTTTTTCCGGAGATTTTTCAGTACCACCCTCTTTCAGGAGAGAGTTTTTTGCTACATCTATCTAAACACTGTATGCTTAACGATAGTATCATAAGACAAATCAGCACCAGACTGCCACTCTATGTAATATTTTCTATTATATACTTTAAAAAATTCATTTAGATTGTTTAATGATTTAAAAACTTCTAACTCTAAATACGGCTTGATGCTAAATATTCCAGCTTTTCCATCTTCTGTTTCTATGTTTAGTGTGAAATCTGAATTAGGAGATATTGATTTTAGGCCCATTATTCTAGACCTTTAATTTGGAATAAAGATTTGCCTTCTATTGCTAGTTGCCAATCGGCTAGTAAACTTTCCTTGTGAATTTCAAGCCAAGCAACTACTAATTTATGTTTATTTTTAGGGATGCTACCAGCAAGTAGATCTCCATTTTCTATACTGTAAACTGCTACCTCACCAGAATATTCAGCATGTATATGAGGCAAGTTATGCTTTTCGGTATCCATAAAGAACATTTTTATTAAGATACCATAAAACATTGATATAGTTGGCATATAATTATTGCAGTATGTTGTATAAAACTTTTAAGCTATTATTATAAATATCATGCTTTTATAAAGATGGTCAAAGTCATAATTATAAATCAGTCGCTAAAATGTTAACTTATTCCTATCCTTTCCTTCTGGTCTTAACTATAAAGCCCACTAAGTATTTGAGAAATACTTTTTAAAGTAGGATTTCCATTTTCTGAAAGCGTTCTGTAAATAGTCCGTTTAGAGGTCTTAGATTTTTTTGTGAGTTCCTCAACTCCGACTGCTTCAATATGCGCTCTTAGAATTTCTTTAAATGAAGTGAGATCTTGTTCAATAAGGCATTCCCAAAGTGATTGAAATATTAAGTCTTTATTCGAGAGTCTTTTGGAAGCCGAGACTGTTATGACTTTTGCGTTAGGTTTTAAATTTCTATGAGGTATATTTTTCAAGGAGAACTTCTGCTCTTTTAATGTCTTTCTTTTGTTCATTTTTGTTGCCCCCGTTAATTAATAAAATAATATTGTCACCAACTTTACTAAAATAAATTCTTAATCCATTCTTCCATCTTAGTT
Organism: Pseudomonadota bacterium; assembly: GCA_027487795.1. Classification (GTDB taxonomy): domain Bacteria; phylum Bdellovibrionota_C; class UBA2361; order SZUA-149; family DAOLCO01; genus JAIYCX01. The sequence continues at coordinate 931 of JAIYCX010000028.1, read as the reverse complement.
CCAGAAGACCATTATACAGATATTTAGAATCTCCAAAGTAGCCATATTCTTCTATGCGAAATATTCTAGCTTCAATCAAAGCTTGAGTTTTGTAGGTTTGAATAATGAACCATTGTTCAAACTCTTTAGTTCTTACTGTTTTTATCATAACACATTTGTGCCATATGTGGCACTATTTTTTATAGAAGTTTAAAATTCTTAGTGTTATCGAAGAAAAATAAATTTTTTTTACTATTTTAAGAAATTTGACAGGAAAGATAAAAGAACGGAAGGGGAACAGGAAGGAGATGTCAGATTTAGTTCTCCAAAAGTTCTAGTGGTGTGCAAATTAAGGAAAAAACCTATAGATCTTTTTACGGTGAAGTATTCTTACGAAAGTAATAATATCATTTAAAATAAATATTCCAATACGGTAATTACCAATTCTAATTCGAAAATAGTTCTTACTTCTACCTAGTTTTTTGATCCCCGGAATTTCATGACTATTTTTAGCTTTCTCTAAATTCAATTTTCATTTTATTTTAATAGAGCGGACTTACTGGACTGTTATTTATTGCTAGAAATAATATTTAAAATAGAACTTTTACTGACTACTTTTGTCTTAAGTCCAGTTTTGATGGCTTGTTTTAAAACTATATCTTCTAGAGCGTCGTAAAAAATATCTTTTACCAAATCTCTATTTTCTTCAATTGTTTCTACTAAAGCATCTTTTAGTGCTAATTTAAGAGAAGCTTGAGCTTGAGTACTTTTTTTCATATCTTTTGTTAAATTTTTATTTAAATAAAAATTGTAACCGTTCACTACCCCCTCATCAAAGTTTCAACCCCTTGGGTCTTATTGGCCTGATTCTCGCGCATTCCACCTGGAATGCAGCTCCGAGCTGCCCTAAATTTTTTCCAGCTAAATCTAGCTGAGGAAAAAAATTTACTCG
>JAIYCX010000054.1 GCA_027487795.1 Pseudomonadota bacterium | reverse complement strand
GTAGTTCTACAAACCCTTGTCTTTTGTTACAGCGTATTTAGTAAAATAAAAAAATAGTTGGGGTAAGAAAGTTTCAACCCCTTGAGTCTTATTGGCCGGACTTCGAGTAAATTTTTTTCATCAGCTAGATTTAGCTGGAAAAAATTTAGGGCAGCTCGAAGCTGCATTCCAGGTGGAATCCGCGAGAATCAGTCCAAAAAGACTCAAGGGGTTGAAACTTTGGTGGGGGGTAGTGAACGCTTACAATGTCTGCGTATATGGAAGGTAAGTATAATAAATTATTGATTTATTAATGAAAAAAGAGGAATTGATTCCCTTTAGTTTTCTTATTCTTTAGATAGTTATCGAAAAGTAAATCCTTAAATCTAGGATGATAAAATATAGAAAATTATATCATATAATTTAAAAATCTTTGTTTTACAGTGAAGCATATATAGTAAGGTGTTCTATTAATAGACTAGTAACTAGTTTTTTACGTAAGACTTTTTTAGGTATAGCAATAGAGAGTAAAATATTACGTTGTAAACGGGTATAAACCTATGCAAAATTTTTTACCTACTACTTAGTCTTTTAATAAATAGTGATCCCATATGATCTTTGTAATTCTAGCAATAATTAATTCATTTTGTTTAAGATCATGTGACGAGTTCGATACGAAGACAGCAATTGCAAAGTTTCGCTGATCTGGTTGTATTATTATACCAATATCATTACAGGCAGCGATAATTCCTTTTTCATTTTTGCCAGAATAACCAGTTTTATGAGCAACAGGGGTGTTTTCCGGTAACAGTCCTTTAATTCTTTTCAGTCCTGTCTTAGTTTCTAACATAAGTTTCAACAGGAAATCTGAACTGTTTATTGATAGAATTTTTCTTTCAATAAACAGCTTAAGGAGTTCAACAGCAGATAAAGGTGAAGTGTAATTTTGAAATTGTAGTTCCCAATTAGACTGTATCTGTTCCTCGGTATTTAAAATAGAGACATTTTCTATGCCTAATTCCGAAATAAACTTATTGACGGTATTTGTACCTCCGACTAATCGAAAGAGAATATCACAAGCGATATTGTCACTTTCAGAAATCATATAATAAAGTAGATCTTTTAATTTAAACTTTACATTTGCTTGCGGAAATTGGTCTTGTATCGGACTCCATATACCTAAAATTAAATCACTTTCTTGTATTAAAATTTCTTGATCTAATGACAATTTACCCTTATCTACATCTCTTAAAACAGTTAATGCTAAATGAAATTTGTAAACACTTTGCATCGGAAAAGTTTCATTACCATTATATGAATGAATGAGATTATCTTCAAATCTAAGCGAGGAAAAACCTATCTTTGCATCATGAGATTTAATAATATTTTCGATTTTTTCGTATATTTTCATTAGTTATTCATGCTAAAGAAGATGTGGAGAAGTAAAGCAAGCACTAGCCTTTTTTAAACCTAAGAAATCTTAACTATCAGGATCTTTAAATTATATATTTATATATAATAAAATCATAAGTTAGAAAAACACTTATAATAATCCAAAAGATCTACAAATAAATAAAATATTAAAATAAAAAAAGAGCAGCAGATCATTTAGTCTTTATTTGCGGACTTCGAGCAAATTTTTTTCCTCAGATATATTTAACAGGAAAAAATTTGTGGCACCTCGGAGCTTGCTTTCCGGAGGAAAGCGCGAGAATGAGCACAGAAAGACTAAATGATCTGGTGCCCTAGATCATAATAAATAAAATAGATAAATATCTTATAAATTTTTTATACAGGCATATCTCCGGTTTGTTAATTTAAAGTTCCACAACTTTAATAATAATACCCGGATGACCAATCTCTGCAAATTCTACACTTTCTATTGTCATTGAATGTTTTTCCGTTGCACTTACTTCAAGATAGTCATGTGCTCTTTCATCATATGCAAGCGTAATGTGTGGCGTATAAAGGTCTCTGACAAGAGGATGATTGAATAGCTCAACATTTTCTTTTTCTTTAACAGTAAGAGAAAGACCTTCTTCTTCAGCCCTCTTCGTTGCAGCTCGATCAAGATAATTAGCAAGATCGAGTGCATCAATATGGCTCTTCATAATTTTCTCATATGAAATACCGCTTGATTCAATATTCCAAAAAATAAATTTTCTTCCAAAGCATACTAGATTATCTAAGTTAAAAGATAATCCCTTTAGCGAGGCGTTAAGTTTTTCTTTCATAGATCTAGCAAAATCTACTGGAATCTCTTTCATCTTAGAATGGTATAAAGTCACGTGTGGTAGATAGCCAGCAGTCAATAAATATTCCCAATCTGAAGGAAATTTTTCTTTGACTAAAGAATAACACTTCTCTATGGTTTTATTATCCGGAATAGCAACAAAACCATATCCACCTGAATAAGTTTTATTATTATATAAATTTGTATTTTGTTTATTCATTTTGTTTTGTCAGTTAATAGCCTTGATCCCAGCCCATTTTAAAGGTAAGAAATCTTAAAGGTAAGTATCTCTTATTCTTTATTAATATATAATAATATAAGACTTAAGAAGTACTTACCTATCCCAAACTTCTTATTGGTAAGCGTTCACTATTTTCCGCACTCTGCGTTTTCTAAGCGTATAAAAATGCTCATGTACCATATGTACACTACGCTTTTTAGCCACTTAGAAAGCCTTAATTGCGGAACAATTCTGAACGCTTACATATCGAGTGAACGGCTACTCTTATTGCAAAAAATAAGGTTTGACAACATTGTAGTTTATAATCTACAATCGTTTTAATGAGCGCAGAAGAGCAAAAAGTAATTATTTATAAAAGTTTGGATGGTAAACGTCCATTTATTGATTGGTCTGACTCAGTAAAAGATAAGCAAGCTATGCAGAGAGTTCTGGCGCGAGTAGCAAGAGTTCGTTCTGGAAATTTTGGAGACTCTAAATCTGTTGGTTCAGGTGTAATTGAGCTCAGAATCCCATACGGACCTGGATACCGAGTTTATTTTGGTAGAGATGGTGCTTCTATTGTTGTCTTACTATGTGGAGGAGATAAAGGTTCGCAAAGTAAAGATATAGAAAGTGCAAAGAAGTATTGGAGTGATTATCAATTAAGGAAAGAAATATGAGTAGTGATGATTTTAAAGAATATCTATTTGAAAAATTAAAAGATATTGATTATGCAGCGGGCTACCTAGGAGAATGTTTAAAAGAAGGAGAAGATACTTTTTTAATTGGACTTCGTGATGTAGTAGAAGCTCATGGCGGTATCGGGAAATTATCTCAAAGTACAGATCTTAACCGTGAAGGATTGTATCGCATGCTTTCTGATAGCGGAAACCCTACACTTTCGAGCCTATCTCGTGTGTTAGATAACCTTGGAATTGAAGTAAAGTTTACAAGAAAGCTAGAAGGTACAGAAGCTGCTTAGTAATTATTAGAAACAAAATTCATAGATCAACAAAGAAATAAAATATCAAATCAAAGAAGAGCAGCAGGTCATTTAGTCTTTATGTGCGGACTTCGAGCAAATTTTTTTCCTTAGCCAAATTTAGCTGGAAAAAATTTGGGGCACCTCGGAACTGCATTCCAGGTGGAATGCGTGAGAATGAGCACAGAAAGACTAAATGACTTGGTGCTCTAGGTGGTTAAGATCAATAATAAATAATCTACCTAAAAATCTTCTCCCTAATCTTCCAAAATTCATTATGCTTCCTTGCAATTACAAACAAGGGCATTCTAAATTTTTTCTTTAACCCAAGAACTTTATCGACGGTGTCTATTTCGTAGCTAAGTTCAGGGATGCGATTATGCATTCTTACAAAGTTATAATAAAAAGCTTTAGCTTCGATTTGATCGTTGATATAAAATATTTCACTTAGGTACTGAGCATCTAAATCATAGTAGCGCACTTCTAATCTTTCTTTTCCGCTCTTATCTATTCTTTTTTCAAAAGTCATAGTATCAGGTCTTAGAATGTGGGCATCCTTTGAGCCCATAGCTTCTCTTAGTTTGGTATCATTATCTACTAGTAAGCTATCACAGCTAGAGCAAACTTTTGCTGCAATATCATTTTCTGCATTACAGTTTTCACAGTTTTTAAATCTATATCTGAAACCGCAAGGAATAATTTCTAAACTATCTGGATCTTGTATTGCTCCTCTACATTTTCTTCCAAAGTGTTCTACAACTTGTCCATCCTCTGTCGTCAGCCCCCAAAAGTCATTTACATGTTCGCACATTGGACAGCTTACTTCTACCGGAACAGAATCTTCTGTAGGTTTATCATCAGCTATTTGCGGACTAAAGATATTATGAGCTACACCAGTGTAATCTAATATTAAACAATCTGTTTTCCCTTCTGATAACCTAAGCCCACGTCCTACTATTTGTTGATAAAGACTAACTGATTCTGTTGGTCTTAGTATCGCAATTAAATCTACATGCGGGGCATCAAAGCCAGTGGTAAGAACAGAAACATTAACTAAAAATTTTAAGTTCTGGTTTTTGAAATTTTTTATAATTAAATCTCTTTCTTCATTTGGAGTTTCTCCTGTAATAATTTGAGATATTCCTTTAGGAAGATATGTGAGTATTTCTTCGGCGTGTCTAACTGAGGCAGTAAATATTATAACTCCTTTTCTCTTTTTAGACATTTGAACTATGCTGTTTACTATCCCAGGAGTAACTCTTTTTTGATCTTTAAGTACTTGTTCTATATCTGAGATTAAATATTTCCCATTATTTGATTTGATTTTTAAACTTGAAAAATCATAATGTGCAACAGGAGCATCGATTTGAATAGGAGGAGTTAAAAAACCATCGTCTATCATTTTCCTGAGGCTGAGATCAAAAATACATTTTTTAAAAAAACGTGGATCTTCGGTTCTCATTAGTCCACGATGGTTAAATTGATAAATCCAACCCGAATCTAATCTGTAAGGAGTGGCTGTTAGTCCTAGTATGCATATATTAGGTTCGTACCTTTTTAATTTTTCTATAACTTGAACATATTGAGCATCCTCATCATCGGATACTCTATGACATTCATCTATGATTAAAAGTGAAAAACCTTCAAAAAAATTATCTTCAGCACGTGCGACAGATTGTATACTTCCAAATATAACTTTTTCTTCTTTATCCTTTCTATTTAAACCAGCTGAGAAAATACCGGCACTTAGATCATAGCTTACAAATTTCGAATGATTTTGCTCTACTAATTCTTTAACGTGAGCGAGTACTAATACGCGGCCCCTAGCAATTTTTGCAAGTTCCGCAATTACTAAGCTTTTTCCCGCTCCAGTGGGTAAAACGATAACGGCAGGATTCCTATCCTTTCTAAAGTGCTTTAAGGTTTGATCAACTGCTTCTTTCTGATAAGGTCTTAGGGCGTACATCTTTTTAAGTAAAATATTTATAGGTAATTGTACTATGCTTTGGCGCGGACGAAAAGAAGACGATAAAATGAAGTGGTTCAGTAAGGGGTTTTAAGATGGTGATGTTGGGGCTTTTAGGACTCAGGGGGCTTAGTATTAAATTTTTATTTTTTATTTTTATCCTGAAGTGCATTAATAGTACTCAAAACATCCTCAAGTACAGGCACTACTAATTTATCTTTGCTGCGATTTAGTTTTTTCTTACTTTTAATAATTCTATCCAGAGGAAGTACTCTAATTATGCAACTTGGCAGAGTTATTTCAATCGCATTCTCGTACTCAGCTTCAAAGCTATCAAGACCTGTAACAGAAACTACGATGTCAATAAGTTCTGTTGATTCGCCAGCAAACATTGGAGGGTTTAAATTTATGGGTGGCACATAAAATACACCAGCTTCTTTAAGAGCAGCTTTGAAGTTTGTTGAATTTAATTCTTTAAACCATAGGTCTATATCTTGAGTTACTACTGGGGCACCTTGAAGAGCTGCAGCAGATAGTCCAATAACTAAGAACTCAACTTTATGATTTATTAAAATTTTTAGAAAATTAATTTCTTTTTGGGTAAATAGACTTTCTGCCACGTGTTATTGCCCTATCTAATCTGGTTAATGGATCTTCTTCTAGTAATAATAGTGTATGCCAAGCATTTTCTCTTGATATGTTAGGGTTACGTAACATAACCTGCTCTAGTAAAGCTTGTAATCTGTAAGTTTTCTTTAGAGGTGACTCAGAAAGCAAATCTTCTACTGATATTCCTAAAGTAGCTGAGATCGCATGCACAGAATTCGGAATTAAAGATTCTTGTTTTAAAAGAGAGTAGTATGCAGTTCTACTAATCCCTGCTTCTCTTAACATCTTCGAGATGGAAAGATTTTGTTTTTTTAAATTTTTAAGAATTATTTCGTTATTTAATTTCATGTTAACTGTACTATATATTAGTACAGTAGTGAATTCAAGTAAATATTAACGTCTATGAGCGATTTTCATAAAAAGATAATAATATTAGTGTCATATTACTTTAACTAAGTTAAAGTAGGTATTGGCTATATGCTCTGAGGATAGAAAAAGGGCGTTCACGAATGAAAGCCCAAGGTTACCTTACAAAAAACCATTAAAGACTTCAGGTTTTAAGTAGTAGGTATTTTTGTGACGTCCGAAATTAGATCTAAGTTAATATCTCCGTATGAATTGAGATCTCTCAATGATGTTACATTTTCTGGGAGTGAGTTATCCAGAAAAGGTTTGAGTCTTCTTTTTCTTATCTCTACGTAGCGATTGTAATCAAAGTGAGCAAGAATAAATCTTCTATTGGACATTACAACATCATATAATTTGCTATCTAATTTGTAAATTTGATTCCAATATTGATTTTCAAAATGCAACTCCACTAACCAATCAAGAAAAATCTCTCTCTTTCTTTTATTTGTAGGGTCAGAAATATTCTCTTTGTCAAAGCAAACATTCTGAAAGTATATTTCTTGACAATCCGTAAACGAATTATCACGGAAATCATAGTTACCTGTGCCAACAGTCTTTTTTGAAAACTCATCAGGTGCGATCTCCATCAGCCACTCTACTTTAATTCTTGAGAGAAGTGTCACCAAAGAGATATTTGAACCATGTTGTCCTGAAAGAGTAAGCGGATTTCCGACATAGAAATTATCTCTTACGGGATTGCAGTTTGATGAAAAAGAAAATTTTCTAGCTTCTGAGGTACTTGTGTTTACAAGATACTTGCCTTTAAGATAGAAAATCTTATCCATCATTCCAGAAAGAATGCACTGTAAAATATCGTCGTGATTCTCAGAAAGCGGCTGATCAAGATCAACATCCAATTTGTCAGCAAGATTATTAGCGGTATCTCTAACTCTTTTAAAACTTGAAATAATAATCCCAAGTTCTCTCATGTTGTTATAGTGGATTGGATGTTTAACCAAATAATCAAGAAGCTGCATTTGTGCTATTAGATCACTAACTACAGAAAAGTTACATAGATTTTTCCAAGCAGAATTCTTACTATTAACAAAGCCTTCTTGGCTTAGAATTGCTGCTATCTTTATGATTTCTGGCAAGCACTTTCGTTTCTTCGCCTCCAGAATCATACATCCGATGTAAGGAGCGACTCCGGGAAGATCACTTACTTCAAATCCTTTTTTAGTAACTTCTCCTTCATTGTCAAGACAACCGAGAGATTTTAAAAGCGAAATTGCTTCTTCAACTTTTTTAGGATCCGGCTGATGAAATAGTTCGACTTTTTCTAGGCTTATACGTTTTACTTTAAGCTGCAGATAAGCTCTACTAAGATCAATTCTTTGAATCTCAGGAGTGCTATACTTTGGCCTTTCGTTAAGAGGAACGTTGCAGCGGTCTATGCATACTCCTGGAGAGCATCTTCCCGCTCTGTTCTTTCTCTGAGTTTTAGAATCTAATGCAATCGGTAGCAGTCGAATCGACTGTACTCCGTTTTCATAGACCATAACTTTTTCATATCCTGAGTCAATTACGCAGTCGATATAAGGAATCGTCATACTTGATTCGCAGATATTCGTTGCGACAATAATTCTTAGACCTGTAAAAGCAGAAAAAACTTTTCTCTGCTCATCCGGATCAAGCTCACGATATAGTGGAAGAATCTCAGCATTAATTCTTAACTGCTTAAGTTTTGCAATCAAGTCCTCGATTTCAGGTTTCCCTTCCTTAAAAAACAGAATATTCTTCCCAAGCTTGTGCATCTTAAGAACATCATCTACATCAGTTAAACCTTTTTCAATTTCAACTATAGGATGTAGTCTTCCAGAAATTTTAACAACTGGCGCGCCATTAAAATACTTGCTTAGTCTCTCAGAATCTAGAGTTCCAGACATCAATATTACTCTAAAGTCTGGATTTTCTTTGACCTTTAGCTTGCTCCACATAACAAGTAGTTCAATATTTTCTGACCACTCATGAACTTCATCGATAATCAGGTAATGAAATCTACCTGATTCTACGTGTTTTATGACGATAGGCATTCCGTCAGTAGTATAAAGAATTTCAGTCCAGTCACTGGACCTATTCTCTCTTGCGATATGATATCCTACTTCCTGTCCAAGTTGTACTCTGAGCTCTACAGCTACTCGTCTAGAGTTTTCTTTCGCATGGAGCCTTCCTGGCTGAGTCAATAAAGCACCATTACTTCTCAACCACTGAGCAACCTGAGTAGTTTTACCACAGCCAGGTTCTCCGTCGATGATTAATACTGGATTATATTCAACTAGAGAAAGAATTTCATCTTTGTGATCGTCGATTGGATAATACACGATAAATCTCCTTCACGACTTGAGCTCAAAATGAGCAGCTTTTTCAAATCGCGGCCTAAGCATCTTTCTGCAAAGACTTCCTCATGTGAGGCTAGACAAATTACGAAAGCGCGTAATAGAAATTAACTTTGCACATACAAAGTCATACACCTTTTGGTGTTTCAATTAACTAAAGTTTTTAAGATTTATTCGATAGTTAAGTGAAACACCTAGGGCTTTTCTATTACAAAAATACCTTCTACCCATTACCTAAATGTAAAAATGAGTAGATTATTGCGTAATTGCTTTTTTGTCAATCTAACCAAATAGAATCAATTACTTAGGTCTTAGATACATGTTTTGAAGAAAGTGAAAAAAGAGCCTTACTTCTAATTTCCACAATAACTTTTTGATTCACTCCACTTGTAAATATAGAAAAATCTTCAAGATTATTCTTCTTATTAATTTGGCTTACCCCGATTAAAGTGTTGTCTTTAATATAAGCCAAACAAACTTTATTACTTGGGAAGATTTGAGTAGGACAGTTATTTTCTTTTTTTTGCGCTACTAGTTCTTTAATAAAAAATGATCTAGCTTTGGATTTTTCACTTATACTAGAGAATATTTTAAGGCTAATTTCTTGTTTTTTAGTTTTAATTTCTACGAATTCTTCAAAGGCATCGACTAGTAATAAAACTCTTTTTTGATCAATATTTTTTAAAGCTTTTTCTATTAACTTACATACTTTTTTTTCAATATCATTTAGTAGAGTAAGCCCTATTTTAGTAGTACTTAAGATGCTCGCTCTCTTATCAATTGGATTTGATATACTTTCAACAAGTTCTTCTTTTAATAATTTTTTTATTGTTGCTGATACTGCGGCTTTATTTGCATTTAATTTTTTAGAGATATCGGTAGCAGAAGATTCTTTTAAAGTACTTATTAACAAGAGTGTATGAAAGGCTAAATGAGATAATTTACTGTCATAGGCAGTATCTGAAAGTAACTTGAATGCTCGGGTAAGTCTTCTTTGAGACACTCTAAATTCAGGATCATGTTTTCTTGCAATTGCCGCGGGTTCGTTCAGTCCCTCAGATAATAAATTGAATAATTCTATGACTAGCTTTATTTTATTTTGACCAACTAGTTTTTCTTTTGTGCTGAGAATTGAATTTGCCTGCAAATCTATTTCTTTAATTACTTTTTTACCAATAACAGTAATAGCGAATTTTTTTAGTCTACTTCCAGTTTCTTGTTCTTCTGTAAGTAATTTTTTTTCTATTAAGCCTGATAGACATCTAGAAATAGTACTTCTATCTAATTGAAAAAGTGTTGCAAAATCAGAAATCCCCCTTGTTGGTACTGCTTCAAGTTCAACTAGTAGGAACATTTCTAATCTTGAAATATTCAAGTCTAATAAGTTAATACTAATAAATCTATTAACTTGCTGAAGTTTGTTAATACAGTTGAATATTCTTATTGAGATGGATTTTTCCATAGGAGAGTTGGTAGCAAAAAAATATCCCATAAGCAATTGCTTATGGGATTAAGAAAACCTGATTTTTTGACTTTTCAGATAGTTAACTAATTGGCCCAAATTTCATTAAAATGAACTCCCTTATCGTGGCTAGCTTTGTTATCTATGAAATTGACAACTCTCTCTAGTCGGTAGGGGTCATATCTTAGAACTCTGGCAGGATCTTGGCTGTAACCTTTTAGATTCTTAGAACTGATTTCAATACCAGTATCTTCAAATCCATGTCTTAGGCTCTTTTGTATGACAGTATTTGCCCAGTCCCCAGCACGGCAAGTGCAGTACAGTAGATCTTTGTTTGCCCAGGCTAGTAAGACCGAAGTAAAGTAACAGCTCATTCCATAAGAGCTAATACCAAAACTTTTTAGCATGTCAGACCCTTCTACGGATGTCACTATGTATTCTAGCCATGTATGACTATTCCAACTACTAACTTCTTTTGCCTTGTGTAGAATGTCCATTATGTCTGAAGAATGCTTTGAGAAGTGATCTTCTTTAGTATGAATCATCGAGAAGTGAAAATTCTCTTCACCATTTGCAAGCACTACCAAATACGCTCCAGATGCTGAAGCCGTTTCTTCAAGTTCTTCAATTGTTAAGTCCCTACCAAAGCCAAGTTGATGTTTCTTAATCTTCCGATTAATGACTCTTGAGTTTGATACTAGTTGCATCTCTTTGATTAGTTTAGAGGTAATAGGATTACCAATATCCGCAGAAAAAAGTTGAATCCTTAATGCATCTAAACCATCCGGAACTTCTCTTGGACCAAAGAGTAATCTTTTTTGTATCCTTGGATGGTACTTTTTCAAATAAAAAGCAACACCTAAGAAGAATAATCATCTTAGGTGTTTATGAAAAAAAACGTAACTCACTTAACGCTAGAGGAGCGTCAAGAGATTTATAAGATGCGTG
>JAIYCX010000063.1 GCA_027487795.1 Pseudomonadota bacterium | reverse complement strand
TAGCACGCATCTTATAAATCTCTTGACGCTCCTCTAGCGTTAAGTGAGTTACGTTTTTTTTCATAAACACCTAAGATGATTATTCTTCTTAGGTGTTGCTTTTTATTTGAAAGAGTACGAGGAGAAGCTCATGTGATTACTTCTGCTGGCCATTTAGTTTCACTTCAGGAATTGATTGAGACTGATCCAAAAACAATAATTGGTGAAGTTCATGAACAGTTTACAAGAGAAACATTTGGTAAGCCAACTTGGGGGATTGTTTCAAAGTACTTTGATAACTTAAATCCTATTCCTCACCACCTGCATTGGAAGAAATGGGAGGTTTACGATATTCATCGTTATGTAAACCCCGGAACTCACTATTCTCACTATCATACTACCGCAATGGGCCTTTATCCTTGGGTAACAAAAGATATGTTGAGAGATTGTTTGTCTCGTTTCGGAGCACCTCAAGGAAATGATATTCGAAGTCTTTCGCCGCACGTTAAGGTGCCCGTAGATCAAGGAGGATTTTGCATGCCAAACGGGGTTTTGCATTCTCCTACAGATCTTGCAACGCATGAAGTACACGTTCTTATGGATGAGCATTTTCTAGCGGAAGATCTTACTTTAGATGGTGCAATTTCAGTTGAAGGTGCTTTCTATGCTTGTCGTGAGCAAGATTATCCAAAAGACAAACATGGTGATTGGGATTATTTGGTCTCAATTTTCGATTTTGAAGCAAATCAAGATCTGAACTTTGTGCTCAGAAATTCAAGACGACCTCTTCGAGCTGACAAGTTCTGTAGTGAAGGAGTTGAAGCATTTTGGATAGTTCATGGGGATTTCTTAGGTGAGCAAAAATGCTCAATTTTGCGATTGGTCCTTCAACCTAAAGCAAAAACTACTTTGAAATTTGATTCACCATGTGTATTCCATGTTAACAGGGGAATGGGACTAGTGGGAAATATGGGAGTAAATTTTGAAAAAACTTTACATTTGGGTCAAATAACTCATGAACTTGGTTTTATTACTCAGCAAGCTGCTGACGGAGGCGTTTTATTTCAAAATGCTGGTAAGGAGCCTTTTGTTTTAACGCTAGATTTCCCACAGAACGCCCATAAAGTAACTCCAGGAATCTAACAAAGTAGTTTCTATGGTTCTAAAGTTTTAAGCAATCGAGGACTTGTTTCCTCGATTGCTAGTTTTATATTGTTTACGGTAAAAGATAGTAGCACAAAGAAAATGAATTATTACTTTACAATTCTCTCGCCCAAAACAACAAATTTCTTTATCTGCCCAAGATACTCATCTTGAGAAATACCGATATAATCATGCACTGCAATATTTCTAGTTTTTAATAAGCCAAGCCATTCATCTAGTTCGTCAATTAAATCTAAATTTGCAGCTTGCTTTATTGCATCACGAGGACTGTGTACTTCTAGTCCAGCTTCTAGTGCTTCTAGTCTAAAATATTTCCAGGCATATTCAATGGAAGTTTCAAAAGCTTTAGCTATACCTCCAAAGTAAAATGCATCTTCTGAGATTTTTTTCTCATATTTTAGCGAATGTTTTAAAGCTTCAAAAGACTCTCTGAATTTTTCCTTACTCCCCATAAGCCTTCCTTTTAAGATCTATAAAGTCCTTTTCGAATCCAACTAGCATGCGCATGTCAGGAATAATGTTAATTAAAAAATCTTTATCTGCTTTTTCTAAATTCACTACGTCAATTCTTTGAGGATTATTTTCTTCATAATCATCTTTAATTTCTAATATTTTCAAATAATCAGAAAATATAATACCTTGTTTAGAATATAGTCCTAAGTCAAAGTCAGAATATTTTCTTGCTTTTCTTGACCCCTCTCTTGCTTGTGAGCCGAATAGAAAAATTGAGACATTTGGATAGTGTTTGTGAATACAATTAATAAGGTTATCTATCGCAAGTTCTGAATTCTGAACTTTTTTATATGTGGCTTTTTCTATTGAGATATCTAAAGCTGCTATCACTTTTTCAACGCTCGAAGGTAATACGGGAGAACCTTTCATGTAGCGATCGAAGGTATTTCTATGAAGCCCTAAATGGGTTAGGAGAGGCTTAATACCTCCGTAGCCTTTAGATTTGGCAATTTTTGAAATATAATCTAGATTTAGAGCATACATAATATATATTTTAACATATTATTTGTATGCTCTCAAGATGATATTTAACGAGCAGGTAATTAGCCTCTAACTATGCCAAGTCAATGGAAATTTGAAATACAGAACCTTGAAAATATAACAAATAAGCTTTTAGAGTTAGGTGCTGTGTGCGGTAAGTGCGAAGAGTTTGAGGATATTTACTTTGTTAGTTCACCAAAGAGTACTAAGAAGATTCGAGTGTTCTCTGATACTAAAGCAAGAATCATAAAGTTCAATAGAGACGAAACAGGAATTGTTCATAACCTAGAGAGACTAGATTTCCAAACATTGGAAGAAGCAATACTTAGTATTGATAAGGAAGAAAAAGAAGCTTCACGTTTTAGAAAAACAGTTACTACTTACTTATTATATGAAGTAGAAATAAGTATACACGAGTTTTCAACTGGAGCAGTTTTTCTTTGCATGGAAGGTGAAGATGAGCAGGTTCAGAAAATAGCCGAGCTTTTGTTATTGAATTTGGAAAGTTCTATCGGACTTAGTTTTGATGAGATTTTTGAAAGTAAAAAGGCGTATTGAGACTTCCCTTTCTTAATAATATTTCTATAATTTCCGCCTCCTTAAGTCTTAATCAGCTGATTCTCACGAGTTCCGCTGGAACTCAAGTTCCGAGCTGCCACAAATTTTTTTAGCTAAATATACTGAACGCAGTATGGTTTTTCGCTTATCGTTATGCTCTCTAGGCGTGAAGTATATGAGCGAAGCGCTAGCGTAGCCAGATGCAATATACCCCTATTTGAAATAGCACTGAAAGTGCTTTCAACTCAAGTAATACTAGTTTTTCTTGAGCTGACACCTGCGGTAATCTACTATCTTGCGTTCAGCATATGTCGTATCTGGTTCGCTTACAGCTCACTATACCCCTATTAGTATGAATTCCTAAAAACGGAAATTTATACTAATAGGGGTATATAGCTATAGAAAAAAATTTGCTCGAAGTCCGCCGATTAAGACTTAAGGAGGCGGAACTTATTTCGCCACTTAAGAGTTATAAATATTTTTCAATATATATAGTACTCACACATTAGTTTTCCGTTTATTAATTTAGTTAATACTAAGTATTGTAACTCTACCAAGTCTTGTCTTTATTGCAGCAGATTTAATAAAATATACAGAAGTAAACGGGGCGGTAAGGAGTTTTGAACCCTTAAGTCTTGCTAGCAGGACTTCGAGCAAATTTTTTTCCTCAGCGAAATTTAGCTGGAAAAAATTTGGGGCACCTCGGAGCTACATTCCGGCGGAATGTGCGAGAATGAAGCTAGAAAGATTTAAGGGTTTGAAACTAGGGTGGGGTGGTCGAGAGCGTTTAGTTAATATCGGTGTTTTATAAGTTATATGCGTTTCTTGACTATTTAGTATAATATAGTAAGATTACATAATAGGGTAGAAGTGATATTCATTACATAGTTTTAAACTAGTGTTAGGTTTTCTTTTGAAAGGTTTTATTATGACAGTTTCATTGCTTAGCAAGGCTGCGAATTCCATTGCTCCTGTTTGTGAGGTGTCTGTTCCAAGGGATGAGCGTTCTAAATTGTTAGATCTATTTAAGCGTATTTCATTGGCTTCTGTTGGCGGAAGTATGACGGCTCCTATAGAGAACTATCTAGAACAGTTATCTGACTTAGATCCTGATGGATCTAAGTTGTTAAAGATCAGAGGTGATGCGCTTTGTTTTAATCAAGGCATTGGGTATCCAGAAATCGATCCTAATTTTTTATGCTGGAAGACTGAACTTACGGGAAAACAGGAAGTATCGGTACCCGAAAACTGCATGGTACCCGCTTTTTGTCCATTTAGTATAGGTAATAGAGTTACCAGTATTAAGTGGGGTTATCGAGATGATACTGAAGTCGCGAGACTATTATATCAGCTATCCCAAGCTATTTCTTGGCATAGAAATAGTCGGCATGGTCTATCTTCTGGGCCTATTGTAATAGAGAAAATGCTAGCTGTAACCGCTGAGAAAATTAAGCATTATAACAGCTATGACGGTGTTAAGTTAAACGTAGAGATAGAAAAGTCTAATATCCAATGCGCATTTAATCTAGCGGAGTTTCTATCGGCGGTCTTCAAGAAAGAGTTTTTGTCGGTACTTCCCTCTACGGACACATGGGGAACTAATTATTGTCTCAGTGGAGCTTTTTCTGATGACGTTCCAATTGATGTTTTAGAAAAAATTTCGATTGCGGATAGAAGTGGAGCATTTGACTGTATCTTGCTTTTTGCTGAAGTGCCTTGGGTGTTGACGTTCGAAAAACCAAAGCCAGCGCCTACACCTGTTGATCCTATTGCTGTAGGTTTTGTATTTGGAAAAAAATTAGACGATAAAAAGAAACCGAGAATAGACATTTTTTCTCGTAGGGCGTATCTAATAAGCATGTTTGATGCTACGAATAGAGAGGAAGAGGCGGCGCTTTCTACAAAATAGTTTCGAACAATTAAAATTGTCTGTGTTTTTTCCAGTGTGGTTTTCTGCACTGGTTTTAAAAGTATGTATTGATGAAATTAGGAAGCGGAATCACCAGTGATTCCGCTAGTTGAAAACCATGTTTACATTATAACTTTATACAAAACACCGAAACCTTTTCCAAAGAGAAAGATTATCGACGGTATATTTACTTTGCACTCTGCTTTAAACCTTTGCTTGAGTCTTTTCGCAAACTCACTTCTTACTTCAGCATTGACGACTCGCCACTTCAGGATGGCATCGTCAACATCATTAAGTAATGAGAATAGCTTAATTGGTTTATTGTAAAGCAAAGCAAAGTAGCAAATACCAGATGATCCATCTAGCATATCTTCAAGCAGGTGAATGCTTATTTGGACGAAGATGTATATGCAGGCTAAGAGGTACATTTCCCAGTTATTACTTCCAGCTTGTGAAAATGGGAAAAGCAAAAAAGGAAAAGTTACAGAGTAGAGTAAATGAGCCCATATGCTATGACCAATTCCTCTATGCTGTAGTAACGAATTATCTCTCAAATTTACTTTCGCCTTTTTAGCTGCAAATTTAAAAACTAAATCCAAATCTGGAATTTGACCTGCCAAAAATGAGAGAGCAACAAACCAAGCGTCCCCAATAGGGCTAGTTAGTTGCGGCGCAATCTCGCAAGTACAAAGACCAACAATCAAACCTGAAAGCCCGTGAGTAGCAGGAGTCATACTCTAAACCTTTCGTAGAAAAGAATGTTCAACCTTGAAACCTTTTAAGTAAGATACATCTGAATTGAAAAAAGCGCAGTAGATTATTTTAATTAAAGCACATAAAAAAATTTGATTTTACAAGACATAGAGCGTTGTTCGAAAACGAACATTTATGAATGTTTTCTTATCGGTTAAGAACTTTAAATAATGATTGAACGATTTTATACTTAAATATTTCTAGCTGCATTTTATTCTTCCAAGTACTACCAAGGTTTATTATCTTTTTTCTTTGGTTAAAAATTTTATTTTGGGTAGATGATTTGATTCTTCTCCCTGTAGATATGTAATGTTATCTACAGGGAGCTAAGAAATTTTGGTTTTTTTGAAAGGATGTTCTTATGTTTTTGAATTCGTTGAGCAGGATATTCGTAAGTGCAAAACAGTTTTTGTACGGCAAGTTTGGTATCGATACTAGACCGGCAATGTTAACTCATATGCTTACTACGGCTTGTAATCTACGCTGTAAGATGTGTTCCTCTTACGAGATACCATCTAAGAATGATTTAAAAATGGAGGAAATAGAGCGGATCTATAAATCCTTAGGTCGTTTAGATATTTTGCGAATAACTGGAGGCGAGCCGTTTCTTAATAAAAATCTTTTTAAGATTATTTTAGCTGCGGAACAACATCTTAAGCCCTTATTCATTCATATTACCTCGAATGGTACCTATCCAGACCGAGTTATGAAGTTGTGCGAGGAGAAGGGCCGAAAGACTAAGTTGATTTTGATGTTTTCTTTAGACGGTTGGGGTAAGCGGCATGACAAAATTAGGCTTTGGTCTTCTGATCCAAAGTATAAAGGTCCTGCTACCGGTGAAGATGGTTCTACCTTTGATGTTTGCCTGAATTTAATCAAAGAACTTTCCCGTCGCAAAAAAGAGCTGAACATAGAAGTTTGTGTCAATCAAACCGTAGTTGATGAGCAAGGCATTATTGATTATCGTTTGCTTCGTGATCATTTGAGAGAGTTTGGAGTATTCGTTCAGGTAGTTTTTGCATACGATGAAAGTGCGACATATCATCCAGAGCGTAAGTTTGGTCATGATGTTATTGTGAATAGTAATATCGGAAGATTCACACCTTTTTGCAAACTCGATGACGTGAAGCTCTCAGCTTTTATTAGGGAGCTAATACGTGATAGCTGGCAGGCTAATTTCTTTCAAGGTTACTTTAAGAGAGTTTATTATAAGATGATCTCAGAGTGGCTGCTGAAAAAGGATAAGGTTTATGCTCCGAATTCACCTTGTGTGGCTTTGTCTCGCCACATTAGAATGTATCCAAATGGTGATATGCCGACTTGTCAATTCAACTCAGTTCCAGTAGGCAACTTAAAAACTCAAAGCCTTCAAGAAATTAAATCAACGTCAACGTATAAGACTCAACTTAATTGGGTAAAAAACTGTACTGGATGTGCCGCTGAATGTGAAACAACTCCGTCTTTTGTTTATTCAGGGGATATTTTTTACGGTCCTTTTTCTGTTCTGCTAAGAAACTTATTAAATAAAGTATACAGTAGAAAACGAGTAACTGGTTCATTTGAGAATATTGTAATTCCTAGGTCTTCAATTTCTGTTTCTGGTATAGGAGAAAGAACATGAAAAGTGTAGATTTGAACATTTTGTATGCGTTTTTGGACGTAGGCAAAGGTCATGCTCATAGGGTAAGATCTTGCTGTCCGGAGTTTCAAAATTATGGGGATGTTACCTTACTTGCTTCCGGGGGCAAGACTACTTCTCTAGGCGAAGGTCTAGAGATTCATGAAAGACTTCGAGGGCTGACTTTGAAGTACGGGAAAAACAAAGTAAATTGGCTTTGGACTATCATAAGAAATGGATGCTTTTTGCCAAAGACTGGGCTCGACATTTTAACAAGAGCACTGTGGATGAATGGGCGTTTTAATGTTTTGATCAATGATCATGAGCCTGTTACTTCTTGGGCTGCGAGATTAGTTAATGCAGGTGCGATGATAGATCCAAGACACTTTAAGAGAATAGTCACTTGGTCTTTTAGTCATCACGTCTCCTTCCTCTCTCGTAAAGTTCCAAGACCTAAGTATTCTAGTAAGTCACTAGAAGTATTTCTTGCTAGTTTTGCACCATGTCAAAGAAAGCGAGGGATACATTTTGATAATTATGAACCTTGGATCAAGACGCCACTAATTTCAGAAGAATTAAGGAAGAAAAAAAGGGAGAGGCCTGTTAGAAATAAGCATTGCACAGTTTATCTTCCCGGCGTTTCAATTGATAACTTAATTTCTCGCTTAGGGAGCATTAAGCAAACTAGTTGGGAAATTTTCCATCCTCACTGCAAAGAAACGGTAGTTGATGGAAATGTGACTGTTCTTAAGACGGACCAGATAAACTATGCAGAGTCCTTAGCTAGTGCTGATTGTATGATAACCTCAGGAGGTATGGGTGGACCAGCGGATGCACTCTACTTAGGTATTCCTGCATTGATATTTCCTCAAGGAGGTCAAGCAGAGCAGTTATACAATGCGGCAGCGGCAGAGCTATTAGGTCATCAAGTCTTTTGGCAGGGGGGATTTCCTAAGGAGTCGACTTCCGTAATCTCTAAGTTTGTAAATAAGGCAGAAAATAGAATTCCAATCGAGTATCCTGACCATATAAGGGAAACTGTTCAGGGAATGATTGCGGAAACTGAAAGCATTCTAGTCGTGTAAGGTTAATTAAAAGGATTTTACTCTTATGCTCTTAGACTGGGGATGTTTTTACGTCCCTAGTTATTCAATAAAAAAGCTGGCGTTCGATCTTGAACCAAAATACCAGCTATGAAGTAATATAGAAATTAATTTTTTCTTTGACTCAGCGCAACAGGACTATTTAGGAGACTTCAATCTTGCCAATTCTTCTTGGAATTCCATCCATTCTTTTTCTTTTCTCCCTTTGTCTAAATCTTCGGAGATTCTTCTTATCTCAGAAAAAACATCTCCAAGTTTTGAGCTTCGCAGTAATCCAATTTCATCTTTAACGTACTGGGGAATTTGTCTTGGTCCGGGATCAGCAAAATGGGAATAGAAATTAGCCATTGGCGATTCACTATCTTCCATTGCTGCACTTACCTTTTCAGATATCAAAACATCTCTTAATAGGTAGTCTAGGTCAACAAGACGGGAAATAGCAAACTTAGATCTATTAATTCCTATTCTTAAGGAGTTAACCTTACCACGCTGGAGATTTGGTACTCTTAATTGAAAAGAACTATTCCCAAGATCAAAGTAGTATTTTGGAAAGACTGAACTAACTTTTAGCCAATTAACAACTTTAGCTTCAAGATCATGTACGGAACTGGAAAAAGGATAATCCAGCAAGTAGCGGCCAATCTCTTGTATAAAACTAGCTTGCGAATTTACAAAGTTAGTAAAACTTTCGAGAGTCTTAGTTTCGTTTTCTTTGTAAACTGTATACTTAGGCTCAGGGGGCTGCTCTATTACTTTATCTGGAAATTCTTCTTTTCCATATTTTAAGTATTCTATTAATTCATGGTTGGATGGAAGATCGTCTTCTATCTCCACAAATCTTTTAGCTCTTAAGACTGTTAACCTGGTTTCTCCTTTTGTGGTATCAATTAAGAGATTCCAATAGTTACGAGAAAATAGATCATCATTTGCGCTTGCGCTAGGTTTTAGAAGATCATTTAGTACTAAAAAGTCCGTATGGCAAAAATATGTATACTGACTTTTGATTTTATCTAAAATTGCAGAGCTGTAGTAGAATTCATATTCATTACTCATTTTCAAAACCTCCAAAAAAAACACAATGATCGAACACCAAACTCTAAGAATTTATATCCTTAGAGTTTGGTATTATGAAAATTCTACCCAGATTTGATTATTTAAGATGATAGAAAAGCTATCCTATCTTAGTCGAAAAAAGTAGAAGATAAATATATATTCGTAATCTTTTACCTAGATCTTCTTTTAGTTTAAGAAGATCTAGGTTGCAAGTTGATTTAAAACCTAAGTTTTAGGGTTAGGACTAAGAGTTGCTTAGTTTGTCTTGGTCTTCGTCGGCAGAGCTATCATCATTCTGTTGAATGGCATCTAAAACTTCCCGTCTGTGAACAGGAACTTCTCTAGGAGCCTCGACTCCAAGACGTACCTTGTCCCCTCTTATTTCAACCACGACAATCGTGATCTCATTGTTGATCACAATAGACTCATTCTTTTTTCTGCTCAAAACTAACATCCTATATTCTCCAAATAAGGACAAACAAACTTTTGCAAGATTTCTCATGCAATATCCCCAAGAACACCATGTTCTAAAGGGTTCACCACGCATTATAAATGCCTAGTGAACCCTTGAATTATGGATGCTCATGAATTAGAAAAATATAAAAAGAACAAACAATATTAAAACCTTAACTATCTTCTACCTTGAGTGAGTTACTATTTATTAAAGTAATTCAATAAAAGCCGAGCTGTTATAGTAGTAATTTTGTATTAAAACAAGCAAGCCGTAAATAAAATCTAAAAATAAATTACTCACAGATATTGAACTTAGGTAAACATTAATGTATCTCAATAAAAGCTACGGAAAAGCACATAAGGTTTTGAAAATATTTGAAACAAACTCTGAAGACTAATAGTGAGATGTCAATCGTCGTTCCTTTGACGTCCTACCCAACACACTATTAGTTTTTAGGTTTTTGCATCGAAAGAGTGATAAACATTCTGAAAGAAACAGATCCTTAATAAGGTTTGACGAATGCCTAAACTCTTTCGATGCTTTTTGTATACTAGAACTGGGGGGATTAAGTTAATCTCGTAAATTAGCTTAGTTTAAATGCGGACTATGGCACTCGTCCAGCGCCCTCCAGTTCTAGTTTTTTAGTGTTATTAGTGCTTTTCCCTTAGTTTCTCTAAGCTAAATCTTTGCTGCTGATTAAAAAAAGACTAGACTTGAAAAAATATAAGAGAGCAAATCAAATTTGTTATCTCAGCACCTAAGTTAACTTGGTGCTGAGAATTATGTGTTTAGATAGCTTACTTAAAAACCTTATTTTATTCGTCGAATAGACTATCTGAAGTCTTTTCTGTCGGACCAAATAATTCGTTGAGTAGCACCTCTGAAGTCTCTTCTTTTGGGCCAAATAATTCGTTTACTTGACTGTCTGATCTAACTTCTGCCGGACCAAATAGCTCTTCGCTAATTTTCTCACTGTCTTTAGGGGACAAGAAGCTACCAAGATCCACTTTTGTGGTTTTGTCTTCCGTAGCGTAAGCACCGAGATACTGAAACTTTTGATTCGGATTATTTTTCAGTTTAACTTTTACTGTATATGATTCTGCTGATTTAAAGTGAAGCAAGTAGAACCACTGCTGTCCTTGTGTAAAGTGATTACAGTCTGAAGGTACCACTGAAGTTGCTAGTACTGCGTTGCGATTGAAGTTGTTAACTTCTGCAGAATTTTTTGGTGCTACCAAAATTGATTCGACAGTATCGCACGCGAACTTTAGTGTAACGTTGCAGTACTCGGTACTTGTAGCCGGCGATAGTTCAAAGGTATAGATCTCTGGTCCTTTGTTGCTGGTGATGTACCAATTTTTTATTTCCAGAATCAAAGAAACAAATATAAACGAACTCAACAAACCAAAGATACCAATCATAACATTCTTGTAGTTAACATTCATGTCCTAATTTCCTTTCAAAAAACCTAACGTCTAGTCTATTAACAATGCGATCTAGGATCGCGTTCTTAATAGAGCTTGATTTGTTTACCCGTATTTATTTACCTATTAGTTACTAAAATAGTAGATAATTGTCAATTTTGAGAACAGAGTAGTTTGGGTAGGTTTATAATTAACTAGTTAATAATTGATGCTAACCATTAGGTATTTAAGGTTTTAAGAATGATCTGATCTTTGGATATTTTTAATAAACCTTTTTTATACTTTCGATTTATCTAAAAGCAGCCTAAGTTTTTTAGGCTGCTTTATATAGTATGATAATTCTAACTAAAGTTTTTTTAGCAAGTTACTATCATTGTTACCAATCTCTGCTGACTGCTCATTTGATTTTAGAGATTCTAAGATTCTTTTATACTCACCATGAGGATCTTTTAAGTAGACTCTTAGGTTTTCTTTTAAGTCCGGATCAGTTAAGCATTCGTTCATAATCATGGTAAAAGAATTTGCGCTAAGACCGTTTTGGCAGTCAGTCAGTTTTCTTGCTACAAAAAATGCACAAATCCTTTTGTTATCGGTAAAGACATAACGTATTCCTCGATCTTTTACGCCGGCTGTATTTCGAAGAAATCTCACGCTAGTTTGTTCGCAAAATAACCTCATGTACTCTCTATCTTCATAGCCAATACTAAATTCATTATCATACCTAGATGGACTAATAGGTGAAATATTTGCTACTTTTTTAATTAGTTCGAATCTTGCGAATTCCCCGTAATGATCATTTTCGTAACGATCTGTACATAATTTTTGAAGTACATTGTAGTGATACTCAGCAAGTGTATCATCTTCAAGTATTTGCAACGCATATCTTGCCATTACTTCGCTTTCTTTGAAGCCAACTTCTAGAAATCCTGATGTCGACTTAGAAAGAGACTCTACGCACGCCTGGTAGACAAACTCGTCTTTAAACTCTAGCTTCGAATTTCTTGGATCGGCTTGCACGCTCAGAATAGCTTTTAGGGAAGTAGCTACCCAATTGGGATTGTAGTCGTAGATTCTTTCATAAGCCAATTCGTATTTTTGCTCAGGGCGAAGCATCTCGTATTGCTTACTATTTGCATCGCGAGAATTCACGAGCTCGTTGAAAAGCAGATCTTGCTTCTCCTTTTCTCGAATTTCTAGATAGGTACTTCTAGCAAAAGTCAAAATAGTAACAACAGCGACAAGTAAGACACATTTTACTAAAACCTTCATGATAACTCCGTTTAAAAAACTTGTTAACAAAACCATTCTGATCCAAAGATCAGATCAAACTTTTCTACCCTTATGATTAATTCATTTTCAGCATATCAAAATTGTAAAATTTAAAGCAAATTCAGAGTAGTATATACTGCTCACGATTTGATTTTCCGTATAGGAAAATTAAATCGGGAATTAGCAGTATAGCGTAGGAGCAAGAGCGACTAGCCTTAATACAAATATAGTGCTCATAAGATAAAAATGCCTGAAGGGCCTCAACTCAAGTAAAACATGAGCTGAAAGCACTAAAGTGCTTATATTCTATCCTTAGAGCAGTATATTTTTATTAGTACTCACAGCTTACGCTGTTTCGTCCGTGCCGCACTTATGATAACTTTATATAACTGAAAACTCATG
>JAIYCX010000058.1 GCA_027487795.1 Pseudomonadota bacterium | reverse complement strand
GTTAACTTACTATTAATATAAATATTCAAAAGCTCTGATTAGAGTTCTTGGATACACATATAATTTAGTAAGTAATAACGGTTGCTCGGGGTGTTGCTTTTTCATTTGAACATCTAGGCGTACGTTTTGCACGAATTTCCAAAAAAGCATTATGTAAATTAACAGTATGATAATCGTATATGCTTGTCTGAAGAAGAAAAGTATTCACATAGCCGAATGAACTTTTAAGAATTTTATCTTTATAAAAGTCCAAAATTCGAATCGAACTTATAATTTCACTATTTCTACTTAAAGTTCTCTCCTCCTTAATTTCAGTCAAAACTTGGATCACACAATGCACACGACCAGCAAAATCCTTAAGACTTTCCATGTTTTGTACCCCTTCAAAAACCTTGAAACCAAAGAACTACTTTCAAATTAAACTATAAACCAATATTAACAAAATTATTTCTTATAATTAAAAATGAAATTAGCTCCTTGTTATAATTCTACCCTAGACCATATTTTTTAAAATAAATTAAAAAACTTAAAAAAGAGGCCAATCCATGAAAGGCCCCAGTAAAGTGAGTGCGTCTTTTGATACAACCTTTTAGACAACTTTTCGCGATGCCAAGTATCTTAGCATTGTATCGATATCTCGAATCTCGCTAAGTTTGTTAACATCTTCAATCGTGTAGTCTTGAAAATTCTTCGCTTCTACGAACAAAGCATTTAATGTTATCTTCAATACTCGGTTTTCCTCCTTTGTCGAAGGTACTTCAAGGAAAGAATAAATACTCCCTCGGAAACTCTCTAAGTTTAATTTAACCCTAGTTTGTTCAGTACTGATTTTCAACAATTCATCAGGAAGCAAGTCATTCGGATGTCGACTATTGACTAGATCGAAAATTACTATTGCTTTTACAAAACAGTCTCTAACATATGGCATAGAGCAAGATCCCAGCCACTGTGAAGTAAGAAAATCTGACATAATAACCCTCAAAAAAAGAACCCGTGAAAAAACCCTTAGCACTACCCAAAGAATTAGTAGCACAAGCGGGGCTCAAATATCAAATATTTGAGCCCCGTTAACTTAAGACCAATTAAAAAACGGCTTAAATTAATTTAGCGGAACTGTCGGTCCTTCTAAACACCATCTAACTAAAGGATCCTTATTAGAATTTGGCACATCTGCTAACTTTGCAGTTATTCTTCTAACATTAGCAAATAATCTAGAAGTTCCCTTGGCCCCTAAACAGAAAACTCTTTCTTGTCCATTTTCAGTTTCTTGAACATAGTTTCTTTGAGATTTAAATGCGCTACATCTGTTAGGTGGAAATTTAGAAGTAGCTAAAGCTCTGCTACAACCGCCGAAACCTGACACTGGCCAACGATCTCTGTTTTCCCTATCTCTAACAACGACACTAAATAAATCTAAATATTTGCCTCTTGTAAGAATAGCAGCATTTCCATTGCAGCCTGCATAAGTTGGTCTATAACTAACAAGTTCAGAAACATCTTCTGCACAAACACAAGGCTTGAATCTTCTGCTGCCGTTACAGTAATTAACTGTATCGTCTTCCTGTGCCAATGCCGCGTATGGCAAAAGTAACAATGTTAAGATTTTAATTAATTTCATAATTTCTCCGTAATTTAAGATTGAGTTCAGTAACATTAATTTTAAAAAAGATCTATCTACCAAAAAATTATCTCAGGCTCTAAATTAATACCTATATTTCTATACACTTTATCTATAATTACCTCTACCAAGTTTTGGATCTCTTGAGATTTTCCACCTACTTCATCAACAATAATCCAATTAGCATGCAGCATTGAGATACTTGCAGCCCCCATTCTAAAACCCTTAAGTCCTAAATCATCAATGACTTTTGCAGCTGAAATTTCTTTACTAATATTTTTAAATACAGAACCCGCTGAAGGAAATGTTAGTGGCTGAGTTTTTTTTCTGTATTCTAAACATTCTTTTCTATGTGCTTTTATTTTAGAAATCTCATCTTTCTTTAATATTAGGCTTACATTTGTAATTATTTCACCTGAATTAATTTTAGACTTTCTATAAGAAAAACCAAGATCATTTTTTTTGTAAATTTTTTCAACCCCGTTTTGATCCAAGACTTTAATAAAATCTATAACTTCTGAAATTTCTGCACCGTGAGCTCCAGCATTCATGAATACTGCCCCACCTAAACTACCGGGGATACCTGCGGCAAATTCTAATCCGGATAATCCAACATCGGTAAACTGACGACTGAGAGACATCAATGAACTTGAAGCCGAGATATTAAACTTTAAACTATTTCCGTGTTCTAAAGAGTTTATTTCTTCTTTATCAATATCTTTAAAACTAGGCCCCATAAAAATCAGAGGCGGTAATTTTATAATTATTTCTTTTAAACCCGAATCCGGCATTACAATATTAGAGCCATTTCCAAGTATGCGGTAGGGCATTCCCTGTTCTTTAAAAAAGA
The DNA here is from genome assembly GCA_027487795.1 of Pseudomonadota bacterium. Taxonomy (GTDB): domain Bacteria; phylum Bdellovibrionota_C; class UBA2361; order SZUA-149; family DAOLCO01; genus JAIYCX01. The sequence continues at coordinate 14,496 of JAIYCX010000058.1, read as the reverse complement.
CTAAAGATTGTCCAAGACAATCGTCATTCTCAGGATAAAATAGTATCGGGATTTCACCGCCGACTCCAAAAGTACAAAGATCTGCACCTCTTTTTGTAGTATCTATTTTAGAATTAGAAAAATTATTCTTCTCTAGAAAACTTGAAAAGTCTTTTATAAAACTTCTGGTCATAAATTATTGGCCATAAGTAATTAAGCAAACTGCTTGCTCACTTCAGATAATAAGTGCCTTGAGAATTTGCCCACACTTCCGGCGCCCATTGTAACTACCATGTCACCTGGTTTTATAAGCTCTGATATTAGAGGAATCGCATCATTTAACTCTTTAACAAATTGAACATGCTTATGTTGAATAGACTTAGATAAACTCTCTCCTGAGATCCCATCGATTGGCTCTTCTCCTGCACTGTATATCTCAGATAAAGTAACAGTTGAAGCATCTTCAAAACAACTTAAAAAATCTGCAAATAATTCTTTAGTCCTAGAATACCTATGCGGCTGAAAGACTACATGCAATTTTGAATCCGTACTTGGTAAAGCTCTTCTTAAGGCACGAAGAGTTGCAGAAATTTCTGCGGGGTGATGACCGTAGTCATCAATGAATATTGTATCGCCACCTTTTAATTCAACAGTCCCTATCTTCTCGGACCTTCTTGCAACTCCAGGAAAAGTTGATAGAGACTCTCTTATAGTCTCCACTATACTTTCTCCCGAACTAGGGCTTAGAGAATCACCTAATTCAAGTGCTACTGCTATTGCTCCAAGTGCATTAGAGACCATATGCGCGCCTGGTATTGGAAGAGTAAAGCGACCATAATGTGCTCCCCTAACTGATAAATTAAAAGAAGAAGTGAACCCATCAAAAGTAAGTTCACTAGCAGACACATCTGATTCTGGTGAAAGCCCAAAAGAAATTTTTCTTCTTGTAATTCTTTTTGCAAGTTTTTCTAAAACTGGATCATCTCCGCAGTATGCTACGATTCCGTAGAAAGGAATGGTGGACATGAACTGAAAAAAAGCCTCTTCTAAAGCACCGAAAGAGCTATAATAACTCATATGTTCAGCATCGATATTCGTGACAACTGCGATAGCAGGTCTTAGCAAACAAAAACTTCCATCACTCTCATCTGCCTCTGCTACTAAATACTGACCAAGGCCAAGCTTTGCACCTGTTTGATGAGAAAGTACTCTACCACCAATGATCACTGTAGGATCTAGTCCTAAATCTTGTAACAACTTAGCAGTAATTGAAGTAGTGCTAGTTTTCCCATGAGAACCTGCTACTGCAATACCGTATTTCATACGCATTAGTTCAGCTAACATTTCTGCTCTTGGAATAACTGGTATACCTAATTCCTTAGCTCGAATAACTTCAAAGTTATCATCCTTAACAGCACTTGAAATGACTACAACAGAAATTTGTTCAGATATATTTTTCGCCTCATGACTTAAAGTTATCTCCGCTCCTAGTTCACGAAGATGAGAAATGAGTGGTGAGTCTTTTAAATCCGAACCTGAAACTTTATATCCAAGATTTACTAAAACCTCAGCAATCCCCGCCATTCCTACACCACCGATACCAACAAAATGAACTAACTGACCATGAATATACATTTAAAGTATGATCTCTCCACTTAATATTGCTTTATAGAAACTCGCTATAGTTTTCGCATCTTGTATTTGTCCTTCCTGTATCATTTTTTTAATACTTGAAGGACTAAAGTAACAAATTTTTATATCCTCTCCCTCATCAAAATCCTTATCACAATCAAATAAATCTGTAGCAATAAAAACTTCTTGAATCTCATTACAGAAACCAGGAGTAGGAATAATCTGCCCTAATGATTTTATATTTTTTGCAGAAAACTTAGTTTCTTCTGCTAGTTCTCTTAACGCAGTCTCTTTGGTGCTTTCATTAGGCTCCCTAGTACCAGCAGGAAACTCATATATTCTCTGTTCGATAGAAAATCTAAATTGATCAAGTAGGATAATATCACCGTTATTAGTCACAGGAATGATAATAACAGCTCCGGGATGCTCTATAGTTTCTCTTGTTACAGTTCTTCCATCAGCTAAGTCTAAAGTCTTTTTTACTACAGATATTCTTCTTCCTTGATAAACAGTTACTTTCTCAGCAACATTATGATCGCTCATATAAATTAATAACTATTGTCTAAGTAGTCTATCATTAAGCATTCTCAACGCTGAGATATTATCTGCATGCCCTGTCATCTTAGCACTGATTTTCATTCTTAGCGGTCGTCCGATAAGAAATAAATCTCCTATAGCATCTAAAATCTTATGCCTACAAAGTTCATCTTCAAAGCGAAGCTCAGTGTTGATAATCTTATCCTCTCCTATTAAAATAAAATTATCTAACCTACCCCCAGCAGCTAGGCCCATTCTCTGCATCTTTTCTATGTCTCTTAAAAAACCAAATGTTCTAGCTGGTGCAATTTCTTTTTCAAAACTTTGGGCATCAGTATGATCGTATACAAAAAACTGTCTTCCTACAGGCTCAGGGTAGATCAACTCATAACTTACTTGCAATCTATCTGAAGGCTCTAATGTTAACTCTTCGCCCGACTTAGGATTAGAAAATACGATTTTCTCATCAAGAGTGATCTCATGCCAGTCGCCACCTTGTTCAACAATTCCAATATCTTTAATAGCCTGACAAAACACAGAAGCTGAACCATCAAAAATAGGCACTTCGCCGTTACACTTAATTAATAAGTTAGATATTTTAAATGCGTGAAGGGCTGCAAAAAGATGTTCTATAGTGGAAGCTGATACAAACTGACTTCTTACAGTTGTAGCAAGCGTAGTAGATTCTACATTTGATACATATGCAGGGACTGAATGATTAGAGCCAAGATGTGAAAAATGTATTCCACTGTTTTTTGGCAAAGGTTCAAGTACTAATCCACTTTTAGCCCCAGAATGTAAGCACTGACCATAAAGAACGATACTCTCCTTAATTGTTCTTTGGCCAATATTATTTCCAGCAAGCACTTTCCCAAAAGATCCAGGATGAGGATCAAATTTTAATGCCTTAGTGAATTCTTCTGATAAATTATTACCTTTTCTGGAAAGTGAATCAAAATTAACAAGAGCTTTATTTAAAGAGGAAGAAATAGAATCAATAGTGAAAGGCTTTTCTAAAAAATCTACCGCTCCAAGTCTAACTGCATCTAGTGCATTAGTAATAGTAGCATGACCTGAGATCATAACTACTTGAGTCTCAGGTCGTAAAGAAATTATCTCCCTTAAAACTTCAATCCCATCCTTACCTGGCATCCACATATCAAGAAATACCACAGGAGGCTTTTGTTCAGTTATTATCTGTAGTGCTTCTTCACCATTGGAAGCAGTAAGAACTTTATATCCTTCATCCTGAAGGACACTAGAGAGAGTATTAACAATAGATGGTTCATCATCTACAATTAATATTGACCTATCTAATACTTCACCCACATTTTTCACTTGAAGATTAGTGCGCATTCTTACTAAAAGCCTTTATATCATCACTTAGCACTATTGTTTGAGATCTTTCTGGTCCAACAGAGAAGCCACCAATTTTAGTCTCAGTTACTTCTTCTAGTCTAATTAAGAATCGCTGAGCATTAACTGGTAATTCATCAAAGCTAGTTACTTTAGATATATCCTCAGTCCAACCTTCAAGTTCTTCATAATGTACTTGAAGCTTTCCACATTCAGAAGGACTTAATGGTAGATCATCAACTGGTGCTCCATCTAATAGATAATGAAGACCAATTTTTAAAGTCTTAAAACCAGATAAAATATCTAGCTTAGTGATCATCATTGAGTCGATGCCGTTTATTCTAATTGCTTTTCTTACAGCTACTGCATCAAACCATCCGCATCTTCTTGGCCTACCAGTGACAGTACCAAATTCTCTACCAATCTCTCTTAACTTCTCCCCGTCATATCCAGTATCCTCAGTTGGGAAAGGTCCCTCACCTACTCTTGTAGAATATGCCTTACAAATACCTAATACATAATCGATACTCTTAGGACCGAATCCTGCACTAACGCATGCAAATCCAGATACAGTAGAAGAAGAAGTTACATAAGGATAAGTACCGTGATGTATATCCAACAAACTTCCTTGAGCACCTTCAAACATTACAAATTCTTGCTCTGACTTAGCTCTAGCTAACTCTTGGCTGATGTTAGATAAGTAAGGAACTATTATTTTTGCTTGTTCAGTAAGAAGTTTGAATATCTCTTCTGCGGAATACTCTAATTCAGAACCAAGAACTTTTTTTAAGTATAAATTCTTGCCTTCTACAATTACTTCTAACTTTTCTTTAAGTTTATCTAAATAAACTAGATCAGAGACTCTAATTCCATTTCTAGATACTGCATCTTCGTATGTTGGCCCAATTCCCTTACCTGTTGTTCCAATGCTAGTTCCAGTTAAACTCTTCTTTCGTTCACGCTCTTGATCTATGCCAATATGGTAAGGCATTATTAAAGGACACTCACCGGCGATTCCTAATCTCTTAGGAGTCACTGTAATCCCATTTTGTTCTAAGCTTTTAATTTCTTCTATTAGTATAGAAGGATCGATGACCACACCACCTGCTAGTAGGCACCTTGTATCAGGTCTTAAAATACCTGATGGAATAATCCTTAGTGCAGTTTTCTTTCCATCTACTATAATAGTATGGCCTGCATTATTTCCACCTTGAAACCTAACAACTAAATGAGCTTTTTCAGTGAGATAATCAACTACCTTACCTTTTCCCTCATCTCCCCACTGTATTCCAACAACAACTACAAATGGCATAGCAAATCCTTCAGTAAATTAAAAACTAATTATTACGTTACCCCTTTGAAGTAACTCTATTCTTATCTAAATCTTCAGGTGAAAAACTTTCAGAAGCTTTTAAATTAATCTGAACGAACTCAGACCACTTCTCAGGAACATCGTCATCTTCGTAAATGGCTTCTACCGGACATTCTGGCTCACATGCTCCGCAGTGAATGCATTCATCAGGATTTATAACCAACATCCCAGTATCCCCAGGCTTACCTGGTTCTTTATTTGCCTTAGTATTTAAACTAGCGTCTGAAAAATTATAAAAACAATCTACTGGACAAACTTCCACACAAGATCTGTCCTTAGTCCCAATACATGGTTCCGCCACAACATAAGCCATTTCGAAAAGCTCCTATTTATTTGATTTTCAAACTTAGAATACTGCAAGTTTAATAATTTTACTAGCTTGCTTAAAGGTGAAGTCCTACTTTATTAATTTTCTGCGATTTTATTCTTGTTTCTTGTGAAATATCCAATCGGCCCACTAAAGGCATATCCGGTTAGAATAAGAAGCAAAGAAACTCTATGAAACTTCCAAACTATAGCAACAAAGATACATAAACCTAATAGAACCCACTTTGGATCAAATTTATTTAAGTTAACACGCTTAAAACTCTCAAACTTAATAGTGCTAACCATTAGTGCGGATAGCAAAACCATATAGGCCATAATTAAACTGGTATAGAAACTAGTACTCAATGAAGAGCCTATATTTTGAACTGGATAAGCATATACCAAAGAAGCTAAACAAGCGGCAGCTCCCGGTATTGGCATCCCAATAAAATAACTCTTTGGCTCAGATGTAGTAATAATATTAAATCTAGCTAATCTAGTTGCACCTGCTGCAACAAATAAGAAAGAAATTAAAACTCCCAATTCCTCAAATTCACCTTTAAAAGTCCAGCTCCAAATCATTATTGCTGGAGATACTCCAAAGGCAACTAAATCGCATAGTGAATCAAACTCTCTACCAAAAGGACTTGCCGCATTGAGTTTTCTTGCAACATTTCCATCCAGACCATCTAGAATAAAGGCAAGTGCAATCCACTTAACAGCTTGTTCAAAATTCAAATTTATTGAGCATATAATAGATACGAAACCAGCAAATAACCCAGTTACCGTGATTAAAGCTGGTATTAAAAAAGCTCTTTCAGCAAGCTTTGGCGATAACTTCTTGGATTTAATAGACATACTTTAAAATTAATCTTATTTAAATTAAGCCTAGGAATTACATTACTTGATAAATATTGCAAAAAAGACTAGTTAGTCTCCTATAATTATATACAATGTACCATAGGGGCAAATGGCTCGAATTACCATCGAAGACTGTTTAATAGAAGAAACTAATAGATTCTCACTTGTAAGACTTGCTGCAAAAAGAGCAAAGCAAATACTACTAGGCTCTAAGCCAGTTACAGATTCTAAAGGAAATAGAGCAATAGTTACTGCTCTAAGAGAAATCGCTGCCGGAAAAGTACAATTCCACAAGGCTCCACCTGCTATTGTGAACCCTGATTTAACAAACAGCGACGATGATGATTCTGATTTAGGTATGTCTTTTGGTATTAAAGATAGCGATATATTTAAAGAAAAAGAAGTAGTCGCTGCCCCAACAATTACCGAAACTCCTAGTGAAGAAACTGCTACTGCTGAATCAGAAGAAGTAGAAACAGTAGATACTGACTCTGAAGAAGAATTACACTAGTAATTAGAGGTGCTTAGCTAAAATTAAGCATCTCTATTAAACTTTCTTTTTAAACTGTAAATTTCCCTATATATAATAGTCTCCTTTATAAAGAGCTATTTTAGATCTAGTCACATAAGTACTAATAAACATTATTATAATTTGTGCTAGATATTGTGCTAGTTATTTAGCTTAGTGCATCAAAATAAATATATTTAATTAATTTAGTCATTTAGTGGAATTACAGGATATTCTTACTAGCTTCGCCTCCTATAGCCCAAACGGCGATATGGAGTTAATCAAAAGGGCACATGCCTTTGCGATAGAACATCACAAGGGACAAACACGTGTCTCTGGGGAACCCTATATCGCGCACTTGAGAGAAGTTTCAATGCTCGCAACAAAGCTAAAACTAGATTCAGCTTCTATTGCAACTGCCCTACTTCACGATACAGTTGAAGATACAGATGTAAGTCTAGATTTAATTCAAGCGACTTTTGGTAAAGAAGTAGCAGAATTAGTTGATGGAATTACAAAATTAAGTCAGGTAAAATTTTTCTCCAAAGAAGAAGCTCAAGCAGAAAATTTCAGAAAAATGCTCTTGGCTATGGCCAAAGATATTCGGGTCGTACTTTTAAAATTATGTGACCGACTACATAATATGAGAACTCTTGAATTTTTGAGTGAAGCTAGAAGAGATAGAATTGCAAAAGAAACAATTGATATCTATGCACCGCTAGCTCATAGACTAGGTATCTACTGGATGAAGTCTGAGCTAGAAGATCTCTGCCTAAGATTTCTTCATCCTGTAGTTTATCAAACAATTAAAGAAAAAGTTGCTACTTCAAAAAAAGAAAGAGAAATTTATATCAACGAAGTAGTTGCACTTCTACAAAAAGAATTAAAAGAAAATAATATCGTAGGCGATGTTTCAGGTAGACCTAAACATTTCTATTCAATCTATCAAAAGATGGATAAAAGTAGCATAGAATTTGACGAAATTTATGATCTGATTGCATTTAGAATCATGGTCTCATCTACAATAGACTGCTACTCTGCACTTGGAGTAGTTCATGCAGGATGGAAACCAGTTCCTGGTAGATTCAAAGACTACATAGCAATGCCAAAATCTAACGGTTATCAGTCACTACACACCACTCTAATCGGCCCAAGAGCGCACAAAATAGAAGTTCAAATTAGAACCTCAACCATGCATGATGTCGCAGAAAGAGGAGTTGCCGCTCACTGGATGTACAAAGAACATGGTAAAAGCGGCAAAGATGGGAGCAAGGACAACAATAAAGATGGGGCAAAAGAAACCGGTAAAAAACATAAAGCTAAAGGAATGGATCTTGATTGGATAAAAAATCTAGTCGAATCAGAAAATACTCTTAAAGATCCACTAGAGTTTTTATCTTCAGTTAAAGAAGATTTATTTCCAGATGAAGTTTTCGTATTTACGCCAAAGGGAGATTTAATCTCTATGCCAAAAAATTCTACTCCCATAGATTTTGCTTTTCAGGTGCATACTACTGTAGGAGAGCGCTGCACTGGGGCTAGAGCAAATGGTCAACATGTTCCTCTTTCTTACAAATTAAGAAACGGCGATACTATCGATATAACAACCTCCGAATCTCAAAGACCAAGTAAAGATTGGTTAAGCATAGTTGTTACAAACAAAGCAAAACAAAAAATAAGAAGTCATGTTAGAGAAGAAGAACGCGCTCGATCTATTGAAATAGGAAAAGAATTACTTTCCAAAGATCTTAGAAAAATTAAAAGATCTATTAATACGGTAACAAAAGATGGTTCACTTCTTAAAATAGCCCATGAACTAGATATAAAAGATATAGACTCTTTATTTGCTGATATTGGTTACGGGAAAGTTTCTGCTAAAGCTGTTATTACAAAAGTAGCACCAGAAATTGTAAATATAGAAGAACAGCTTGGCAAAGAAGAATCATTTCTTCAAAAAGTTTTCCAAAAAGCAGCTAAAGCCCTTAAGGATACTTCAGGTATTAGAGTCGAAGGCATTGATAATATGATTTGCAAATTTGCTAAATGCTGCCAGCCACTACCAGGAGATCCTGTTATAGGCTTTGTATCTAGAGGTAGAGGTGTAGTAATTCATACTAGACAATGTTCTCAAGCTTTGTCATTCGATAGAGAAAGATTAGTAGATGTACAGTGGGATGAGAAAGTAAAAACTACTAGAGGTGTCACAATTGATGTTAACTGCATAAATAAAGTTGGCGTCCTTGCAGCTTTAACTCAAACCATCTCCTCAAATGGAGCAAATATTTCCTCTGCTCAAATTAGCAGCAAACCAAACGGCCAATCTGTATGCTCCTTTGATGTAACTGTAAATAGTGCAAAGCAATTACATACTCTTGTAAAAAGTATTGAAAAAGTTGACGGAGTAATAAGAGTAGAAAGAAGATCTCTTGAAAGAGGGGCGCAGTTTAATAATTAAATTAGCTATTGGTAGCTAATTATTAATAGCCGTTGGAACACCCAACTCTTTTAAAGATTTGATTACCTCCCCTGACCAACCTCTATTAGCTTTAGGACTTGCAGGACTTGGATGAAGGATATCGCCAATAATTACATTTTCTATATTATTTTCCTTACAAACATCTTCTAATCTTTTTCTAGCAAATTTACCCACCCCAATAAGATGAGTAGGCTCCATGTATTTTATTAAAGATAGTAATGCTTCATCGCAAAATTCATAAATTAATTCCCTATCAATAGACTCTAATTTATCAGGAGTCTTATTAGCACCCCCCTTATCCATAAAAACTAGCGGGCAATAATTCCAAACAAAATAATGTTTAAAAAATTCATCTGAAGAATTAAAGCTATCCCTTGCCCAACCCCAAAGCCGAGTACCGCTTACTTCACTCCGTGTACATTCAAAACCTTCAATCAATCTCTTAGGATGCATAATTTCTGGAGTTTTAACTTTGCCAGTAATTTTTATAAAATCTCTAACCATAGAAATATCACCAAAAGGTACTCCAGTCTGCGCCATTCCAAATGGTCCCGGATTCATCCCCAATAGTAAAATTTTATTTTTAGGTTTTTTAAATAACGCCTTATGTAAATAATTAACAAAAGGCTCCCATGCATATTCAAGTGGATTGTATGATAAATAATCTTTAGTAGTGCTACCAGATAATACAAAGCTAGAAGCTTTATCTCGCAGTATCTCGCAATTATGAATAAAAGAAGTATCCAAATTATTTATTTTGATGATTTTAGCTGTATTAGTTTTTCCTTATCTAAACTTAAGATATCAAAAAACTCTTCCATTAATAAAAATTCAGGGTCAGAGAAAACTCCATCCGCCATACTGAGCGTAATCAAAACCTCAGATAGCCAAGTATACATTTCTGTTTTTTTACTAAGGAGCTCTTTGTATCTTAATACAAAAGCAGCAAATGCTGTTTCAGATTTCCTACTCGCATTGAATACCTGAGTAACAAATTTTCTTTTTTCATCGTCCAGCTTCAAACTCTTTTTCATTAGCTCATCAATAATCTTAAGCTCTTTTGGACTTAACTCTCCATCACTTGCCACTAATTTACTAATTATAGAAAAGGTACATATAAAAATATCCCTCTGCGCTTCCCCTTCGTGATCCTTAGAAAAAGGTCCCCAATCTAAGCCGAATACTAGTTGCATTTATATCTCCATATTCATAATCATACAAAAAATTAGTAAGAAATAATTAAGTGCTTTTGAAAAATATTTGAAGCTATGCTTAAACTACCGTGCAATATCTAAACTAGTTTAGCAGTATTTTCTAGATAGATTTATCACTAATTAATATTAAATCAAAACAAGAATATAAAAATAATATGATTAAAAAAAAACCTTTTTTACTTCCTCTGGCATGCGCTAGTTTACTGATTAGCAATACTCTATTGGCACAAGACCTAGGTAGTATGTCAGGTGCTAAAGTAAAAAGAGCAGATGCAGCACCACCCCCTGACTGTACCCCAAAAGTTAAAGAACCTGGAGCATGGGATTTAAGTGCAGCCGTAGGTTTTAACCTAGCAAGTGGAAATATTAACTCAAACCTACTTACAGCTGGATTCGCTGCTGCTAGAGAAAAAGATGAGGATCTTTATAATTTTACTTTAAACGGGGCACAAGGGGAGCAAGAAGGTGAAACCACTCAGAAGTTTATTAGATCGACAGCTTCATACAATAAATTACTTAGCGACAGATTCTATGCCGGTGCAGGTGCCTCATTTATTAGTGATGATATCGCTGGTGTTGATTACAGAGGAGTTTTGAATCCAGGTATTGGTTATTTCGTTGTAAAAGAAGAAGATGTATCTCTCTCATTTGAAGCTGGGCCTGCTTATGTTTGGCAGAAACTTGGAGTTAAAACAGACTTCCTAGCTGCTAGAGCTGCTAATGAATTTAAATGGAAGCTTAGCGAGACTGCTAAAGTATTTCAAACTGCTGAATATTTACTAAATACTGATCAAACAGAGGAATATATAGTCATAGGAACAGTGGGAATTGAAGCAACCCTTACTTCTGCACTAGCCCTTGTTACTTCAGTACAAGATAGGTATAACTCAGTACCAGCGCCTGGCCGAGAGTCTAACGATGTAATAGTAACTTCTGCGCTAAAAGTTAGCTTCTAAAAAATAACTACTGAAAAAACTAAGTATAAAGTAAAAATATGGAAATAACCTCTAGTATATTACCACCAAAGGAAAACATTGCTTCATACAATGCACTTGAAACTGCAAAGATCGCATTTGAAGCTATAAAAAAATATCCTGTTGAAATAATACTTGGCTCAATTGTTTCCCTACTAGCTACTGTCTTTAGTTTTGGAGTTCTATCTGGAGCTCTGTCTATGGGCTACATGCTATACTTAGAAAAATTATTAATAGGAGGCGAAAAACCTCCTATTAATATTCTGTTTAGTAAACTAGATAAAGTACTACCTGCTTTAGTTCTAGTGATACTTACATTTTTAATAGGTGCAATTTGTGTTTTGCCTGGAATGATTTTTGGTAGTACCATAGTTATGTTAATATCACTCGCTCTATCAGGACCAGGATTCGCAATAATGAGTATTGGTATTTATGCTCTAGCAAAAGATAAAACAGACTCCGGAGTCGAAGCACTTAAAACCGGACTAAATACTGCACTACAATACCCAATTGAATTTGTAAAAGTTGGTGTATGTATGTTGATATTTAATACTCTTCTAAGTGGTGGTCTTTTAGGAGTAATTAAAATGATTTTCATCTCTGCTTTTCAAGGGTTGCTTGGGTATTTTACGGCGAAAAGAGTTTACGGGGAATAGCCACCTAGACCTCAGCGTCATCAGCGCCGCCACCTAGCTAGGCGAGCCTTGGCCGCTTAATATTACTAATAAGTCATTAATGCCTTTTCTCTCTCCTTCATCCCTGCGAAAACAGGGATCCAGGACAACACAACCATTCATTAAAAAAACAGGAAGGGAGGAGGATAGGAGAGGTTTAATAATTTAGATCGTGATAGAGGAACAAGAGAGTAACAGTAGCTGAGAAAACTGTGGGCCTTTACAAAAAGTTTGTGTGACACAAGCCCTAAACTCCCCCCTTCTATCCTCCTATCCTTCCTGTTTTTTATCAAAACCATCATCATAAATCCCCCAACAATGAGAGAACCAACCTAGGCTGCTGGTTTGCTTGCGCTAAAATACTTGCGGCGGATTGTTGTAATATCTGAGTTGCAGCAAGTCGTGATGATTCTTCTGCCACATCGATATCAGTAATTCTACTATTCGCCTCTTGATAATTTAATGCTCCTGTTCGAAGATTACTTGTGGCCACCTCAACTCGAGACAGAAATGCTCCTATTTCTCCACGCTGGTTAGAAAGTAAATTTAAAGTTTTTCTAAAATACATCATTGATTCTTTTGAATCTTGCTGTGTTGTCAGCGAAAAAGATTGTAGAGCAGATACTCCTTGAGTTGAGTTTCCGAGAAATACACTAATATCATATTGCCCAGAAACGAAATCAACAACACCATCGACATTAAAATCTCCTGTTTTCAATGAATAGGCATCTGAATTTAAAGAACGAAAACTCCTCTCTTTAAAAGTTCCATTTCCATTACCTAGAAAGATACTAATCCTTGTATTACCATCTCCTTCACCACTAGCTATGTCATTAATACCATCTCCATTAAAATCCCCTATGACGACAGAGAGTGGCATATTGCTACCTAAATACTCTTTTATATTAAAACTTCCGTCTCCATTTCCAATGTAAATACTTAAATTTTCACCACCTCTGTCTGCTGTTACCACATCGGGAATATTATCCCCATTGAGATCACCTATAGTAATATCATTAAGGGCTCCTGTCGTTTGATATGATTGACTTGCTTTAAAAGTTCCATTTCCATTACCTATTGAGACCGTTAAAAAGTTATCACCATAAAGTAAATCCGAGATACCATCACCATTAATGTCACCCACTGTTATTCGTGGAACTGGAACTGCTATTACTAAGTTAGATGGTCCGTTTTTAAAAGTTCCATTACCATTACCTAATCGAAAATTTAATGAAAGACTAACATTATTTACCAAAACTAAATCAGAAAAACCATCATTATTAAAATCTCCAACATCAAAGTAAGCTATGTTTACTGTAAGAAATGATTGTCTTGCTTTGAAAGTACCATTGCTATTACCAAATAATATACTAACAGAACTACTTACATTATCTAGGGAAACCAAATCAGAAATACCGTCTTCATTAAAATCGTCTACTAAAACAACACCTGGCCCAGTTCCTGAGACATATGATTGACTAGCTTTAAAAGTGCCATCACTATTTCCAAATAGTACATATAAATTATTACCCACAGTGTCTGCATATACCAAATCAGAAAGTCCATCAGCATTAAAGTCTGCCACAGCTATTGATTCCGTACCCGTACCTGCAATATAATTCCTTTCTGCTTGGAAAGTCCCATCTCCTATGGCCCCACCTAATCCGTCTCTAATTAAAGTACTAGAACTACCCCCTGCAGCAAGAGTCAAATCACCAAAATCTCCATTAAAAATCTTCCGACCGTTAAATTCCGTACTGCGTGCAATTCGATTATACTCTTTTGATAAACTCTGAGCTTCTTTATCAAGAGCTTGTCTTTGTTTATTACTAAATGTGCCATTACTACTTTGCTCAGCTAATTCTGATAATCTTGTAACTATATTTGAAAGTTCATTTAACGCTCCATCCGCAATATTTAATAAACTAACTCCATCATTTAAATTTCTTACGCCTTGATTAAATAAACGAGTATCGGTTTTAAGAGATTCAGAAATTGATAATCCTGCAGCATCGTCAGATGCTTTGTTTATGCGTAAACCTGAAGAAATACGTGTGTAACTATCGCCAAGTTTTTTTGTGGCGTTGGATAAACTACGCTGGGCGTTTAGGGATGGAATGTTGGAGTTGATAGTTAGTCTAGACATTTCTGCTTCGCCCTCCCCATTTCCACACCCTTCCGGGCTACGCAGAATAAATTCTGCATAGTTAGGTGGAGGGGTTTTTGAGTTGTTGGGACGTAGCAGAACAGGTTCTGCCACATATACATAAGTCCTGAGTAGTCCAATGTGGTAGAGGTAGTTGCTGGGACGAAGCAGGACCCCATTGCCACACCACTCCGGGCTACGCAGAATAGATTCTGCATAGTGAGGTGGCGGAGTCTTGGTTGGTTGGGACGAAGCAGAACATACCACCTCCCCATATTAAAAAAAACAGGAAGGATAGGAGGATAGGAGAAGTTAAAGAAGAAGTGGCAGCAGTGCTTAAAGTGAGGGAGGGTGGGTATGTTCCAGAGTTTGCTAGCAGGCCATGTTTGCGTCTCGGATCGCTTTAAGCACTGCTGCCACTTCTTCCGAAAGAAACAAACTAAACTCCCCCCTTCTATCCT
>JAIYCX010000047.1 GCA_027487795.1 Pseudomonadota bacterium | reverse complement strand
TAACTTACTATTAATATAAATATTCAAAAGCTCTGATTAGAGTTCTTGGATACACATATAATTTAGTAAGTAATAACGGTTGCTCGGGGTGTTGCTTTTTCATTTGAACATCTAGGGATCTTGAAGATTAGGGATCAAATTTTCAGATTCGATTCCTATCTGATGTTTAAAGTCGTGATAGATTTGAACACTTCTAGGGAAGTTTCCATCATCATTCTCAATGAACAGAGATCTGTAAGACTTTAAAGGTCCTGTTCTTGTCATCTCTGCTATAATCCAGTTCACTCTCTCTGGAATTTGCAAGAGATGTTGATCCTTACGGGGATCATTTAATTGCATCAGCAAAGAATAAGTCTGCTCGACTGCTAGACTTTCATCTCTACTTAAATGATCTATTGGGAACTCCAAAAGCTTTTTGATTAACTCTTGTATCTTCTCGTGCTGCTTCAATCTTGGAAGTTCCAAGAAGCATTTTAAAAAAGTGAGTAGCACTTGTCTACGTTCTTCTACCCGTTTAATTGCTGCGCTGTTGGGTACTATGACATCCATCTTTTTACGCAAAGCCATGTTTAGCCCTTTCATTAAAACCTTAGTTATATATTTCTAATTATGATATGGCACTATTTTTGTCAATAATATTAGCATTGGTATGGTCGATGTAATATGCAAATATATTTAAGTATTAATAACAGTCAAATTAAGCATTATTATTGGTTTGCTTAATTACTTTTTATAAATCTAACTAAATAACTACTTATAAACATTATGATTATTATATTAGATTATTTTAGTATCTTTTTAAGTCATTAAACTCCTTCTGATCAGCAAAACAAGTTGTGAAAAATAGAACGCGTATTCTCGCCCATAAATTATACTAAAGTATTATGCCAATAGTAGTGCAATCGCAGTTATCAAAAGGTAAGAGTTTACTAAACAGCATGTGGGCTGATAGTAATGTACAAGCTACTGATGAACTTCGTATGCCGGCAGCTCCAACTAAAGTTTCTCTAGATAACAATATTCCTATTAGATCTGTAAATTCTAATATTAAAGAATATCTTAGTGCTAATACTCTTGTAACAGAAAATACAAAGTTAGTTTTAACTTCTAATATTGTTTCAATTGAAAGATTAGAAAATAAACAAGGTGATAAAGGGATTGTAGCAGCAGTTTATAGAATTGTTGCTAATTCTAAAGATGGGAATAATACTGTCTCTCTTGGACCAGATATTATTATACAACATGCAAATAGTAATACTTTCGAAGAGAGAAAGAAGAATATTCTATCCTCTGTTTTAGGTTCATTAGTAGAGATTCCCCCTCTAATAATTTCTGCTAATAAGGGTAAAGACTCAGTACTGGCAGTAACGGCGAATATTGACTCAAGACTTTATGAACTGCTTAAAGAAGGTTTTAATGTTAAGCACGAGGAAAGAATTTCTAGTATTGGAAAAGCTTACACAGATAAATTTGTCGTTGTAGATAGCAATGGTCAGAAGTCTGATCCAATATATCGCTACAGTGAATCTGTTACAGCTGATAACAGAATGAAACAAGCAATCGTTACAGAAATTGCTAAACTTAAAGGTGATAAAGATAGTTCTTACGTACAAAATCCTCCAGCAGTTACAGATAAATGGACAGTATTATTGGAACCTGATTCTGGAAATAATTTTTGTTCTAAAATTTTAAGTTCAGCAGCTTTAAAAGCCGAATATGACCCGCAAACTTCCATATTAAGAAATACTAACAACGAACCACTTTGTGGTTTTATCCATATACCAAAAGACGAGTACTCCGAGAAACCTTTGAGAGAAAAAAATACTGAAGAGTTATTACTTAGACATGAAAGTACTATTGAACTTCTTTCCGCTGCTATCAGAGGTTATGTTAATGAATCATTGAGATTGAAACCAGAGTTGCCTAATGTTAAGATTCTTTTAGGAGGTTTTTCTCAATTCAGTAATGTTTCTGATAATTCTACAGGAGAGTTCGCGAAAACTGCAATTTTAACCGAAGAAGCTCTAAGTAAGGCATTTCCAGATTATAAATTAATCTCTCTTGAATCTAGATTACTGGATGATACTAATAAATCAATAGTAAGTAGAATAGTTTTACAAGAGAAACTAAGCGACAAACAAATATCCTGTTACTTAATGGGAAGAGAATTTGATGTAAACAATACATCCATTGATGACAGTAAAAAATCAGTTCAATACGCAATAGATAATTTAAAACCAAATGCGGTAATTTTACTTGGGTCTAGCGTATTAAACTACGTTGATTCAAAGTATAAAATTTATAACGTTCCAAGTATAATTAGTAATTTTAGCAGCAATACAGAAAATTCTAATAACAATAATTCTTTAATTATACCTGAGAATTATTCACTATCAAGAGCTATTTCTGAAGGACATAAAATTCTTACTAATATTAATAGTGAGACTAAATAGAGTTTTATGGGACCATTTATTAGTCAAAATCAAGATAATTCAATTAAACTGAAATTATCAAATGGTAGTACTCTTGATGTTGATTCAAAGCAGCATGCTAATTTATATGAAATACTAAGGGTCTATCCAGACTCATTACAACTAGAGACTACGAATAGTACAGTTAAAGTAGTTATAGGTGAAGTAGGAAATAAAAAAAATAATGAAACTTATCATCTTATACTAAGAAATAAGGAAAAACTTCTAAATGCATTAGAGGAATTAGTTCAATTGAGATTAGATGGGGAAACTCCTCCTACGATTGGTACAAATAATTTAGATTTAAATTTCACGGTTTTACCTAGTGATGATAAAGAATTATTTAAACTTGTAAAAACTGCTAATGACATTAAATTTCAATTAGTAGTCGAAGAAGTTGGGAAGGAAAATGTTACACTAGGACTTAGGAATACTTCAGGTTATAAATATGAGCCAATAGCTGAGACTAGTAAGGAAGATAAGATTAAATATCAAAAAATTACAAATATTACTGAGTTAAAGTTTTTAGTTCCAATAGATAAAAATAAAGTAACTTTTATAGATGGTGCAACAACTAAGGCTTTGCTGGATAGAGTATTGGATCAAGATAATCAACAAGCTAGCTTAAATAAAGATGGAGGTACAGCATCTAGTAAGCCTAATAATAGGAAGACACAGTTTCTAACAAGGCTTAGAACTGAAGGGTTGATTAGTAGTTTAATTGAAAATGATGACCTAATTGGACTTATACAGAAGGCCACAGGAACATTACATTCAGACTTAATAGAGGCGCAGGCTCAATCTCATCAAGGCTTACATTATCGTTTCGCTGCTGCTTTAACAGATATTTTATCGAAGCCACAATTTACAGATAATACTATTTCTAAGGCTGATTTAGCATCAGTAGCGTTACCTACCTTATCCAATATCGCTAAACTTTATAGCCAGTCTCCAGCAACATTCGAAATCCTAAAACAAGGAGTTAATTTAGAAACAGAGCAGGGGAAAGTTCTCTACAATCAGAGATTAGCTAGAGTTTTAAACAGTTTAGCGGCTAATATTTTATCAGAAAGAAAAGAGTTATCTGAGAAAATAGTTTTAAATGCAGAAAGTAGAGTAATAGGTTTTTGTCAAGATAACACTGAAATAGATCCTGAAAAATTTAAAAATTGTATTCAATCTAAAGGAGTTCCTGAAGAAAGGATATTAGTATTTAAAAATAAATCTAGAATATTAACAGAAGAGCAAAAATTATTGATAGAGAAGTCTGTTTCTAATAAGCAAGAAAGTGCTTTCATATATTTATGGAGTCACGGAGATCAAACTGGCTCAACAGTTGTTCATATGGATGATTTGGTAAATTCTATAGTAGTAGGTTGTCCTAAGGTTACAATGAAGAACGGTTTACCCGGTATAGATTTATCTCATGTAACTGTTGTTTTTGATCATTGTTTGGGTGGTGCTGGAGCGGAAGAATTTTTAAATAAACTTCAAGCTAAAACAAATCAATTAGGATTAGATTTAATTAACAATCCAATTACATTAGGTGTATCGCAACCTAAGGAGTTTTCAAAAGGTAGTGATATTAGTTTGTTTTTGGAAGTGCTCCAGGCTTTGCCTTTATCTGAGCAGAAAGGATTAAACGTTTCTGATCTACTAAAAGTCTCGGATTCAATGTTTCAGCATAGTACAAATTTAGTGAGTTCTTGGCAGCACGCCGTGGATCTTCAAACGGTATATCAGAGAAGATTAATGATTAGTAGCCATACTCCGCTTATTTTTGGTACAAAGAGTAATAGCTTTAATCAGCTTATAGAGAGCATAAATAAAGAACTCAGTAGCGAAAAAGATAAGTCACAGCCAGTACTTAGACTACCAAAGCTTCTTAAGGATAATCGTTTATGGCCACATCTTAGTAAGAATGAAATTGTTATGCCTAAGATCATAACGAGCTAAATATCTAAAAGTACTTCTTTATTCTTTTTAATTTTACACTTGTAATTTGATCATTAATAGCTAACGTGATAGTTCTAGAATGTTTTTCGTTATTTGAAAATTTCTAAAATTCTTATCTGGGTATTTGAAGTGTGTTTTATTCCGCTTTTTTCGTTTCTTTGTTGAAACGGGGCGGAGTTTAGTTGGTTTTTTTCTCATGGAGGTTTTATGAGAAAACTATTTTTTATTTTGTTCCTGTCGATGACAGGATTTGTGAGCGTATCGCAGGCGGATGATGTCGAGAAGGTGAAAGATGTCAAAGAAGCAGAAGCAACTGTTGCTGCTGATGAGGCGGTGCCTGAGGGGATTCCGGTTGGGATCATTTCCCGAATGCGCGCGAGACGTGCGGCAGCTGCTGCGAGTTCAGCTTGTGCAACTTCGTTACCTTGTACGCAGGTGACAAATTGCGCACCTGTAGCGAATTATCAGTCTGCATGTGTGACTAGTTGTGCACCTGCTTGTGTGCTATCGTGCGCACCGGTTTGTGTTATGCCATGCGCTCCGGCTTGCGCCCCGGTTGTATGTTTGCCAGTTTGCCCTCCAGTCGTAATTTGTCCTGCTCCTCGTTCTTGCTATCCAAGCGGAGAAGCGGAAGAAAAATTGACGAATACTGCGACTACTAAGACAGACTTGCTAGTTGCAGCGCTGTAATGTTTTCTCGTTATTTTTTAAACCGTACCATGCTTTATTATTAAGCTTTTTTGCTTGGTTATAATCTTGGTACGGTTGATGGTAGTGGCACTTCAAGTACTCTTCCTTTTTTGAGCGATTATAAGGCTTCAACTGTACAGAAAGCTTTAATTTTATTTTTAAAAGTTTCAGAATCTATCGCAGGAAACTTTTTTAGATCATTTTCTATCGTATAGAATAATTCAAGAAGTTTATTTTTTTCTATAAGATGCTCATTTAGCATTGAATTAACATCTATGAGATCCCTTTGAAATCCACGCTCAAGCTTAGTAAGAGCTTGTGAGTAAAAATCATAGTGATAAAATTCTACTTTCTCTTCTTTACAAATGAAAATAGATCTACTCTCCCAATCAGGAAGCTTTGGTAAAAAAAGATCAGGTGATGCAAGCTCTAGATTAATATTTAAGTCATTTTTAGCCTTATAAATCGCATCGAAAGATTCAAAGTCTGGAACTACTTTTAAATCTATATCACTGGTCATTTGCCTCCAGCCATATGACACTGCACTTGCACCTCCAGTAAGGTAAATTTTGCAAGATTGCTTAAAGTAGCGACTGAATTTTTTAAAAAAGTTTTTTAAAATTTCTTTTTGTATTTCTTGTCGCATTTATTTGTACTTCTCTGAAGCTTTAATAAAGCTTAGTAGCTGTCGGTTCATTGCATTAAAAGCAGAGTGTGCAGAATTACCAAGTTTTGATTCCAGAATTCTAAATGCTTTAACTGACGCATCATCTGGTTCTTCTCCTTCAAGTGAAATGCCGATGTTTTGCATTCTGCTTGAGGCAGAGTACAGAAGATAACTATATTCAGTTTTTTTACCTAGACGAATATCCAGAAGGCCTTGTTCGACAATTTCATGTCCTGGGAGGTTTGAAGTCATAAATAAAGCTCAGTTCTGTTCATGCTCTAAAATAAACTCGTTTACTATTATCTAAGATACTTTTTTTTCTAATCTCATTAGAACTATTTATTAACCCTTTTTTTGTAACAAAATCTACTTTTCGATTAAAAATTTCTTCTAGTTGATTTTTCATATCAACATGGTCAAATAGAGTCCATTTTGCAACGTCTTCAAAACTTACAAGTACATCAACATCGCTGGATTCTTGAAAATTTTCTGTAGTGCTAGAACCAAAAAGCGAAAGCTCAGAAATCTTCCATTTCTCACAGAAGGAATTGATTTTTTCAGTATCTAGGTTGATCATATAATTATCATATAAGTATTAGCTAATATAAATTATCATTTAAGATATCAAATTACAAGGTAATTATTGAGCTATTTGGTTTATAGCCACTTGAAGAGATCAGAAAAAAATACATTACTAAACAACTATATTTTTCCATTTATATATTTTGCCCAAGGTATAGCTGCCTGCCATAATGTTTTAAAGTGACTATCAAAGCTCTTCGTAATAGTACTATTCCAAATCATGACGCTAACTACATCCTCAGAGAAAATATCGAAGGTAAGGACTTCTTTTGTAAAGCAAATTCCAATGGGCGATGAGATACTTGTTTTTGATATTTTAAGCTCTGAGCCGACCTCTTTTTTAAATCCTTCTTCATAAGCTTTGGATATTGAACTTGCTGGAGCAATGAGTTTCTTTTTTACTTTTTTCGCACGTAGATATTTTTTATATTCTTCATAATAAGGGCCAAGGGTAGCATACACATCAACATCTCTGACGTCTGCAATCATTCTAATTATGCCATCTGTTCTTGCTGCTGAATCGACAAGGGTAAAGATCCTTCTAACAAATTCTTCCTTTCCAGTTAAAGTCTCTACATGTAAATTAGAGTTAGAAACAGGAATTAGCTGCTGCATTTTTGGAATAGAAAGTTGAAGTTTTCTTAGTCTTTCTTTTTCTTTTTGAAGTAGTATTTCAGGTCTGCATGCGCTAAATATTTTTCTATTATTTCTTACTCCTTGAGTAACGAAGTTGCGCGATTCCAATTGCTCCAAGCCTGAATAAACTAATTGGCGATGCAAACCAACTTTTTTTACTAAAGGGCCTGCTGTTGTTGGCCCTAGTCTAAGTAAATTTAAATATATTTTTGAATGAATTACACTAAATCCAAAGTCTTGTAATGTCTCTAGTAATTCAAAGTCATCTTTTAATATCATATATTGTCACTTTTTTATGACAACAATATCTCAGAGTGAGGTTTACTATCAAGCTTTATTTGTCATAATGATGTTGTACGAAAGATTCATTATTATTCTTAAGGAACATTATGCATAACGTTAATAATTATTTAGAAAGCTGTAACGAAAAACTTCAAAACGACGAGATGGATATAGAAGCAGCCTTAATAAAAGCACGTTCAGTTTTGAAGTCCTATTCTAATCCCACAAATGTTATTGATTTTGATGTCAGAGGTGAATTATATGCTTTAGCGCTTAAACTTGCCCCTAAAGCACGATCAGAAGAGTTATATTTAGTTTTAGATTTATTAAAACCTATCATAGGCGAAGTCGGAGTCGATCTTGCTGCTGGTACTGGATATCTTTCAAGAGCTTTAGTTAAAAATACAAACTCTCTATTATACGCTGTTGACTTAAGTAAGAAACAATTAAGTGAACTTAGTTCTTCAAATAAAGAAATAAAAACAATTTCCCTATCTCCAGATAGTCCTAATTTAAGAAGTTATATAGCAGAATCATCAGTAGACTTTTTTACAAGTATCGGAGGTCTTCATCATGTCGATAGTCATAAGCTAATGTTTGAAAACATAAGCTTATTGTTAAAATCAGGAGGGAGATTTGTCGCAGCTGATGTTTGTAGTAATACTAATTTATCTAGACATTTTGACGATGTAGTAAGTACAAAGTGCATAACAGGTCATAGTGCTAATTGGCTTAGTTGTGAAAAACTACAAGGCCTTGCCAATGATACAAATTTATCTTTAGAATCCTGTCAGATGGTTAACATAAAATGGCATTTCAATTCGGAATTGGAGATGGCGCTTTTTTTTAAAGCATTACATGCGTATGATATTCCACTAAGTGAAATCTTAGTAGATCTATCCGATCAGTTAGGTTATTTAGTTTATCAAGATTCGGTGGTTTTAAATTGGCCTTTAATGGTTTTTAAAATCATAAAAGGTTAATCTTTTAATGCCTCGAATCAAAAAAAACTTAGACTAAACCTAAATTTAGAGATTTAAAATTTGAGCTGTTCTAAATTAAATAGAAGAATTGAGGAAGGCAGGCGACAGGATTTTTCGCAGACAGCGCCGGCGGGTTGTTGTGGAAAGTAGTTTTGGAAATCGGGTTGCCGGTGGTGGGGTGATTAAGGGCGGGGATCTTAGCAATCCGAGTTCCAAAATACGGGGTGGTAGTGCGATGCAAGAAAAATACTGGCGAATGACTTCCTCAATTCTTGCAATTAGTGTAAAAAGATAATTATTTCCCCATAGGATGCTCTTGTATTAATTAAAAAATATTTTCCGGAATAATTTATGGCACATATAAAAGAACCTATTGGAATCGATTTATTAGTAGCGCCTAATCGTTTAACTAAAGAAGATCGAGAACATATTAGTAAAATAATAGCTGAGTATAAAATTACTGGTAAAAAGTTTTCTTTAAGTACGTCTAAAACTACGAAACAAACTAAGATTAAGAACCCAAGATAACTCGACCCTTTTAAATTCTCACGAAACCAACTGCCGACTACCCCTTATCTTAGTGATCTCTTCATAAGCAAAATTAATCTCTTTAAATTTTAACTCTCGATGTTCATAGCTACATTCTAAATCATCTAAACTATAATTAGTCGAATCGGGATGATATCTTTTAGCTAGTATGCGGTAGGCAGATTTAAGTTCTTCGTCAGTAGCGTGAGGTTCGCATTGAAGTATTGAAAAATATTTATTTAATGATGGTAGACATTCTGTGGTTTGATTTTCAAATCTCTTTAGCACTAGGCTAATAATAGCTCTTTCTTGATCACTTAAATCTTCAAGCTCTTCTTCAGATAGATTAAAGCGGGTAAGCAGTTCGCGCAGTTCTTCACCATGCCGCTTAGAGACCATTCCATCTTCAGCAACGGTACGTAATATAAGTTGAAGTAAGGAAACTAATAAACTTCTCTTAGTTCCAAAGTCCATTAAGACTTTTCTTATAGTTGATTCTAAAGAAGGAGTTGTTACTTTTACTTGATTGTAAATATTTTTTAGCCTAATTTTTGCCTGCTTCGGTAAGCTTAGGCCGCAAAAAGCTTCTGTTACAATTGTATCAAAGTCTCTTTGTTCGTGCTCTTCTAATGAATTATCATGAGCAAATAAGAAAAGAAGACTAAAGGCACTGTTAGCCAGATCGAAGTCTAAGTTACTATTCTTATTTAAAAAAAGAAACAAAATGTTTTCCTACAAACTCAGTTAATACTGTTATGATGCTATTACTATTATAGAAGACGCTCTAATAGTCTTCAAGTGTCTTTTTTGATTTAAATTTTATTACCAAAGAAAAAAGATACTTCGTAATCAAGATAGGGGCATCCGTATTTTTTACTTGACATTTCTTGATAGTTCTTTTTGAATTTTTTTAACTCAGAGTCAGTAAGTTTTCTATCATTACTTTCTCCTATGCCTAGTGAACTAATCGCGGTTATTAGTTCATCTATAGTTTTATAAGTTGCGATAAAAGTATGTCGTTCTGAGCTAGTAATATTTAATGATTTTTTATTAAGAAATGATTCTTTAAGACTTTGAAAATGCGGGAGGAAATTATTTGTTATCTCGCCAGTTATATCCTGTTTTACTTCTCTAAGTAATTTAAATGTCCCTGATGAAATAATTGCTAAAGAAAACTGCCCATTCTTTTTTAAAGTATTAGTAATGAGCTCTGGAATATAATTAATATCCGACCATTGCAGGGCAGTGCTGCTTACTATTAAATCAAATGAGTTTTCAATAAGTGGTAAATTATCTATGTCACCTTGTATAAGCAGTGGTACTTTTTTCGCAGAAAGATTTTTTTCTTTTTGTGTTGAAAGCATTTCAAATGATAAGTCTAGAGAAAGTATATCGGAAGAGATATTTAAATTTTGTATTTGCTCAGTTAATAATCCAGTACCAGAGCCTAGGTCTAGAATATTCCCCTTTGTAGTATGAACTGCTGTTTTAGAAATCAAATATGAAACGATTTGTCGATGAGTGTCTGCATACTTATCATAAGTACTAGCAGCTTTGCTGAATCGTTTTTTTACTTTATTTTTTAGGGGCATGAGGTGGTTGTTTTTTTAGAACTAAACCCTTAAGTCTAAATATGCTCATTCTCACGCGTTCCCCTGGAACGCAAGTTCCGAGGTGCCGTAGATTTTTTCCAGCTAAATTTAGCTAAGGAAAAAAATCTACTTGAAGTCCGCATATTTAGACTTAAGGGTTTAGTTCTTTATGATTTTTTCATTATAAATAAAATATTCTTTTATTTATATTCTCACGAAGTATCTCTTCGTAATACTTATTATAACCTGAGAATAAAGAAAATTAAAGTTTATCTAAAAAACAATTAAAATTAATTAAATAAAAGAGAGTTCAGAGCGTTCTAGTTGAAATATGCGGACTTCGAGCAAATTTTTTTCCTCAGCTAAATTTCATAGGAAAAAATTTGTGGCACCTCGGAACTGAGTTCCAGGGGAACGCGTGAGAATGAGCATATTTCAACTAGAACGCTCTGGACTCACATCCATGATTAAATTCATAAACTCTTCCGGATTTAATAAAGGAATTAAATGACCAGAATTATCCATAAGTACTGAATAACTGTGAGGTATCAAATAATTTAAGTTACTCATATGTTCTTTAGGAATAAGTAGATCTTTTGCGCCGTGTACTAGGTTAGTATTTATTTCTAATTCTCTTAGTTCTTCAGTTAAATTGGTTTCTCTTAAATACTCTAGTGCGTTTATTAGTTGATGGGTTTTTATTTGATTTGCAGTTTCAGTAAAGTTTTTTAAATATAGGTTTTTCTCTATTTTATAAATTTCAGTTTCAGAAAGAAGAGACCAGTAAAAGTTTTTTAGAGCTTTGTCTTTTTTTGCTCCACCTTCTTTAATACTTTGCTCAAGGTTTAAAAGATTATCTTCTTTAGTTAAATCTTTATCAGTGCCAAGAAAAGAAGATGTAGCAGAGACAAGGATTAATTTAGATATTTTTTCTGTTAGTTTATTATTTTTAAGTCTTGTGCAGAGTTCTAAGGCTACTAGACTTCCTAAAGACCATCCAATAATAATAGTGTCGTCCGTAATTAGATTTTCTATTATTTTGAAGTTAGGTCTGTTTGAATGATCAAAAAGAGATCTTATATCTATAAAAGTTATATTTTTATAGAATTTATTTCTCAACTCAGCTGGAAAGCTTTCTTCTAAAAAGCCCCAGCCAAGTATGAAAATTGTGTTACTCAAAAAGTAATACTAAGCTTTTACACTAATCTCATTACATCCTGAATCACAGTCTCTACTCTTGGTCTCATGAAGACTTCTAAGTTTTTAGCATAAGGATAAGGACAGTCTCTACCAGATTGTACTAATGGAGGTGCATCAAGATAGTCGAATAATTCTACAGCGATTCTAGAAGATATCCAACTTCCGACACTGGCTACAGGCCATGCTTCTTCAACTATTAGAACTTTATTAGTTTTTAAAATACTATCAAAAAGAGTTTTCTCATCTAATGGTCTTACAGTTCTGATATCAACTACTTCAGCGTGTATTCCCTTTGTTGCAAGCTCTTCAGCAGCAGCTAAACAAACTGGAACAGTTTTACCCCAGCATATTAGAGTGACATCAGTTCCTGCTCTCTTAACGTCAGCAAGTCCAATAGGAATAAGGTATTCACCCTCAGGGACTTCTCCTTTTACTCCGTACATTGCTTCTGATTCCATGAAGCAGATAGGATTCGGGTCTCTGATTGCAGATTTTAATAATCCTTTTGCATCGTATGAATTTGAAGGAGTAATTACTTTCAAACCTGGGCAGTGTGCATATAGTGACTCAAGACTTTGTGAGTGTTGAGCTGCTAACTGGTGAACAGATCCAGATGGGCCTCTGAATACTACAGGACATTCTAGTATTCCGTTTGACATATAGAGCACTTTTGCAGCACTGTTTATTACTTGGTCTATTGCGATAAGTGAAAAGTTCCAAGTCATGAACTCTATCACAGGTCTTAGTCCTGCAACGGCTGCTCCAACTCCAACGCCTGCAAACCCTGTTTCACTAATTGGCGTATCGATTACTCTACGTTCACCGAATTTATCAAGTAGACCTCTAGAAACTTTATAGGCTCCGTTGTAGTGTCCAACTTCTTCACCCATTAAAAAGACTCTGTCATCTCGAGTCATTTCTTCGTCTAGCGCTTCGTTAAGTGCATCTCTTATACTAAGTTCTCTCATACTATGTCTCTACTTTGTGTCTTTATTTATTTTTAGTCTAAAATTAAATGTATGTATGGTCATCAATCGTTGAAATATCTGGCTCAGGTGATTCTTCAGCGAATCTTAGTGCATCCTGAATTTCATCTTCAATCTCTTGTTTAATAGTTGGGATCTGTCCTGCTAAATGAGGGAAGTCTTTTTCTATTCTTTCAACTGCAATCTTTAGTGGATCTCTTGTCTTCCAATCTTCTACTTCTTCCTTAGATCTATACTTTCCAGGGTCAGCCATTGAGTGACCTCTGTATCTGTAAGTTTTGAATTCAAGTAACATTGGAAGTGATTGTTCTCTTGCTCTGTCAATTGCTTCTTTCGCTGCGTAGTAACACTCAACTACGTCAACTCCTTCTACAGTTGCTCGTGCCATAGGATAACCAAGAGCTCTTACAGAGGCATCCTCTGTAACTAATGTTCTGCTTAGAGGAGTACCCATTGAGTAGAAATTATTTTCTACAATAAATACTACTGGTAGCTTCCAAAGAGCAGCTAAGCACATACCTTCGTGGAATCCTCCAATTGATACGGCCCCATCACCCATAAAGCAAAGAGTTACTCTTCCATCTTGTTTATATTTTGATGCAAAGGCAGTTCCTGCTCCCATTGGGACTTGAGCGCCAATAATTCCCCAACCTCCTAAGAAGTTAGTCTCTGCTTTATAAAAGTGCATAGAGCCTCCTCTACCACCAGCACAGCCAGTAGCTTTTCCAAAAAGCTCAGCCATACCTTCTCTTGCAGTTCCGCCTCTTGCTAAATATTGGCCGTGAATTCTGTAACTTGAGATTATATAATCATCTTCACGAGTAGCAGCTATTGCTCCAGCACCTACTGCCTCTTGACCAATATATAAGTGAAGAAAGCCACCTATTTTTCTTTGAGTATAAGCTTGTGCTGCTTCTTCTTCAAAACGCCTCATCAAAAGCATTTGTTTGTATAAGGACAGAAGTTTTTCACCGTTCATTATTCACCGTTCGTTATTCACTACTAGTTATTCACTGCTAGTTATATTTATATTTCTGTAACGTAATCCGAAATTGTAATCGTTCTATTAATTTAAAAGACTCCTATTAAATTAGTAGAAATTGCCAGAATTAAAACTGGCATAACTAAATACCTTTAGAGGCTTATGAATGCAACTTTAAATAAGTACTTGTGATTTATATGAGTATTTATTGATATTGTTATTAAATGGGTACTTCCAAATATTCTATAAATAGTAGACTATTAGCTTGTGGTAACAGAAAAAACTAAAAAACTCCTTGCCGTAGACCCTAGCTTGACTCAATCAGGTTGGGCTCTTTTTTATGTGAATAAGAGCACTCCTATTAGCTGGGGGGTTATTAAGCCTGAAAATCCAAAAGCGAGTCTTTCAGTGCGTTTAAGTTCTATCTTTGATTCAGTGAGAATTTTGCACCAAGAGCATAGTTTAGAAGAGGGCGATATCTTAGTTTGTGAAGGGCCGGCTCCTATTACATTAAATCCTTCGAGCTCTATTAAGGTGGAGCAGGTTAGGTGCATATTTGAAAATATCGCTAGAGAAAGAAAATTAATTGTTCCTGGTCGGATTAACCCTAGGACTATTCACACTGAGTTATTAGGTTTGAAGGGGAGGCAAGCAAAGAGAGAAATAGTTAAGGAAGTTGCAAGAAGTGTAGTGAAAACATTACTAACTTCAGATCGCATTTATAGAGAGGACATACCTCAAGATGCAGTTGATGCAATATTAATTGGAATACTTGCTACTTCAAGGGCGATTCGAGCAAATAGCATTGGTTCAAAAATTGAGGTAATGTTTGAGCCTAATCTATATGCTACTTCGGGCGCTAAAATGCAGGGAGCTCAATACGGAAGCCAAAAAAAGGGAAGAGGACTTCGATGGTAAAGACAAGATATTTAAATTTTATATGCTTACTAGCGTTAGCAATTATTACATTTATATCTGAAGCTAATGCAGTTACCGTATGCTCGCAGAATTTATTCAGACTGGGAGAAAAAGATAAGCCTGGTTCTCCGGGATTTGAAAGACAGAAGAATTTTCTGGTTTCTAGAATTAAAAGTGCCGAGTGTGATTTAATTGCGCTACAAGAATTAACCACTTCTAAAAACAGCAAGTCAGCTATGGTTTTAGAGCTCCTATCTAATGAGCTAAATAAGACTATGCGTGGAAAATCATTTAAGTCTATTAGTGGTAAAACCTTAGATCAGTCCATAGGAAATGCTTTTTTATACAATGAGCGAGAATTTGATTTAATAGATAGTTACAGCGTACATAACAGACCACTACCTAAATTTTCTCATAGATCTGCGCCATATATTGATATCAGATCACCGTTGGTAGTCGTTTTAAAAAGTAAGTCTGGGCTTCCAAATGTTATCGCGATTAATTACCATTTCAAATCAAAAGTGGGTGGTTATAAAGATAAGACTAATACTGATTTTGAGGTGTTAAGAACTTTGTCAGCCTTTGGAGTGAGAGAAGAGTTAGATGTGCTTAAATATAAATATCCAAATTCAATTGATTTATATATGGGGGATAGAAACGGTGGGCAAAGAAGTTCCTCTGCAATGGTACTTTCTGGAGAGTTAAAGCTTGAAGATTTTACTAATAGAGAGCGAGGCTGTGAGATATCTCAAACTGGAGTAGCGCTTTGTAGGCCCGAAGTATATGGCCAGATGGATATGCTTCCTATCTTATATTTAAAAGAAAAGAATGAGGGTCGGAAAATGACTACTTACAGACATGGTAGTAAGGATCTAATTCTGGATGATATTTACGTTTCTAGTGAGGATAAAAGCTATGTGGAAGATACATCAGGGCATCTTAGAGCAGGGACAGTAGGGGAGTACAGAAAGGGCAGTGATCATTTATTATCATGGATTGAGCTTTCTTCGGCTTCAAGGTAGCATAGCAATAAATATTTAAGACTATTAAGATACAAAATTATGTGGATCAAAGCCCCCGGGGAGTTAAGCGAAAATATAAGTCAGTTGTCTACTGCAGTCAGTACGCATTTGTTGTTAACCGGAGATGAAATAGCTTTGATTGACGCTAGTATTACTTTATTAGCCCCCGGACTTGTTGAAACAATTCAAAAAGAGGCTGGAATTTTAAATTATTTATTCATTACACATGCTCACTTTGATCATGTTGGTGGTTTGCCAGTACTCAGAAAAACTTTTCCTGATTTAAAAGTAGTAACAGGTAGAAAAACTGCAAAATTATTTGAAGATAAAAAAGTTCTTAAAGAATTATATGATTTAAATAGTGAAGCATATTTAGCCGCGAATATGAAAATCGCTTTTGATTTTGATACATGGTGTGAGTCATTTAAGATCGATCATTTATTATCAGACGGTGATGTTGTTGATCTAGGATCTGGTATTGAAGTAAAGCTAATTGAGACACCGGGACACAGTAGTGATTCAGTATGTTATTTAATAAAGCCAGATTTAGCACTGGTAGCAGGAGAAGCATTAGGATCATACTTTGGTAGAGATCTTATCACACCAAGTTTCTGTTTTGATTATGACATGTATTTATCCTCTGTAGAGAAGATAAATAAGTTAGAAATTAAGATAGTTTCATTTCCTCATTCTGGGATTTTAACTGGTGAGCTAATTCCTAGGTTTTTAAGCGAGCTTCCAAATGAATGTCGTAATTTAAAACAAAGCATTACTGAGCGAATCAGATCTGGGGAATTAGTTGATGAAATTTCAAATTCTATAGCTTCAGAATGGGAAGGAAGTTCTCGTTTAGTAGAGGGACCATTTACTAAGCTGCATCAGCAGTCTGTGAGGGACATGGTGAGAGCCATCAGCAAAGTCATGAACTAAGCGTGCATAATTTTCCGGACTCTTCGTTTTTGAAGTAACTAAAAATGCTCATGTACTAAATGTACACTCCGCTTTTTAGTCACTTCAAAAGCCTTGATTGCGGAACAATTATGAACGCTTATTGTTTCTCTTTTATAGTTAATCTTTTTATTTGTTGCTTTTTAAATATCTTTTTATCGCGTCTTGATATAATTCTAAAAAATCTTTTTGAAGCGCTCCAATAGATTCTTTCTTTTTTTCTATTTCAAAAGCTATGCTTTCAGCTCTGCTAATATCTTTTAAGGCGACAAAACATGCTAGTAGTCCTAGTTTGCCTAATGAGGAATAGCTGTTTGATTTATTATTAATATCAGGTAGCTGAGATACTGTTCTGAAATAATTTGCTGCTAGGGAATAATTACCTTTTTCAAAATTTATAGCACCTAATAAAAGCTTTGGATTAGGGCTATGCTCCTGAAGTGAAAGTAATCCAAGTGCAACTTTTTCAGCTTCTGAGCTGAAGCCATGATAGTAGAACATTCGACCTAGAGTATAGATTCCTTCTAGAGTTTCTTGATTATAATTACTGCTCATTACTATCTATCTCCCTAGTGTCTATTATCTCATCACTAGAATCTTCCACATCCGCAGATAGAAAGTTATTAGATCTTGGAATAAGTCCTGCCCATCCTAGTACGCAGCTAAGCATTTCTTTTTCTGCTAGTTGTTTATTTTTATCTTGTTCGTTTAGTTTGTCTTCTTTTAGAGTTTGGTTTAAGCCTTCATAATGCTCTGAGAAGTTTTCTAGATACTTAGCAAGTACATCAATTGATCCTTCATTAGGTAATAGAGCAGTAAGTGGATTTATCTGGAACTCTTTTCTCAAATCTCTTTGAGTGTTCTTACTTCTTGTGTTTTTAAACTGTGACATTTTATTATCCTATAGCTTTATATTTTAAAGCTGTTCTCTTGATCTCGATATCAATTTCTTAGCTGCGCTAGACATCTGATCTTCTTTAATTTCTGCTTCTATTTCTGACCTACTCATTTTGTATGCGGTGTTAAATCTAATTCTATTTAATACTACTATTAAGATTCCTGTAATTTGTCCTAGTGTCGATATTTTTATTAATACTTTCTCAGAGTCTTTAAGTAAATCTTGAATTGTGAATGTTTTTAATAAGTTAGATATTTCTATGGGATTACTAAAAAGAGCAAAAATGAGCAGAAAAGTGATTGAGAAGATCAAGATAGGATAGATATTACTAGTTTTTCTATTAAGGCGGGCTTCAGGATATCTACCTAAACTAAGTATAGTAGCCTTTGTAAGAGTCAGCCCTACAGCAGTATGAATAATATAAATTATAAAAGTTATTAGTAGAGGAAGTAAAAATATAGAATTTAATAATGAGTGATCAGTGCTTATTGTGGATTCGTTCTGATTAAAAAAATACTTAGTAAAATAAAATAATACGAGAGTTACAATATTAGTAGTTATAATTAAATGAGCAGTTTGAGAGTAGGGGAATATGCCTTTATTTTTAAGTTTTTCTTTTTTCTTTGCTGTTAAAGGATATTTTTTTTCTGATGACATTTTAGGATTTACTTAGAATAGTTAATAGAACTTCACTAATCCTAAATGTAAAAACAGGTAATAAAAAAGTTATAGCAGCTAAATATGATATCTTCCCTAGTAGGCTATTAAGATACTTTGAAGAATTAATATTTTTAAAAATACGAAAAGCTATACTGAGCGCGTATGTTATAATTAGGCTAGCTGTGAAAATACTTATTAGTGATGGACATAATAAATAAAGTATTTCTTTGAACTTATGTAGATCAATATACATTTGTTCATTAGTAGAGTTATATATTTTAAGTAGAGCTAAATCAGAAGCTTTTAGAAATGATAAAAAAAGTGTAGAAAATAAAAGTAATTCTAGGGCTAAGTTTTTTTTAGTTTCAGAACTTAGGTTAATATCAAGTGAGATGTCTATTGCATAATAAAATCCGCTTAGTATTTTAGATGCAAATATAAGTATAAATAGTATTGGTATCAGGATAACTAGTTGAGATATCATCTGAACAAATCATCTCCCGCCCAAATACGTTTTGTAAATTCTCTAAAGTATTCGAGTGCTATTGGAGAGAATAGATAAGCTGAGGCAAAAAGACCTAGTGCTCTAAAAAAGAATCCACTACCACTATCATCAGTCTGAGTGATGTTTGCAACAGCGGCATGTACAAGTCCACCGACGGCTATACCACCTACATAAATACCTGTAAGGATAAAGACTAAATTAAAGGTATTCCAGAAGAAATAAATATTATCCATTTTTTATCTCATATTAAAACGATTTTAGAAGATTATGGATAATTAAATCCAAACCTCCAGTAAAATTAATTGCTAATATTTTAAGTAAAAATGACAAACCATAAGCTGAAATAGTTACAATACCTAGTGCTGTGAAAATGTGAGCTATCACTAAATCGACCACTATGAAGGGAAGTAAGATTTTAAGCCCTGCGCTAAAAGCAATCTTTGTCTCTGTTAGTACATGAGCTAGGATTAATACATTTAATTTTTGTTCAGTTGCAGAGTCTTGTTGTTTGCCTGAAATAACACTTAATGTTTCTTTTGTAGCTGAGGATTCTAACTTAGTTTTTAAATGAGTGTTTAAAAGTGAAATTTTTTGTTCTTCAGATACCGCCAAGTTTTGAGTAATTATTATACTCGATTCTTCTATTAAAGGAGTGCTGACATGAAAGCAGAGTGCTAGTGTTAATAATAGCCCCCAAATATTACCAAGGATATTATTTAAGCCTAGGCCAATGTTAATGAAACACATTACTAGGCAGATTCTAATAAATGAACTAGCGAGTAATAAAGTTAAAAATAAAAAACTGCCGAACCCAGCAGGTGACTCTGATATAAGTGTAAGTAGCTCCATTCCAGAGCTTTATCATGGATTAGGTTTTTTCAATAGAGTTAAATTGTGGCCTCTAGCTTTTCCATAGTAATCGCTCTATGGCTAAAATGATCGATAGCAACACCATTTTTAAAGAATATAACTTGTGGACTTTCATGTCTGAAGTCGGTTATTTCTTCTATGTGATTAGAAACGGGACGATCTTCAATGACATATAGTAAGTGACAATTTACATTAGGATTTTTTTCACTAAATCTTTGAAACTGACTATAAGCATCAGAGCTAATTGGGCACTGAGTGGAATGTTTTAAGAGTACTTGTTTTTCTAGTTTGCTGTTCTCTAATACTTTTTCTAGGTCTTCGATAGTCTTTAGGTTTTGAATGCTCATATGAATGTAAGTTAAAAATTTAAAATTTAGTTTATAGTACTAAAAAAAATTAAAAGGCGCTATACATGTAGCGCCTTTTAAAGCACTTATCTTTTAATTAATTGGTAACTTTATGACTAATTTTCAGCAAACTGGTTACATTAATTCTATAGCAGGCGAGTCTTGGTACGGAGTAGTGGGGGATTTAACTTCTGGACAAATTCCGCTAGTGCTTTTGCACGGTGGACCTGGATTTACTAGTTATTCACAGGAGCCCTTAAGTGCTTTACTCGATACTGTACCAGTAGTCTTTATTGATCAGGCAGGATGCGGAAGAGCTAAGAGAGGAGGAGGGAGAAAAGATTTTACAGTTGATGGTTTTGTAGAAGAGTTAGAGAGTATCAGAATGGCTCTATCTTTAGAAAAAATGAACTTACTCGGCCATTCTTTTGGAGCTTTAATAATCGGGGAGTATTATCTAAAATATAAAGAACGAGTTAAGAGTCTAATTATGCAGAGTGCATCAATAGATATTCCAAGATGGGTAAGTGATTCAAAAAGATTAAGAGCTCAGTTACCTATGATGACAAAAATGCTTCTTACTGAAGGTGATAAGTCTGGAAATTATACTTCTCCTGAATATCTAAAAGCTCTAACAGAATATTATGATAGACATGTTTATAGATTCAAAGAAAAGCCGCTTAGTATTATAAAAAGTGAACAAGAATGTGATGCTGAGTCTTATTTGAAAATTTGGGGACCTAATGAGTTGGTTTTAAATGGGACTATTGCAGAATATTCTATAACTCCAAAGCTAAGTGCGATTAGAGTACCGAGTTTGTTTGTATGTGGTCGATATGATGAGGCTACTCCTGAGACGCATCAGTTTTTTGCAGAATGTGTAGAAGGTGCAAAATGTATAGTGTTTGAGGAGAGTGCGCATAATCCGCAGATAACTGAGGAGGAGTTGTTCTTGGAAAGTGTTAGAGAGTTTTTATTAGGCATAAAAAGCCAGTAGTGTTACTTTTGATAACCTTACTGGCAAATTTTAGCACTGTTTTATGCCTGTCTTATCCGTAAATTCGCCTTTCTGTGTCGAAGTAGTGATCTATTAAATGATGATAAGTTTGAGTATTTTGTAGGTTCGGTTTGAACTCGGTGCCGAGATTTACACGCTCTGAAATAAATTCTCTTGGATCTTGTATTGATCCTGATGCCATGTAGAGAGCATTTAGAGCTGCTCCAAATGCAACGGAGTCTTTAGTTTCAGTTCTAACTACTTTTTGTCCAAGCATGTCTGCGACTATCTGACACCAGGTATCGCTTTTTGATCCACCACCAGATATGATGACTTTGTTAATAGGTCTGTCCTTGATCATCATCCCCCAAGCTTTTTTGAGAATATAGATCGGCGCTTCCATATGTGCTCTTGTTTGGTTAGCAAGTGATTGGTTGTTCTCATTTTGTCCTTCCATTTTAGCGCCTATACATTTTGTGTGTAGTAGTGCATGTTCAGGTTGGTAAAATGGGAAAGCCATTAGGCCATTGGCTCCTGCCGGTATCTCGCTAGCGATTCTAGATAAGTGATCATAAAGTTGATCACCGACATACCCAGTATCGTGTTTTGGATCATTTGCAAAGATATCATAGGACTGAGTGCCATTAGTTACACAACTCATACTCATATCATCCCCTAGACTTGATCTTAAGGCCTCAATAAGGCCTCTTTGATTTTTTATAATAGGAAATCCAAAAGCATTCAGTACTATGGAAGAGCCCAGTTCTACAGAGACATCTCCTGGATAGCAGCAACCTTTACCAAGTGAGCCAAGTGGCTGATCACCGCATGAGGCTACCCAAGGAGTTCCTTCTTTCCAGCCCAAGAGGTTATTAGAGATACTTCCAATATTTTCACCGAACTTTTTAATATGAGGTAGCTTGAAGTTAAAATCAGGTACATAAGTAAACTTTTCGTTATCATACGAGTAAGGATCTTTTAAGTACCCTAACATACCAGAAGCATCACCAGGAAGAGTGACGCGTGATCCTGTTGCTAGAAAGGTTATGAGAGAAGCTGGTGTTAGTATTGTATCAACGAAAGGAATTTTATCTGGATATCTCTTTTTCCATCCAAGATATCTAGCAGCAGTAAAGCGTTTTGCCATAGGGATTTGCCATATGTCACTGAGAAAAACCGCTTCTTCTTCATCTCCTTGATCATCCCAGAATACAATGTCTTCTGTACATTTTCCTGCTTCGTCAACTAGACATAGTCCATGCATCGCCCCTCCAACACTTCCGCCAAGGCAATCTTCTGGCTTCACTGAAAATTTACTTCTCAATTGATCTCCAGCGTCTTGCGCGCTCTTTAAGAGTGCTTCTTTTCTGAATCTGCTTTCACCTGGCTGTAAATTTGGAATTCTGGAATGAGTTGATTGTCCAACTCCAATAATATTGCCGCCCATATCAATGGCCATGCAACTTGACCCACTAGTACTAACATCATAACCGACTGTGAAATTTTTTGTCATCAAACTTCTCCTTAGTGAAAAACTAACTTCCTAAAACTGTATCAGGGAGTATCTAAAATTGTATCTTAGATACTCCCTGAGTAAAAACATTTTGTAACACTACTGTTTAAAGTTTTTAATAAAACTTTAAACAGTAGCATTCACTATCTACTTTATTTAATTGTGAAAGAACAAAGACGCTGACGTGTTGATAATACTGTATTATGTAGTGTTAGTAAAATTAGATAAGTCACTGTAAAGTTATAATTTATTATGATAGTGTAACCTTAACAGCCTCTAAAACTCTAAGTGCTTTTGCCCTAGCCTCTTCAACATTATTAGCTTTTGCAAGACTAACCCCCATTCTTCTTTTACCTTCTACTTCAGGCTTACCAAATAATCTAAGTTGAGTATCCACTTCTGAAAGTGCATTTTCTAAATTTGAAAAACTTACATTTTTTGAATTACCTTCAACTAATAATGCAGCCGATGCGCTCGGGGCATTTAACTTAATGTTTGGAATCGGAAGTCCTAAAACTGCTCTTGCATGAAGTGCAAACTCACTTAAATCTTGTGAGATTAAAGTCACCATCCCAGTGTCATGTGGTCTAGGGGATACTTCACTGAAATAAACAATATCGCCTTTTATAAAAAGCTCTACTCCAAATATGCCTTGTCCACCTAGGGCAGTAGTTATCTTCTCGGCTACTTCTTGTGATGCTTTAAGCGCGATGCTGCTCATCGGGTGTGGCTGCCAAGATTCTCTATAGTCACCGTCAACTTGTATATGACCTATTGGCTCGCAAAAACTGGTCTTAATATTGCCATTTTCAAGTGATCTTATAGTAAGTAATGTTATTTCATAATCAAAATCTATGAAGCCTTCTACTATAACTGTTCCTTGTCCAGCTCTGCCACCTGCTTGTGAATAATCCCATGAATTTTTTATATCTGCTTCTGACTTTATTACGCTCTGACCTTTGCCCGAGGAACTCATTATTGGTTTTACTACACAAGGTATTCCAATAGTTTTTACTGCGAGTTCAAAGTCTTCAAAGGTTGTTGCGAATTTATATGGTGATGTAGGAAGCTTTAATTCTTCAGCTGCAAGACGTCTTATTCCTTCTCTATTCATGGTGAGGCGAGCTGCTTTTGCCGAAGGCATAACTTTAAATCCTTCTTGCTCTAACTCTACTAATGTATCTGTAGCAATAGCCTCTATTTCTGGCAGTATTATATCTGGCTTTTCTTTTAAGATGACTGAGCGAAGAGCATCACCATCAAGCATAGAAATTACATAAGATCTGTGCGCTACTTGCATAGCTGGGGCATTTTCGTATCTATCAACTGCGATAACTTCACAGCCGTAACGTTGAAGTTCAATAGCGACTTCTTTTCCTAATTCACCTGAGCCACAAAGAAGTACTTTTTTTGCGGTGGTAGTATATGGTGTGCCGATGGAAGCCATAGAAAGCCTTTAATTGATTGTATAGTAATATTATAGATTTTATTAATAAATTTCTACTAAAATTAAACGTGTTTTAACGTGTTGAAAGTATAACTTAATATAAATTATTTTAAACTAAATAAATTAAACATATCTGCCGATAGTCTCATATATAACTTAACCAATGGATGGTGGGGATGAGGACGGCGAATGAAATGGAATTTCCATGTGACGAGTTATGGCATCTTTTTGCCATTACACCTTTAAATAGAAGCGAAGCCTTGAGATTGATGACAAGTCTAGCTTATGCGATTGAAGATCTACACCGCGAGGGTGAACTTTGGGATCATTGTGAGAAGGGAGTTGAGATATTAGCGAATGGATTTATGAAAATTCATGGTACTATCTCTAATAGACATCATAGACTTCATGGGTCTTTAGTTGATCCTTATCGTTCTATAGCTCCACCTGAATTTATTCATTCAAATATACATGATGTGCGAAGCGATATCTTTGCTTGGGGAATTATTGCATATGAATTTATAACAGGGGAGTGTCCTATAAAAGGTGAAACTCTGCCTGAACTTATAGATGCCGCGACTAAATGTGAATTTCCAGCGCCGCATATATTAAAACACGATTGGCCTGAGCGACTAAGTAAAGTTGTAATGAAAGCGCTTTCAAAAGAACCTAAGAATCGATATCAGAGTGCAAGAGAATTGATTGAGGCGATTAGTTTTATTTGATGAGATTTCATTAAGTTATCTTAATTTTATCCTAAATTTTAAACTAAATCGACACTGAATTGAAGTTTGTCTCTCCCTATGTTAAATCTATTTATATAGTGGTTTTGTATTTGGGTTTTTTCGAAGGGAATTACTATGCGTGGATTTTTATCAAAAGTTTTTGTCATTGGTGAGCGAGGGTCCGCAGTAGATAATGCTAATAGTGAGTTTGAGTATTTACTTGAAAAGGTAAGAAGCAATAGGCATCGAATCTTAATGAAACGATGGCAAGAGTATCCATGTTTCTCGCAAGGTGCATTATTAAATGCTCAATGTGGGCACGAATCTAATGAGTTTCATATTTTACCTGATTGCACAGATAGTATTCGATTCTATGGTAACTTACTTTGTTTAGAATGCAGTAAAATGATTCTAAAAGATGATATTGTATATTGCGCTGCTTGTGGTGGCGGAATGTTGCCAGGAACTCGAGTTGGATTGTATGATTTTGATAGTCATTTAGAGTTTTGTAATATTGCGGAACCTGTTCTTCTAGAAGAAGAAATTAAATGGCTAGGCTGTATTCAACAAAACTGTCGCCCTACAAGAAGATTTGAAAAAGGACGGTGGTTGGGAAGAGAGCGTGGGTACGAACATGTCGGACATTCACAACCGTGGTTACATAGGCGTTCTCGATAAAGGTTTCAACTTTTTTAAGCTTTTCAAAAAGAGGGCTGGGTTTAGTCCTCTTTGTTTTTTAATTTCTTAATAAAGCTTAACCACAGAGACAGGAAGACACAGAGGATTTTTTAGTGTAGGAAAATTGAAAACTCTGTGACTCTTAGGCTTTGTGGTTAGGCCTGAAATGATAAATATAATTATAACTTTCTATTCCTCATACAACTCAAGCGGCAAACCATCTGGGTCTGCAAAGAAAGTGAAGCGTTTTTTAGTGTATTCATCAACTCTAATAGGTTCAAAAATTATACCTAGCTCACTAAGTCTTGATATCTCTATTTCTATGTCTTCAACTTGAAAAGCTAGGTGTCGCAGTCCACAAGATTCTGGTCTACTTGGACGCTTTGGCGAGTCGGGAAATGAAAATAGTTCCAGTCTCATACCGCCTGGGCCAGTTAGATCTAATTTATAGGATTTACATTCTGCGCGGTAGTTTTCGGCTAGTATATTGAAACCAAGAATTTCTGTATAAAACTTTTTTGATTTATCATAGTCACTAACAATTAAGGCAATGTGGTGGAAGGATTTTAGGGGCATTTGTTTTTAAAGTCCTAGATTTCTCATTAGTACTGGAAATCCTTTAATATCATTAATACTCTTTAGGTCCATATCAATTTTTTTACGTCTTAATTGTATTTCTGAATCTAAGCTTAAAGAAAATGCCATTAAAAAAGACTGATATAATCGCCAGCTAAGTAACTCATCAGCTTTTTGAAAGTATGAAATATCTTCGGCAGATGATAAGCCTACAAAACCTTCAACACTTTTGTTTGGGTGTATAAATAAGACAGCGCTTATTGGGAATTCCGCAACTCCTCGCTTTACGAAATAACTTTTTTTATTATCTATTTGTTCTGGTGGTAAAGATAATTCTGAGGATAGCATAGAGATAAACTGACGATATCTTGCTTCACTTTCTTCAGGAATATAATAGTAATATCTTACGCCCTTCTTGATATTAGTAAGTACTAATTCAAAAAAAGTTTTATCATCTATGAAGTTAATAACGGAAACCCAAACAATACTTCCTTTAGGTAAAGCAGCTTGTTGTTTTTTAAATTTATCTAAATTCCATATTTCAACAGATGAGGTGTTGTTTTCTGAAGACTTTTGAAAAGTTAAGCTATCTTTTTTGACTGATTTAATTATGTCAGTCTCTTGTCTAAACATAGTCTTTGGTAAAGCAAATCTAGCTTCCAAATATTCTTTCAATATGAAATTGAAATCAAGACTATATGCTTTGCAAAGAATTTTCAAGAAATCGGTATTGAGATCTAAGATACTTCCGTTTTCTATTAAATTTAAAGTAGCGC
Organism: Pseudomonadota bacterium; assembly: GCA_027487795.1. Taxonomy (GTDB): domain Bacteria; phylum Bdellovibrionota_C; class UBA2361; order SZUA-149; family DAOLCO01; genus JAIYCX01. The sequence continues at coordinate 34,000 of JAIYCX010000047.1, read as the reverse complement.
GCGAAAATGTTATTTTATCGTCTATCCTCCTAATACCTTCAATACCTTCGGATAAACTATTGTAGCCTGCTTTAATCCGAGCGTTTTTCAAGGATCTACCAAAAGCTATTAATTGCTTGTTTTTAATTGTCTTTTTCATACTGTCGTCTAATTACATTAGATATATATATTATCAAGCTAGACAAAATTGTCAATGTTTATATATTTCTATTCCATTAATACCCTAAGTTTAATTGCAAATGAGAACTTCCATTTTTCTTACTTTATTTTTTCAGTTAACTATAAATGTTTCTTGCGTATTAGCAGAGCCAAATTTAAAAATTGGATTTTTAGGGCCGTTAACTGGAAACGCAGCTATTCTTGGAGCAGATGCTCTGCCAGCAATACAGATAGCAATCGAAGAAGAAAAGGAAATAGGAACAGATATAGAATTATTTATTGAAGATGATCAATATTTAGCTGCAAAATCTATTGCCGCTTATAAAAAGCTAACCCAGATTGATAATATCGATGCTTTAGTACTTTTAACTTATGGAGGTTTATTTGCTCTTAAGGATGCCATAGAGAGAGATAAGATTTTAATGATAGATACTTTAGATTGCGATCAGGAGATTGCTAAAATAGAGGCTAGAAATATTTTTTGTTTAAGTAAGGGTACTGAAGATCTAGGAGAGGTAATTGCAAAAGCCGTAATCAAAAGGAATTTATCTAAGGTTAGTTTTATTTATTTTGATGGTGATCCTTTTATGGGAACAGTAGCAAACTCTACAAAAAGTTATTTGCTTGCTAATGGATCTGTGAATATTGTTGCTTATGATGGATATTCAAACAGTAGTGATTTTAAATCAATGCTTTTAAAAGCAAAGAAGGCAGGATCTGAAGGTTATATTTTTTACGGATATGATGATCTTGGGACAGGTCCTTATCAAGCTAGAAACTTAGGAATTAAAGATACTTTTTTCGGAGTCAATACTTTTTCAAGTCCTGGATTTCAAAAAACTGCAAAGGGGGCGACTGAAGGTGCATTAATAAGTACTTATCTTGCACCAAGAACGATTAGATATGAAAATTTTATTATAGCCTTTAAGAAGAAAATGGGAAGGGAGCCAAATTTTGAAGTTTCTACTTTCCCTTCATATGATTCAATAAAAATTTTAGGTGACGGTATAAGAGCATATAATCAAACTCAAAAAGATAAATCATTAAGAGAATTTTTAGTAGAATATATGTATTCTATAAAAGAATATGACGGTCTATCTGGTTCTATTACTATAGATTCTGATGGTGCAACCAGAAGTCTTAAAAATTCGCTCTTTAGTCTAAAACAGGGGAAGCTTGAAGCTTTAAAGGAATAGATATTATATTGCCAGTGAGTAGTTTTGTCCGTCCTAACTCCCTATAGTTATTCAATAACTTATTACTTTCATAGCTAATGATATCATGATATCATTAGCTATGAAACAAAGCTTTTTGTTAAGACTTAATGAGTCAAAGTTAATAAATATTAAAAAGTCATCAAAAGATATGGGGCTGTCTGCTAACGAGTATATAAATTTCATTATAGATGAAAAGCGAGTTGCGGCTCAGGCATATCAGGAAGATAATCCGATAATAAAAGTTATCAGCAAATCATCTTTGTTTGAGAAGATTGAGGGCATTATTCTTTTTGGCTCCGTAGCTAAAAAAGTTGATACAAATAGTTCTGATATAGATTTGTTATTAGTTATGAATCAGGGAACTAGAATTAATCGCAGCCTTTACTCAGTATGGGATGATGAAATAGAAAGTAAATTAACAAAAATAATAACAGCATCTCGTGAAGTATCTCCACATTTTGTTGAATATCCTATGACCATTGATGATGTTCATAGTTTATGGCTAGAGGTCTCTATAAGTGGCATACCTTTGTATAAGAGGACGAATAAAATAGATCAAATATTAGAAAAAATTAGGCTAGCGATTGCAGAGAATAAATTTATAAGAAAAAATAGTCATGGGCAGCCATATTGGATCAGAAACGAAAATAACTAGATTTTTATCATGAAAAACTTATCACTTGTAAAAGATTATTTAAAAAGAGCAGAGGATAGATTAGATTCTCTGGATTTACTTTATAGTAAAGAAAGTTGGGCAAATGTAGTTAGGGAATCACAGGAAATTGTAGAACTTTGCCTTAAGGCATATTTAAGACATATAAATATAGAAACTCCAAGAGTACATGACGTTAGTTCTACTTTACTTGAAAACAAAGAGTTACTTAAAGGCGAAGTTCTTCATGACTTAAAAAAAATTGTTAAAATTTCAAAGTCGTTAAGAAGAGATAGGGAAATTGCTTTTTATGGTACTGAAGATTTGACTCCTTCTGATTTCTACTCTGAGGAAGATGCTGCAGAGGCAAGAGAATCTGCAAAGTTTGTTTTCAAAGCTGTATCTGCGAGCTTGTAGCAGTAATAAAATCTTTAATACAATCCTTAAAAGAAAAAAATCCTTTTTTGGCATATGGGAAAAGTTTAGTATCTATTTCTCTTACGTGAATAGATAAGTCAACTTTATCTATTAAGTACTGATCTAAAAAATCTCTGTAATATCCAACTTTAGGCTTTAATGCAGAATACTTGGAGTTTTTAATAAATTCTAAATCTTTAAAGTTGTTAATAACAGTAATGCGGGCTTTTGGATAAGTAGATTGTAATCTACTATATAAATCTAAAATACACTCGTTGCTAAATATCTTAGATTTTTCAGAAAAGTTTATATTATATGCCTGTTCAATTAAAGAATTTGTAATTAAAAAAATGTTTTCTATATCTTTTATAAATTTATAATCATTAAAATCTGATAGTAGATCTTCTTCGAAGATTATTAAATTTTTTATATCTGCGTTTATAGTTGAATTTTTTAGATAGTTACTTGGCTCGTAGTCTTCTAAGATCTCTAGTGGATATATCTCTTGTTCTATTAGACAATTAGGGCTTTCATTAAGACCTTTTGGATTGAATCTATTATTTGTAAATTTTCTAATATTTTCTTTTGTAGCAATATAATGTTTGCCTTTTGTTTGAAGACCTGACACCCATCTCCAGCTTAGAGTATTACTAGCAGGATCTGCATCTAGTAGGTTTCTATAAAAGAAATCAGCTCCAAGCTCCCACGGTAGGTTCAAAGTGAAAACCCAGATACTTGCAAACCACATTCTTGCATGGTTATGTAAGTAACCACTTTGTTTTAATTCTTCAGACCAAAAATCAAAACAATCAACTCCAGTTTTGCCAGAAATCGCTTTTTCATAATTATCTGAGAGCATATTACTGCTAGTTAGTTCTCTTTTTGAAACATTAAGTTTATTAATATAGTTCTTCCAAACGCTTGGTCTCATTTCTAACCAGCCTTTCCAATAGATCCTCCAGAAGACTTCTTGAATGAATTTTTCTGCTTGATTTACAGTATGTTCGGTTAATACTTTTTGAATAACTTCTATTTCGTAAATTAAGCCTTTAGAAATGTAGGGTGATAGGGCAGATGTCGAATTATACTCAGTGCCAAAATCAAAATTTCTATTATTCTGGTAACTGATCCCAGCATCTTTATAAAATACAGAAAGTCTTTCTAATGCTTCAGATATAGAACCTGTCCACGGTCTGTTTGTTGTCATTTCTTATCTTGATAATAAAAATAGATAAATAGTTATTTAGTGCTAATAATGATAGTAGACTTGGACATTTTAGGAATCTTACATTTTTATAAATCAAAGTAAGGAATAATTTAATTATGAAAGGGATAACAAACTGTTCAGTATGTAAATCCAAACTAGATGCAGAAGCACTAAATACAGAACTTAATAAATACTATCCTTTTTGCTCAAAAAAATGCCAGAATCGAGATTTAGGGAATTGGGTTTTTGAGAATTATAGGGTTCCTAGTTCGGAGGTTGTTTATGAGGCTGAGAATAGAGAAGGGGGAGTTGGGGATGAGGGGAATGACTAAATTTACGTTAGACGTTAAAATAGTCATTGACCAAATTTACGTTAGACGTTAAAATGGTCAAATGGAAAAAAGAATATTATCATCTGCTTTAACCGAATTAGGTTTTAATAATCAAAAAATGGTTTTCCTATCTGGGCCGCGCCAAGTAGGTAAAACTACTTTGGCAAAGGATCTGCTACAAATAAGAGCACTTGGTACTTATTCTAATTGGGATGAGAAAGATTTTAGAAAGGCTTGGACAATAAGTCCTAGATCTTGGATTGAAAAAGTGGTTGATAAAAAGAAAAAGAAAAAGCCTCTTGTTATTATTGATGAATTGCATAAAGCAAAATTTTGGAAGAGAGATTTAAAAGGCCTATATGATCATTTCAAAAATGATATTGATTTTATGGTTACGGGTAGTGCTAGATTAGATGTTTTTAAAAAAGGTGGAGATAGTCTCTTAGGTAGGTTTTTCTCTTTTACTTTGCATCCCTTCAGTTATTCTGAATTGCAAGGTTTATTACCTTTAGAGCCAAATCTTTTATTAAATAAATTATTAATAAATCCAAAATTTAAAACTAATCCTATTATTTTAAATAAATTATTAGTTTATGGTGGTTTCCCGGAGCCCTATTTAAAGAATAATAAAAAATTCCATAAGCTGTGGCAAAAAAATAGGCATGAAAAAATAGTTAGGGAAGATCTCAGAGATATCAGTCGTTTGCCTGAATTAAGTCAAATCGAAATGTTAATGTCATTACTTCCAGCTAGGACTTCTAGTTTGTTATCAGTTCAATCTTTGAGAGAGGATTTAGAAGTCTCACACGCTACAGTTACGCGCTGGTTAAATTATCTCCAACAATTATACTATTGCTATTTAATTCGACCTTACTCCAAAGGTGTTACAAGGTCATTAAAAAAAGAACCTAAGCTTTATCTTTGGGACTGGTCGGAGCTTACTGATGACGGGGCTAAATTTGAAAATTTTATTGCAAGCCATTTATTTAAAACATGTTATTTCTGGAATGAAACGGGTTTGGGAAATTATTCTCTAAATTATTTGAGAAATAAACAAAAAGAAGAAGTAGATTTTTTAATTACAGAGGGTAATAAGCCTTATTTAGCAGTAGAGGTTAAGTTAAATGATATTAATTTATCAAACACTCTTATTAAATTTGCTAATCAATTAAATTTGAATACCGCAGTTCAAGTAGTAAGCACACCTGGTTATTATAAGAGTTATAGTATTAATCAGAAAAAGTTTATAGTTTTATCTGCTGAATATTTCTTATATTATTGTGCATAAGTGGGTTTTGTTTAAATTATAGTAGTGCATAATTGTCTCAAGGCAGAGTTTGGTTCTCTGCCTTGAGATTTTTGTTGGAACCTTGAATTAAGACCAGATTGCCACTAGACCGTTTTGCTTATTTCTACCAATTCGAAGAGCGTGTGCCAAAGTAAATTTTCGATCCGGATCGATATTTTTAAACTTTAACACCTCTGATTGACCAACTTTGAATTTTTTTAAATTAGGTACCCTTAAGAAAAAAGGAAGTACGTAATCTGAAATTACAAATCCTTCATTAGTCAAGGCAAAACGATAATCATCCATTATATTGTATCCTGCTATGGATAACAATTCTCTAAGTTCATCTTTAGTATACTCCTTATTTTCACTTAATGTTAACTCTCGATCATATCGATGATGAAGTGTCCAGAATAAACTACTTATGCAATCAGTAAGATCAACGGCAGAATTTGCACACAGTTCAATATCCAGTGTGGAATATAAGAATGGTTCGTCACGACCTTTCATATATTCAATATCTAGTTCCCCTTTCGCTACATGACCACTATCAAGGAGCTCGATAACAACTTCTTTTCTTTGACGGAAGGCAGTATCTGTTGATACCGCATCGGTAATTTTACATATTTTCATTAAGTGTTGGTAATCTTCCAGATCTTTTAGAAAACTTCTTGAAGTAAGTGTGAAACTTAATGAGTACGGAGTATGTGCAGATTGATCTTCGCTTGCGCATGAGTGTAATATCATTGACAGAAAATGCCAATTTTGATTAGTGAATGGATCTTCTCTGCGGAAGATACTTGGATCTAAGCTATAGCTTCTTTCCATTACAAGGGATGATGTGCTTGAATTAGGCGTAGAAATAGAGATTAACTTTTCAATTATCCACTTTCTGTTGCTTATATCCAACTTGTCATCATTCCTAGTCCAGATGTGTCCTTCTTTTTTCGCATGTTTAGTCATTAAAGTTTCTAAGACTGCGAGATCGACATTTGGAAATATTCCACAAATTTTGGCGTACTTACTCATAGCAAAAACCCTTTCAAGACTGATAGTCTCAAAAAACGAATTCAATTTGGCTTTAAACCTTATGTGTAAACCACTTAGGTGAATTGAAGCACCATTTAGTACCATCTTCCAACTAGGAAGAGCATTGATGACATAAAATATTTTATGCGCTCAATGTTCTTCCTGATGAGTTGATGGTAATTATTAAACCTTGAAATAAATTATGCACTACTATCTTAAAAGCTTGGGCTTTTGAGATAGTAGTAAAAGTTTTTCTACCCAGATGGAGTTTGAAAATGTATGAAAAAGTATATTTAAACGCTTTAAACATTATTTTTTATATATACTTTTCTTAAATTATACAGATACAAAAATCAATCCTCTAGTAAATACAAGCATAGCCTTAAGATCTGATGAACTTGTGATTAATTTATTTTATGTTAATCTTGGAGAGTGTAGAGGGAAGTAAGGTTTTTTTCGAGGGAGGTTATTATGGCATGGGAGTCTGTTTTTCAGTACTTTAGAGATCTATGTCCTTATTATAAGCCTGAACTAGTTGCTAGTGGGAAAATAAAACGTGATGTAGTTCTTGAGTCTATGCTTAAGAACAAGTCAGGCACGGTTACACTTATTGAGAAGATTTCTAATCGCATCCTTGAATGGCGACGAAAATATTCAGGGGTAGCAGGACTTCATTTTGAACATGAGGAGGTATTCTCACCAATTCCCATAGTGGGTATTGCAAAATCTATTTCTGATTTGGATTTAGTAACTTTACTTGATCTCATCTCTGATTTTGTTCTCGGTACTACAATGTGTGCATTTAAAGCTGTTGTAAGATTAAAGCCAAGTTTGGATGAATGTAGGAAGAACATAATAAAGGATGTGCAAGCGGTTTATCCTTCAGAGCGAGAAGTTACTACTATCGAAGATTTTTACAAACAGGTCTATCCTGGAGTTAAAGTGCTTCAGATTATAATTTCAGTAATAATTTTTTTACAGGAGAATCCTAGCCTAGAGAGGACTAAGAGAATTTTATTGAATTCGAAAAAACTTATTTTTGAATTGTCTGGTACTGGAGCTAGAACTTTTCTTAAATTTGAGGAGATTTTAAAGGATCGAAAAGTTAATGAATTCTCAAAATTATTTCAATTATTAGAGTCAGGTGAGTCGGAATATTTGTCAATGACAAATGATTTCATTCAACTTTGGCTTATAGAATTCGAAACTATTCCTCCGCAGATAAGAAGTAGAATTGGTTGTACCGCAAGAAGTGCTATTACAAATGAGGACCAGAATGCTGTTGATGATCTGGTTTTATGGTATGCAGAATGTCTGGATGTTTTTTGGGTCTAAGATGAGGTTCTGAATCATATCCTCATCACATTTTAGAGCCTGTTTATTACGGGCTCTTTCTATTTAAGATAGACTAAAAAATCTCAAATACAAGTTTTCTATACGGATTCGGCTTCTTTTCTGTCTTATAACCTTATTTTTTTCTAAATATTGTAAGAAAATTAAAACTTCATTGAAAATTTTAAATATTTTTAGCGATTACTAAAGGAGCTACCTGGTAGGGGTTAATTTAGAAATGTTAATTTAAATAAAATATATGAAGAATATAAAAATATTAGAGAAAAGTTTGCAGATACTAGTAAGTATACTTTTACTTGTATTTATTTGTGCTTGTAGCGCTAGTGGTCCAAGGTATTTAGAAATAGCACCTTCTATTTCCCAAGTTCTTAATAATTTATCTAGAGTATACTTCTTAAGACCAGCTACTGTAATTTATTCTGCTGCTGATATACGAATAAAAGCAAATGGCATGTTACTGGGCAGACTACCGAATAATGGATTTTTCTATCAAGATATGAATCCTGGAAATACTTCTTTTAATGTAGATTATTGGGGTTCTACTGGAGATTATACAAGAACTCAGATGCTTGAAGGTGGGAAAACATATTACTCTATATTAGGGCCAAGAGATTCAAACGTAGTTGGGGCAGCGATATTTGGTTCCTTAGGACAAATTGGTGAATATGCAATAGCAGATGGAAAACAAGATGGTAGTTTTGAGATGCTATTTGTTACTGAGCAACAGGCGATGAGCGAAATTCATAATTTAAAATATTCTAGAAATTAGGTGAATTGGTTAGGGAGATTAGGCAATCGTTCAAGTCTATTTCCCTCTAAATATTACTAAAAACAACTTTCCCAAACTGGCTACCTTTTTCTAGAATTTCATATCCTTTCCGCCCTTGTTCTAAGGGGAGTACTTCATGGACAAGACTAGTAATATTTTCTTTTGTAATTAATTCTAAAATTTTATCAAAAGTTTTGAACGATCCCATGGTTGAGCCTATAAGGGAGAGCTGTTTGGTGAAAATTATTCTGTTATCTATTTCTAGCTTATGACCGCTGGTATTTCCTACTGTTATAATTCGACCTTCAATTGAGGCAGCTCTAAGGGACTGGTTTATCGTTTTTTCTCCGACGTTGTCTATGACTATCTCGCTACCAAAGCCGTTTGTGATTTGTTTAACAGTATCGGACCATTTTAAATCTTTTGTATAATCTATCGTATAATCGGCACCTAGTAATATTGCCTGCTTTTCTTTTTCTTCACTACTAGTGAGTGCGATGACATTTGCACCTAAGAATTTTGCTAGTTTAATTGTAAAGGAATTTACACCACCTCCAGCGCCAACTATTAGAACTGTTTCACCTGCGACAAGTTTCGCTCGTTCTACTAGCATGCGATAGCTGGTAAGTCCGACAAGTAGACTTGCTGCAACTTCTGGGGTGAGATGTTTATCCTCAACTTTTCTAATACTGGATATTGGCACTATTATTTTTTCTGCAAATGTACCTAAGGCGGATTCGCCTAGTATTTGATAGCGTTTACTTAGTTCTTCTCGACCGAGTGAGATGAAGTTTTCTTCTTTATTCGTATTGTATTTTTGTGTGCCCTCTGATTCTGATAAAAATCCTGGATTACAGGTAACAGCAGTGTTTAGTTCGAAATTTAAGTTTTTAAGAAGGGTAGTATCTTCTGGGTTAATTTCAGCAATATTACCTACGCAGTCTGCGCCTCCAATATGCGGTAGTTTTAGATTTAGGCCTTTCCAGCCTTTTAATACCCATAAGTCTAGGTGGTTTATCGAGGAATATTTAATCTTTACAGTTACATAGCCTTTAGGTGGGGGATTTGAAAAGAGGCTGGTACCTAATAGGGCATTAGTACCTAATAGGGCATTATTTGGGTAGTCTCCAAAAATTAGTTGTTCTGGGCCGCCGTGAGAAGAAAAATATAATGCTTTCATTGGGTTATCTAGATAATTAACGCAGTTAGGGAATTTAAATATACTATTATATATAGTATATTTTTGACTTAACAGTTTATTTTATTTTTTGAGCCTTCTGAGTCTTAACTTTTCAGATTCAGCTTTTAGATTTTTGCGTTACGGAATACTTTTTTGCTAATTCCTAGCTAATTTTCGTGAAGATTGTTGTATTTTATAACTTTATTGCAAAAAAAAACCTAAACAGACTAGATTTAATTATTCTCTCTTGGTATACACGCCCGCCCAAGGGGATATTTAGTGCTCTAGATTTATTGTTTATCTTTAATTCATAGCGCATAAATATAAGGATATAGAAGATCTTTTTTTAGAATTACTGATTAACCACTTAGTTAAAGTTAATTAGAATAGGGACTTAGAAGGTATATTATGATAGGCAGTCAGCGAATAAGAATTAGATTATGTGGTTACGACCATAAGGTAGTTGATGCTGCCGTACAAGAAATTGTTCAAGCTGTTAGAAGAACTGGCGGAAAAGTTGCTGGTCCAATTCCTTTACCAACAAAAATTGAACGTTTCACAGTAAACAGATCTCCTCACGTTGATAAAAAGTCTAGAGATCAGTTCGAAATTAGATCTCACAAAAGACTTATAGATATATTAGAACCAACTCCGCAAACGATTGATGATCTAGGTAAGCTAGAGCTTTCAGCGGGGATAGAAGTTGAAATTAAACTTTAATTATTAAGATTTTAGATTAGTTATTTAGGCTACGTAAAAATAAAGTACGGAAAAAGTTATGAACGGCATGTACGGAAGAAAAGTTGGAATGACCCAGATGTTTACAGACGCTGGTGAGTTTGTTCCAGTTACGGCGATAGAAATGTCTCCTAATGTGGTTTACCAAGTTAAGACAGAAAAAACTGATGGCTATAGCGCTGTTCAAGTTGGTCTAGGTACTCAGTTAGTGCAAAGACTTAACAAGGCTCAAGTTGGTCACTTAAGTAAAGCTGAAAAGGGATTTCCTAAGAAGCTAAGAGAAATCAGAACAGATAAATATTTTCTAGGACAAGAGTTTACTGTTGGTCAAGAGATTGTTCTTGATGGTTTATTTACTAAGGGTCAAAAAGTAGATGTTGTTGGAACTTCTCTTGGTAAGGGATTCCAAGGTGTAATTAAAAAGCACAATATGAAAGGTGCTCAAACACAAACTCACGGTACTCATGAGTACTTCCGTCACGTAGGATCTATCGGTAATAGAAAGTTCCCAGGAAGAGTATTCAAAAATAAGAGAATGCCAGGGCACATGGGTGCAGAGACTGTTCAAGTTCAAAGTGTAGTTATCGTTGATATCATACCTGAAAAGAATATGATCTTGATCAAGGGTGGTATTCCAGGTGCAAATGATTCTACTATATTTGTAAGATCAGCTGTAAAGCTTAGAACTGCAAAGGCAGCTTAAGCGGTATATAGAAATAAGTTAAGAAAATAAGTCAGGACAAGCTAGTACAGTATGGAAAGTTTAAATATAAAATTATTTGATAAGACAGGAGCTGAAGTTGGAACTAAAGAAGTTAGTTCTGAAATATTCGGCGTAAGAGTAAGACCAGGTCTTATACACGAAGTTATCAGATGGCAGAGAGCAAAGTGGAGAGCTGGTACTCACAAGACTAAGACTAGAGCAGAAGTAAGCGGTGGTGGAAAGAAGCCTTGGAAGCAAAAGGGAATGGGTAAGGCAAGATCTGGTTCTAATACATCAGCTATCTGGGTTGGTGGTGGAGTTGCTCACGGACCAAAGGTTAGAAGTTATGAGTTCTCATTAAATAAAAAATTTAAAGCAAAAGTTTTATGTGGTGCTCTTAGTTCTAGAGTAAGTGAAGGCAGATGTGTTGCTTTAACAAGCTTTGGATTAACTGCTCCAAAAACTCAAGATGCATTAAGCACTCTTACAGCACTTGGTATGTCTGGAAAAAAGACTCTTGTAGTTGTAGGTGAAAGCGATAGCGCTTCAGTATTAAGCACAAGAAATTTAGAGAAAGTTAAGCCTTTAACAGCTGTAGGTGTTAATACTTACGATGTTGTTAACTCTGACTATGTTGTTTTTACAGAAGAAGGTCTTAAGGAATTTGAAAGCAGATTTGTTTCATAAAGTTTATAATAATAGAAAATATTTAGAAGAAATTTAGGTAAATATGTCTTCAAGCATTAAAGATACAGCATATAAAATATTGATAGCTCCAAGGCTTACTGAAAAAGCTTCAGGTGTCGGCGGATCTACAAAAGGAATAGTTTTCGAAGTTAACCCTAGGGCTAACAAGATCGAGATTAAGAAAGCTGTTGAAGAAGTATTCGATGTTAAGGTTGGGTCTGTAAGGACTTTAACTTGCGTTGGTGGAAAGAAGAAGAGAAAAGGATCAGAACTTCTTTCTAGAAAGGGTTCATGGAAGAAAGCTTATGTCACTCTTAAAGAGGGAAGCTCTCTTGATATTATTGAAGGGCTATAGAGTTAGTTTAGAGCATTATGGGACTAAAAACATTCAGACCGATTACACCTACTCAAAGGCATAAAATTGCACTTGATTTTAGTGAGATCACAAAAAGCACACCAGAAAAATCTCTTCTAGCAAAGAAGAATAGAATTGATGGTAGAAATGCTCATGGTAGAATTACTATGAGAAGAAGGGGTGGTGGTCATAAAAGACAATACCGAATCATCGATTTTAAAAGAGATAAATTTGGAATACCAGCTACTGTAGTAGGTATAGAGTATGATCCAAATAGAACATCTAGAATTGCACTTTTAAATTATGCTGACGGCGAGAAGAGATACATCATCGCTCCAGATGGTTTAACTCCTGGCATGAAAATCGTTTCAGGAACAAAGTCTGATATTAAACTTGGTAATGCATTACCATTATCTGAAATACCAGTTGGTGAATTCATTCACTGCATAGAACTAAGACCAGGCGGCGGAGCTAAGATGGCTAGAACTGCTGGTGGAAGTGCTCAGTTAATGGGTAAGACTGGAAAGTATGCACAGTTAAGATTACCTTCAGGTGAACAAAGATTAATACTTGTTACTTGTATGGCTACTATTGGAAAGGTTGGTAATTCTGACCATTCAAATATTTCAAGAGGTAAGGCTGGTGTTACTAGATGGCTTGGTAGAAGACCAAAGGTAAGAGGGGTTGCGATGAATCCAGTGGATCACCCACATGGTGGTGGTGAAGGTAAAACTTCTGGTGGTCGTCATCCAGTCAGTCCTTGGGGTACATTAGCTAAGGGTAAAAAGACTAGAACTAACAAGAGAACTGGAAAGTTTATTGTTAAGAGAAGAAAGTAACTAAAAGAAAAATATAGTAAAGATTTTTGAGAGAGTTTAGAGGGAGAGTTAAAATATGGCACGTTCGGTAAAGAAAGGACCTTTTATAGATCTTAGTCTACTAAAGTGGGTTAAGAGAGCAAAAGAAGGATCTCACAAGGGGCCTATTAAGACATGGTCTAGAAGATCTACAGTTTCTCCTGATATGGTAGGACTTACATTCGCTGTTCACAACGGAAGAAAGTTTTTACCAGTTTTCGTAAGTGAAAATATGGTTGGGCATAAGCTTGGTGAATTTGCAGCTACTAGAACCTTTGGTAAGCATGCGGGTGAGAAATAAGCCGTAAGAAATAACAAGATAAGAATTAAGATTAAATATAATTTAAAGATCTACAAGGATTTAAAATGAATTTGGAAGAAGGCTACTTATCAAAGGCAGTGCTAACTAATTTTAGGGTTTCACCTAGAAAAGCTAGATTAGTTATCGATTTGATCAGAGGTAAAAAGGTTCAGTATGCTTTAGATGTACTTGCTACGTCACCTAAGAAAACTGCACCAATACTTGAGAAGTTATTACTTTCTGCGGTCGCAAACGCTAAGGATCTTCACAGTAACATAGATATTGATGAGTTAGTTATTAAGGGAGCTTGGGTAAATGAAGCTAGAAGACTTGGTAGATCAATGCCAAGAGCTAGAGGTTCCGCTTCTCCGATAATTAGAAGATCAAGTACTATTACAGTAGTTCTAGACGAGAAGAAGTAGCAGTTAATTAAATAATTATAGTTTTAAAGATTTAGGTCAGTATATTTAGGTAAATAAATTATGGGTCAGAAAGTACATCCATTTGGATTCAGATTAGGCATAACAGAAACATGGAACTCTCGTTGGTACCGTGGAAAGGGATATGCTGAACAATTAAAGCAAGATTTTGTTCTTAGAGAATATGTTACTAAGAAACTTGCTGGTGCTGGAGTTTCAAGTGTTGTTATTGAAAGAGCTGCTTCTAGAGTAAGAATCAACATCAGAACTGCTAGACCTGGACTTGTTATCGGAAGAGACGGCAAGAACATAGAAGATTTAAGAAATGAGCTTAAGAAGATAGTTGGTAGAGATGTTGCTCTGAACCCTATTGAAATCAGAAAGCCAGATTTAGATGCGCAATTAATTTCTGAAAACGTAGCTAATCAATTAGTAAGAAGAGTTGCTTTTAGAAGAGCTATGAAAGATGCTATTCAAAAAGCTATGAGAATGGGTGCTGAAGGAGTTAAGGTAGCTGTTTCTGGAAGACTTGGTGGAGCGGATATCGCAAGAACTGAGTGGTCAAGAGAAGGAAGAGTTCCTCTTCATACTTTAAGAGCTAAAATTCAGTATGGATTTTCAGAGGCTTTAACTACTTATGGTATCATAGGAGTTAAGTGCTGGGTGTTCATGGGTGAGTTAGTTGAGGAAATAGACGCGCCGCAAAATTAGTTTTAAAAATTAATTTGGGAAAATTAATTAGGGAAAATTAAATATTATTGCTGGGAGTGTTGTATTAGCACACAGTTTTAATATATAGTTCGAAAAATTTTTAGATTTAATGGAAGATAATAAGTAATGCTATCACCAAAAAGAGTTCTACACAGAAAACAAATGAAACAGTCCTCAAGGCTCTATGGTTTAGAGAGCAGAGGTACAACAGTCGCTTTCGGTGACTATGGCCTAATGTCATTAGAAGGTCATTGGATAACTAATAGACAGATTGAAGCAGCGAGAGTTGCAATGAATAGAAGACTTAAGAGAGGAGGCCGTATCTGGATCAGAATATTCCCAGATAAGCCACTTACTAAAAAGCCTGCCGAAGTTCGTATGGGTAAAGGTAAGGGATCTCCTGAGTATTGGGTAGCAGAAGTTAGAGCTGGCAGAATAATGTATGAGATCAAGGGAGTTGATGAAGCAACTGCTAAGGAAGCTCTTGAGTTAGCTGCTGCGAAGCTTCCAGTTAAGACGAAGTTTGTGTCAAGAAGTTCTAATACTATACTTTAATAAACTTTATAAAGATTAAAAGAGCTAGAAATAATAGCTATAATAAGAGAGCGAGTTTTGAATGAAATCTAAAGAAGAAATAAAAAAGTTTAGAGAGCTAGATAATGCAGCTCTTAAAGAAGAGCTTAAGAAGGCTGGAAGAGAACTTCTGAATTTAACTTTCAGAAAAAGTGTTTCTGGTATCCCTAAGTCGTCTGAGATACCAACTTTAAAAAAGAGAATTGCTAGATTGAAGACTGCGGAAACTGAATTACGCATCCTAGGTCAGGCTAAAACAGAAGCTTTATAATAATAAGATCACTACTAATATAAATTAAAAGTAATATAGATTAACGGGCACGAAAAGTTAAACAGGAAAATATGTCTCCAGAAACAGCAAAAACAGAAACAGCCGGCAGTCACAGTGATAGTAGTCAGAGCGATAGAGGACTTAGTAAAGTTCAAGAAGGTTTAGTTGTAAGTAACAAGGGAGATAAAACAATTGTAGTCTCTGTTAAGACTTTCAAGAAGCATGCTCAGTAC
This sequence comes from Pseudomonadota bacterium, assembly GCA_027487795.1. Classification (GTDB taxonomy): domain Bacteria; phylum Bdellovibrionota_C; class UBA2361; order SZUA-149; family DAOLCO01; genus JAIYCX01. The sequence goes on along the minus strand of JAIYCX010000047.1, from coordinate 18,549 downwards.
GGGAAATACATACAAGAGACCTGTAAGTACATGGCTCATGATGAAAACAATGAGTGTAACATTGGTGATAAAGTTATAATTAAAGAAACTAGACCGCTAAGCAGAAAGAAAAGATGGAGACTATCTAAGATTACTGAGAAGGCAGCGTAATTTAGAAGATTTAAATTATTTTAGACGTAGTATTGTTAAAAGTTTATTATTTAGAAGTATTGTAAAAGATTTAGGGATTATATGATTCAGCAGCAAACATTATTAGATGTTGCAGACAACTCCGGAGCCAGACGCGTAATGTGTATTAAGGTTCTTGGCGGTTCCAAAAAGAGATATGCAACAGTAGGTGATATTATTGTTGTCGCAATAAAAGAAGCTATTCCTAACGCTAAAGTTAAGAAAGGTGATGTTCACAAGGCTGTTGTAGTTAGAACAGCTAAGGAAATAGCTAGAGCTGACGGCTCCTACATAAGATTTGATGTAAACTCTGCAGTTCTCATTAACAATGCTAAGGAGCCTATAGGAAATCGTATTTTCGGCCCAGTAGCAAGAGAGCTAAGAGGTAAAGAATTTATGAAGATTATTTCTCTAGCTCCAGAGGTATTATAATATGAAATCAACTGTTACTTCAAAAGACATATCAAAAGAAACATTTAACTTTAGTACTTTAATTAAAGTTGGTGATTCTGTAATGATCATCGCTGGTGGAAATTCTCTAAAAGACGGTAAGCAACTTAAAGGTAAAGTTGGGGTTGTTAAGAAAATTTTCCCTAAAACTAATAGAGTTATCGTTGAAGGCTTGAATGTTGTTAAAAGACATAAGAGAGCACAAAACAATCAAGAAGAAAGTGGAATAGTAACTAAAGAAGGTTCTATTCACATTTCAAATGTAATGTACTTTAGTAAAACTCATAACAGACCTTTTAGATTAAAGGTAAGAAGAGTTCCTGCTGGAGCAGATAAGAAGTTAAAAGTAGAAAGAGGATTTATAGTTCCTGGAACTAAAGAATTTGAGGTAGCTGTTTAAGCTGGATAAACACCAGTTAAAATGAGTTTAGTATAGTCTAATTAAATAGAAATTTGGAGAGATCTAGAGATGGATCAAGAAGTAGAATCAGTAGAAAGATCAGAAGCAAGATTACAAGTTACCTATAAGAAGGAAATTGTAGGTAAGTTAAGAGAAAATTTTGGATACAAGAATATTCTTCAAGTTCCTAAGCTTGAAAAAATAGTTCTTAATATGGGAATTGGTCAAGCAACTCAAAATCCTAAATTAATCGATAGCGCTGTAGCTGATTTAACTTCAATAACAGGACAAAAACCAGTTATTAGAAGAGCAAAAAAAGCGATTGCAAATTTTAAGTTAAGAGAGGGTATTCCTATAGGTGTTAGCGTTACTCTAAGAAAGAAGATGATGTATGAATTCTTAGATCGTTTAATAACTATCGCTCTTCCAAGAGTAAGAGACTTTAGAGGTATCCCAGGTAATAGTTTTGACGGTAGAGGAAATTATTCTCTTGGTCTTAACGAGCAAATCATTTTTCCAGAAATCGATTTAGAAAAGACAGTTCTAAGAGGTTTAAATATTACTTTTGTTACTAGTGCAAAGACTAATGATGAAGGTAAAGCGCTTCTTGAACATTTTGGAATGCCGTTTAAAAAGAAGGGCGCGCCACAATAAAAATAGCTCAATAAGAAATTATAGTAGCTAGGAAGCAGTAATTAAGAAGATTAAAAAGTTTGTAGGAATATAAAATGGTAACAGATCAGATAGCAGATTTACTAACAAGAATAAGAAACGCGCAGAATGCCGGGCATCCTACAGTTTCAATTCCTGCTTCTAAAGAAAAATTAAACATATTGAATCTTCTTGAAAAAGAAGGCTTCATTTTGAAAACTTTAGAAGAGAAGTCTGAAGAAGGTCATCCAGTACTTAAAGTTATGCTAAAGTACACTACTGACGGAGAGCCTGTAATTAACGCTATCAGCAGAATAAGTTCACCAGGTAAGAGAATGTACGTAAAGTGCACTGAGATACCTAAAGTTAGAGGCGGTCTTGGAGTTATTTTAGTTTCTACTTCTAAGGGAGTTATCAGTGACAGAGAAGCTAGGAAGCTAGGAGTTGGCGGCGAACTTATTTGTTCAGTATACTAATAAATTTATAATCGAGTTAAAAGTTAAACTATATGTCTAGAGTAGGAAAGTTACCAATAGAGATACCAAAAGCAGTTACTGCTCATTTAGCAGGTCAATTGCTAAAAGTAGAAGGGCCAAAAGGTAAGCTTAGCAGAACAATCAGACCAGAAATTAAAGCCGTACTAGATGGTACTACTTTAACTTTTGAAATTGCTGGTGGTACTTCTGTTAGAGAAGAAGGTAAGTCAGGTGCTTTCCATGGTATGGAAAGAGCTCTTGCTGCTAACATGATTAAAGGTGTAGCTGAAGGATTTGTTAAGGAACTTTCTTTAGTAGGTACTGGTTACAGAGCGGAACAATCTGGAGCTACTTTAAACTTAGCTTTAGGTTATAGTCATATGATTGATTATGTTGTTCCTACAGGTGTTACTGCTTCTTTAACAAAAGAAAACAGAGATGTTTCTATTAAGTTAGAATCAGCAGATAATCAACTTCTTGGACAAGTAGCAGCTCAAATCAGATCACTTCGACCACCTGAGCCTTATAAAGGTAAGGGAGTTCGTTACAAGGACGAGGTTGTGAAGACTAAGGCTGGTAAGTCAGGTAAGAAATAATTTTAGTTAGGCATACGTAATAAAAAACATAATATAAAGAATTTATGGCAATCGATCCAAAAAAGAAGCTAGCTGCTAGATCTAAAAGAAAAGTTAGAGTTAGAAAGAGAGTTGTAGGTACTACAGCAAGACCAAGACTTTGTGTATTCAGAAGTCTTAAGTACATGTACGCTCAAATCATCTCTGATGAAACAGGTACTGTTATAGCTTCTGCTTCTACAAAAGATTTAGTTAGTAAAGATGCACTTAAGGTAGAAGGCAAAAATGCTACACCTGGTTCAATGACTGGAGCAAAAGCTTTAGGTATTGAACTTGCAAAAATTGCTGCTACAAAAAATGTTAAGTCTGTAGTTTTTGACAGAAATGGGTATGTATACCATGGAAGAGTGGCTTCTGTTGCAGAAGGTGCAAGAGAAGGCGGATTAGAGTTTTAGTTATAGAGTTTATATAAAACTAATTTATTTTAGATACTGATTTTTAGGAGTTTATAGAATGGGAGCAAAATACCCAAGGCCAACCAAGAGAAAAGCAACTGCACAAGATTGTGGAGAACTAACTGAAAAAGTAGTTTCTATTAGTCGAGTTGCTAAGGTTGTTAAGGGTGGTAGACGTTTTAGCTTTAGTGCATTAGTAGTAGTTGGAGATGGAAGAGGTCACGTAGGATACGGCCTTGGAAAAGCTAATGAAGTTCCTGATGCAATTAGAAAAGCTAATGAAGGAGCTAGAAAGAATTTAATTAAGGTTCACTTAATGGGAACAACAATTCCTTATCAAGTGATGGGAGAGTCTGGATCTGCTAGAGTATTACTTAAGCCAGCTAGTCCTGGAACGGGTATTATCGCAGGATCAGTAGTTAGAAGTATACTTGAGTTAGTAGGTATCACAGATATACTAACTAAGAGTTTAGGTTCTCAAAATCCTCATAACGTTCTTTCAGCAATCATTGATGGACTACTTCAATTAGAAGATCCTTCAAGATTAGCTTATACTAGAGGAAAAACTCTTGATGATCTAGGTTATCAAGTATACGGCGGATAGAAAAAACAAGTAAGTAAAACTAGCAGATATGACAACAAGTAATATGACAAATTATAATTATAAAAGTGGTGAGGAGCTTGTCATTAAGCAAATCAGAAGCTCTATCGGTAGACCAAAGGATCAGCTAGCTACACTTAAATCTATGGGTCTAGGAAGAATTGGAAAAGAAGCTAAGCAAAAGCTAAATCTGTCTTTGTACGGAAAGCTAAGAAAAGTTTGGCACCTAATTGAGGTAAAATAGTTATGACAACAAGTAATAAAACAGATCTAAGCGCTAGTATGCTAAGCTTAAGCGACCTAGCTCCGGTCCCAGGATCAAAGCACAGAAGAAAGAGAATCGGCTTTGGAGAAGGGAGTGGTAGAGGTAAAACAAGTGGTAAGGGTAATAAGGGAGCTCGTGCTAGATCTGGTTACCATTCTAAGCCAGGATTTGAAGGTGGACAAATGCCACTTCACAGAAGACTACCAAAGAGAGGATTTACTTCTCGTAAAAAGGTGGTTGGAGAAAATGTTTTTTCATTGGTGTCATTAGAGCAGATCAATAAAATGATTGCTGATAATGCAAGTCTTAATACATTTTCAATTGAGTTCATGAGAGAAAGAGGCTTACTAAAATCTTCTGCTCCAAAAGTTAAGATCTTAGGAAAGGGAACTGTAAATTCAAAAGTTACTATCGAAGCGCATGCAGCTAGTGCAGGTGCTAGAGAAGCTATTGAAGGTGCAGGTGGAGTTTTAACTTTAGTTTAATTTCTAAAGTTATAGCTTAACAAAAAACCAGCGCATGACGCTGGTTTTTTTATGTGTTTTTTGTGGGATTTTTTATTAATATATCATACCAATACTTGCGACTAACTCTTCTTTTTCGTAGACTAGGAAGCTATGTTAGAAAACATAAGTAATTTAAATTAAAAAGAATAATTAAAAATAATTTTAAAGAATAAACTGTGATACCAGGACTTCAAAACGCTACTCAAATACCAGAATTAAGAAAAAGAGCCTTATATAGTCTCTTCATGCTTATTATATATAGAATCGGCATCTTCGTTCCGCTACCAGGGATAAATCTAGAATTATTCAGACAAAGATTTATTGATACCGAGAGAAAAGAAATATTCGGTTTAATAAATATGTTCTCCGGGGGAGCGATCGAAAACTTTTCAATCCTTGCACTTGGGATTATGCCATACATCAGCGTATCTATTATTATGCAACTCCTAACTAGTACTTCTAAATACTTAGAAGAACTTTCTAAGGAAGGCCAGCATGGGAAAAGAATAATAACTAAATATACTAGAATAGGAACTGTAATCCTAGCTTTAGTTCAAGGTGGTTTTATTAGTTTTGGTCTTCAGCAACAAGGCTTAGCCCTTGATCCAAGTTACTTATTTGTTATTAAATCAGCAATAACTCTTGCTGCAGGAACTGCATTCGTTATGTGGTTAGGTGAGCAAATTACTGAGCGTGGTATTGGTAACGGAACAAGTTTAATTATCGCAGCTGGTATTATCGCACGTATGCCTTCTACCTTACTTACTATGCTTGATGATGCTGGCAGTGGGGGAATTGAGTTATCTTCATTGTTCTTCGTACTATTATTTGCCGTTGCGACAGTATTGTTCATTGTCTTTGTTGAAAGATGTCAGAGAAAAATACCAGTTCAATATCCTAAGAGAGTTGTTGGTGGTCGTATGATGACTCAATCAGCATCGCAGCATATGCCACTGAAGTTAAACACAGCTGGAGTCATCCCTCCAATTTTTGCTTCTACTTTTTTAGTATTCCCACTTACTATAGCCCAGTTTGCAGTGAGTGATAAAACTCCTAATGCTAAAAGAATTGTTGATTCAATTCTAGAATATGTAGTCCCAGGTTCTTTTACTTATGAATTAGCCTTTGCGGTTCTGATACTTTTCTTTGGATATTTTTACACTGCGCTAATGTTTGACCCAGCGCAGATTTCTGATAATTTGAAAAAGAACGGTGGATTCATTCCAACAGTTAGACCTGGTGCTGATACTACAGCTTTTCTAATGAAAGTTCTTAATCGTTTGACACTTTGGGGCTCACTTTATTTAGCGATAATTTGTATTGCACCTCAAGTATTTTATATCGAAATGGACGCATCTGCTTTTGCTAGTTTCTTCGGTGGGACTGCTGTTCTTATCGTAGTCGGAGTTACTATGGATACTATGTCTCAAATTCAATCTCACTTATTTAGTAAGAGCTACGAGGCATTCCTTGAAAAGGGACCACAGAAAGTTAGAGGTTCGGCAAGTGCGTCTCAAGTTGGCGGAAGAATAATCAGAAGATAAATAAAAATAAAATGAGAAGAATTTTTATATTTTTAGGACCTCCAGGCGCAGGTAAGGGAACTCAGGCAGAAATGTTTGGAGCTGAGAGGGGACTTCCTCATATCAGTACTGGGGCGATGTTAAGAGCATCTATGGATGCAGGTACTGCGCTTGGTAATAAAGTGAAAGCGATAGTAGATTCAGGTTCGCTAGTGTCTGACACTTTAATGATCGATTTAATTAGAGACAGAATATTGCAGAGTGATTGTTCTCATGGCTTTCTATTAGATGGTTTCCCAAGAACTACACCGCAGGCAGAAGCATTAGATGTTCTTTTAAAAGAAACATCAGAAAAAATTGAAGCAGCAGTTTTATTTAATATTTCTGAAGAAGTTTTGATGTCTAGACTTAGTGCTAGAAGGACTACTGAAAACAGAGCTGATGATACAACTGAAACTCAATTAAAAAGAATAAAAGTTTACGAAGAGCAAACTGCGCCGCTGATTAATTACTATAAAGAAAAATCTTTATTAGTTTCTATAGATTCAGATGGAACTGTGGATGAAGTGAAAAGTCGATTACTTAATGTTTTCCCGCTAGACTCTTCTGCTACTTTTCCAAATACACGTTCAGTATCAAATCAAAATTAATCAATGTCTATTCCAATAAAAACACCAAAGCAGATTGATACAATGAAAGCTGCTGGTGAAGTAGTTTATAATGTTCATCAAGCGTTAAAAGATTTAATAGTGCCTGGTGTCACAACTTATGATCTAGATCAGGAAGCTAGATCATTATGCGTAAAGTATAATGCTGCTCCTGCTTTTTTGAATTATCCTGCTAGTGATAAAAATACTAAAGCATTCCCAGCTGTCATTTGCGCTTCTCCAAATGAAGTCATAGTTCATGGTATTCCAAACAAAACTCCACTGAAGAACGGAGATATTTTAAGTATAGACTTTGGTTGTTGTGTGTCTGGTTATTACGGGGATTCTGCTTGGACTTATCCAGTAGGAGAGATCAGTGAGCAGGCAAAAAAATTATTAAAAGTCACAGAAAATAGCTTAAATGCAGCTATTAGAGCTTGTTTTCCAGGGAACAGAATCGGTGGAATTTCTCAGGCAGTGCAAGATGTTGTTGATGCAGCTGGTTTTGGGATAGTTCGGGAGTTTGTCGGACACGGTATCGGCGAGAAAATGCATGAGCCGCCAGCAGTACCTAATTATGGAGTTAAAACTCAGGGTAGGGTACTCAAGGCTGGGATGGTTTTAGCAATAGAGCCGATGATAACTTTAGGTTCATATAAAGTAAAAATTATGGAGGATGGGTGGACAGCATCTACTCTAGATGATAGTCTAGCGGCCCATTTCGAACATACAGTTGCGGTTACTAACAAAGGACCCGTAGTTTTAACTAATCCTAATATTTCTTAGGGACCTAATTAGTAAAAAACAATATTTGTTGTTATAGTAGTGGAATATTTTTTAGTGAATTAAATAAATTAAAATTTTATTTAATTAGTTTTTGGCCCAGATATTTGAGAGAATACTATGAAAGTGCGAGCTTCAGTAAAAAAGATTTGTGATTACTGCAAGGTAATTAAGAGAAAAGGTATAGTTTATGTCATTTGCACAAGAAGTGCTAAGCATAAACAAAGACAAGGGTAGTTTTTTATTGCCTTAGGACTTAGTGATTGTTAGGTTGCGTGCACTTAACCCACTGAATTCTTTAATTTTTTAGCTACTGGGATTTATTTAATTTAATATAACCCCAAGTAGTTGATTAATAATTGTTTTTTTTGTATTCCGCACGCCAAAGATTATGTTTAATTCTAGTGAAATAAATAGAAATTTATAATTAGAGTTCCGATTTTTGAGTAGTTTATTTAGTGTAGTTTATTAATTGTAAGAAGATTTAGAAAATCATACGGATTAAAGTTTAATGGCTCGTATAGCTGGTGTTGATTTACCAAGAAATAAAAGAATAGATATAGCGCTTACATACCTAGTTGGTATCGGCCCTACTTTATCAAAGGCTGTTTTAGCAGAAGCGGGAATCGATCTTGCTACAAACACAGATGCACTAACAGATGACCAAGTTGGTCACATCAGAAAAATCATCGAAGATAATTATCCTGTTGAAGGGGATATTAGAAGACAAATCAGTGCCAATATTAAACGTCTTATGGATTTAGGTACTTACAGAGGTCTAAGACACAGAAAAGGTCTACCTGTAAGAGGGCAAAGAACTAACACAAACGCTAGAACTAGAAAGGGTCCTAGAAGAGGTGCAGTAACTGGAAAGAAGACTGCAACTAAGAAGTAGAATTTAAGAAGTTTTAGTAGAAATATATAACTAGAAATATAAAAGTAGTAAAATAAAAGTATACGGGTTAAGGAATTAGGAAATAGATGGCCGCAGAAAAAAAAGCTCAAACAGCAGCTAAGAAAAAGAAAGCTAAGTCAAGGAACGTACCACTTGGTGTTGCTCACATTCAAGCTACTTTCAACAACACAGTAGTTACAATAACAGATCCTTCAGGAGGAGTGTTATCATGGTCAAGCGCTGGTTGTCATGGTTTCAAGGGATCTAGAAAATCTACTCCATTTGCCGCACAAATAACAGCTCAAAAAGCTGCTGAAGTTGCGATGGAATCAGGTCTTAGAACAGCATCTGTGATCTTAAAAGGTCCAGGTTCTGGAAGAGAATCAGCTCTACGTGCTTTACAAAGCAGTGGGCTAGCAATTACTTCAATTAAAGATCTAACTCCAATTCCACACAACGGATGTAGACCTAAGAAGAGAAGAAGAGTTTAATAAAAAAATATCAGATAATAATTAAGGCAGGATAGATTTTAGCATGGCAAGATACTGCGGTTCAGTTTGTAGATTATGTAGAAGAGAAGGTGAAAAACTTTTTCTTAAGGGTGACAGATGCTACACAAATAAATGTGCGATTGAAAGAAGAGAAGGACAACCTGGCCAACATACAAAGGCTAGAGGTAAGTTCTCTGAATACAAGATTCAGTTAAGAGAAAAGCAAAAGATCAAGAGAATATACGGTCTATTAGAAAAGCAGTTCCGTGGAATGTTCAAAATTGCTGATAACATGAAGGGTGTTACTGGTACTAACCTTCTTAGAATTTTAGAAAGTAGATTAGATAACATGGTTTACAGATCTGGTTTTGCTGGCTCAAGAGCACAAGCAAGACAGCTTGTTACTCATGGACATCTTCTAGTAAACGGTAAGCCAGTTGATATCTGTTCATACAGAGTTAAGCCAGGCGATGTTATTTCTATTAAGGAAAAGTCAAAGGAACTTACAAAGATAGCTGAATCTCTTAACGGAGTTGAAGTTAGAAAAGTTCCTGAGTGGATAGAGTTGAACAAGGGAGAGCTTCAAGCAGTAATAAGAGATCTTCCAGCTAGAGATCAGCTTACTCATCCAATGAAAGAGCAGTTAGTAGTAGAACTATATTCTAAGTAGTTTTCAAAACTATTAGAATATTTTATTTAGTGTTTTTAGAAGTTTTCAAGGGAATAAAGAATATTTATGTTTAAACATCTTTTAAAAGATCTCATTAAGCCAAGACGTTTAGAATCAGAAGACGTTAGTGATCGTTATGGCAAGTTTATTGCCGCTCCTCTAGAAAGAGGTTTCGGTACTACAGTTGGTAACAGTTTGAGAAGAATTCTTTTATCTTCTTTACCTGGTGCTTCAGTTGTTGGAATAAGAATCGAAGGCGTTAAGCACGAGTTCTCAACAGTTCCTGGTTGTACTGAGGATGTTACAGAAATCATTCTTAATATGAAAGAAGTTGTTCTTGATCTTGGAGATAAGGACACTGGTAGATTAACAATTGATGTTAAGGGTCCAGGAGAAGTTACTGCTGGAATGATTCAAGCTGAAGGCTTTGTACAAGTACTTAATCCAGATTTACATATCGCTTCACTAAATGCAGAAGGTCATTTAAAAATTGAACTAGATGCAAAAGTTGGTCGTGGATATGTTGCTGCAGAGCATTTAAAGACTGAAGATGCACCAGTTGGGACTATCTTCATCGATGCGTTCTTTTCACCAGTAAGAAAAGTAAACTATGTAGTTACAAACTCCAGAGTTGGTCAACAAACAGATTACGATAGACTTTCTATCGAAGTTTGGACTGATGGAAGTATCACTCCAGAGAACGCACTAAGAGGTGCAGCGATAATATTAAAAGATCAGCTGAATGTATTTGCTGGTGAAGATGATATCGTTATTTCTCAAGAAGTTGTTCAAGAAATTAAAGAAGAAGCTCCAAGATTAAATGAGCATCTTTACAGAAGAATTGATGAGCTTGAACTTTCAGTTAGATCTTCTAATTGTTTAGAAAACGCAAATATAAAATATATTGGCGAACTAGTTCAAAGATCTGAAAACGAAATGCTTAGAACTAAGAATTTCGGAAGAAAGAGTCTTAATGAAATTAAAGAAATCATTGCAGAGATGGGCCTTAGTTGGGGAATGAGATTAGAAGGATTCCCGTCTAGAGCAGAATTAGATAGAATGGCTGAGCAAGCTGGGATGAGCTCATTCGAATAAGAATGAGTAGAGTTTAAGAGTATTTTTTATAGTATAGTAGTTTAATTTTTGTTTTTGAAGGAAGTATATGCGACATCAACACGCATTTAGAAAATTTAGCAGGACGACATCACACAGACGTGCGATGTTTAGAAATTTAGTAACCGCTTTAGTGCTTCATGAACGAATTGAAACTACTTTACCAAAAGCTAAGGAATTAAAAAGAATAGCTGATAAGTTAGTTACTCTAGGAAAGACTGACAGTCTTCATAATAGAAGAAGAGCTATGGCTTATCTTATGCCAATCAATAGAGAGCACGAAGGTAACGCTGAAAAGTGGACTGCAGTGCATAAGCTTTTCACACAAATTGCTCCTATGTTTTCTGAAAGAAAAGGTGGCTATACTAGAGTTCTTAGAACTAGAGTTAGACCAGGTGATAGCACTCAAATGGCTATGATAGCATTTGTTGAAGGTAAAGAGTTTTCAGCATTGAATGCTACTGAGACTGAAACAAAGACTACTACAGTAAAGAAGACTAGAAGAACAGCTAGAAGTACTGAAGCTGCTGTAGAAGAGACTCCAGCTGTTTCCTAATAATATTTAAAATATTAAAATTCTAAAAGTAGAAATTAAAAGGATCTAATAAAAGTATGGGCCTACTGGAAGGAAAAAAAGGTCTTATATTTGGAGTTGCTAATAATAAGAGTATTGCTTGGGGAATAGCTGAAGCAGCTAGAAAAGAAGGCGCAGAGTTAGCTTTCACCTATCTAAATGAAGCTCTTGAAAGAAGAGTTAGACCTATCGCAGAGTCATTAAATTCAGAGCTTGTTTACAAGTGCGATGTTCAATCAGATTCCGATATTCAAGAAGTAGCAGATGCAGTTAAGAGAGACTGGGGGAGTTTAGATTTCATAGTTCACTCTGTAGCATATGCAAGTTCTGATGATCTAAGAGTTCCATTTCATCAAACTTCTAGAGAAGGTTTTAAGCTAGCTATGGATGTTAGTGCATATTCTCTAGTTGCGATTACACAAAAATTTGAACCACTATTTACAAATGGCGGGAGCATACTAACGCTAAGTTATTACGGCGCAGAAAAAGTTGTTCCTCACTACCGCGTTATGGGAGTAGCAAAGGCTGCTTTAGAAGCGAGTGTAAAAGAATTAGCAGTTGATCTAGGACCGAAAGGGATTAGAGTAAATTGTATTTCTGCTGGCCCAATAAAGACCTTAGCAGCGACTGGTATTGCTGATTTCAGAGGACTTCTAAATCACTTCGAAGCTAGATCACCGATGAGAAAGCTAATTACTATAGAGGATGTTGGATTGTCTTCTTTGTACTTTCTATCCGAACTTTCAAGGGGAGTAACGGGAGAGATATCCTACGTAGACGGTGGATTCAACGTTACCGCCGCGTAAGCATCCATAATTTCCCGTACTCTTCGTTTTCGAAACGGCTAAAAATGCTCATGTACTATGTGTACACTCCGCTTTTTAGCCGTTTCGAAAGCCTTGATTACGGGAGAATTCTGAATGCTTATTAATCAAATAAGTATTTACTTAAAGCACATCTACTACTTGACCTTCCCACTACCTCAGGTAAAACCATACTATTAAATTTGTTATAAGCGTACATGAAAAAAGCCTTTGCAATAGTTGTTGGGGGAGGGCCTGCTCCTGGTATTAATGGTGTTATAAGTGCTGCTACTATTGAAGCTATTAACGCCGGTCATAGAGTTTACGGCATAAAACATGGATTTAAAAGAATCGCCTCTGGAGATGAGGAGAGTATTCAAGAATTAAGAATTTCAGATGTTGCCTGGGTACATAGAGAAGGCGGCTCGATACTTTCTACTTCAAGATCAAATCCAAGAGCATATCCGGACATGATGTCGAATATCTCTAAAATCTTAAAAGAAAAAAATGTAGGTTATTTAATTACTATAGGCGGAGACGGTACTGCTGCCTGCGCGAATGCAATCTCTGATGCGCTAGGTAATGAAATAACAGTTACGCATGTTCCAAAAACTATCGATAACGACCTACCATTACCAGCAGAGTACAGTACTTTTGGTTTTCAAACTGCTAGAGAAGCTGGAACAGAAATAGTTAAAACACTTTTAGTAGATGCAAAGACAACTAGTCGCTGGTACATGGTTGTTGCGATGGGAAGAAAAGCTGGGCACTTAGCATTAGGAATTGGAGTAGCAGCTGGGGCAACTCTTAGTATTATTCCTGAAGAATTTAAAGAAAAGAAAGTCTCCCTTCAAACTATCTCAGATATTATAGTAGGTTCTCTAATCAAGAGATATCTAACAGGTCGGCCATATGGTGTTGCTGTTTTAGCTGAAGGCCTAGCTGGAAAAATTGATCCAGAAACTTTACCTGAATTAAAAGATGCAGAGCGTGATCATTTCGGAAATATCAGATTTGCAGAATTTGATTTCGGTGAATTTTTAAAGAAATCCATGCGGACTACTCTAGCTGAATTTGGATTAGCTGAACTATTAGCAATACCAAAGAATGTTGGTTATGAGTTAAGATGCCGCCCTCCTATTCCGTTTGATCAAGAATATACTAGAATGCTAGGTTTTGGAGCAGTTCATTTTTTATTAAAAGGCGGCGACAAGGGAATGATAGCCAAAGTCGGTGCTAGTTTGAAGGCAGTACCTTTTTCTGAATTCATTGATCATGACACCGGCAAAGCAAAAGTCAGAATGGTTGATACGGATAGTGATTATTACAACATGGCCAGAAGCTTTCAAATTAGACTTACTGAGCAGGACTTAGATAATAAAGAATTTGTAGCTAAATTTGCTACACTAATTAATAAAACTCCAGAATTCGTAGTCTCAAGATTTGCTCCAGTTGCTTCCGTTATGCCAAGTACCTTAGGTGGAGCTGAAGTTTGGGTCTAGAACTAGAATCCTCACTAGATGAAGTTTTAGCACTTGGAGAATCTGTTATAAGCTCCTCAATAGATATCTCAAGCAATCAATCTGCAAATAACGAATTATTTTTTTCTTATCTCGATCAATACCTCTTAGCCCTAGAAGACTGGCAACTAAAATACGGCGAGAAAATTTCTACTTCAGAAATAATATTAACTTCAAGCCAAACAGAAAAAGCAAAGAAGTTAAGAGATGTACACCAAGAAGTAATGACGAAGGTGAGTAGTACACAGGGAGAAATTTCTACGGAGTTGGGACAGGTTTCTAAAAAAAGTGCTGTAATAAAACGCTATATAGATGTGCTGCCTAGCCGTATAAGTATGACTAAGGGAAAGAAGGGATAAAGCATCCATAATTTTCAGTGCTATGTATTTCCTTCTAAGGTTCTGAAATCATTAGAGCCAACTCCTCACAGATCATAATTAAATCAATAATTTCCGAAACATCTGCATAACAGTCTAAATGTTAGTGTGTGTGGTTGTGTGAAGTAGTTAGGGAGTATTATGGCTCAGCAGGTTGTAGAAAGTAAAAAACAAGACAAACTAGAAGCTAGTTCTTTAGCTGATCTATCTAAGATCGCGTCTGAGATATCTATAAAAGATAATAAAATAACTTTTACTTTAGACAAGGGTGTCAATCTTTTTGGAATACGTTACGAAGGAAATAATTTTTCAGCACAACAAAAAACTAGTAACGAGCTAGTTCGCCGAGATGAGAACGGGCAGATATATACTCTTAAAAGTTCTAAAAATGAAGGGCGATACGAATATAATATTACAAAAGTAGAAGAAGGAAAATCTAAGCTAGATCTTACTTTAGATAAGCAACTTACTAAAGCATACTTAGATATAGGTGATAATAAAACCATAGTTGTTAATTTGAAAAATGGTAGCATCGTTGCACCTGCAGCAAATACTAAACCATTAGAAACTAAGCCAGTAGAAACGTATCCAACAGAAGGCTCAACTATTACAGCTCCAACTTTAAACGGAGCAACTTCAAATAGTCAAGCAACTGGGCCGCAACTACCACAAGCAGCACAAACAAATATTCCAAATCCAAATCAAGCAAGTTCATCTGCAGCATCTTTAACTAACGACTCGAATTCAAAAATAGCTCAAACTATAGATCCTCAAAATTTAAAAGTTTTATATGATAGCGCGGGTAATTTAATTCAGCATGTAACAAATAATCTTCCTAATATAAATAATTTAATATCAAATAATTCAATTCCACAAATTGGAGAATTGCGTGCTATTAACGGGCTTGATACTGCTGATAATAAAGATTTAGCTGAACTTACATTACCTTCTCTTGCGGATTTAGGTAAGGAGAAAAAAGATAAGCATGAAGTCAATGATCCTACGGGAGCTGCCAACGGAGCGAGGACTTACGCTGCTGCCACATTAAATTCAAGAAGATTGCCAGATTTTAATGAAGCTATTTCGCCTTTTAAGGAGCAATTAGATAAATTTAATAAAATAGATGTCTCAAAAATTACAGATGCTAAAACTTTAAATAGTACAATTAAAGAAATTTCTACTACTTCAAAAGATCTAGATAAAGCCCTTTCAAATAATATTAAGAAACTAGAAAAGAATCTTAATTCTTTAGAACTTGGTTCTAAAGAATTTGAGTTAGCTAAAAGTCAGTTAGCTGAATATAAAAATTTAAAAGCAGACTTATCAATTAAAAAACATGAGATAGCAGCATCTAGTGTTCTTACTGGTAATGAAGATTTAAGCAAAGCAGCCAGGAAATCTAGCATTTCAATGAGAAATGAAGTTAGTAAAGCTTATGATAGTAAAATCAGCATAGAGACCGATGTCGATAAAAAAGCTAATCTAATTAATTCTAAGAATGCTCTAAAAAATGCTACGAATGAGTTTATAGATGAAGTAGGCAATCCTTTAAATAAAACCTCAAAGGGAATATCAGATTACTTTAAAGCAAATCCTGACGTTGCAAAAAAAGTTGAATATGTAAGTGATAAGATATCCAAAATAACAAAGCCATATGCTTCAACAAAGGAATTCTTTACGCAGAGATCGGAAGCTAGGTTTTTAAAACAAGCTAATGAAATTTACAAAAATTCTAATACAACGATTGATGCGAATGCAGATACTCAGCAATCAAAAGTACCAGATAGAAAATCATTAGAAAAATTAGAGAAGAAAATTGATTCTAGAATAGATGATCTCAAAAGAAAGTTAGAAATTGGAGATAATCAGGAACTTCGTAAAAGACTATCTAAGATGGAAACTTCTAAAGAGATGGTTGCTACTGAGAAAGTTAAACATTATCCAGAAACAGAACTAACAACTAAGTCTCAAAATAATGAATTTAAGTCTATAAGTAAAAAAGTAGCAGCTTTAGAAAAGTCAGTATTATCAGATCCTAATTCTGAAATTCTGAAGTCGGAATTGGAATTAGCAAAAACTAGAAAGGATTTGTTGTTAGAGAAGAACAAGTTAGAGATTTTAGAGAAAACTAAAGCTACTACTCCCAAAGAACTTTTTGAATCTAGAAATAAAATTACTGAATTACTGAATAAAGAAGTTTCTAATCTTACAGATCAATATTATATTCTTGAAAAGAAAATAAATAGTACAGGAATAAGTGAAGCAGAAAAAAATAATTTAATAAAGCAAAAAGCAGTTGCTGAAAGATCTTATATCGAAGTCGAGAAGCAACTTAAAACACTTGAGCCAGATAGTAATATTAGAAATTCTTCAAATAGAATTAAAGAATTATATGATGACTTGAAGCAAAGTAAAAAAAGTTTAGACACTGAAACTGATCCTGTTAAGAAAGTAGAATTGGAAAATAAAATAGCAAAACTTGAGGCAGGTAAAGATCTTCATGAACGAAATAAGATTAATATTGAAATTGAAGAAAGCAAAAAACAAATCAATACAATCAATAAAGAGATAGACGGAATTAAACAAGACTTAGAAGCTAATAAAAACTTAAAATCAAATAAATATGATGTTGAAGTAGAAATTAAACAAGGTGAATTAGCTAAATTAAATCAAAATTTAAAAGCTAATGAGTTTACTTTAAAATATCTAGAAGAAAAAAATGCGATTATAGATGACAGAATTAATCATAGATCCGAAGTTGAGAAGTTAAAAGAATTCAAGTCTAAAATTGAATCCACCACAGATGTTCAAAAAAGAATAAAATTACAAGCTGAATACGATATAGAATTTGCTAAAGTATCAGAGCTCGGAGAAAAAGTAGCAAAAGCACAGAATACTTTTGATGTAAAAACCAAAGCGATGCTTACTAAGGGCATAAAAGTATTAAATAGCACTCTTCCTGGAAGTGAGTGGGCAAAGAAGAACCCAATAAAAGCAGCAAGCATTATGGGAATGTTATCAGAAGCAGGTTTTGCAGTAACTGCCGCTGATTATTCTCCAGATGCTAAGCATAGTTTAGTACCTTCTTTAGTATCGTTATTAAATAATGACATTAGAGATTGGGCGAGTTTAACGACAGAGCAAGCGACTACTCCAGGAGCTATGGCAATAGAAGCGACTAGTGCAGCAGCAAACGTTGTAATAGCTGTTAGCGCATTTAAAGGTGGAGAAGCATTAGCTACCAAGTTAGGGATTGCTCAGCGTATAACTGGTATATTTGCTGGTATTGGTGCACAACGTGCAACAGTCGGAACATTAGCTTTTGCTGATGGGTATTTTAGATTCTCAGGTGGTCAAGTAAAAGATTTTACAGATTCTCAATTAGCTTCTAATACAGCCAGTCCAATAGTATCTGGAGCAGTAGGAGGAGCTGTTATAGGCTCTGCTGTGCCAGTAGTGGGTACCATTATAGGAGCAGGTATTGGTGGAACCGCGGGGGCAGTCGGTGATCTAGTAGGAAATACAGTAGGTCTAGCCAAACTAGATGCTGAAGCTAAGGCAGATGTTAAAAAGAGTGCAGTAATAGAGTCTCTTAGACAAGCTGAAATGGGATTTGTATATGCAGATGGAACAGCTCCAAGTAGAGGTGCTTTGTCAACGGAAGAGCATTATGTATTAGATGAAAAAGCTAAAATAAGAGCATTAAGTCTTATCTTTTCAGGAGAAAAGATTAAGCAAGCAGAAGCAACAGCACTTGGTTTTGAAAGAAAAGAAGATATTTTATTTACAGAGCAAGATATTAAAGATCTAGGCTTAAATACTATCGCAGAAATTAAAGCTGCTAAATCACCAGAAGAAGAATCTAAAATGCAACAGCAAAATTGGGAGAGATTGTCTGCGCTACAGAATGGAAAAGGATGGTTTATCAATCCATTAGATGAATTAAAAATAAAATCAGAGCCTGAAATTCATAAGAACTATACCATGGAACAAAGGCTAAAAATGACGCACGAAGAAAAAATGATGAACCTAGGAAATAAATTAGAAAATTTATTCAAAATTTCTAAGAGAGAATACGTTAAAATTTATGACTCTGCGATGAGACATGAATATACTTTAGAAGCTCCTGTTTCAGGATTTGGGGTTTGGCTAGGTTATGATTCTTCTAATATGGGTATCATTCATGCAAAAAAAGAGTTTGTAACAAAAGCACAAACAATGGCTACTTCTTTTCCAGTAGTTGAGACAGATGAGCAAAAACAAATGGCAGAAATTGCTCTTAGAAGTAACTTTCCGATGCTTGATAGCATTCTTGAAAATTTTGAGGCTAGAAATCAGTTAATAAATAATTTAGGCGAGGATAAAGGTATTGGGAAGTACTTAAAGGAAGAGTATGAGTCTCTAATCAACAAAATATCTAGTCTTCCTGAAGGGTTAGTTGCTCTAGAATAATAACATCTAGACCGAACCCTCACCCCTCTGCTAGTCATCTAACAGTAGTCTATATATCCATAAACTATTTGAGATTAGCATGAACTCATTCAAAACAGCTCTTAAAGTACTACTACTAGCATTATTATTTGCTAGTAATGCATTTTCCACTCCT
>JAIYCX010000031.1 GCA_027487795.1 Pseudomonadota bacterium | reverse complement strand
GCAACATCGACATCTCTGATTTGACTTTCCGCAGACTTGAAGTTTTCTCTAGCTACTGAAAGATTAGTAATTGCTACTGTTAATCTACTTTCTGCTGCACCTAATGTACCTCTTGATGTTGTTAGGGAACTGATTGCAGTTTTAATTGCATCCAGTGCGGATCTTGCAGAAGCTTGAGCTAAGATTGTAGTAGAATCGTTTAACGAATATATTAAACTCTTACTACCTTTCTTTGCGAGTCCAATTGATTCAAGAGTTCCGTCAACGCCGTTGAAAGCGATTTGAGAGTTCGTTCCAGAGTCGAAGCCTACTTGTAGACTTACGGAAGCACCACCAGATAGTAGTTGTAATCCGTTAAAAGAAGTAGTCTCTGCAATTCTTTGAATTTCTGAACCTAGCGCCACAAATTCTTGACTTATAGCAGATCTTTGAGCACTTCCTAATGTTCCGTTTGCAGACTGTTCAGAAAGTTCCGCCATTCTTGTAAGAACGGAGCTCATTTGATCTAGTGCACCATCAGCAATACTAACTAATGAGATACCATCATTAGCATTTCTTATTGCAACAGAAGCAATTTTAGAATCAGCTCTTAGAGCATCTGCGATAGCAAGACCAGCTGCGTCATCTCTTGCTCTTACGATTCTTAGACCTGATGATAGTCTTTCGAATGATTGTCTTAATTCACCAGTAGAAGAAGATAATCTTCTCTGTGCGTTTAAAGACGCGATATTTGTATTTACGGTTATAGCCATCCCCTCATCCTCCTTGTTTATTATTAATCCATGAAATTCATGGTAACCACACGAAACAAATTCTTTTGTAACATGTTTTAACTGCTAATTATTTGAAGTTCTTTGGAGCTATTTGCTCTAGGAAGACTCTTTTAGGAGTCAGAGGATATATTCACCACCACCGCCACCACATCCACCCTTCAAGGAAGTAGTCGTCAAAATAAAAAAATAACTTGAGCACTTTTTTTATCTAGCGAAGATTTTATTTTAGTTCTAATAGCTTACTCTAAATTAAACTTTTCTAGACTATTATTTTATGAGCTTTTTTTCCGAGAAATATAAAAATTTAATCATATTTTTTCTTCTTTTATTTCCAACTTTAGCTTTTGCTATCCCTCCTTTGCCTCCAACTAATGTTCAGGCTACGGACGGGACTTCGACTACTACTATAGGTGTTACTTGGGTTGCTCCTACTTCAGGTGAGGCCGTAGCGCTTTACCGAGTATATAGGTCTACTATTAATAATCCTTGTGGAGCTGGTACTATTGTAGGAGAAGTAGCTTCGCCAGGTTTAGCTTTTAATGATTCAAGTAGTTCACTTTCTTCTGGGCAAATATATTATTATGCAGTTTCTAGCGTCAATTCTTCAAATGAAGAAAGCATCTCTTGTAGCGATAGTGATCCAGGAAGGCTTCAAAGTGCTGTAGCACCTTTACCTCCTGTAAATTTAACAGCATCTCAAAATTTCTTTGATCGAATAGTTTTGAATTGGCAAGCACCTACAGGTAGTGAAGTTATTAATTCCTATGAAGTATATAGATCTACAGATTCTACAGATCTATGTGCTGGAGCTGCTGTTACTACAGTTGCTTCCGGTATCTCTAGTTTTAATGATACCTCAGCAGCTGCAGGATTATCTCAATTTTATAGCATGAAAAGTGTTGGTCCTAATGGAAAAAGTGCTTGTACGCCAAATAGGGCAGAAGGATTTAGACTACTTCCACCCGCACCTAAGCCTCCAGCGAATGTTAGAGGTAGTGATGGGACTTTTACTAATAAAATTTTGGTAGAATGGAATTTACCTACTGACTCTACCCCAATAACTTCTTATAAGCTTTATAGATCTACTACTCCAGGTATTGCTACGGCTTGTCAGTCTTTATTAGTTGATAATATTTCCGGTAGTTTACTGAGCTTAGATGATACCAATTCTATCATCCCTGGTAGGCTATATTATTATTCTATGAGAAGCTTTGGGCCAAACGGTACAAGTACGTGTAGTATTATAGATCCAGGACACGCTAAGGTCTCTCCTCCGTTAAACGTTCAGGCAACAGATGGAACTTTTACAAATAAAGTTGACGTCACTTGGGCTCCTCCTGCAAATTCTGCTGAGGTAACAGGATATAAGTTATATAGAAGTTTAACTCCTGAACTTTGTTCCACTTTAATACAGACAGTTAATTCTGGGGCAACATTAAATTTTTCAGATACTAATGTTATACCAGGTACTATTTATCATTATTCACTAAAGAGCATTTCAAATGTTGGAGATAGCGATTGTTCTCCAATAGATCCAGGACATGCAAAAGTATCTCCACCGTTAAATGTACAAGCAACAGACGGTACTTTTACCGATAGAGTAAATGTTACATGGAATAAGCCAACTGTAGGTAACATTACTGGATATAAACTTTATAGAAGTTTAACTCCTTTAGCTTGTTCTCAGTTAGTGCAAACTTTTAATTCATCAGATACCCTAAGTTATTCTGATTTAAATGTGACAGCTCCGACTTTATACTATTATTCCTTTAAATCTACTTCGGCTCAAGGTGATAGTGATTGTTCACTAATTGATCCTGGGTTTGCTAAGTTAGTTACAATTTGTAGCGATGGATTAGATAACGATGGTGATGGTTTAAGCGACCTACAAGATCCAGGTTGCAAGGGTGATCCAACAAGAAATACTGAAAAAGATCCAGTTGGGGCGATTTGTGATAATGGAATTGATGATGATAAAGATGGTAAAATTGATTTCAGAGTAGATGGAACTGGTGATCCTACGTGTTTGTCAGTTACTGGAAATACTGAAGAAGCACCTGATGCTGCATTATTAAGTCCTTCTTATATTAAGTTTAACACATTCCTTGGACAGCTTAACTTTGCTGAACTTATTAACCAAGGAACTAAAGAAAAAAGAGTAGAACTTAATATCTATAATCTCTTTGGTCAGAAGATGATTGCAAGAAGCTATAATGTTCCAGCAAAAAATCAAGTAGACGTTGATATAAACGCATTATTAAGATTCGCATGTGACGTCTTAAATAGTAACTGTTCTACATTCCAAGATTTAAGTGCAACTCAAGGTGCAAATAATGGACTTGGTAGACCCGACGGAGTAGTTGATACTTATGGACTTGTTGAGCTCAAGTTTGATGACAGTGATCCAGAGCAAAGACTACTTGGTAGAATGAGTTTCTACAGACCAAATTCTGATGCTAAGACTTATTCTTTTGCTTTTGCTAGAGAATTTAGAAATAGTATTACAGGTTCTTCTTTTGCTACTGCTAATACTTACGATCCTCAAGGTCTAGGTAATTTAGTTCCTAACTGGGCAGAAGTAATTAACCATGATGTGGTAACTAAAAGCTATCAAGTTAATATTTACACTCAGGAAGGCGTATTAGTTAAGTCTGAGAGCTTCACTCTTGGGTCTTTAGCTGAAAAAGATATTCAAGCAGGACATGAATTCTTAGATTCTAAAGGTAAGGTAAAAGAATCTGTATACTTAGTAGAAGTAGTACCTCAAGATCCTTTAGCTCCGTATTCATTATCTGTTAGTAGATATAGCTCTCAGTCTGTAGGTGGTGGAGTATTCAACCCAGATAGCTATAACTATGCATTTTCTATAGATGGTAAAAAAGGTATCGCTTCTGTAAGTCAGTACGTTTTAATTGCTAAATCTCTAGATCAAGTAACAGGTGTTGATGCCAAATCTACTTTTGATAACTGGGTAGAAATAGTTAATACTTCTAACCAATCTGCTTTCCTTGATATCTCATTTCGAGAAGGAAATGGAACAGTACTTTCAACTTTTGGATATAATTTAGCTCCAAGAGCGCAGTACCATTTTAATGCGAGTGCGTTACTTGGTACTAAGTTAACTGGATCTGTTTCAATCAATAGTACACAGCCAGTTATTGCTCAGAGTCTGACTTATGTTCATGGATCAAAGAATGAGTTACAAACTGGATTTGTTTCTCCTTCAGTACTTCCGGGCAGAGCTGATCAGGCAGGAAGTATAAATACATTCCTACAAATGCAAAACGTATTTGCAGTCGCAGGAACTACAAATACCGCAGTAAATGCGACATTTGATATCACTTCCTTTGGAGGAAGTGTAACATCTGGAGTATTGTCACTATCGAGCAGCGGTACAAATACACTGCAGATAAGTAACAATAGTACTTTGAACTTTCCTAAAGATGCATACGGTGCGCTACTTTTCAAAACTCCTTCTGCAAATCAGGCGATAAGTGAAGTAAGGAGAGTTAGAGTAATAGATGGCGTAGTAGACTTCGTAATGCCAACTGCTGTTAAGTAGTTTAATAAAAATCGGGGAATGTGTTTTTGTTAAAAACCTTTCCCCTTTTTGTGGTTTTAAAACGGAAGTGATTAGTCTTTTTTGTCAATTTTTCAATCGAGCTCACTAAAAAAGTCTTGCTGAGTTGGTTGATCACTCAGTTCCTTTTTCATTTTTGCGAAGTCATCCCAAAGAAGACCGTAGTGCTGACGATTCCTTTGCCAGTTTCTCCAACTGTTATTTTTCATCCAAAGAATAAAGGCAGAGGTAAGAGCGCTGTTAGCTTCAAGTTTGCCAGTCAAAGCAGCAATTATTAGCTCACGCTTAGTTGAGTTCGTCTTTCCTGCTTTGTGAGCTTCCATGAAGCTATCAAGGATCGTAGAAAAATCTTCTTCAGATAAATCACGATCAAAAAGCTTCTCAGTATCTTTAGGAATATCTACTCCTAATCTACTGAGAACACTTACCATAAAATTTCCAACTTGTTGAGCCATCCTAACCTCCTAGGACCTTAGTCCCTAAATACCATAAAAAAACAACATTCCCGACTAAACAACAATGCTTAGTCGGGACGTTTTTATTAAACTCTTCTACCCTTAATTAAAATACACTTTAATTATAATCTCTTATGGATACAAAGTATAAGTAAGTAACAATAAAAAATATAAATTTTAAAAATAACTTTAAGTGCTTTAAAACTATCAGGAAATTATAGAACTTTTTTTTTCTGGACGTCCTTGACTGTACCCCTCATGGTGCTTAACTTCTGCTGCAAGATAAAAGATATAAAGTATAAAATATCTTTATCTTAAACAATAAGAGAGTAATTGAAGTATTAACTATAACTAATGGGAGATGCAGACTATGAGTCTTCGTCCTTTACACGACAGAATAATTGTTCAGAGACTGGAAGAGGATCAGGTTACCAAAGGTGGTATCATTATACCTGATTCAGCTAAAGAAAAACCACAAAGAGGCAAAATAATTGCTATTGGTAAGGGGAAAGTGCAAGAAGATGGCACAGTTCGTCCTATCGATGTCAAGAATGGAGATGTTGTTCTTTTTGGTAAGTATGCAGGTACTGAAATAAAGATTGATAACGAAGATCGTTTAATAATCAGAGAAGACGATATTCTCGCGGTTATTGAATAGATCATTTAGAAAATAAAAATAAATAATTAATTAAGGAGAACTCCAGAGTATGGGAGCAAAAATTCTTGAATACGGACTAGATGCAAGAGATCAAATGCTAAAAGGTGTAAACATTTTAGCTGATGCTGTTGCTGTTACTATGGGACCTAAGGGTCGTAACGTTGTTATTGAAAAGTCTTTTGGTGGACCAACAGTAACAAAAGATGGTGTTACGGTTGCTAAGGAAATTGAAATTGAGCGTAAGTTTGAAAACATGGGCGCTCAAATGGTAAGAGAAGTTGCTTCAAAGACTTCTGATGTAGCCGGAGACGGAACTACAACAGCAACAGTTCTTGCAAGAGCGATTTTCAGAGAAGGTCTAAAGATGGTAGCTGCTGGCCATGATCCTATGAGCATTAAGCGTGGGATTGATAAGGCTGTAGTTGTTATCGTGGATGAGCTTAAGAAGCTTTCTAAGAAGACAAACACTAAAGAAGAAATCGCACAAGTTGGAGCAATCTCAGCTAACAGCGATACTTTCATCGGTGGAATAATTGCTGAAGCAATGGAAAAAGTTGGTAAGGAAGGTGTTATCACTGTTGAAGAAGCAAAAGGACTGGAAACTACTTTAGAAGTAGTTGAAGGTATGCAGTTTGACAGAGGTTACCTATCACCTTATTTCGTAACTGATCCAGATAGAATGGAATGTGTTCTAGAAAATTGCGCAATCTTAATTCATGAGAAGAAGATCAGCAATATGAAAGAACTTCTTCCAGTACTTGAGCAAGTTGCAAGACAAAATAAGCCACTTCTAATCATTGCTGAAGACGTAGATGGTGAAGCTCTAGCTACTCTTGTTGTAAACAAGATGAGAGGAACTCTTCATGTATCTGCTGTTAAGGCTCCAGGATTTGGCGACAGAAGAAAGGCAATGCTTCAAGATATAGCAGTTCTAACTGGTGGTGAATTCATCAGTGAAGATCTTGGTACTAAGCTTGAAAATATTGATGTTACTGCTCTTGGAACTGCAAAGAGAATATTAATCGATAAGGACAATACTACAATTATCGATGGTGCAGGTAAGAAAGAATCAATCGATGCAAGAGTTAAGCAAATCAGAACTCAGATTGATGAAACAAGCAGCGACTACGACAGAGAAAAGCTACAAGAAAGACTAGCTAAGCTAGTAGGTGGAGTAGCGGTAATCAATGTTGGAGCAGCTACTGAAATCGAAATGAAAGAAAAGAAAGCAAGAGTTGAAGATGCTCTTCATGCTACTAGAGCAGCTGTTGAAGAAGGAGTTGTTCCTGGGGGCGGAGTTGCTTACATCAGATGTGCTAAAGCATTAGAGTCTCTAAAACTAAGTGACGAAGAAATGTGGGGTGCTAAGATCGTAGCAAAGGCAATTGAGGCTCCGCTAAGAACTATCGTTACTAATGCAGGCTTTGAAGCTAGTGTTATTATCGAAAAAGTAAGAAACGCTGAAGGCTCATTTGGATTTAACGCAGCAACTGAAAAGGTCGAAGATCTTATTAAGGCTGGGGTTATTGATCCAACTAAAGTAACTAGAAGCGCACTACAAAATGCTGCATCTGTTGCTGGACTAATGCTTACTACTGAAGCAATCATCGCTGATAAGCCTGATTCTAAGGATAGTAACGCTGGTGCTGGCGCTGGAATGGGCGGCATGGGTGGAATGGGCGGTATGGGAGGCATGGGCGGAATGATGTAATCATTTCACCTAAGTCGCTTATCGCGCATAATAAAAAGGCTCACGTATGTGGGCCTTTTTTATTTCTTGTAAGCGTTCACTATTTTCCGCAACTTGTATTTTAAAGGGGCGTTTTCTAAGCGTCTAAAAATGCTCATGTACAATATGCCAAGTTATTTTCAGGGTCCACTTTTATCCACTTAGAAAGCCTTTATTGCGGAACAATTCTGTACGCTTACATATCGAGTGAACCGCTAATATTACTTTAGCTATGTTCCACTGCTCTAACTATTACTTCGCCCAAATGTTTAATCCCAAATTCAATCCCGCTATAGCCAGACTTTACCCAAAGATAAATAAGCGATGGCCAAAGAAGATAAAAACCTGCAAGGTAAATTTTACTTAAAAATAATCCTCCGCCAACCTGTTTAAAGTCGCTTTGTTTTGGATGAATTTCACCAATACCAAAACAAATATCAGCAGCTAATGTTAGACCTAATACAAAAGAATATTCAACCGGGTGTTTGAACTCATATAATACAGCGCCGATCAAGGCAGGTAGTGACATGATCGGAAAAAAATACGGCGCTAATGCAATTATTGGAGCAAAATGAACTTGGCTCTCTAACATTTGATATTCTACGTAGCCATCATCCTTGTTTGCTACTATTTTTTTTAGGCGGTTACCTGTTAGTAGTACGACAACTGCATGTTTCATTTCATGTAATATCGTTCTGAATTTTCTAAGGTTAGAAGAACAGATTATAATGACAGAAATAAAAACGCCTGAAAAAAAAGCTATCTTTGACTGGTAAGAGAGGATTGTTCGTCCAGGAGAGGTAATAAGCAGAACGAATATTAAAGCTAGTATGAAAAAGTTACCAAAGGTAGCAAGTATAAAACCCAGACTCCATTGCGGTATAATTTTATCTTGTTTTTTATCTTTTTTCCCCATTACCGCGCTTAGTGTAGTATTAATTTGTAAATTAAATAAATAAAACTGTAATCTATGTCGAATAAAGTACTCTTGCTACATGGAATGACATCAAGTCCTGCTGCATTTAATGAATTAGTATCGGATTTTGAAGAAAAAAACATTAAATCATTTGCCCCAAGTCTTCCAGGCTATCGTTTTAATATGCCTACAGCAAAAGAGCTTAGGTTATGCAATTATGAGCATGAGACTGATGAGTATTTGAACTATTTAAGTCAGCTAGGAAAAGAGAAGATAACTATTGTCGGCCAGTCTTTTGGAGCTCTGCTGGCTTTAAGATTAGCTTTAAATTTTCCAGATATTGTTAAAAAAATTATTATCATTAGTGTCCCGCTAGATTTTAGAGAACAAAGCACTAGGATAGCTCTTAGTTTGATAGGAAAGATGCCATATTCATTATGTGAGAAAGCGCCAGGAATTAACAAATCTAAAGCTTCAAGCAAACATAATGGATCAACTGAACAGTATGAAGTAACTTCATTAAAAGTACTATCTAATTTGAAAAACGATATTTTAAAGAAGTTAAAACATTTAACAACAGATACTATAGTATATCAAAGTGTAAATGATTATCATTTAAATCCTTACTCTGCACGGTTGGTAAAGCTCTTAGCTACTCATTCGCAAGTTACAGTTAATTTAAAAGATTATGGTCAACTTCATTCCTTAGTTTCAATACCAGAAGTGAGAGAGGGAATAGTAAAAGAAGTAATTTCCTAATGCCAAGAGAGTATGCTCATTTTTTACATTCAAAAACTCTAATAGAAGAGTTAGTTACTGAAGATATTTTCTCAGAAGACTTTAGTAAATACTTTTACCTTGGTTCTGTCTCTCCTGACAGTGGTTATTATGACCCATTAAATGTTCTAGGATATCAAAGAGGTGAAAAAGCCTCACAGTTTATGCATGATAAGTTTGAAGATAATTTAGTGAGTCTTGCTAAATCGATTATCAAAAACTTAAATCAATCAGATACAGATATACAAACGGAAAATAAAAAAATCATATTAGCCTTTAGCTTAGGTTTAATAAGCCATGCATTATTAGATAATTTTTTACATCCATTAATTAATGATATCTCTGGAGATTATGACGATCCAGATCTTAAGTTAAGATCTATTGCTAGAAATAAACATCGTAGATTGGAAACCATTCTAGATTGTTATTTAATAAAATCTAATCCTATGTTTAGTTTAAATTTTAGAGAGGTACTTCAAGAATGCCACTTAAAATTAAATTTTATTTCAAATTCTTTTTTGATGGCTTTAGTTTCTGAAGGCTTTGAGGATGATAAGATATTGTTAAAAGGCTACAAGTTTTATTGGAATGCCCATGGGCGTATTGTTTCTCTATTTTCTTCAGCATTATTCGTAAATTCAAAATTTCAAAAATATGTTCCTTTAAGTAGGGAGATTAAAGCTTTATATTTTAATGTTAAAGAAGACGAATTTAGCGAAATTTCAAGAACTTACAGCAAAGTTTCAATTTTGGATACCTACAACGAGGCTTTAATTAAAACAAAATCTGCAATACTTAGAATAGCTAAAGAACTTAGTACTTAAGGCCGACTAATATAAGAATGAATACCAATTCTTATGCTAACATAAAAGAAGAATCTTATATTCCTGAGATAGAAGAGCTCTTTTCAAAAAAAGAGTGGCAAGCTTTCAGGCCATTTATTTATATAAGAAAATCAATAAGAGATTTTAAAACTCGTATTGGAGAGATGAAATTATTTTGTGAATTGATAGAAGATGATTTTAACAATTATCCTAGAATAATATTTAAAGTAACAAATACTTATAATAAATTAATAGAACTAAGAGTTTATGTTAGCGAAGATAATGATTCTTCAAAAATAAATTTTCTACTAAATTCTTCTATAGAACCTATTATCTTGGAGTCGGATTTTTTTGAAGATTCATCCAAGATAAAAGAAATTCTAAAATTAATATTTAAGGATTTACTTATTTCTATAAATAAAAAAGAAATAAAATTAGAAAAAGTTAAGTTAGAAGTAGAAGATAAGAAAAAAGAAGAAATTGATCAAAGTTCAATAGTAAATGAATTAGACTTTAATTTAATTTCTTTTGAAAAAGATGTTGTTGAGGATGATGATGTCTTATTTCCAGCTAAGCAGACAATAATAGAGTCTGCAAACGAAAATTCAAAACAAAAAGAAGAGCCAGAAAATTTATTTTCTGGTTTATCTTTTGACAAAGAGAACTAAAGACTGGGAGAACTAAAGACCGGGTAAATTAAAGACCTGATAAACCGTCTTGATCTTCTGTCGGCTTCTTTTCCGTCTTTAAGTCTTTTATATCAATTCTTTTGTTAAGATTGTTATTTTCAATACTACCAATATAGCTATTTAGATTATCACTTACAGAATCTAGCACTTCTTCTGCGCTATCTACTGAAATGCTATTTTTGACTTCTTTAAATTTTGAAGTCGCAATATCTACCCAAGAGTTTTGCTCGTTTACTTTGGCAACTAACTCTTCTTTCTTTGATTCTATAATTGGTTTAATTGTAGAAATAGTATTGATTGATTTTTTTTCTATTTCTTTAGCAGTTTCCGAAGACGATTTAAGTCCCATGCACGCTAAACATAAGACAACGAATGATAATACGTATCCTAGAATATCTAATATCTTTGTAGAGCGGTTTGAATTCATAAAATTCAAGAAAAATTAAGTATTTGTTAATATTACTAAGTAGTTATTATAGTTTTTATGAAAAATGATACATTTGCATTTAGGTAAAATGAAGTTCGGATAGGGTAATTAGTACCTCTCCTAATTATGCTTAAGCATAATTAGGATTAAAACATTTAATATGAGTTCAATTAGGCTGCGTTTTCAATTGTTTTGATCTCTGTCGGCTCTCTCCAGAAAAGATCATATAAGAGTTTTTTAGTCTCTTTGATATTACTTAAGAAAGTAAGAGTTGCTAAAACTATAGAAGTTAAGCAACAGTAGATGAGAAGTCTTGAGTCTTTAATCTCGAAAAACTTTGCTAATGATACTATCCCCCATATTGTCAGTATGGAAAGAATCGCAGCCAAATGATTTGCAGAAAGTGCATAACTTGGTTCTTTACAAGTTTGCAAGTACTGACGATTCATTACACTAAGTGGTATGCATGCAAATAAAGATAATGCATAACCAAAGGTCGCGAAGAAAACAGTTTCACTGATCCCGACAAGAATTTGTGCAATCGGCATAGTCAGTACTAGTACAAAAAAAACGATTGCACCAATCCTTTTCCTCGGATGTATATGCCACATCATGATAATACCAATAATAGCACCTACTCCTGAAAAGCCAATTACATTTCCGTAATCGATAGCGCTTCCTTCTTTTTGACTTCCTTGTCCGTCCTTTATTATTGCTGGTATTAAATACCAACTTATGAATACAAATGAATCCATAATATATCTTAGGAGGCAAATTAGTCTTGTTGTAGAGTCATGATATATGAATCTAATCATTGGAATCGGATTTGTGCCAACATTATTAGCACTGGATCCTTCAACGATATTTGGGCGCGTACTTATCTTTCTAAGACATATTATCATAACTAAAAATGACAATGAATCGATTAGAAATAAAGCTCCCAAACCCACCCAACTTATTAAGAACCCAGCACCAACGCAAGATATGATTCTTGTTATCCATAGGAATAGTTCTTTTTGATGATTAGCAATAGTTAACTGATCAGCTGGTACTAACTCTTTTACAAGATAGTCTTCAGCAGGAGTAACAAAACAATGAGCGATGTTTAGAAATATTCCTAATACTAGGAATATATTAAAATTAATTCTATCGATGAAACAAAGAATAGATAAGACCATAGTAGCAACAAAAAGCACAATATTAGAATAAACTAGAATCGTCTTTCTTGATTTATTTTTTATTGTGTTAGCAGCTATTGGGCTTACTAGTAATTGTACTATAGCCATTAGACCGCCGTACATTCCAAATTCTTCGCTGCCTAATTTGAAATTATTAGCAATCATCCAGCCAACAGCAGCAACTCTTAGCCAATTTCCGCTTACAGAACATGCATATCCTATAAAGTAGACAGTTAACTCTTTCACGATTGGTCTCCAATCCCTTAAAACCTATATTACCCTACCCAAACGATAAGCTAGAATTGTAAAAGATTATTCTTACTTAGCGTTTGTTAGGATTTACTTCTACCCTAGATGAATTTTAATTAAAGAGCTTAATTATTTATATTTTATTGAAGTATAACATTAAGGTCTAGTTAGTAGCTAGAATTCCGAGATTACTAGGTTTTTATTGTAAATATTGATTGTTTAGTTAATTTAAAAACTTAATTATCCGTTTCTATTTATATTCAGAAGAAAGCTTTGCAAGTCTTTGTTCTTCTAATTTCTTTTTTACTCTAGTACTCGCTCCTATATATGAGCTGGTAGCTGGGGGAGCCATATTACCGAAAACATTAGTCATTACCTCTATATACATTTCAAAAAATTCATCTTTATATTTTGTTATTTTATCACAGGCTTCTTTTAATTTTTTACTTGCGACTGCTGTATCTTTACCTTGAGATTTATAAAACGAAACAGCATCTAAGTGTTGTGCTATTTCATTTAGTATCATCTTCATGGCAGCTAATTTTCTTCTATCAGAGCTAACCTTTTTTATTTTCGAAGTAATCTCTGCCATTTCTCGCATATTATCAGCCGAGTATGGTTCAAATAAAAAACCATCGATTCCCATCACTACACTATTTGCAATATTGCTATTTTCTTTACTTGCATTTTTTTGAACTGCTATAAAAGCCCAGTCTTCACCTTTTGGAGTTTTCTTTGCTTCTTTAATGAAATTACTAATATCGTCAATATTAAACCTGTAGGATAAAATAATTATATCGACAGCTTCTCCAGTCTTTCCTCTATCTAATGCTTCTTCTAAATTATTACAGTTATAGGTTTTGTTGAATGTAGTAAGTGACAATGCCACTTGTTTAAGCATTCCTCTGCTTGCAGTATCAGGATCTACTATGAGTAAATTAAATCTATCACTAGTAGCCATAGGTAGAATCGATCTAATTGATTGATAAATTAAAAAAGCTAATACAAGTATGTAAATAAGTAAGCTTGCATTAAAGATTGTAGTATCGGCTTTTAATAGACTAAACTATATGACTTAATTAGTTAGCCAGTATTCTATTTTTATAGATCAAATATCTAGATAATATAGAGAGTTATTAGAGTCACATACAAAAAGGTACTACACCTAAGGTATGGAAGGCTTGCTGATTATCCTTTAATTTAACAAGACGCCATTTGCTATGTTATAATATTAATTTCAGGTATTACTTAATATAAAAACCTCATATTATTAGTTACATATCTAAATTATAACGCGTGCTATTACTTGTTACTCAAAATCCAAGCCTACTCACCGACGTAGAAACTAATCTATTACATAACAGTATCGACTATAAACAAGTTTCTAGTCTTTTATATGCTAAAGATTGGATTAAGTTGAACAGCTATTCTGTTATTCTCGTAGATCAAGACATAGCAAAGGAAGAACTTTTAGATTTTTTTATAGAAGCTTGGAAGGTTCTGAAAGAAGTACAAATTTGTCTTATTTCGTTAAACAAGCTTGATATAAAAAATGAATTTATAAATGTTATTGGTGTTGGGGATTGTTGTGGTCATGAGAAGTTGACTAGGTTTCTTAGAGCGCTTCCAAAAAGACTTTCTCTGATTGGTACTCAACATCAAAAAGTTTTAATTGTAGAGGATCTAGACTCACCAAGACAAATAATCTCTTCTTTAATTAAGTCAATAGGTTATTCTGTAGTTGAACAGGCTAGTTCTGTGTCTGAAGCCATGAGGAAATTGTCGGATGAACCAATATCTTATTTTGCCATAGTTACAGATATTCAAATGCCTAAAGAATCTGGATTTGTATTAATTAAAGAAATAAGAGAGAAATTATCTTTATCTTATTTGCCTGTTATTGTTCTTACCTCTGATCCTAGCGAGGATAATCTTTTAAAGTCTCTTAAACTAGGAATCACTGCTTTCTTAGCTAAACCACCGAAAAAAGATATTTTAAAAGCAGAACTAGAAAAATGCAAAAGAATAGTTTTAGAAGGATTATCTCCTTCTATCGGAACAAGTTCAGAAATCCGCTTAATCGAAAAAGCGCTTAAATCAAAATAATCTTATGAAGTCGTTTTTTGCCGTTTTCACAGCTCTTATTAATTCTATATTTGATCCCAAGCTCTATTACGGACTTACTAAAGATATAATATTTTCTACTGTAGTATTTATATTCTCACTACTAGGAATGATTTTTATTTCTTATGAATATTTTTATATTTATAAGTCCCTTTTCTCAAGTTCATCAAACTCTATACTTAGTTTTTTTATTACTCTAATATCTTCCTTGCTGGTTCCTATTTTAATAACATTTATATTCTTCCTTTTTAAGTCGGAAAAAAGACTATCTAAACTAGCATTACATGGAGTTGGTATTGAGGAACCAGTGATTAGCTCAAATTTTTCTTTATTCATTTATATAAGAGTACTTTTTTTCGTAATTATATTCTCAGTTCTAAGTTTATTACCTTTTGTCGGAATATTATTTTCTGCTTTAATCTTAGGTTTTGATTGTTTATCTTACGTTTTTGAAGCTTTAGGACTAAAAGTTAGCGATCAATTAAATTTCTTTAAGACTCACTATGTTTCTAGTTTTCTAATTGGTTTGGTGGTATTAAGTCTATCTTTTATACCCTTTGGATTCTTTATTGCTTATCCTCTTGGTATCCTAGCAATGGCTAAATTTTATGTTAAATTAAATAGTGAAATATCTCAAGAATTTAGTTAACTACATCCAAGACCCCTTACCTTTAGCATTTAACTTTTTGATTTTGTATTGTATTGCTTCTGCATTTTCAATAGCAGCATCTCAAATGGCTATTGGTGGACTTCTTTTTTCAGTAATCTTTTATTATTCAAAAAATAAACTTAAGATTAATGAGTTTATATCCCGTGATAGGAAGTTCCTTAAATTATTATCACTACTAACTATGTTTTTTGTAGTGATGTTGATCTCTTTGAATTTTGGCTTTAAGCAAATACATACATTTGTAGAAATTATTAAGTTTGGGATCTATTTTCTAATTCCAGTAGCGGTTTATATAGTTTTTTTCTTTTTATTTGATTCGAAGGAAAGAATAACCAAGGTAAAGAAAGTTTTTATGTCTTTATTTATCAGTCATGGAATTGCAGGAGTTCATACTATATTAAGTAATAATATAGGATATGATTTCAAACCAAGTTTGCCTGGCCCTCTATCTGAGTCGGGGCAGTTTGTCTTATTATTTCCACTTTTATTTTCTTTTCCGTATATTTTTAGTGAGAACTTTAGAAAGAAAGAAGTTTTTTCTTTTTTAGTACCTATTATGTTTATGTTCTTGGGTTTTTTATTTTTTGCATGGTTTGCAAAGTTCAAAATTAGTTACTTAGTTGCAGTTATTGTTTGCTTAGTCTGTATGGCTTTTTCTTATTATATTTTTAAACTTCTAAGAATTAAAGGAAATTTTCAATCAAGTTTAAATTCATTTTTCTTTTTGATATTATTTTCAAGCAGCTTTACGGCTTTTGTCCTCAATTTGAAAAGAGGACCTTGGTTTGCAGTATTTTGTGAATTTATATTTTTATCAGCATTAGTCTCTAAAAGAATATTTTTTTCCGGTTCCCTACTCGGAGTTATGCTAGTCTTTTTTTCTCCGATATACGAAAGAATCGCTTCTATGTATGAACATTTTTTTATTACTGGTGGTAGGTTTGATATGTGGAAGTTGGGTTTTGAGTTAATTGAGAGATTTCCTCTAGGTTTGGGATTTACTAATGCAGATTTAATTAGAACATTTGATCCGAGTTTGCCTCTTCTTCATAGGCACATGCACAATAATATTTTAAATATAGTTTTAGAAACAGGAGTAATGGGGGGGCTGTTTTATATATTCTTTTTTTATGAAATTTTTTCTACTTTAAGGTCGACTTTTTCCAAAAATGTAGAGGTTGGCCAATGGAGTCGACTTTGCTTAGTTTTAGCAACTTCAATTTTTGGATGGCAAATCGCAGGAGTTGTTGAGTATAATTTCGGAGACGGTGAAATTAGATTTATGGCTTTATTGTTGTTAGGTATTTATGCCGTAGCTACCAGAGAAGCTTCAATTATTCGTTTAGAGAAAACATAAAATAATAGTAATTTAAAGCAGTTAGTAGAATGAACTCTTGTTTTCTATTTAGGCTCTTACTTGACATGCCAAACATTTACTTATAAAGGTAAACAAGTGTTAATTTAAGAAAACTATTTTTGCTAAAATTATG
The DNA here is from genome assembly GCA_027487795.1 of Pseudomonadota bacterium. GTDB lineage: Bacteria > Bdellovibrionota_C > UBA2361 > SZUA-149 > DAOLCO01 > JAIYCX01. The sequence continues at coordinate 282,095 of JAIYCX010000031.1, read as the reverse complement.
GAATCTACAACTGATGTTTGGAAAGAGTTTAGTGAAAATGAAATTACTCACAGCGCAGCACACCATTTGCTAGCTATCTTTGAACTGCATGAAAAGAGAGGCTATGCACGAGTAACCGATGTCGCTAAATTTTTAGATATAACTACGGGATCAGCTAGTACAAATCTTAAGAGTTTAAAATCTAAAGGACTTATTGACGAGGATGATAATAAGTTTTTATCATTGTCAGAAGCTGGACAAGCCTTGGCAAAAGGAATTCTTGGTAAGAGACATATTGTAGAAAAATTTCTTGTTACGGTACTTAATGTTTCTGCTGAGCAAGCTAGTATAGATGCCTGTAAAACCGAACATTTACTAAGTGAAGAGACTGCAAGTAAAATGGAGCTTTTTTCTAAGTCTTTTGGAAAAAAATAGAAATATTTAGTTCTTTATCTTTTGATTCTACCTTGTAAGGTAAATTAGGGCTTTCAACTTTTTTTAAGTGAGATTGGAAAATTTTAGATAACTCTTTCGCTTTTTCTTCTGATTCTAAAAGTAATGACCAGTATAGTTTTTTCTGGGTAGTCGAAGCTTTATTAGATGTCTTAAATATACAAAGTTGATCATCTTCCCAACCTAAGTTTTTATTTTTTGTTTCATTAGCTAATAGAATTTTTAAAATAAATTCACCTAGTCTATCTTCATATTCTACCTCGTAATCATCCGCTTCATTTTCTGGTTTTTCCGCTAGCTTTTTGCAGCTAGGTAATTTTTTAGAATATTGAAAATTTATATTACTTTCGTCTAATATTTCTCTTGTTGTTTTTGGAGGTGTTTTGAAAAGATCATTAATAGCCTCTTCGTTTTTATTTTGCTTTTTTCTATAGATGTAAGTTAATCCGCTATTATATGGGAACAATAGCAAACTTTTAATTGGATTAGGTGCTTCCTTAAGAGATTTATTAAGTGAGGCACCTGTTAGATTTGATTGAATGAAAGCTGAAATATAATCTGAACTAATATTTTTTCCACTATTTAGAAATTCTAACATAGTTAAGGTAGCATCACCTTCTGCTAGTGCTGAATGTGCCAGGAGTTCATCACTAGTAAGCTTAGGATCCATTATCTCACTTAAATTGAAATATTGATCTTGTAGAGCATGTGTCAGTTCATGAGCTGCTACAGTTTCCTGCGAGGCGACAGGAACCCAAGAGGCCATAACAAAGTGTTTATTATCAGTATCGTAGTAGCCACCTATTTGATCTTTGTATAGAGCTATTAACTCATTTTTATAGTCGTAATTCCATGGAATAAGACCTAATGATCTAAAGGCTAAGGATTCATTATTAATCTTGTCTTCGGTAAAGCGTTTATTCAAAGAGTCTTCTAGATATTTAACTATTTCTTCTTTGTTATTTTGAAGGCAGGGAACCTCAGATTTTAATGGGAGTTTCCTTAATTTTGAGATTGAAGGAATAATTTTTTCACTCAATTCACAATTTGATAAGCTACTATTTTCAGCGAGTAAGAAATTGGTACTAATTAAAGTAATTAGCAGTAATTTAAAAATAACAACCTTTTTATTCATTTTTTACTCGGTAATCTCATTTAATTTCAGTAGTATTATTATCTACTGGCAAACTTGTTGCTTCAATAGTTTTCTCACCTTCTTCACGATTTGCCGAAATAGTATTTAAATTCTTTTTTATATTAAGTTCATTTATGCGTATAATTTTAGCGTCTCTTTTTACTCTGTTTATTTCAAATAGACTTACTTTTTGCTCGCTACAGGATGTAAATGAAAAAACTATAAGAGTAAGTAAGCAAGATAGTAAGAGTCGAATATTATAGGTATTTGTCATATTATGGAATTATAGCAGTTTAAAAAAATAAAATAGAACTCTAAATAAATAGTGTCCAATAAATTAAATTCAAATTTTAATAATCTTAGCATAACAGGCTTAAAGGAAAATAACTTTAAGAATGTTGATGTCAGTATTCCTCATGATCAATTTACCGTTATCTGTGGTCCTTCGGGTTCTGGGAAATCTACTTTAGCTTTTGATACTATTTATGCAGAGGGTGGAAGAAGATATATTGAGACATTTAGTCCATATACTAGGCAGTTTTTAGATAGACTTCCAGCTCCAGATATTTCCTCAATTTCTAATGTAAGACCAGCTCTAGCTTTAGAGCAGCGAAATAGAGTTACAACTTCACGATCTACGGTGGGTACTACTACCGAGTTAAATGATTATTTAAAAGTATTATGGTCTAAGGTTTCTGAATTGTTTTGCCCTTCATGTGGCGATAAAGTTATTAAATATACTCCTGAAGTATTGTTTCAAGAATTTACAAAAATATTTAAAGAAAAGACGATATCGATCGCGATTTCTTTTAAGGTTGAATGGAAGGATCAAACTACTTTCAAAACAATTAGCGAGATCCTTAATGCGGAAGGATTTGTTCGTTTTTTTGATCCTAAAACTGAAGAAATTTATCGTTTAGATAGTTATGTTCCTAATAAAAAGATAAAAAGTTTTTTTGCTATTATCGATAGAGTTAGTTTAGATGAAGATTTAAATGATGCTGAAACAAAGGAAAGATTAATTTCTGGTTTAGCTCAAGGGTTTTTATTTGGAAAAGGCACTTTAAATATTCATATTTTTAATGATGGGAAATTTACTGAAACTAAGTCTTGGTCAGATTCTCTAAGTTGTAAAAAATGTGAAATTAATTTTACTAAATCTAACCCTTCATTATTTTCTTTTAACACCGCTATTGGTGCTTGTGATACATGTAAGGGATTTGGAAAAATACTGAAGTTAGATGAAAGAAAAGTTATTCCTGATGATAGTTTGTCGATTCAGGAGGGGGCTATTAGTTTTTGGCAAGGTGAAATTAGTAAGCCACTCGTTAAGAAATTAAAAGATTTTTGTTTAGAAAACGATATCTCTATTACGTTACCATGGCGCAAGTTGCCCTTAACTCAACGCAGTTTGATTATAGAAGGACCACCGAAAAAGAATAGAACTAAGGGCGGTTTTATCGGGTTAGTTCCTTGGTTTGATACTCTTTTGTCGAAAAGACATAAAATGCACGTCAGAATTTTTATGGCAAGATTTCGTTCTGAGATGACTTGCAATGTTTGTGAAGGCACAAGATTAGTTAAAAGTTCTTTGAATTATAAAGTTAAAGGAAAATCCTTAGCTGAAATTTGGAGCTTGCCACTAGACGAAAATTTAGTTTTTTTTAAAGAGCTTAATGTTCCACAAGATAAAACAACTTTGACTGCACATAATGAGATTATTTCTAGACTCAGTTATTTAAATTCTGTTGGACTTAGTTATTTAACTCTTGATCGTCAGACAAAAACTTTATCAGGAGGTGAATTTCAAAGAGTAAATTTAACATCTCTATTGGGATCAAACTTAGTAAATAGTACTTTAGTTTTAGATGAACCTACTATAGGACTTCATCCAAGAGATACGGAAAGACTAATCAGCACAATTAAAGAGTTAAAAGATCGTGGTAATACATTAGTTGTCGTTGAGCATGATCCAGATGTTGTCATGTCTTCAGATAATCTCATTGAAATAGGGCCTGGGTCAGGAAGTGGAGGAGGAGAAGTCGTTTATTCTGGATTACCTAAGGATGTATCTAAGGTTGATACTCCGACTGGAGTATACTTTAAATCTTTTGCTGCGAAGCCTACTGATAAAACTAAAATTACTAATACAGAAAAATTAACTAAAAAAATAAAATTAGAAACATCTAATTTTGAAATACTAGACGCCAGAGCAAATAACTTAAAAAATATTAATGTTAATTTCCCAGTTGGAAAATTTTCGGTAGTAACAGGTGTTAGTGGTTCCGGAAAGTCTTCCTTAGTATTAGACTGTTTATATAATGGCTCTGAAAATAAAACTTTATCAAGTGAGATAGTTTCTGATTTCGCCACTCTAAAAAATTTAAATAGTTTCAGTAATATTATACTGATCGATCAAGCTCCAATAGGAAAAACAACTAGAGCTAATCCTGGTACTTATACTAAAGCATGGGATGTTATCAGAGATTACCTAGCTGAAACTGATACTGCTGTTAAATTAGGTTTAAATAAATCATCATTCTCATTTAATGTTGATGGAGGTCGATGTCCTAGTTGTTCTGGAAATGGATCTATTAAAGTTGAGATGCAGTTTTTGACTGATGTCACGATAGTTTGTGAGAGCTGTCAGGGACGTAGATTTCAAGATCATATTCTAAGTGTGATGTTAGGAGGGATGAATGTTTTAAATATTTTACATTCACCAATTAGTGATTTTGTAAGTCATTTAGATCAGTTAAGCGATGATAGTAAAAATAAAAAAATAAAGAAGCTACTGCAGCCACTTTTAGACTTAGGTTTAGGGTATTTACCTCTAGGACATCCCTTGAGTTCTCTCTCAGGTGGAGAAGCTCAAAGAGTTAAACTTGCAAGTTTTCTTTCGTCTTCTGAAAGTAATTCTTTGATTATTCTTGATGAACCAACAACAGGCTTACATCCAGCAGATGTATCTAATTTAATTAGGTGTATTAAAGCATTAATAGAAAAGGGACATACTGTAGTTTGTGTAGAACATAATTTGGATTTAATTAAATCAGCGGACTGGTTCGTAGAGTTAGGTCCTGATGGTGGTAAGAATGGTGGCAGGTTATTGCATGCAGATTATTTAAGTAATCTATTAAATAATAAAAATAAAGTTTCTGATACTTTAACTTTTTTAAGAAAGACTTCCTATGATTTTAAAGACAAAAATCTAAAAGAAAAGAAAAATCTAAAAAAAGAATTAAACAAAGATATATCAATAATCGGTGCAAGAGAGCATAATTTAAAAGATATTACTATTACTATTCCAGAAAATAAAATTACAGTAATAACCGGAATATCAGGCTCAGGTAAGTCAACATTAGCATTTGATATATTATTTAGTGAAGGACAAAGACGTTTTCTAGACTGCTTATCTCCATATGCAAGGCAGTATATCCAACAAGAAAGTCGTCCTGATGTAGACTTAATAAAGAACCTACCACCAACGATAGCAGTTTCTCAGAAGACAGCTCCACCGTCGGGTATTTCTACTTTAGCAACTGTAACAGAGATTTATCAATATTTAAGACTACTATATTCTAAGGTAGGAGAACAAAGATGTCCTAATGACGGAACAAAAATAGGAAATGCAAATATTGATCAGATAACCAAAGACTGCGTTGATAGATTTTTAGGTCATAGATTATATATTTTTGCCCCTATGATCTCTGGGAGAAAAGGACATTACAGCGAACTTTTCCAGCGCGCAGCTAGAGCGGATATTTTTGAAGCTAGAATTGATAATGAATTTTTAAAAATAGATGAAACCACTAAACTTGATCGTCATAAACTTCATTCTATCTCATTATTAGTTGGTAATATCAAAGTAACTCAAAAGTCATCGCTCTTGTTAAAGGAAGCTTTAGGACAAGCTCTTAGTTTATCCGGTGGAACTATTGAGATTTCTATAGATGATCCTTGGAATGCACCAGAAGTTTTTAGCTTAACCAGAATGTGTCCAAAGTGTGGTACTGGATTTTTACCCTTAGATCCTCAAGATTTTTCTTTTAGAAGTCAACGCGGCATGTGCTTAACCTGTAATGGTAGAGGAATGTTAAGCAGTGGTAATTTTTCATCGAAGACTTGTCATAGTTGTGAAGGAACTAGATTAAGTAAAATTGGTAGATCGGTATTTATCGGTGATCAGAGTATTCATTCTCTAACACAAATGACTTCTCCTGAATTATCTAAATTTTTTGATAAACATTCTTTTTCACAGTCCTTATTTCCTATAGTTAATCCAATTTTAAGAGAATTAACTTCTTTATTATCTTTAATTGATAGTATTGGCTTAGGTTATCTTGTTTTAAATAGAGATGCCTCGACATTATCCGGAGGAGAAGCTCAAAGACTAAGACTTGCTAAAAATTTAGGTTCACCGCTGACTGGAGTTTGCTATATTTTGGATGAGCCTAGTATAGGTTTGCATTCACATGATCATGCTCAATTAATGACGACATTAAATGCTCTTAAAGATCTAGGAAATACTATCGTAGTGGTAGAACATGACGAGGATACAATAAGAGAGGCAGAACACGTTATTGACATTGGTCCAGTTGGCGGAACTCAGGGAGGGAATTTAGTTTATTCGGGAGACTTTAAAGGTTTATTAAAGTCTAAGACATCAATAACTGCTCAGGCTTTGAAAGCTAGAGATAACATAAAAATTAAAACTGAAAAGAAAGTTTTTAATGATTTTATTAGTTTAAAAGGAGCATCAGCTAATAATTTAAATAAAATTGATGTTAATATTCCTAAAAATAGCCTTGTTACTGTTGTTGGCGTCTCGGGAGCAGGTAAGAGTTCTCTGGTTCGAAGTACTCTTTTACCGGCAATGATAGAAGAATTTGAAGGCGAAAAAATTAGGGAACAATTTTTTTCAAAGACCTGGGAATCTATTAGTGGAACTGAGAATTTAAAAAGAGTAATAGAAATTGATCAAAATCCTATAGGGAAAACTTCTGCAAGTACTCCTGCGTCATTTTTAGGCGTATTTAATTTAATTAGAGATTTGTTTTCTACTCTGCCAGATGCAAAAGCTAAGGGATTTTCATCTTCGTATTTTTCTTACAATACTGGTAAGGGGAAATGTCCAGAATGTGGTGGTAAGGGATATATAAAAACTCCTATGAGTTTTCTTCCAGATTCTGTTACGAGCTGTGAGGTCTGTTCAGGGCTAAGATATTGTGATCAGGCACTTGAAATACTTTTCCACGGTAAGTCGATTGGAGAAGTTTTAAATATGACTATTGAGGATGCTTTTAATCTTTTCTCGGCAATACCAAAGTTGAGAAGAGCTCTCGATTATGCAATACAGCTTGGAATTGGCTATATATGTTTAGGTCAACCTTCTCATACTCTTTCAGGTGGAGAAGCTCAAAGGCTAAAAATAGTTAAAGAATTAAGTTTAAGAGAAGCTGTGCAAACTTTGTATATTATGGATGAGCCTACAATAGGTCTTCATATGCATGACGTTGATCGTTTTATAAAAGTAGCCAGAAAACTTACAGAATTTGACAATACTGTAGTAATTATAGAACATAGTTTAGATATTTTATTAGCTTCTGATTATATAATTGAAATAGGACCTGGACCTGCTTCAATGGGAGGTAATCTTCTTTTTCAAGGAGGACTATCAGAGTTTATTAAATTGAAAGCTAATACTCCAACTAGAATTGCTTTAAAAAACTATTTGAAACGTGATCAGTAATTTTAATATAACAGTCTTAAGCTCTGACATCTCATCGGGTTATTTCTCACAGCAAGTTGTGCAAAGAGATTTTATTTTAAATCTTTTAAGCCTGCCTAGTTATGGAAATATCATAGAAGAAACTAGTTTAAGTTTTATATTAGTTGATGATTTAAATTTAAGGGATTTATTATCTACTTGTATAGAGGCTCCTGAACTCATTAGATCCGCACCTGCATTGCTTTTTTTAATTGGTACCGACAATGAGGAACTTTCATATAGGCTAGGATATTTATGTTCGAGATTAGACAGTATGGGACTGCTATTTCTTGCTCCTAAGTTAATAAATCAAGAAAGTATTAGAAAAATTTTAAAAGTATCAGAACAGTCGAAAAAAAACCTTCTTCTAGCGGTTGTCGCACTTGGATATCCTATAATTCCACCTGAATTAGATGGAGAAAAGCCGAGAACTAAACCTGAGCTACATTATAATCTATACTCAGATAATAAATTACTTAGCTATAAGTAATTTTCATTAACCATTTATATCATTAATGATTCTTCTTATTTTAAAACTTTAATTAAGAAGCTATTATTTATTTTGATTATTCATTTAAATGACAGAAAAATTAAGTAAACATATGTCTATACAAATAAAAAACTTCCTAGAAATATCTTATGATGAACTCGAAGAGTTAAATTTAAAAGCTAAGGCGAAAGTCACTCAACGAGTTGACGAAGGAGAGCTTAGAGAATTTTATCTAAAGTATCTTGAGCAAGAAAAAGCTTTAAAAGCGGTAACAGTAGCCTTCTCTGATTTAGAAGGTCGCTTCCATATGCTAGATTATGATAAAAAGTTTTTACTAAAGTCATATGATAATTTAACTTTTGATGGTTCTTCTATTAGAGGTTTAACTGCTGTTAGAGAGTCTGATCTTAGATTAGAAATAGATTGGGGTTCTTTCAGATGGCTACCATCAGATATTTTTGGACCAGGAAAAGTTATCGTTTTTGGACAAATTAACGATAGAGACGGAAGTTTATACAAATCTGATATCAGAGGTCTTCTAAAAAAATATTCTAATGATCTTTGGAAGAAAGATAAAACAGAATTATTTGCTGCAGTAGAAATAGAAGGCTTTTTATTTGAAGGTAAAAATGCTGAACAAAGCTTTAATGCTCAAGAAGGATTTAAGTTTGTTTCTAATGGAGGTTACTATCATTCGTTGCCGAAGGATCCTCTTAAGGTATTTATTGATAAGTTTGCTGAAGCTCAAAGAGCAATGGGATTTGAAAATGAGAAGGATCACCCAGAAGTTGCTCCTTCTCAGTTTGAGCTAAATTATAATTATTGTGATGTTTTAATCGCCGCTGATCAGATTCAAATCTATAAGTTGCTTGCAAGACAAATTGCTGCGGACATGGGAATGACCGCGTCTTTCCTTCCAAAGCCAATGACTAATATCAATGGTAGCGGAATGCATACAAATATCTCTGTATGCAAGCAAGGTCAGAACTTATTCTATGACAAGGAAGGAGAAGATAACTTATCACCAATGGCTTGGGATTTTGTTGATCGTTTATTATCTAATGCATTAGATATGTGTCTTGTTATTAACCCTAGCGTTAATGCATATAGAAGATTAGATCCACATTACGAAGCACCAAATCAGATTATGGCATCTGCTGTAAATAGAACGGCAATGGTTAGAATACCTCTAGGTAATGCTAAGTCATCAAGAGTAGAAGTAAGAACAGTTGCTCCAGATTCAAACCCTTACTTATGTTTATATGCTCTTTTTAAGACTGGTTTAGAAGGGCCAACAAAGCCAGAGTTTAGTAAGAGTAATAGAAAAATTGGTAACAATATTCTTCCTGATAATATCTACACTGCAATGGAGCATTTTAATGCTAGTTCATTAATGAAAGAACTATTAGGTAAGGAAAATGCAGAAAAATATTGTGAGCTAAAAGAGCAATCAGCAAACAGATGTCCTAAGGATTTAGGAACTATGGTTAAAACTGAGGAAGTATTGTTTCACCATGAGGTAACTAATCAGTACATTTGGAAGAGATTCTAGATGTTAGATTTCTGTTAGCTTCTTGATAAAAAATAAATCGATATTTAATAGGAAACTATTATTACTTGGAGGGCTTGGCTTTTCGTCAGGCCTTCCATTAGCTTTAACCGGCGGTACTTTTCAAGCTTGGCTAAAAGACGGAGGAATAGACCTAAAGACCATTGGTCTATTATCTTTAGTCGGACTTCCCTATACTTTAAAATTTCTTTGGGCGCCTATCTTTGATGTCTATCATTTCCCTTTTTTAACTAAAAGAAGGGGATGGATATTTGTATCTCAAATTCTACTATTTCTAGCGATAGCGATATTTGGTTTTTTATCTCCTAGTGATGACACTTTTTTTATTTTGCTAGTTGCTTTAGTTATAGCATTCCTAAGCGCTACTCAAGATATCGTTATTGATGCTTATCGAACAGAGGTTTTAACTCCTGATGAAAGAGGCATGGGAGCTTCGCTATCAAATTTGGGATACAGACTTGCGATGATCGTATCTGGGGCAGTTGCCCTAGTTTTAGCGGATTTAATTGCTTGGCCATTTGTATTTTTATTGATGTCTTTATGCTTACTGGCATGCTCTTTTTTTACTTTTTTTTCTAAAGAAGAGTTAGTAACTGTCGCCCCTAAAAGTTTAAATCAGGCAATAATTATTCCCTTTAAAGATTTTTTTTCAAGAGTTGAATCATTAGAAGTTTTGTTTTTTATACTTATTTACAAAGTTGATATTGTAATGGCAGTAGCGCTCACTACTCCATTTATGATGGAGATTGGATTTAGTAAAACTGAAATAGGGGCTGTTACTAAGGGAGTTGGCTTAGTAGCATCTATACTTGGTAGTATTTGTGGAGGACTGCTATATCCTAAACTAGGCCTTAAGAAGTGTTTGATATACTTTGGTATAATACAAGGATTTTCTACTCTTAGTTTTTCTTTACTTGCTTATACAGGTAATAATTCTTTAGTAATGGCATTTGCAGTAGGATTTGAGAATTTTTGCGCAGGACTAGCGACTACGCCATTTATTGCATTTTTGATGGCTTGTTGTAATCCAGGTTTTGCTGCTACTTCTTTTGCTCTTTTATCTAGTTTCGCTGCCGTATCAAGAGTTTTTGCTGGAGCACCAACAGGTTATTTAGTCGGAATTTTTGGCTGGGTAGATTTTTTTATTTTTTGTAGTTTAACAGCGATACCTGGAGTAGCGTTAGTGTATTATAGATTTGATAAGTGGTCAGGGGTAAGGAAGTAACGATTTCTAATTTAGAATCCTATTTTCTTAAATCTAAATTCTTTCCCATTTATTAATCTTACTATGTTTTCTCTGTGTCTAAGAGTTATTAGAATCAAAGTTAAAAAAGTATAAAGTTTAATTTGATATAGTAAGTTATTATCTAATGATAATAGGTGAAGAAAAAATACTGCTGTTAGAGAAGATAAAGATATTATTCCCGAAAAAGCAAAGATGATTATGAATACAAGTAGCGAGTAGAGTGCTTGTGTCGGGCATATAAAAAGAAAAACTGAAAACCCAGTGCTAACTCCTTTTCCTCCTTTCCAACCCAAAAAAGGACTGAAGCAGTGACCGAGTATTGTCATGAATCCAAAAAATGCTTGCTCTTCTATACTTGCTCCGAAGTATTTTGAAATAAGTACAACTATTCCGCCTTTTAGAAAATCAAGTAAGAATGTCATTATACCTGGAATCTTTCCGACACTTCTCATGACGTTAGTAGCACCGACATTTTTACTGCCTACTTCTTTTATATTTATGCCATATTTTTTCGATATGATTAGGCCAAAAGGTATTGATCCTACTAGAAAAGCTAAAAGTGCATATAGAATTTTAGGTAAAATTTCCATTAAGTGAAATAAGCCTTTGTCATATCTTGAAGTCCGTTTAAAAATTCAGCTGCTTTAACAGGATTTTTACCTTCAATTTGCAATTCGTTTATAGAAATTAACTCTTTATTACCACATCCAACAAATAAGTTCTTATTTATTTTATCTTTATATAGCTTCCCAATCTCGATAATATCAGTTGTAATATCTGCTGAGTTTATTTCAGTACAGGATAAAATTTTACAACTTTTATTCTTAAAGGTTGTTCTTGCCACGGGTTGAGGAGATAAAGCTCGCACAAGATTTGTGATTTTATTAGCCGACCAATTCCAATTTATTATTGTATCTTCTTTTTTTATTTTGGAAGCATAAGTTGTTTCCAAATCTTCTTGCGGTGTTGGTTTGAGATCATTATCTAAAATTTCTAGTATGGTGTCTGTTACGAGCCTTGCTCCAATAGCTCCTAGTCTTTCAGATAAGTCGCCATAATTTTCTTGATCAGATATTTCAACAGATTCTTTTTTATATATTGGACCTGCATCAAGTTCTTTTATTAGTTCAATTATACAAACTTCGGTATCTTTTTCTCCGTTCATGAGAGTATGTTGTATTGGGGCGGCACCTCTCCAGCGAGGAAGTTTAGATGGATGAATATTTAAAAATGCTAATTTAGGAAGTTTAAGTAACTCTTCAGGAATGAGTTTCCCGTATGCTACTAGAACACAAAAGTCGGGCTTGTTGTTTGAGAGAAAATTTTTAAATCTGAATGCTTCTTCATCTTGTTCATTCGTCTGATCCATTAAGTTTTTTAAAGAAATAGGACTAAATAAAGGTATCAAGAGTTCTTCTGCTTTAATACCTACGGAAGTAAGTACTTTATTGTGTCCTCTGCTTCTTATTTTTTCGGGCTGTGTAATTACTGCTTTAACTTCTATTCTTTCACATGAAAATAATTCACAAAGAGTAGGGACACTAAATTCGGGACTTCCAAAAAAATAAACACTAGCTTTATTATTCATAGCTATTTAATAAAGTTACTTAATATTTTCAAAAGCCATAAGTTTCTTAGCGATAAGTTTTTTCTTTAACCCTTTTAAGTAATCAATAAAGAGAACTCCGTTAAGATGATCAAGTTCATGCTGTATGCATATTGCTAATAAGCCTTCAGCTTCAAGTTCAAATTCTTGACCGCTTATTGATAATGCTTTAACTTTTACCCATGAAGGTCTTTCTACGTATTCTCTTATTTCTGGTATACTAAGACATCCTTCTTCGTATTTCATCTTTCCGCGAGATTCAATTATCTGTGGGTTAATGAAAGTTAGAAGTTCAGATTTTTTTTCTTCGTTTTCATCTTTTCCTAAATCAATTACGAAAAGTCTTTTTGAAACTCCAACTTGAGGCGCAGCTAATCCTATCCCGGGAGCGTCGTACATAGTTTCAGCCATGTTTGTAGCTAGTGTAACTATTTCTTCTGAGATTTCAGAAATAGGCTCTGCAGTTTTTCTTAGTATCTCTTTAGGATATTTAATTATTGGTAAAATGGCCATTTATTGTGCTAAATATAGTGAAGTAATAAAATAATATTCTTGGTTGTTAACGAGCTCCTCTTTAATCTCAAGTCTCCCCCCCCATTTTTCTAAAGTGTTAGAAATTGCAAAAAGTCCAATTCCGGCTGGTTTATTAAATCTCGAAAACTCACAAACTCCAATTTTTTTTAAGTCATCTAAGTTACTATTATGTTTTTTGCTTTTATTTTTGAAGTTTATTTTTAGAAATTTTTCAGAGTTATTATCTAAGATAGTTTCATGTTCGATATCAATAGTTAGAAAATCTTCTTTATTCTCCATTTGTGAAATTGCCCCGAGCGCATTACTTAAAATTTCACAAAAAATAACAGTAACTTGATCACTTTCACCTATGAAGGAGATTTCTTGATCGAAATTAATAAAGTTAATATCTAATTCGCCAAGTCCGTACCTATTAGCGTATCTAGCAATAACATTTTTTTTACAGCTTTCTAGACTAACTAATGAGGTATTATTTTTTTTTGATACAAGGAGTAAGAATAGTTCTAAGAGTCTATTAACTTTCCAAGCTTCTTTAGTAATAGAAGAAGAATAATTTGATGCCTTCTCTAGTGGTATTCCAAGAGTTGGTGCTTGTTCTATTAAGTTAGAGTAGGATATTATTGAAGTAATAGGATTTCCTATGTCATGAAAAACTTTATGAAAGGCTTCTGATAAATCTTCGGGAGTCATATTATTTGTAATTAAATGATTTAGAGCTTTTTTGCTATTTTTATAGCTTTTTTACTATGAATTTCCTAAAACTGGAATTCATAGTAAAAGTAACCTATTAATTCAGAGGTATAGTCATCGTTACTACATATCAAATCGTTAATAAGAATAAGATATTCTACTTTTCTTTACTGATTTTACTTATATTCATATGTAAGTATGTTTGTTCAATATCAGTGACATCTATTGAAGGATTGCAGCAGATCTTTTTTCTACCAATATTAATTTTAATATATCTTATTCAGAGATTCTTAGGTTGTAACTTTCGCATTAATAGTTTTTTTTATCTCTTTTTAATTTGGTTTTTATTACAGGGAAGATTCTTTTTTATGAGAGAATTAGGCATGTATTCAGGTAGGATATTAATTACCAAGTTGGATTCTGATACTGATGGACTAGCGGCAAGAAAATTAAGTGCGGGACTTAAGTTAGTTGGTAAAACTTATCACTTACCTGGAAGTTCACTAATTCCTTATAGTATAAAAGAAGCAGATAAAAAAAAGTGGTTTTTATCTAATAAACGACCATCTATTATAATTTCGGGCTCAAGAGATAATTTAAATATTGATCTTCCTATAACGGAGTCACTTAAGAATTATAAAAAGTTATTAGGCCCAGAGCGCTCAATTTACTTTAGTTTTGATTCTAAGTTTATGTATTTTGAGTTCCCTGCTTTGCAAAAGACTTTAACAGCTCCTATGCCACCAAGTCGAATATCACTTATCGGTGAATCCGACATGACCGTTTTTCATTATTTAGGTTGGCTATCAGCTTATTTTAGTTCGGAGCTTTATTATGATCCAGCTATTCGCCTAGATACCATACACGAAGCTTCTAGAATTTTTGGACCTTGGAAAACAAGAAATGCAATTTCTTATGCAAGATATTTTAAGTCACTTGATGAATTTCTGGATCAAATACCAAATGGGAGTGTTAAAAGTCTAAGTCTTTTAGAGGATCGATTGTATAAAAGTCAGATTCGACTTGAGGATGGTGAGTTAAAGTCTTCGATACTTGGACTAAGAAAGGTAATAAGGGAGTATAAAAACTCAAAAACTTCAGATTTTTAGTTTCTTTATTAAATAGATAACCTATTTATATAGTTGAAATATTTCGCGTAAAATTCAAAAATGTCCAGTTTCGAACATTTTTTATTACAATAACTGGAAACTTATTTAAATTAAATGCGATAACCTGAAGGGTCCAAGGAAGTATTAAAAATTATACTACTTATTTGGTTTGTTTAATTATCTTAATTTATAAGGTCTAAACTACATGAGAGTAGCTTGCGTAGATAAGACTGCTTCAGATAGAATTAAATTGGAGCAACTTTTAGAAGAGGGCTTTAGGTCTTGTCGTAGATCTATTGGGCATCTTTTAGTTGCTAGATTTTTTCCAGCCTCTAAGGAGGAGGTCTTAATTAATTCTACTCCTGACGCCATCGTCGTCGGATCGGAGTTTGAGTTAGAAGAATCGTTAATCTTTGTTAGGGAAGTTCGCTCTGTTCACGCAAAAGTTCCAATTTTTGTATTTTTAACTCCTTCAAATTTTAATGTTAAAAATCTAAAACGTTTTGAAACTTATGTAAGTGAAATTTTTTCGATTGAAGATCCTGCATCAAGATATGTATATTCTATTACAAGCGCAGAGCAAGAACATAAAGAAAGAACAAAAGGAACTTTAATTACCGTAAAGGGTGTAAAAGGCGGAGTTGGTGCCACTACTATTAGTTGTGGGTTAGCTCATGCATTACAGTCTATTGAAAAAAATGTTGTAGTAGTAGATTTATCGCAGCACGGAGTAGTTGGTCAGTTTTTATTAGCCGATCGTTATCAGTCTACAGAGTTTGCTGACTTACTTACTTCTAGGTCACTACCAGACGCTGAGCACATAGATAAAATATTAATAAATACTGCAAGTGCAATTCCTATTCTTCCTCCACCTACGGGAGGCGGAGAAGTAAGAGATCTTTTTTTAAGAGATCCTTCAAGTTTCGAAATTTCACTATCTTTGGTTGATTTGCTACAAGATCGATTCGATGTGGTGATTGTTGACCTTGATCATTCAGAAGGTATCTTGCCTTTTGCTATAGATTGCCGAGCTGATATTAGATTCTTAGTTTCTGCAAATGACCCTGGCTCAGTTCATTTATTAACTAATGCAATGGATCAGAGCAATCAAATATCAGAAGGTATTACAAAAATAGTTGTAAATAGAACGAATCCTGCAGGATTAACAAATGACGACGTACTAGATTTTATTTCTTGGAATCCAAATTTTGATTCCAAAATGCTTTATCCTAATGAAATTCAATACGATGCGCGAGCTGGTATGTGGGTAGGAACAGGTAATACTTTTTACACCGAGGGAAATAAGAAAACTAAAGCTAGACTAGAATACTTAGCAAATGATCTTTTAGGACTTGAAGTGGCTAAGCTTCAAAAGAGAATACCTTTTATTAATACAGTAAATAGTTTGTCTGAGATGATAACTAAGAAAGAGGTCTCTTTTAGAAAATTAGAAAGGCTACCTTATTTTAAGAATAAAACTAAAAATAAAATTCCAGAAGAAAAAAGTGATACAAAAACAAAAACTCTAAATATTGAGTCCACATCACTGGAAGAAGATTATCAACCACCAAAATTAATCATTAATAATTAATACATAAGGAGAGAAAGATGAAACAGGAAGTTGAAAAGAAGAGAAATGATAGAGGTTCGCTGTCGCTAGAGCACATTTTATTTATTGGAGCTGTGATACTTGTAGCAACTGGACTTACAACTTTTTATTCTAGAATGTCTAGTTATTTCACAAATGTTGGTTTTGCAGCCGCTCCAACTAACGTTGGTGGCTCTGGAGGTACAGCTGGTGGGACAACAGGTGGTACTTCCGGTGGTACAACTGGAGGCACTCCGTAGTAGACTTTTAATAGTCTAAAACTATTCAAGCTAGTAGATTTTTTGATCTACTAGTCTGTCTTAAGCTGTATTTAAGAAAATATGAAAAAGCCTAAAAAAATATCTAAGATTTCCAATACTGATCCAATAAAGCTCTACGTTGTTGGTGGCATTTTAATATTAGGTACTTTTTTATTAGGATATTCTTTTTCTAAAACTAATACTAACAGTCAACCTCAAGTAATAGCTCGGCCTGTTAGTGTACAAGTTGATGTTCCAACAAGACCCTTAGCAAAGGGACAAAAAATTTCAAGTGTACCTTTTACTAAGATTGAGTGGCCAAGTACTTCAGATATTAGCCAATATTATAATGTTGCTAATGACAAGGGAGATTTTTTTACATCCCAAACATTCAGTGCTTTTTCACCAATTCCTAAAGGAGCTTTAACAAAATCTTCATCAGATGCTAATGCGGTAGTTGAAGGTATACCACCTGGTTACAGAGCGATTACGGTTCGTGTAGATGTAGAATCTATAGTAGAAGGATGGGCACAAGCGGGAAATTTTGTAGATGTTATAGTGCTTAGACAATCTGTTGATGCAGATTTAGGAATCGAAGCAAAGGTTATCGCAGAAAATGTAAAAATATTATCTGCTGGGGCTTCTGTTGAAACCCAGTCTGGTAATCCAAATAATACCGAAGCTCCGCCAACTGTAACTCTTTTAGTTACTCAAGAAGATGCTTTAAAAATTAGAACAGCAGTTACTATTGGAAAACTT
Organism: Pseudomonadota bacterium; assembly: GCA_027487795.1. Taxonomy (GTDB): domain Bacteria; phylum Bdellovibrionota_C; class UBA2361; order SZUA-149; family DAOLCO01; genus JAIYCX01. The sequence goes on along the minus strand of JAIYCX010000031.1, from coordinate 264,906 downwards.
ACATTCGCTTTAAGAGGAGTTGGAGATGAGTCCCCAACTTTATCAGTAAGTATGAATCAAAAATCATTATTAGGCGATGCTAAATCTCCATCTAAAATCAAGCGAGATTCCTTTAAGGGAATGGCCAGAGGACCAGATGGTAAAATGTATGTTTTAGACTCAGATTCACAATGGGTAAAGGATATTAAAGAATCTAATTCTCAGGCAGCAAATAATGCAAAATAATAAATCCAAAAAATTTGTTAGTATTGACGAGATTCGAGGACTCTATTTGAAAAATAGAGATATCGATAATCTCTCAGATATAGATTCAAGAGTCACCTCTAATAATCTTTTAACTGCATCTGCAAAGCATGTAGTTAAAGAAGCTAAAAAAGTAATTAGTAGTCTTTCTACTACTGAGAAAAAAAATCAAAATCCTTCTGAGGAACAATTAGAAGATCTATTAAAAAGTATTGAAAGAAAAGAAGGCGAAGAATTATCAACTAGAGAAAGGCATGCAGCACTAGCTGTACTTTCTTCCTCTTTAGATCATTATGATATTTTAACTTCATTAATTCAAAATCCTGAAGTCAATGATATTATTATAAGATCATATGATGATATTAGTATTCAAGTAGGTAGAAGAAACGTTCAAACTGACGTAAAGTTTTCAGACTTTGAAACATATAAAGCATTCGTAGAGTCAATTTTAAAAAGAGCAGGTAAAGCTTGCACTGTTGCAAATCCGATAGTTGATGCTGCAATTGATCCTCAGATAAGAGCTTGTGTAACTCACGAATCTATTTCACCAGCTAACTCTGGACCGATGTTAACACTTCGTATTTCAAGATTTCAATCGATTTCCTTAGAGGGGCTTGAGAGCATTGGTTATGCTCCATTTGAAGTACTAAATTATTTAAGTGGTATTGTAATGTTAGGCGCTGGTTCTCTTCTTATTGCAGGAGAAGTTGGTACTGGAAAAACAACATTGGTCAGAGCGCTTGCTAGTGTTATCGAAGATAACGAAGCTTTACTTGTAATAGAAGATACAAATGAAATTAATTTAAAAAGAAGATTTGTTAGAACATTACTAACAAGAGAATCAAATCTAGAAGGTAACGGTAGAGTTTCCCCAGCACAAGCAATACGTGCCGGAATGAGAATGGCGATGAACAGAATAGTTCTAGGTGAAATAAGAGATGGGGAAGCAGCAGAGGCTTTTGTCGATGTTTGTGCTTCTGGACACCCAGGAATGTCAACAATACACGCAAAGTCAGGAAGAGATGCTTTATCGAGATTAGAACTATTTTTAGCAAGATCGCAAGGTGATATTGGTACTGATACGATTAGAAGACAGATAGCAAATGCAATCTCAGTAGTTATCTTTGTTGGGATTGATAGATTATCAGGAACTAGACGAATATTGTCAGTGAATGAAGTTGATGCAGCATTTGATGGTGCTGTGCAGATGAGTCCGATGTATGAATTTGATAACTCATCTGAAGAGCCGTGTTGGATTAGAGGCTCTGGGGTTTCTAACTATCATGAAGAGCTAAGAAGAATCGGTATAAAGCAATCACTAGGAGGATCTAGGATTTCTTAATTATGTACGAAAAAAAGAATAAAAAATTACTATCTAGATTACATACTCTTCAGAGTAAATACACTTTAGACTATATTCATCAACAAGAAAAAGAGATTGTAGGTACTGATGAATTAACTTTAAAAGAGATTGTTTTAAATACATTTGATAAAATAATTTATTTTTTATCAAGTTCGAAAAGAAGAAAAGTTGCTAATAAATTTGCTGAAGAGTTTCCTTCTGTACTTTTAGCTACTTCTTCTAATATTAAAGCCGGTCTTACAGTGTATTCTGCATTAGAAAGATCTATAGTTTTGTTGCCAGATGATAGTGTCGCAAAAAAAGAAGTAAAAAGTTTTTTACTTAAAATCAATAAAGGCGTAGCAAAAGATATTGCAGTAAAAAAATTCGCTGAAGATATTGAAATACCAGAATTAAGACTTTTTAGAAGGGCGTTCCTATTAGTTATAACGAATGGTGGGAAGTTTTCTAGAACCTTAGAGAGATTATCTCAGGTTTGTAGGGAAAGAGAAAACTTAATTAAGTCTGCAAGAGTTAGTACTGCTAGCATGAGAATGACCGCGAATATTCTTTTGGCTATAGCTCCACTTCTTATTATGGTTATGTCTGTAAGAAGTAAAGATTATTGGAAGGTACTTTTTAATAATTCTACTGCTTTTTATATTGGTTTGAGTGGGACTTTGATTATTTTTATTTCATATTTCATTCTTAGAAGAATGAGTGATTTTAAACCGTAGGTTTTATGTTTACTAAAAGAAATCAACTGAAATCGCGACTTAAAGATTTAGGATCAGCATCTCTTGAGGTAGATGAGCAAGGAGAGAAGCTTTATAAGGCCCTAGAAGTTTTAGATAAAAAATTAGAGCCAGAACTTTGTAAAGCAGGATTTATAGATTTATTATCGCAGACACGATTACTTAAGTTTAAAAGATTAGCATATTTAATTATTGGCATAAGTTCTTTTTTTATCGGTACTTTATTATATGAGTTTAGCACTGCAATAATAATTGCATTTGGAGCGATTTACTTTTTTGCGCTTTGTTATTCTGTGTGGTTGAAGTTAAGAATTAGCGACACTACACGCGCGGTATATTTTGAACTTCCATTATTTATAGAAGAAATTATTCTATTAGTAGAGTCGGGATTAGGTTTATTTCCTTCGCTTGAACAAGCTTGTAATACTGATATTGGTTCTAAAAGCGTAGTTAGAAAAACTTTTAGAGAAGCGTATCAATTAGCAGCCTCTGGAATACCAGTATCTAAAGCTTTTGAACATGTTGCAAAAGCAACAGTGTTTAACCCAATAAAACATGTTTTTTTACATCTTGAAGTAAGTTCAAGTGTTGGAGGAGAGTTATTAGCTTCTCTACGATCTCTCAGTGAACAAATTGGTAATGAATGGAAAATATCTGTAGAAACTAGAGTAAAGAGATTGGAGAATCTTGTAGTTTTTCCAGTATTTCTTTCGGTGATTGGGCTGATGCTTCTAACCGCAGCAGTGCCTTTGGTTCCGGTTCTTGATTTTATGTCAACATTGAAAACTGATTCTGTTGGCAATAAGGTACTAGGAGATGAAATAAGATGAAGTTTGAAAAACTAACGGAGAATATAAAGAAATACTTTTATAATTTGCTTTCAAAATTTGAAGGTAAATATAGTAATTTAACTTTAGATGAACTAGCAAAAGAGAAGAATGTTAATCAAGTTTTATTAGGACGAAGTCTTGCCAATACTTTAAATATTAAATTTTTAGAACAGTTAGATTTAAGTTTGTATGTATTAAAACTATCAGAAGAATCTTTATTAGAGATTAAAAATAATAATTTCTTCCCGTATTTTGATTATCAAAATAAACAGCTAAATCTGGTAACTTGTTACCCTTATAAATCTAAGATACCTAAGGTATTTAGTTCAAATACTACGGTGGTCTCTTCGCTTTCATTCGACAGCTTAATAAACGAGTCTTGGGAGGAATTGTTAAGTTTAAAAAATCTTTTAAAAGATTTCCCTGAGGTTCTTAGTAATGCTCTTTCTGTATTTATTTTATCTTTAAAAGACTCTGCTAAGATAGATACTTTTAGAATAGAATTTGGAGATCCTGAGAGTAAGCAGTATTTTTGTTATACTTCCGAAGGAATTTTGAAGGGATCTGTATCAAAGCATGTAATTATTACTTTAAAAGAATTTTTGGTAGATAATCTTCAAGGTCGAAGATTTGTAGATTCTTTAAATGAAATATTAAAAAATAAGATAACTATCAAAATTACATCTCCTATTTCTAAAGATTCTAGTTTGTCAGTCTTAGTTTCTAATAATAGTTCTAGTGTTAGAGATGAAATCGGAGTTAGTAATATAAAATTACCTCATATCTTACTTGTTGATGACGATGAAAGATTTAGTGATCTTTTGAGAAGAGGCATTAGCAGTAAGGGATTTAAAGTTTCAGTTGCTAAGTCGGTAAGTGAAGCAGAGACTATTATATCTTCTTTAGATTCTGGATTAAGTCTTATAATTTCAGATCTTCATATGCCAGATAAGTCAGGAGTTTCTTTATTAAGAAATGTTAAAGAAAGAGGAGTTTCTGTACCAGTTATTATTCTTAGTTCGGATGATTCAACAGATGCACAATTAGAAATTTTAAATATGGGTGCACATGCAATTGTTGCAAAATCTTCTGACCCAAGAATTTTATTTGCGTGGATTTATAGATTAATTGGAACCTCGAGTAATCCGGAATCTCAAGTAGTATAAGAGTATTTCTATGATAGAGTTTGTTAGTAATATTTTATTAAATGAAAGAATGTTTTATATAATGATAGCATTGCTATCATTATTAGCCGCGATCATTTCATTTATAGCTAGGAAGAAAATAGAAAGTGATTCTAAACTAATACACTATAGTATGAGATCTTTAATCCATGAAGGAAAATCTCCTAAGGGATTATTTTTTTATAATAGTGAACTTGAACAGTTATGGAGGAGATTGTTAGCTTTTTATAACGGAGCTATGAGGGCAAGTGAAACTAAGGGAGATTTGTTGAAGGTTTTAAGTACTGGGGAGGGTTTTATTGAATCTGGAGATTCCCAGGAAAAAATATTAAAAATGCTTAGTGATTTAGTTCATAGAACCTCAGCGCCAGAAGCTAAGTTTGTAGCGGTAGTCATATTAGAAAAAAAAGTTTGGACAGTTAAAGCTTCATCAGGGATATCTTTATCAAGATTAGAAGATCCAGCCGTTATCGCTATTGAAAAATTACCCTTAGACGGCAGAACGACAATTTATACAAGACCACAGAATGGTGTCGAATTTGATTTTCGTGGAATAGGTGTCGGTATGTCTTTATTCGTTCCGATGTACAAAAATTTCGAAGGTAATTCCGTAAATGAGAACGAGCCTTTTGGGATTGTTTGGTTAGGTTTTAGTGAGCAAGGTGGCACAATTAGTGAGCAAAGAAGAGCTACCATAGAGCAAGTTGTTAAGAATGCAACAACTTCATATGTCGCATCAACTGAGCGAACTAAAAAGAGTAATTTTGAAGATGAGAAAAGAGAACAAATGCTTTCTTTATCGCATGATTTAAAAGCACCAGGCTCTAGAGCTCTTTATGCTCTTAGGGAATTAGATGAAACTATGAGACTGACATCGAACTCAGATCAGCAAATGCTAATAAAGGATATTGAATATGCTCTAGAAGAACAACTAGGAATGATACAAGGTTTATTTAATATTGATAATGTAAGTAGAGACTTTAAAAATATATCTGTTCAGGAATACGAAATATCAACTTTAATAAAAAATAGAGTTGATTCTTTTAGAGTAGTTTCTAGAAGTATGGGGGTAGAACTTCGTTATCAAGAATTAGCAAAAGGTAAAATAAATATTGCAAAAGAAGTTTTGTTCAGAGTATTGGATAATTTAATAAGTAATGGACTTAAGTATTCCCCGCGCGGAAATATTTTAATTAAGCTTGAGGGAATTGATTCTAGTTTTAAAATAAGTGTTATCGATGATGGAATAGGTTTGGATTCAGAACTTAGAGCAAATGTTTTTTCTAGTAAAATAAGATCATCCAAAGAAGTCCCTAATATGGGGAATAGATATGGGTTAACAGTAGTAAAAAAGTTAGTTGAAGAAGCTGGTGGTAGTGTCGGATATACACCTAATCAGACAAAGGGATCTACTTTTTGGTTTAATCTGCCTGCTGTGACTATGTATAATAATTTTCAAGATCGGTACTCTGCTTATTCAATTTTGTTAATTGATGATGATCTAATAATGAGAAAAGCTCATTCTAAATGGTTAGAAGCAAGTAAGTATACAGTTAAATCTGTCTCATCATTTTTTGAAGCTAGACAAATAATTGATATTGAAACACCAAAGTTAATTATAGCAGATGTGAATATTCCTGGTGAGGAGTTAATGGACTTTTTAGAATTTCTTCCAGCAGATGCTTCAGTTATTATTCTTAGTGGTAGACCTGAAAAGATTGTTAAGGCAGAATATGGTAGTGCTCCACAAGTTAAAAAAATCTTAGAAAAACCAGCTAGTAAGTCAGAGTTGTTAGATTCTATTAGTGAGATTTTAGGAAATAGATTACATCAAGTAATAGAAAAGGCAGCATGAAGATGGTAAAATTTTCATTTTTATTAGTTCTATTGTTTCCACTTTTCTCGTTAGCAGATAATGAGATAACTCACCATGATTTAAAAAATACATTTATCAAAACATTATATCCTGATGTAGAATTTAGAAATAATAATAAGCTCTGTATAGTGCCGGAAAAAGGAAGCTACACTTCTAGGGTATTCACGGAATGTGATGTTTTAATCCAGCATCTCATAGTTCAAGTTGTGGACCAGGGAAGGCTGTCGGGAGATGGATTTAGTTTTTTAACAAAGTCAGCATATAACTCATTTTTAAAATACTATTTATCTTTTTTAGAAGTAGTTTCTGCTGGTGATTCCAGTGAATTAAATCAGGTAACTTTAGCTAGGTTTTTATATGTATTATTAGAGATTGATAAAGTTGCTAAAGATAATGATTTATTAACTCAGATAGATCATTCTATATCAAGTAACATAGCAGTATTTGATAAAATATTTAAGAATCTAGGTAATGAAGAATTTGTTTCACGTCTTGGCAGCTCTTTAATTACCTTCTACGAAAAACTTCCCACTTATAATTCTGAAAGTGTAATCTTTTTTCAAAAGCTAGTTTTAACTTACGGAAGTAATGAGCAGTTTGAGAAAATTTTATTTTCAAATTTTAATAACAAAAACTCTAATTTAGTTACCGGATTAAAAACATTAAAGACTTATTTGGATGAAAATTCTTTAAAGACCAGTAATGAAAGTGCTGTTTTATTAGAAAAGCTTATTTTTTGTGCTACTGATTTTATTAATTCAGAATATAATAATAGATGTAAGTTTTTAGAAACTTATCCAGTGAGTATCTTGGAAAATTTTACTGCTTTATACTTAGAATACGGATCTTCGTTAGTTGATAAGCTCAGTTTTCAAAAATCTTTAGGCTTTTTAAATCAAATCCCTGAATATTATATGACTACTGAAACATTTAGTTTGTTTCGTAAAACAGTTCTTCCTAGTTTATTTAAACCACAAAATTTAACAGAAGAACAAAAAATGCAGTTATGTATTTTTATAAAAAATGAGAATCAATGTCGAGCAGAGTTCATAGCTAATCAAAATAAGCAAAATAATTTTAATATTTTAAAATATATTTTTATTTTTCTATCTGTTTTAACTGTATTTGGATATTTAGCTTATCGATATTACAATAAATTAAAATCAGTTAAATCAAGTAGTAGGATAGAGGAAGAGAGTTGTTTAACTTCTGAAGAAAGGTCTGAATTAAGAGAATTAAGATCTTATTTTATGCTCAGACCTAACAGTAATTTTGCTGAACTAGCTAGAAATTATAGAAAAAAAGTTAAAACTATACATCCGGATACATCAAAGGGTGATAATCAAGAATTTTTAACATTACAGACTAAATACACTCGAATACGACTACTCTTGACGCGACTTAATGAAGAAAAAGAGAATAGATTAAGTAAGGCAGAGAGTTTTTTTAGATACTAATTTTACCAAAATAGTCATAACTCTTGTAGTATTTATAATACCCCAAAGCAGTTATGAGTGATCGTTGTTCTAGTAGCAAGCAAGATAATACATCTGATAGAGTCGACTTAGGTGTCCGCTTATCCTGGAAATTATTAAATTCTTGGGGCGCTAAACTTTCTGATGAAGATATCCTTAGCGTCGTTGGTTTATCAATATGTGAGACTAATAAGACATTTAATCCTAAATACGGCGTTCAATTTCAAACATTACTTTATTACCATTTAAAGGGAAGGCTGTTAAAAGAGATTTCTGATATCGTAAAGCATAAGCGAGTTCTAGAAAGCATAGATACAGCCACTTTAGCAGAGCAAGATGCTTTAGAAGAAGAGGTACAAGAAGTTAGTCTTCAAATAGAAAATCAGTCTCCAGAAAAAATTTTATTAGATAGAGAAGAAGAGGGTAACTTTGAAAATGCTTTAAATAATTTAGATTGGTTAGAACTTATAGTAGTAAAGAGACATTGTATTAATGAAGAGTCTCTTCTCGATTTATCTAAAGAACTTAATTATTGTAGATGTCATTTATCAAGAGTTAAAACAAAAGCTCTAAAAAAATTAAGACTTTTATTGAATACATATTTTGCACCTGATATTTCTAGTAAAAAGAATGCTGATTCTGTAAGGATGGCTTATAGCGGCGGTCGAGGTCGCAGAGTGAAGGTTTGATCATTTTAATAAAAATGCTAAAGCATTTAGTTCTGTAGATAGCATAAGTCTAATGTGCTATTAGAATTTCATAAATAATTTCATTCTAGCTACGATTTAAATTTGAGTGCCCGTAATCTTATTATTACCTTAGAGGAGAAAAATGCTCGTATAGCATTTTCTGGAGATACTTATTCTTATAGAGAAGAAATAAAATCTTGTCATGGTGCTAAATGGCAGTTCGATACTAAAACTTGGGCGATATCAAGTAGTGGTAATTCTGTAAGCTCTTTAAAAAAACGTTTTCCTTTAGCTACTTATGTAGGGTTTAATGATGATGAGAGTGCTGAGGATGTCGTAGAGTCACTAGTTCCTAATATTTCGAACGAACCAAGTGATTCTCTTTCTGTATCTAGTTTAATTTTTTCAATAGATGCAGTTTTAAGAAAGTATTTTTCTATTGAGCAAAAAGTATTTGGAATAATAAAGAATGTTAAAAGTTATAGAGGTACTAGAATTTATTTCGATCTTCATGATCCTGAAAAAAGTGATGTAGCAATTCGCTGTGTTATCTGGGAGAATCAGTTAAATTCTATACTAGCTCTAGAGGAGCAGGGTTTTAAGTTAGAAGATGATTTACCTGTATTGTTATCAGCTACAATTGCAGTCAATTCAAAGAATGCAAATTGTTCATTGCAAGTAAAAAGATTTTACCCTGAATATACTAAGGGTAAAATTGCAGCAGAAAGAGATAAGACAAATAATAGGTTAAAGTCAGAAGGTTTATTTAATTTAAATAAACAATTGACAGTGACAAGTATACCAAAAAATTTAGCAGTCCTTACTAGTAAAACAGGAACTGTTATAAATGATTTTCTATCCTCTTTAAGTACTGCAAATTTTGGATTTAATGTTTCTTGGTACCCGATTAGAGTTCAGGGAAGTGATGCAAGATCTGATGTAATAAAAGCGATTCAGTTTTTTAATGAAGATCCTGAGATTGATATTATCTTGTTATTTCGAGGTGGTGGAAGTTCTTCTGATCTATCAGTTTTTAATGCGTACGAAGTAGCTAAAGCAATATGCCTGAGTAAAAAACCAATATTTTCAGCAGTTGGTCATGAAGAGGACCAATCGTCAGCACAGGATGTTAGTAATAAAAGTTTTGGTGTGCCAAAGGATATTGGACATTATTTATCTCGTATCATCGTTGATTACAGAGATGCGGTATTATCTTTAGCTGATAAAATATTAATAATTTCAACAAACTATATTTCAGAAATAGAATCAAAAACTGTTAATATTGTTTCCTTATTAAGAAATATTTCAAGATATTCTGTTGAAAAAATATCTAATAAATTGAAATCTGTTTCTATGCTATCAAATCTAGGACAGCTTGTTGTTAAAAATAAAGAACAAGACGCTGATAACTATTTAAAAAGATTATTTACGAGTTCAGAATATTTACTTAATAATTCTAATGAAAAACTAATCAATGTTGTTTCTAACTTTAAAATTACAGAGATAATTTTAAAAAATACAGAACAAGGAATAGAAAGATTTCAACATTTTTTTAAGGCGATTTCACCAGAGGTGCAATTGTCTCGTGGTTTTGCAATCATAAGACATAAGGGAAAAATCCTTACTTCTGGAGAAGATATAAATAGTGGAGATAGGATACAAGTATCTCTAAAAAATATTGAACTTGAGACAATTGTTGAAAATATCAAACAAAAAGAAGGAGAGTATGATGAAAGCTAAGGGATTTGAAGATAATTTTAAAATACTTGAAACCTTATCTAAGGAACTTCAGGATGGTAAGGTTTCAGTTGATGAGTTAGTTCCAAAGATGAAGCAAGCTAGTGAAGCTGTAAAGGTTTGTAAAGAAATATTAAAAGTCACTAAAATTCAACTTAAAGAAATAGAAGGTGAATTTCAGGGACTTTTTAATGAACCTAGTGAACAGTAGTTTTTAGAAGTACTTTTTTATTTTCTAATGTATCGCTCGTGTTGTTCTAATTCCCATATGCTTCTCTCCCATTGCAGCTGCTAGGGTTAGTAATTGGTGTATGCCCTCAAGTGTTTCATATTGAGGTACGTACATAATATCTTGTTCAAGAGATTGTTTTTTCTTAAAGTGATTTTTATCAGCTGTTTGAAATAGTATCGGTGGATGTGATCTTCCTACTGCATCTAATAATAATGACTTTTCTCCGTGGTCTTCATCTGAGCATAAAATTGCATCTGGTATTTGTTTATCTATCATGCTTAGTGCTTCTGTAACATCTGCAGCATGAATAAGTTCTATGTTTTTTAAAGTTCCTAGGGCTTTAGCTACGCACTCTTGAACTTGGAAGCTTGTTTGATCGTTATCAATAATTAAAATTTTAGTGGTATTTTTGGCTTCTTTCATCACTTAAGATCCTTCTTTTGTTAGGGTTTCCGCCCCCGCCCCTATGCGCTCTATCCGTGCGCCATTCCCTAAGGACTTAATCGGATCTTAAGTGTTTTTTCTTTAGATTAAGTTTGCAAAATGATTATTTTTTTAATGAATCTCGTGCAAACCTAAGTAGTTCCACAGTTTTTTCAATATTTAGACATGCATCCGTTATTGAGACCCCGTACTTTAGTGGGGTACTATTTGGATTTTGTTTGCCTTCATTTATGTTACTTTCAAGCATTAATCCAAAAATCTCAGGAGATCCATTTATTCTTTGATTAATACAGTCCTTGAAAACAATTTCTTGTTTAGTGAAGTCTTTTAAAGAATTTCCATGGCTACAATCTACCATTATTCTTTTTGGTAATTTATGTGCTTCTAAAGATAGCTTTACTGCTTCTATCGATTTCTTATCGTAATTAGGAGTTATTCCACCTCTTAAAACTAAGTGAGTGTAGGGATTACCTTTTGTATTTAGTACTGCACAGCGCCCGTCTGTATCTATTCCAAGAAAATGATGTGACTTAGAGGCAGCTTCAATTGCATTGATAGCTACTTGGATACTACCATCAGTGCCATTTTTAAATCCAACAGGTGATGACAGACCACTGGCCATTTCTCTATGTGTTTGTGACTCTGTGGTTCTTGCGCCAATCGCATTCCAGGAAATTAAATCATCCATGTATTGTGGTACAATCGCATCTAATGCTTCAGTAGCAGAGGGAAGTCCTATCTCAGTAATATCTACTAAAAATTTTCTGGCGATAAACAGACCATTATTTATAGAAAATGAATCATTAAGATGAGGATCGTTAATTAAGCCTTTCCAGCCAGTAGTTGTTCTTGGCTTAGTGAAGTAAACTCTCATTACTACTAAGATCTCATCTTTAACTTCGTCAGCTACTTTTTTTAGTGCGTTTGCATATTCAAGTCCAGCTTCAACGTCATGTATGGAGCAAGGTCCGACAACAACTACTAGTCTTGGATCTTTGAAATCTAGAATATCTTCAAATTGCTTCCTAAATCCTAAAATAAGATTTTCATGGGCAGGAGTGAGAGGTATCTTATTTTTTACTTCTCTAGGGGTTGGTAACAACTCGTAAGAGTTAACATTTACGTCGGAACTTGAATTCATTTTGCTTATATGGACTAATATGAAAAAATATTTATATGTTTAATCATGAAAAGAGTATGCTTATCAATAGCAGGCCTTGATCCAAGTGCTAGTGCTGGAATATTTTCTGATCTTAAAGTTTTTGAAATAATGGGCTGTCGTGGAATGGCAATCGCCTCAGTTCTTACTGCTCAATCTGCAAATGGGGTAAGGGGTACTTATAATGTGCCAGATGCGTTCATTCTAGAGCAGTTACAAGAACTTGTTCAAAACTATTCATTTTCCGCACTAAAGATAGGTGTAATTTCGGAGTCTCATTTAAAGATAATCTCTAAGTTTATCAAAAATAATAATATAGAGAATGTAGTACTTGATCCAATTTTAAAAAGTTCTAGTGGGTATGAATTTATAAGTCCTGAAGCTTTAAAAGAGATAAGCATGGTTTCTAGTATTCTTACTCCTAACTCATCTGAAGCAGAAATCCTCTCTGGTTATCAAATATTAAATACTGATGATCAAATTAAAGCAGCTAAATTAATTTCAGAAAAATATTTAGTAAAAGCCGTTTTAGTTAAGGGAGGGCATTTAAATGGAGACATATCAGAGGTCACGGATATTTTATATTATAAAAATGAAATTTATCAGTTTAAAAATAATAGGATTACTTTAGACTCTGATATTAGAGGTACAGGTTGTGTATTGTCTTCCTTAATAGCTAGTAATTTAGCATTAGGTAGGGATATGGTCGAAGCTGTAAGTATTTCTAATAACAAAATGAAAGAGCTGATTAGAAATTCTTCTAAAAAAAACAGCGATAAAAACTATACTTTTAGTTTTTAAATTTTATTTGACGATGTTATCTTTGCTCATGATCTCACCCTCGAAAATAGGGGGGCCAACATCTGTCTGTTTCTTGTATTTTCCTTTTACATCATAGGCTTCCTCAGCAGGAGATTTCATTTCAAAAATAGCAGCTCGGGCTATTTTCATAAGAGGGTATAGTCTAATAGTATTAGGGCCATGGTTCGCTAATTCTAGCGTTATTGCTCGATCAGTATGACCTGGGTACACGAGCATAGCAGTTTGTACTATTGTTAAACCTAACCTCGCTAGTGTACTTCTTCCTTCTATTAAGAAGCCTAAACTATTTCCTACTGTTACTTTTTCATATGTTGCGCTTAATACAAATTCACCTGGTAAAAGATCGTAACCTTTTTCTTCATCTATTGTGAAGGTTTCGTATTCGGGCAAGATATTGTGCTTAATATCAACAATTATACCTGGCTTAGGTTTTATTATAGTTTCTCCAAGGTGAAGTCTGATACCACCAGGACGCACTGCTCCGATAAAAAGTGGTGATACTTTTAGTTCTCCAGAATCTAGAGCTTGTTTTATATCTGTACTTGAAAACATTGTTACTGCACTTCTTTTTCTTTTATTTTCATATTTATAAATTCAACGAACATTGAAAAGCCTATAGAGAAGTAAATAGTCGATTTACTAATATGCTGTCCTAAACTTTCTGAAACTAAGACAACGCCAATTAGTATTAAAAATGAAAGAGCTAATATCTTAAATGTAGGGTGCTTATTGATAAAATCAGAAATGCTTCTTGCACTCAGGAGCATAATGATCATGGAAATTACTATTGCTGTAATCATTATTGTAATATTATCCACCATGCCAACTGCAGTTATTACTGAATCTAGTGAAAAAACTATATCTAAGAGTGCAATTTGAATTACGATAGGGAAAAAAGAGGCTCTTTTTTTTCTATCAGTAGTAATAGTTTCTTTATGATCAATTTTTTCATGTATTTCATGAGTGGCCTTACCTATTAAGAATAAACCGCCGATTAGTAGGATTAAATCTCTACCTGAAAATGAGAACTCACCTATGCTCAGTACTGGCTCGGTTAATTTCATTATCCATGAAATGCTTAAGAGTAAAATAATTCTAGTAATTAGTGCTAGGGATATTCCAATAGTTCTAGCTAGTGCTTGTTTAGAATGCTCAAGTTTCTCTACTAAAATGCTAATAAAAATTAGATTATCTAATCCCAGAACTATTTCAAGAAGAGTTAAGGTAATTAGAGCTAGTAGATTGGAGTAGGTAAGTATTTCTAGGGTCATATGAGTTAAAATATTTGTTTGCTGATACTATATCGGAGATTCCTAGTAGTAAAGTAGTGGTTTTAAGTTCTTAATTTTACTCAATTACTGCGGTTATTGTTTTTTTGAAAAAAATAATAATAAAATGCGTCTTATGCTGTAATGCAGTAGTAAACTTAATTCAGGTTAATTTAGGTGAAAGTTTTGGATAAAGAACAATTTAAAATTTATAGAAGAAGATATGCAGATCTTTTAATAAGATTTGGTTTAAATGTAGTGGAGGGACAGGTCGTAAATATATCTGCAGAAACTACGCATGAAGATTTTGTATTAGAGATTGTCGACGCTGCCTATAACGCAGGAGCAAAATTTGTAAATGTGGATTTAGTTGATCCTCGTGTTTTAAAAAGTAGATTATTAAATTCAAAAGATGAAGATTTATCTTTTGTTCCAAGTTTTATTACTAATAAATATACAAGCATGGTTGATGAGACATCTGCCAATTTAAAAATCATCGGCAGTGAATATCCAGAAATACTAGCTGATTTAGATCCTAAGCGAATAAATAAAGTTAGATTAAGCCAACATCTTGCAATTAAATATTTTTATGACGAAGGTATTGGTAAGTCTAAGGTTCATTGGACCGTAGCTGCTGCTGCAACAGAAGGTTGGGCAAAAAAACTATTTCCAAATCTGGAGCCTAGCGAGGGATGTATTAAATTGTGGGATCACTTATTTAAAATCTGTAGAGTCGATACTGAAGATTATCTAGACAGATGGAAAAAACATGATGAAAGCTTACATCAGAGAGCATTAATGCTTAATTCCCTAAAAATAGAATCCGTAAAATTTACAGGACCTGAAACAGATTTAGAAGTATTTCTAACACGACATTCTAAATTTAAAGGCGGTAGCGATATTAGTCCTAGGGAAGTTCCTTTTGAACCAAATGTTCCTACGGAAGAAGTATTTACTACCCCAGATGCTAGAAAGACTAGAGGTCATGTGAGAACAACTAGGCCGTTTTTAGTTAATGGAACTTTAATAAAAGATTTAAGACTTGAGTTTGAAAATGGAGTTATAAAACAATTTTCAGCAGAGCAAGGAGAGGATACATTTAGAGAGTACATTTCAAGTGATGATGGAGCTAAAAGATTAGGAGAGCTTGCTTTAGTGGGGATTGATTCGCCTATTTATAAGTCGGGAATAATTTTTGAAGAAATACTGTTAGATGAAAATGCTGCATGTCATATTGCGATAGGTTCTGCTTATAAGTTCTGTGTAGAAGGTGGTGGCAGCATGAATAAAGATCAATTAAAAGAAATTGGTTGTAACGAAAGCAGTGTTCATACTGATATGATGATTTCATCGGAGCATGTAGATGTTGTTGCTACTACTTTTGATGGAAAAGTTTTTTCTTTAATAGAAAAAGGAAAATGGGTAGTTTAAAAAAAGGCAGGGGGCCTAATTTAAAGTTGTTGCTGAAAATTATTTAAAAAGCGAAGAGTTGATGATAAATCATAACGCTTTGCACAAATTAGCTAACTCCGTAGACTTAGCTAAAGTCAGATCTGGCACCTTAGTCAAAAAAAATAGGCTAACTTGTAAGAGGTTCAAAATCTATACTTGCCACGGTGCTTTTAAAATTAATAAAGGGAAAACAAATTGGGTTTTCAGAATTTTGAACACGCAAGTAATCCAAACCTTTGAGGCCTAAAAACTTCTTAGCTAGATCATCACTCTTGAAGACAATAGATCCAGTGCTGGTCCTTTGATCCATAACCAACACCCCATCTATGTCGTCAAACTTCCACTCTCGGATACGATATTGAAAATGCGTGGTCTTTACTGCAAACCATGATGACGGAATGTTTACTGAGTAATCCCCAAAATACAATCCAAACTTATCCGAATTATAATACCAAGTTTTTATTTTGATAGTGTTAATTGTTAGAATGTCCCACGTCGAAATAAGTTTTTCCAAGGCCTGGTTGGTATCACTGTAGCACTTCGGACAGAATAGTTTTCCTAAAAACAAAGTCTTCGCGGTATCTTTTTGACAGCTAACTTTGCACACCATACATTCAACTGATTCATTTTTTGAGACCATTATACTTTCCTTTTTTGCAGCGTTTGAAACCTCGTACCCAAGATCACTACAAGTGATTTTGGGTACGAGATATGAGTTGCTCTCTCTAGTATTCTTCACAGAGAGCAACTCATATTTTGAAAGCTTTTGAAAAATTTGTTGCTAAAAAAAGTAAAACCATTAGCTTGTAAAAGCTAAAAACAAATTATCACCAACTTCCCCATATGAAAGTGAATGCATGTTAATATGCTTCACTGAATTTAAAGAACTATTAAACAGGCCGTATTATTTATATAATAAAACTATATTTAACCTATATTCTTATGGTAAAATAAATATTATTAGTGTGATTTGCTAAGTTGGGGTGAGAAGAGAATGTTTGATTTAGGACATGTTTTGGTATGGAACGTTTTTGGAAGTATCTTATCTAACGCTACAATTTAGTTATCCTTATATATTGAAACTTACATCCCTCTAACCTTTTTTATTAAGTCTGGTAACTTTGTTAAGCTAGCTACTACTCTTCTATAAGTTGAAGCTGGTAAGGCAGGGTTTCCGGCGTAATCCCCCTTTTCATAGTGTCCATGCAAACCAGAAAAAGCCGCAAATCTTGCACCATCTGCGATTTCTGTATGATCTGCGACACCTACGTTTCCACCTAAGATAACTTGATTTCCTATTTTTGAACTACCTGCTATTGCGGCCTGTCCGCATATTATCGAGAACGAGCCCACTTGGGTATTATGTCCAATTTGAACTAGGTTATCTACCTTACTTCCTGAGCCGATTTTAGTACTACCAAGTGTTGCCCTATCGATACAAGTATTTGCTCCAACGTCCACATTTTTTTCTAAAACAACATTTCCTATTTGAGGAACACTTATAAGACCTTTTTGACTATCTGGAATATAACCAAACCCGTCTCCGCCAATAACGGCACCGTTTTGTATAATACATTCTTCAGAAATGATAACATCCTCTCTGATGCTTGCACCGCTATGAATTATTGAATTTTTACCAACGTTCACTCTTGGATAAATTGTAACATTTGAATGAATGATACAATTTTCTCCTATTACTACATCTTTTGCGATAGAGCAGAATGGTCCAACTTGTGCCCCTTGTTTAATGATAGCACTAGGATGAATAACTGAAGTTGGATGAATCTGATATTCTGATACGTCACTTTCAAAGAATTTTGGAATAAGATTTAAGAAACTTTTGAAAGGATCATTTGAAAGTATGTATGCTGAATCCTTAGGGAGGGGAGAATTTTTAAGTTTTTCTGGAATTATTATTACAACATTATTTAGAGATTGAGTAAGTGATTCAAGTAGTAATTCAGATTTACCTTTGAAAAAAGTTAAGCAATAAGGTTTTGCATCTTCTATAGCTTCTACAGTTTTTGCGGTGCAGGTTTTAGAGCCTAGTATTTCTAGCTTAAGCTCTTTTGCTAGATCGATAGCAGCTATTCCTTGTTCGTGAATAATTTTAGGCATAATTAGTTTCCGATTTTTAAATTAGTTTTATCTTATTTTTGAAAAAAAGTCGCTTAAGATACTAGAACATTCTTTTTCTAATACCCCACCAATTATTTGTGGATTACTTGGCATAAGAGGGTGCTGTGATAGATCAAACACTGAGCCACAGGAGCCAAGCCTTTTATCGCTGGTACCAAATACAACAGTTTTGACACGACTAAGTATTATGGCACTACAGCACATAGGACAAGGCTCCAAGGTGGTAAATAAAATGGCTTCGTTAAGTCTCCAATTATTTAAGACTTTTTCTGCTCTAGTGATAGCTAATATTTCTGCGTGTGCAGTGATATTG
This sequence comes from Pseudomonadota bacterium, assembly GCA_027487795.1. Lineage (GTDB taxonomy): Bacteria > Bdellovibrionota_C > UBA2361 > SZUA-149 > DAOLCO01 > JAIYCX01. Next base: position 246,946 of record JAIYCX010000031.1, on the reverse strand, counting down.
TTATCGCTCTCCACTAGGTTATGAGCTTTTGAAATAATCTCTGATCCGCAGACAATAAGTGCTCCTACTGGGACTTCGCCCTTGCTAGCAGCAATTTTAGCCTCCCCAAGGGCAATTAGCATATATTTTTCTTGTTCTTGTATCGTCATGGAACTGGAGCTTTATTTTAATATTTGATACTTTAGATCTCATGAAACCGATATTAGTTCAAAAATTTGGGGGCACCAGTTTAGGTAGTCCAGATAGAGTATTTTCTTTAATCTCTATCGTTAAGCATGCAGTAAAAAAATATCAACTAATATTAGTAGTTTCTGCAATAAGCGGAAAAAGTAAAGCTGAAGGGTCTACAAATCTTTTACTTAGGGCTGCAAAGAATGCAGTAGAGGGCCTTTCTTATGAGAAAGAATTAGCGAGCTTAAGGGACCAGCATTTATATGTGATAGATCAAGTCATAGGTAGTAACGATTCTAAAATAACAGAAATAATAGATGTAGAGTTAAATTCATTAAAGGAATTTCTTGTTGCTATTGCTAAGATTGGTGAGGTTTCAAATAAGAGCCTAGATAAAATAATTTCTTTGGGAGAAAAACTTAGTTCTTTAGTTATCTCTCGAATTTTGGAAATTAATGGTCTTAATGCAATCTCTTGTGATTTATCTGAAGTATTAAATGAAGAAGAAATAGATACGATAGAACTTCGAGAAGTTGATAGGCTTTATTCAAGATGTACAAATGAATTTAAAAATAAAATAAGTAATTTAATTGATAATAAAAATTATACGGATGTAATTCCTGTCGTTACTGGTTTTTTTGGTAGATTACCTAATGGGATTTTAGAAGTTATTGGGCGCGGGTACAGCGATCTAACAGCAGCCTTAGTTGCAAAAAGTTTTTCATCTAGTCGTGTAAAAGAACTACAAATTTGGAAAGAAGTTGATGGGGTTTTTACTGCGGATCCAAGAAAAGTTGCTAATGCAAAAGTATTAGATTTTCTCTCTCCTGTGGAAGCAGCTGAGTTAACATTTTTCGGATCTGAAGTTATTCATCCTTACACAATGGAGCAAGTTACTTCGGTTGGGATTCCAATAAGAGTATTGAATTCTCTAAAACCTGATGATTTAGGAACTTTAATAAAAGATAGTAGCAATGTTAAATTAGGGCAACCAACTGCAGTAACAGCAAAATCAGGCGTAACCGTTCTAAGTGTTACTTCTAATCGAATGTATGATGCAAAAGGTTTTTTAATGAAACTTTTTTCTATATTGGATGAATTTGATTTGGTTGTAGATCTGGTTTCAACTTCAGAAATAACGGTTTCATGTACCGTAAATGATCCACTTAAGTTGAAAATGGCATTAGGGAAATTAGAGACTTTGGGCAAGGTGGAGATTAGAGAAGGCAGGGCTATTTTAGCCTTGGTTGGAGAAGGGCTTCAAAAACAAACATTTTCAGCATCTTATATGCTTAAAGCCCTTTCCGCAGGCTCTATACCTGTGGAAATGATTACTCAGGCAACTACACAGATGAGTATCTCTTGTGTTATCGAAGAATCCTTAATTCCTAGAGCCTTAAATATAGTTCACGATGCTTTATTTACGAGTTCTTCGTAAAATTATCCAGTTAATTAAAAGAACTTAAAGACTTTTTATCATCTAGTCGATAACAATTATGTTATCAATAAAGATCCTATCATTAAGCGTCAGTATGCTTGAACTTAAAGAATTTGCTAAACAATTTGAAGAGAAAGAAGTTCCTGCTCTTGCAAGTACATTAAAGGCAATTTCAGAAATTCATGAAGACTCTGATATTCCTATCGAGAGGCTAGCTGATATAATTAAACAAGATGCTTCGATGACGGCGCATATCCTTAGACATACTCAAGGTGCGTATCGAATTCCAGTAGTGGGTAAAAAAAACACTGTTAACCGAGCAATAGTAATGCTTGGATTTAGAGAAATTAAAGCCCTATGCCTTACTCTATCAATAGTGGATGGACTGGCTAGTAAATCCGTTAATGATCACTTATTATCTGAATTTGGCAAAACATTCCATGGTGCAATCCAGGCTAGAGGAATTTCATTACTTAAGGGTATCCGGAATTGCGAAGAAGTTTTTACAAGTGCAATTCTTAGTCGTCTTGGTTATTTGGCATTTTGGTCAATGAATGATCCAAGAGCGGAAGAACTTATTACTAAGTATAAAGGCCAACCAGATAGTGAACATTCTAGTATAGAAAAATCTGTTCTTGGTTTTAGTTTGTCAGAACTTAGTGAAAAACTTTTTTCTGTATGGGGTCTAGGAAGTTATGGTAGGCCGGAAAGTGGAGCTTCCGCTGAGGAGCTAAAAAAATGGCAGTCAATTGATTTAGGTATTCAATTGTCTTCTATAGTTAAATCTGGTTGGGATTCTTCAGGAGCAATTTCTGTTGTCAGAGAAATTTCCAATTTTTTAGAGTTACCTTTTGAAACTACATTAGGAACACTAAGAGAAACTACTATTATAGCTGGAAATGCAGCTGCCGATTTAAGCGTTCCAGGTTTATCAGGAGATCATATTAAAGAGTCTTTAGAATTTAAGAATAAAGAAAGTTTAAAAGAAGAGTCTAAAGAAGCTCCTGTGATCTTTAACGAACCAGATCCTACTTTCCAATTAAAAGTTTTAAAAGAAATTACTATACTTATAGAAGCTGGAACTGATGTTAATGAAGTTATAGGAATGGCTCTTGAGGGTATTAATAGAGGAATAGGTTTTAACAGAGTAATATTTGCTTTGATAACACCTAATAGAAAACAGCTAAGGGGAAAGTCTATTCTTGGATCACGTTGCATAAGAGCCTTAGAGTCTTTTCAAATTGCTTTAAAGCCAGGCGCAGAAGATCCATTTAATTTATGTTTAGAGAGTAAAGAGGCAATTTGGCTTGTTAATGGTTTTAGTACTGGAGAATATGATAAGTTACCTGATGAGATTTTGGATAGCTTAGGAGATAATGAATCTATTTTATTACCTGTAATTGTAAGTAATCAAACTATTGGAGTTTTTTACGTTGATAATTGTCATAGCAAAAAAGAAATCAGCCATGAGGATTTTGCTTCGGTTAAGCAATTTGTATTCCAAATACAGCTTTCTTTAGAGTACATGCAGAATCATGGATCTGGCCCTAAGTTAAAAAGACAATAAGATACTAGCTGTAAGATTAAGATTTGGCGGAGGGGGGGGGATTCGAACCCCCGGTACGTTTGACCGTACACACGCTTTCCAAGCGTGCACCATAAACCACTCGGACACCTCTCCATTAATCTTTGTAGTTAGTATCAGATTTGCTGCTAAAATAAAGAGATGGGAGTGTCTTAAGGCGCACCTTTTTTGTCGGATTAAAAAAGTCCATTTTAGCACTTGATTATATCTTTACTTAACAGTACATGAGGCAACTTGTAAAAGTCTAAGGCCGTCAATAAAATAAGGTCGAATGGAGAGATGACCGAGAGGCCGATGGTGCTCGCCTGCTAAGCGAGTGTACTTCCAAAAGAGGTACCGAGGGTTCGAATCCCTCTCTCTCCGCCATTTTTGGGCATGTTTTTATAGTTTTTTATGGAGAGGTGGCCGAGCGGTTTAAGGCACCGGTCTTGAAAACCGGCGACTCGAAAGGGTCCGTGAGTTCGAATCTCACCCTCTCCGTATTTTTTTTCTTGTATTTTTTTCTTCCGTATTTTTTATTATTTTGATTGAATGTATTTGTCTGATTGGTAAGACCATTTTTTGTTGTATATTTCTGGTCCAAAAGAGTCTGTTACGTATAAATCTGGAAATATAGTATTTTGGGATTCTTTTTTGATAAAAATACTCTGTCCAATGGTTGACAGTAAAATATTAAAAGATTTATCATGCTTCCTTATTATCCATATTGGCCCTGAACTTGCGCCTCCCCCACAGTTATCTTTAGTTGTAACAAAGTAAAGCTTAGAATCATTATTTGTTTTAATATCGATATTTTTTACCACAGCACTACATTTAGATTTTTCATACTCTGGCCAGCTAATGTCGTTTTTTAAACTATTTGAGAGTTCGCTATTTGTGTTTTTTATTTCATCTTCGATATGAGCAATTAATTCTAGATCTTCAACATTTGAGACTTCTGAAGTATTGTTAGATGTTAATGGATTGTTATCAGCAAGTGAAAAATTGATATTAATATGTTGAATGCTAACGAGTATTAAAGCATAGCTTTTTAGTGCGTTTATTGTGTTCATATTTACTATATGTTTAAAAAAAAAATTTTAGTTTTTTATTCTTTTTGACGATTCTATCTCAAGTATTCAACAAATAGCGAACATAAACTATATAAAAATATGAACAGAACTTCTTTACAGTGCAAGGTAATTAGCTTTTGTATTATCAGCTTTTTGTTTTCTAGTGGAATTTGTCTATGGATGGGCTATTCAAATAGCTTACTTTTAGCAAAGAATAAAGAAGAGCTAACAGGAACAGTTCTAGTTAGCCAGCTATCTAGTTTTAAAGAGCTATTACTGAAAACTTCTATGTCATTAAGAGATATACTTATATCTAAATCGCGAGAAGATAGAGAGGCATTTCGAGCAAAAAGAACAGAATATGTTAATCAAATAGTCGCATTATTAACTGAGCTTAAAAATAATGAAGACGAGGAAATAAAAAAATTATCTATAAAAACAACAGAATCAGTAGGTGAGTTAGGAGCACTAATACAAACTTTCGATAAACTTTGGGATAAAGAAAATGTCGATAATAATCAATTAATAAATGATGGAAATGAAATGATACAGAGTGTATTAGTTCCTATTCGAAACAAAGTTTTGTCAACATTTTCTGAATTAATAACATTAAAAGTTTCCGCAGCAAGTAAAAGCTATCAAGATATTGAAGTTGATTATTTGAAAGAAAGTAATGAATTATTATTTAAAATAATAATTTCATTAATAGGTGGGCTAGTTCTAGTTTTGTGTAATATTTACACTTTAAAATCAGCAACAAAAAAATTACTTAGTTATAGTTTTGGAGTTAGTGATAATAGTAGAGGAATTTCTAGATCTAGTGATGAGTTTGCTAGAACTAGTCAATCTATAGCTCAAGGATCTCAAGAGTCAGCAGCGGCATTAGAAGAAATTTCAGCTAGTATTAAAGATTTATCAAATTTAGTTTCTAGTAATGCAAAAGGTGCTTCAAATGCTAAGGAGATAGCTATAAAAAACAGTCAAGTTACGGAAGAGGGTAAGAAGTCAATGAATACTCTTGTAACAATTATGGAAGATATCACAAAAAGTTCAGAAGAAATTCAAGCAATAACAAGAATAATAGATGAAATAGCATTCCAAACTAATTTACTTGCATTAAATGCTGCTGTGGAAGCAGCTAGAGCGGGAGATGCTGGGAAAGGATTTGCTGTCGTAGCGGAAGAGGTCAGAAGTTTAGCTCATAGAAGTGGAGACGCTGCAAGAGAAATTGCTACATTAATAAATGCTAGTGTGGAAAAAGTAAAAGATGGTAGCAATGGAGTTCATGGTACTTCTTTGGTATTAGATAATATTCTAGACCAGGCTGTAGAGGTAAAAAAATTAGTAGAAGAAATTGCAGCTGGGGCGAGTGAACAATCTACAGGTATTGCTCAAGTTGAAAGAGCAATTGATGAGCTAAATAATACTACTCAATTAAATGCAGCAGCAGCAGAAGAGACAGCAGCTAGTAGTGTTACTTTGCAAGAATATGGAGAGTCGTTAAAAGAGATTGCTAAATCGTTAAGTCTAGTTCTTCGAGGAGATAGGAGAAAGGTAAATTCTTCGTCAAATGGAGTTAACCAAGTAGAAAAAGTTGATCTAAGTTCCGAAATTGAAGGTGCTAGTTATCATTAGTGTCGTAATTTTAAGTATTTAATAGCTTATCAATAATGGCATGTTGTAAATATTTAATTATATTAATAGTTTACAACTTTAAGCACTACTTGATCTAATTTTCGCAATAGAGTAGTAAGCTGGCTTCTTATGGTTGAGGCCATGCAAGTTAGCCCGTAAACCCCATCAGATCCGAAAGGAAGCAGTGGTAGCGTTAGTTATCTGTGTCGTGGTCTTGACCAACTTCTTTCTATCATTACTCGGTTTTTATTAATATACTGGCCTCATGTCATATTTAGTTTTTGCTAGAAAATATAGACCCCAAAAATTTAGTGAAGTTACTGGTCAAGATCATGTGACTTTGGCACTTTCTAATGCAGTCACTAGAGATCGGGTTCCTCACGCTCTGCTATTTAGCGGACCAAGAGGTGTTGGAAAAACATCATGCGCAAGAATACTAGCTAAAATATTAAATTGCGCTTCGATTTCTTTAGTTAATGAAGAACCTGTTCCTTGTGGAGAGTGTGGTAGCTGTCAGGAGATCGCAAAGGGAAATAATCTTGCTGTCATTGAAATAGATGGAGCTTCAAACAATAGCGTAGAAGATGTAAGAGAATTAATTGAAACTTTATATACAGCAACTCCGCCAGGAATAAAGTTTAAGATTTATATTATAGATGAAGTTCACATGTTATCAACGGCTGCTTTTAATGCCCTACTTAAGAGTATCGAGGAGCCGCCAAAGAATACTTTATTTATTCTTGCTACAACGGAAACACATAAAATTCCCGATACAGTAAAGTCACGTTGTCAAGAACATACTTTTAGAAAGTTAAGATCAGAACATATAGTTTCTCAGCTTACTTATATCTGCCAAAAAGAAGGTATTAAAATATCTCAAGAAGTATTACGTCTAGTTTCTAGAGTCGCAGATGGTGGTATGAGAGATGCCAGTAGTCTGCTTGATAGAGTATGTTCTTTTACAGATGAAGAGCTTAAATCTTCAGATTTGGCTTTATTGTTTGGAACTTTAGATGCGAGTTATTTTCTTAATCTCATAGATTTAGTTTTGAATGCTAATGAAGATGAAGCTTTGCATCAGGTAGAAAATGCTTTTAATCAAGGAATAGAGGTAAAAGCTTTTTTATCTGACTTTTTATTATATTTTAGATTAGTATTTCTTTATAGTTTAGCTAGTCGACGTGGTGCTCAAGCTGTAAATAGGTTCTTTGAATTAAAAGATTTATCAGATGTTGAACAAAGCGCTATCAGAAAGATTACAGAGAATAGGTCTGCGGAAACTTTTTCTATATTATTTGAAATAGCAAGATTAGTTTGTGATACGGCTATTAAGAGTGAATATGCGCAGTATGTAATAGAGTCTGGAATAATTAAGCTATGCTATGCCAATAAGTTAACCTCATTACCACTTGCAATTATGCCAGTGTCTACAGTAACACTAGCTAGTGCCCCAAATTCTGAGATTACGAGTTCAAGTAATTACACAGAAGAGCAAAAAAAAAAGCCAATAGCTGAAAACTACAAAGAAGTTTATCAGCAGGACCTTAGTTGGACTTCATTCATGGGGCATTTAAAGAAGAGTTCGGAAGTCTTGTTAACTACTTACTTAACTAGAGTTGCTCCTAGCACTTTTATAGTAAAAGATAGAACAGGAGTTTTAAAACTTAAAGGAACTAGCTTCGTAATTGATTCAATTAAAGAAAAACAAGCATTTACAAATTTAAAAAAACAGCTAACTGTCTTTTCGCACGTTGATAATTGGAATGTGGATTTTATTATTGAAAATCACATTGAAAAGATCACAGTTTCAGACACGGGATCTAATACATTGTCTGCTATAAATAAGAATGGACATATTAAGGGCTCGCAGGCGCATACTACTGAGCAAAAACGTAAAGAAAGAATTGAAAAAATAGAATCCGAAGCCAAAGATGGAGAAGCTGTAAAAATTGTTTTAGAAGTATTTGAAGGAAGTGCTATTGAAAAAATAATTCCAGAAGTTGTTAGTGCGGACTCAACAAATAAAAGAGATAGTTAGTGGTCCCTAGATCTTTTAAAAAATTAGTATTTGAATTAAGTAAGCTACCTTCAGTAGGTGAGCGAAGTGCTTATCGTATAGCCTATCATATTTTAAACAAAAAAAATGAAGAGGTCAAAATATTAGCGGATTCAATTATTTTAGCCAAAGAAAGTTTAAGGTGGTGTTCTTTTTGTCATGGGTTATCGGATGATCTCGTATGTGAAATTTGTTCAAATTCTTCTAGACTTAAAGATCAGCTTTGCGTAGTTGAAAGGCCATCTGATATTTTTTCTTTAGAAAGAAGTGGCTCCTATCGAGGTCTATATCACGTTCTTCATGGATCATGGTCACCATTAAGAGGAGTCAAGCCTGAGCATCTAACAATTGATAAATTAATTAAGAGACTTCACATCAATACTAAGGTAAATGAAGATCCTGTAATATTACCACTTTCTGAGCTAATATTAGCAACTAGTACAACTATAGAGGGGGATGCTACGTCTCTCTATCTAGCAGATGCATTAGATGAGCTTAAATTAAATGTTACAAGATTAGCTCAGGGGCTACCTAAGGGTGGGGAATTAGAGTATGCAGATGATATGACATTAAGAATGTCTTTTAGTGGAAGAAGAAGGATTTAACTATTATTATAATGAATTATTAGAATGAACATAGACTGGATTATACTATTTGTTATCGTGATCTCTTGCTTAGCAATAGATTTAGGGATTTTTCATAAGGAATCTCATGAAGTAAAGTTTAAAGAAGCTCTAAGTTGGTCGATTGTTTGGGTAACTTTGGCATTGATTTTTTCGTTAGGTATAGGAATTGAGCATTCTAGTGCCGATGCGATGCTTTTTTTAACCGGTTACGTAGTTGAGAAATCATTAAGTGTAGATAATTTATTTCTTTTCATTGTTATCTTTAAATATTTTTCTATACAACCTCAGTATCAACACCGAATTCTTTTTTGGGGAGTCTTGGGAGCTATTATTACAAGAGGACTATTGATATATGGAGGAGTATCTTTGCTTCATAGCTTTTCATGGTTAATTTATGTTTTTGGAGCTATCATTTTAGTAACCGGCCTTAAAACTTTATCAGGTTTTAAAGACACTATAGATCTTGAAAGTAATGCAGTTTTAAAGCTTGTGAAGAGAGTTGTTAGAACAAAGATGGACTATGTAGGACCGAACTTTACAATAAGAGAGGGAGGATTACTTTATGCAACGCCTCTAATGGTAGTTTTAATTGTTGTAGAATTAACAGATGTTTTATTTGCTCTGGATTCTATTCCTGCAATTTTAGGAATTACGAGAGATCCTTTCATTGTGTACTCAAGTAATTTATTCGCGATATTGGGATTAAGGGCTTTGTATTTTCTATTAGCAGGTATGATGGAACTATTTGAGTATGTATCTTATGGTGTTTCTTGTATTCTTATATTTGTTGGCTTGAAGATGCTTGGGGAAGGATTAATTGAGATACCACCTTTTATTTCTTTGTTAATTATACTTTCTATTCTAGTTATCTCAATATTACCTTCACTACCTAAGGTTTTAAGAGATAAGCGAAATGTTTAATTACAAATTTCCCAACCTGAGTTTGTAATTTGTTTTGCTTGATGATCATATTCCGACATGATCATCTCTGCCAGCAGACCGTGTCTAAGAGAAAATTTAGATACGTATATGTTATGTGGATTTATTTCATTTAATAGTAGTCTTACAATTTCAAAACCTTTAGGAAGTAGGTCTCTTCTATTTGCAGCAGGCTCCGTAAAAATTATATACTCTTCTTTTGTTAGTTTTTTACTCAGATAAATTATTTCTTCAATATCTTCACTACTAAGATAATTTAAATTAGGGTTTAATTTTTTTAGATTTTTATGAATTTCTAAAATGGATCTGAATGTTCCACTTGATCCAATAATTTTTGAATTCTTCTTAATATTAAGTTTTTTAATTAATTCAAGAATTGCCTCTGGGTCTGATCCGCCTTCTAGGACTCCGACATTGGTACTTATGCTAGTTTCAAGACTAAGATTGTTCTTATTTACATAAATATGTTTTGAAATTTCAGTGCTGCCACCACCGATATCAATAAATAAGACTTCTTCACCTAGTTTTAAATTTAAACTATCCATTTTTTCAAAGAAACAAATCCCTAAGCTCGTAAGTCTAGCTTCTTCGCTTGGTGATATTATATTTAGGTCAGTTTTTAGAATTTCAGAACAGGATTGAGAGATGAGATTTCCATTAATTGCAGCTCTTAAAGATTCTGTAGCAACGCTGGAAAACTTAACATTAGCATACTGATCTAGTATTTTTCTTATTTCTTTACAGGCGTTTTGGGTATTTTCTACTTTTTTTGTATTTATTTCGGTGTTGCCGTCTCTATTGCCTAATCTGAGTAAATAGCGTGTATTATTAATTAAGTTGATTATTTTTAGCTTGTTATCTGGGATTTGATAAAGATCGAAACGAAGGGCAGCAGAGCCTAGGTCAACTACTCCGAAAGTAGATTTTGAGATCAAATTTTGCGTCATTTCCCTCTTTGAGCTATACATCAGCCCACCAAAGTATCATATTTGAAGCTAGTTGTTAGCTTAAATTATGGTTCTTGGCTATTTTAATTTGTTCATACGAATATTAATTTTAACATCGTGTGAGTTTAAAATCGTATGATTTTCATATAAAGAAATTTTCAAACAGAAAGATTTTCATAATAGAATAATAAAACGCTAGGAGATTTTATGAGAGATATAATAAAGCTAGTTTCAACAGCAAATACTGGTCATTTCTACACTACTACGAAGAATAAACGTAAGAAGCCAGAGAAGATGGAAGTAAAAAAATACGATCCAGTAGCTAGAAAACACGTGGTTTACAAAGAAGGTAAAGTTTAGTTCTTATTCAGCTTTTACAGTTGTTAAATTCTACTTCTTCAAAAAATAAAAATAACTCTTAAATAAATCAAAGGGTCGTTGAAATATGGCTTCCGATAAGAAAGATATGGTGTCTAAATCTGTTAAAACAGATGAGCACAAACCTTTAGCAATAGATGACATTCAAAAACTTCTAGAAACACTCGAAAAACATGAAGTAACAGAATTTAAGCTAGAAAGAGAAGATGAGAAAATCTGGCTTAAAAGAGGTCCAAAGGATGTATCAAACAATGCTTATCAAGCAGGTTATCCACAACAATTTTACGCACCTCCGATGTATGCTAATCCAGCGGCACCTTCGGCGGGTCCTGTATCGGATAATACACCAGCTGTTGCAACTTCAGCAGACTCTTCGCAGACCAATAAACCAGTTTCCAAGAATTTAAAAGAAATTCGATCACCTATGGTTGGTACTTTTTATAGAAGACCAGCTGTTGATGCTGAGCCATTTGTTGAAGTCGGTGATCAAATTAAGAAAGGCGATGTCCTTTGTATCATTGAAGCTATGAAACTTATGAATGAAATTGATTCTGAGTTTAGTGGTAAGATCGTAGAAATCTGCCTAGAAGATGGTCAGATGGTTGAATACGGAGAGGTTATCTACAAAATAGAGCACTCATAATTAGGTTCTTAAAATGATGATTGATACTGATTTAGAAATTTTAGATCATGAAAGTAGCAGACTGCTAAAATTAGAAGCAGCTCAAAAAACAATACCGTTTAAAAAAGTTTTAATTGCTAACAGAGGCGAAATTGCAGTTAGAGTTATTAGAGCTTGTCATGAGCTTGGTATTAAGACAGTTGCTGTTCATTCTACTGCAGATGCAGATGCTCTTCACGTAAAGTTAGCAAATGAAAGTGTTTGTATCGGACCTCCATCACCTACAGAATCTTATTTAAATATTTCTTCTATAATTTCTGCAGCTGTTGCCACTGGTGCAGAGGCCATTCATCCAGGTTATGGTTTTTTAAGTGAGAATGGAAGTTTCGCTGAAATTTGTGGTCAATGTGGAATCACATTTATCGGTCCCAAGGCTCGACATATGAGGTTGATGGGAGATAAGGCGGTAGCTAGAAAAATTGCTATAAAATATGAAGTACCAGTTGTTCCGGGTTCAATTGCAGCTGGAGTCAGTCCAGAAGAAGCTTTAGTAGAGGCAGAAAAAATTGGCTTTCCTGTTCTAATTAAAGCAGTCGCTGGTGGCGGTGGTCGTGGAATGAAGATAGTTCATTCAGCAGATGAATTTACAAGACTATTTGAGCAAGCTAGTCGTGAGGTGGAAGCTGCATTTAATGATCCAAATTTATATGTAGAGAAATATATTCCAAACGCACGTCACGTTGAAGTACAAATTATTGGTGATCAACATCATAATGTAGTTCATCTTGGAGAAAGAGACTGCTCTACACAGAGAAGATATCAAAAAATTGTAGAAGAAAGTCCAGCACCTAATTTGTCACAGACAACAAGAAATGCGATGTATGAGTCTGCTGTTAGGCTAGGAAAATCTATCGGTTATCCAACGTGCGGAACCTTAGAATATCTTATTGATCCAAGAGATGAGAAGTTTTATTTTATAGAAATGAATACTCGACTTCAGGTCGAGCATCCTGTTACTGAATTCGTTACATCAACAGATATTGTAAAAGAACAAATCTGGGTTGCAGCTGGTAGAGAACTTTCTTTTAAGCAAGAAGATATTAAATTTACAGGTCATGCTATCGAAGTCAGAATAAATGCCGAAGATCCATATACCTTCGCACCTTCTCCGGGAATGATCGAAGGATATCACCCACCGGGAGGTTTAGGAGTTAGGGTAGATTCTGCAATTTATGACCGTTATAAAATCCCTCCTTTTTATGATTCTTTAATTGCTAAGATAATCGTAAAAGGTAGAGACCGTGATGAGGCAATTAAAAAAATGAGAGTAGCTCTTAGTGAGTGCATAATTGGTGGTGTAACAACTAATATGCCTTTGCTAAAGAAGATATTAGAGTATGATCAATTTGTTTTAGGTCACGTAAGTACTAAGTTAGTAGAAAATCTTTTTGAAGAAGAAAAGAGAAAATCTGCAGAGGAATTCAGTAAGCAAGATTTAGCAAATAATCTAACTCAATTGCCTAAAGCAGCTTAGTTTAAAGTAAGGTATATATAAATGAGATTTCAAGTTGTCATCTTTTTATGCCTACTTAATTTTACAGTTGCTTGGGGAGCTGATTCAGAAACTACTAATTCTAAATCTCTTGACCTTAAAATTTCAGGTCCTAAGATATCAGTAACAGAAACAATAAAAGACTTTGGAGCCGTCTCTAAGGGAGATGTTCTTACCCATGAATTTATAATTGCGAATATTGGTACACAGCCATTAATTATAAAACAAGTTAGTCCTGCCTGTGGATGTACAGCTGCTGTAGTTAATAATCCTATCGTAAAACCAGGAGAGGAAACTCAACTAAGAGTAACTTTTGAAACTGAAGCATTCGAAGGGGTTAAAAATAAACCAATAAGGATTTATACTAATGATCCTAAGCCTTCATCGATAATTTTTTATGTAAAAGCTAATATTTTACCTGATATTCAGATAACTCCTGGAAGGGTTGACTTGGGAGAGATAAGTAGACGTATTCCTATTTCGCAAAAGATTGAATTAATAAGTAGAAGCTCACCTTTTATTATTCAAGAAGTTTTGACTAAATCTGATTATTTAAAAGCTCAATTTAATAAGGTTTCAGATACACATTATACTGTAAATATTACCTCAACTAAAATCTTACCTCTTGGTAAGAATCGAGGTAGAATAGTAATTAAAACCAATATGCCTAAGCAGGAAACTATTAATTATCAAATAACTTTTTTTGCATTTGGTGACCTTAGTTTTACTCCAAAATCAGTCAATTTTGGTTCCCTGAGTCAAAAAAATTCTGCAAATACAATGTTTACGAAATTGATTAGAGTTCAAAACCTAAGTACTGCCAATAAAATAGTGGTGAATGAGGTATCGACAAGTTTAAAATCAGTGACTGTAGCCTTAAAACAAGACTATATTGGCCAGCTTATTGAAATATCACTTGATCCAAGAACAAGAGGTGTGATTAGAGGTGTAGTTAGTGCAAATACCTCTAGTTTAATTGAAGATGAGAAAATATTGGAATTTCCTTTTTTTGGAATCATTGAAGACTAATAAAATATTCAATATTTTATTTTATAGACCTACACGTCTATCCTTATTATTTGCGCTACTGCCAGTTTTTTTCTGTGTAATTTCTCCTCTTTCTGTTTCTGCACAACAGTATTCAATAGAAGAAGTTTTTTCTTCTTTAGATAATTCTACTTTCACTAAAGAAGAGTTTTCCGAGCGGTTTATAGAAATAGTATTAGAAGATCCTACTAAAATAACACCTGCGATTTATTCAAATCTTACTAAGGCAGATCTATTACCTAGTATCGAGAGTTATTTAAAAGCAAAAATAAACAGTGAAGTTGGTGGTATAACATTAGAAAGTCTAAATCATTATAAAAAACTAGGTAAGGCACTTTTTCTGCCTACTAGTAAGTTTAATCAAAATATTGATAGTTTGATTAAAATTGAAGAAGTAATTTTAAAATTATCAGAAGAAGAGGGTGAGATATCGAAACTTCAAATATTAAATAATGAATTTATTGCAATCAATAATTATTTTGAAAAGCCCGTCTTCCAACTTAGAAATAGATTTGACTCAGGACTAATCGCAAATAATTGGAATTTTTGGACAACATTACTTTTTTCTATAAATAAAGAATTTGGAGCTCCAGCTAATTGTTATTTAGATTTTTCAAAATCTAACTTTAAATATAAGAAATTAAGTAATGAGGAGGTAGGCTGGATTTCTAAATTTTTAAATTCCTTGCCTAGTGATTTAAAATCTTGTCTTTCAAGTTCTGACGCCCAATTTTTAAATGCGGGTAAAAAATTAGTACAAGAAAAAAGAGGGGAGGAGTTAGCGATAATTATCAATATCCTAGATTCTGATCCTAAGAATTATTCTTCATCTTTAGAACTAAAAAGCAAGCTAGTTCAGTATTCTATCGATGATCCTAGTTTAATAGAAATATCTAATCCTTTTATTACAAAGGAAGTTTTAGGTACTTTGGATATTTCTTCTAGGATAAGTCTTTTTTTTCAGGGACGATTGTTCTTTTGGATATATTTAGTTTCTAGTTTGTTTGTAATACTTTTAGTTTCATTAGCAGGCTTACTATTTTACTTTATAGGCCCAGATCTTGATATTGGCTCCTATATGGAGAGCGTTACTGAAAAAGTCTCGTTTAAGAAAAAAACAAATCGTGGTTATGCAAAGATTGTTGAGTCTGATGATGAGTACTCATCATTATTATCTTTGTTTGAATTAGATGATAATGCGACAGACGCAGACATTAAAAAAGCATACAGAGCTTTAGTTAAGCAGTACCATCCTGATACTTCAGATACGGACGAGAGGGAAAAGTTTGAAAAAATCCACAAAGCTTATGAACGCCTACTTGATTTAAGAAAAGGGTGGTTTGGTAAGTCTAGTTAATCGTTACTAGTCGTTATTAACCAGTCAGAGCTGATGCAATCTGGCTGGCCAACTTCAAGGCATTTAAGGTTTTCTTTCTCACTTTCTATAATTTTTCTAATTTGAGCGGCTGTATCTTTTAGTCCTAGAATGACAACTAAGGCTATATCATTATCTAAAGTTCTAAGTTCTCCGATCCCTTCATATGATTCTAGTAGAAATTTAAGTTCTACAATTTTTTCTGCTGGTATTTGAAGATACACAGGGTAAAATTCGTCATCGATTTTATCTAATTTTGCCATATGTCTATTTTAGAATTTTTAATTAATAGCTATATATAAGTAATTAAAAAATATCTATTTAGTTACAAAATTAAGTATTTCTATGATTGAATTCTTTAGAAGAAACCGAAGAGGAATTGTGGGCCTCTTTATTGTTAGTATGTGTGGTTTGATGATGGTGCCTTTCGGTCTTGATCAATTAAGAAGCCAGTCTATGGATCCTACTATTGCAGTTATTGGTAGTAAGGAAGTGCGGATGAGTGAATACTTAAAAGATTATGCAAGAGTAAGATCAATGTTTGTTAAGCAGTTCGGTGCTCAGTTCGATCAGTTTGAAACTATGTTGAACTTAAAACAACGAGTTCTTGATGACATGATTGATAAAACGTTGCTGACGGATTTTTTTAAATCAATAGGACTATCCGCTTCTAAATCTCAGGTTGAAGCTGCTGTTAGGGGATTACCAGTTTTTTCTAATGGAGTTACTCGAGTTGAGTTTGAGAATTTTTTAAGTAATCAAGGTATTACTGAATCCGCTTTCTTGGCAGAGATGAAAGAATCTTTAATGGAAAAACAACTAACCGATATTTTTGAAAATGCTGGATCGATAGGGCCGGTAGAACTAAGCAAGCGTTATGAAAAATTACAAGAAAAGATTGGTATAGACTATGTGAAAATCCCAGAACAAAAGTCTACTGACGCAGTTTCGGCTTCGGAGATCTCTGAATATTATGAAAAAAATAAAGAAATTTTTGTTACTTCTAGAGCTGTTCTACCTTTAATAGTAACATTTAAGGCAGATTCATTTAGAGACAAAGTAGTTATTGATGAGGCAGATTTAATTCAAGCCTATGAAAATTCTGGAAAGAAATTTGAAGTACCTAGAAAGCTTAAAGTAGATCAGGTTAGATTCTCATCTTCTAAAAATGAACTAGCTAAATTAGTTGATACTAAAAATGAACCTAAAGACAATGTTGAAGAGATTAAAGCACTTTCTACTGCCGCTAGGGAAAAATTATTAGCGGATCCTATGATCGATCTTAAAGTTTTTAAAGATCAAGGTGCTATCATAACAGTTGGAGAAGCTTTGGTAGATGAAACTTCATTAACAGATGATATTCAAAGCGCAGTTAAGAATCTAAATAAAGGATCTATTTCAGAAGTAATAGAATCTGGATCTGATTTTTTAATAGTTAGAGTAAATGAAGCTACTGATTCTTTTAAAAAGCCATTATCGGCAGTTCGTGCTTCTTTAGAGGAAGAAATAAAAGCTAGCTTAGCACCTGAATATGCGATGGTATCAGCAGAGTCTTTAGTTAAAAAACTTGAATCGGAAATTGCGTCGAAAATTCCTGAATTATTAAAGGAAGAAGCAGCAAAGATTAATGCTCAGGTAATTGCAGTAGATAAGCCGGTTAGCAATGAATCTAGACCTACATCGATAACTGATAAGGGCTTGGTTGAGTTTATTACCGAACTACCTTCTGGGGCCCTTAGGTTGTACGATAAGTCATCTGCGGGAGATGTGACTATAGTCTATGCTATTGAGGCTCAGGAAGTTAGACCAAAAACTTTAGAAGAGGTAACTTTTGAAATTACAAAAACTTTGGAAAGGAAAAAAGTAACTGAAACTACAAAGTTATTTGCGGAGAAGCTAATAAAAGAATTTAAGGAATCATTATTAGCAAACACAGAGCTTACTTTTAAAAGCTTCTTTAAGGCTAAAAAGTTAGAAGTTACAGAAATTGCGGCCGATAAAATCGCACTTCTTTCTATACCTTTTATTCAAAATCCACAGGAAAAAAACTTAGTTATTGGAGAAGCTAGAAGCAGTAAGTTTGTTGATAAGGTAATATCTGGAATTGATGGATCTAGTTATCTTATCGGACTTGGAAAAATAGAAAAAATTGCCCCAGCTTCAGATAATAAAGTTTTATTAGACGAACAGTATAAATTTTTAGAAGAGTCTAAAAAGAAAGCTGGGGAAAGATTAAATAAGATATTACTTGAACAATTAAAACTAAAAGTAAAACCAGAAATAAAATCAGAACTTTTACCTAAGTAGTTATTCTTAATTTGGAATTTTCTAATAGAGGACTCTGGATTTATAGGGAAAGTGTTTTTTCTTATAATCATAGCTTATTTCCTCTCTTAGAACCTTTAAGTTCAAACCATTGTTGGCATTTATTCAGTTCAATTAATTTAGAACTTTTTGATTTTCTTTCTCATATTTCAGAGAAAGAAATCTTTGACTTCAGAGGTGGAATTTTTGAGGTTGGGGGAGAAGAGGATAAGAAAGAGTCTACAATTTTAAAAATAGAAGGTTTTCTTACAGACGATAAACCTATTAGTTATTTTTTTAATACTATTTTTGATAGGTATGAAAATTCTAGGATTGTTAGTAAAATAAAATGTCGAGTGTCTGTAGATTCTTATAGTGATGTACCTTTAGAACAGTTCTTAATTGATCCAGATATTAGATTTACTTCTTTAAATTTTTCCTTAGAAGAGTATTCTTGCAATACTCCAATATTGAAGTGGTTTGGTATTCCAGCTATACAAGGAGCAATATCTCTATCTGATCAAGATTTAAATGGTTCTAATCCAAGGAGGCAGATTTTTTTTAAACATACAAAAAACGTAAATCCTGAATTCTTCAATAAAAGCACAGAATTTATTTATAATAATATTGAAAAAGATAGTAGCTTATCTTTAGATCAATTTAAGTTTAGACTTGAAAGCGGTAAGTAGCTCAGAGGATGCTTCTCTAGGGCTTACTTCTCTTAGTTTAATCTTTTGATTTAAGTTTTTTTTCAAGTCTTTAAGATCTTGCAGGTCTTCAAGTATTTGATAGGTCATGTCTCTTGCTAAATAATCGAATTCAAAAGAAAGTGCAGCATGCCTTCTTCGTACTTGCTCTCCGTTGCTTGATAGTTGTTCAGATTTTTTATTTAGTTTGCTTAGAAGGTCAGCCACTCCCTCAGTTGAGACGGTGGAAGTTTTTATTATTTCAGGATTTTCAGATATCAGTGATGATCCTAGGGAAAGACCAAATTTTAAATCTTTTTCTAGATTATTAATTCCAGATAAATCTGATTTGTTTAGTGCAAAAATATCTGCGACTTCTATTATTCCTGCTTTTAGAGTTTGGAGAGAGTCGCCATTATGCGGTGAGAGTACTACTGTAATTACGTCGGCAATTCTCATGATATCTAATTCGCCTTGACCTACACCAACAGTCTCTACTATTATTATATCAAATCCTGCGGCATCTAGTACGTGAATCATTTCGGGAGTTTTGGAACTGAGTCCTCCTAACTTACCTCTACTCGCACTTGATCTAATAAATACTTTTTCATCATTACCCGATTCGTACATTCGTGTTCTATCGCCTAGGATGGCACCACCGGTATAGGGACTGGAAGGATCTATAGCCAGAATTGCTACGGATAGGTTTAAGTTATTTCTGATTTCTTTAATTAAAACATTAATCAATGAAGATTTCCCAGCACCTGGTGCTCCAGTAAAGCCCCAAATTCGTGCTTTACCTGTCGATTTATATAGGCTTTCGTACCAAGGTGAAGCTGCTGCATCTTCATTCTCAATTAATGATAATGCTCTACCAAGTACTCTTTTATCTGTTTGTATTGATTGTAAATCAATTTTTAGCGTAGATTTTTTCAAGATGTTTTTTCAAGAAAGATTATTTGCTAAGTTTTAGAATTAAAAACAAAAAAGCCACCTTTCGGTGGCTTTCTCGGGGGAGAATAAATCCACCCCGTGCTTAATTAGATATAATTAAGCTCTCTTTACCGCTTTCTTAGCAGCTGGCTTAGCCTTTCTTGCTGCTGGTCTAGCTGGCTTCTTTCTTACAGCAGCTGCCTTTCTAGCAGGAGCTTTCTTAGCAGTTGCCTTTTTAGGAGCTGCCTTCTTTGCAACTGCCTTCTTAGCTGGAGCCTTCTTAGCAGTTACCTTCTTAACAGCAGCCTTCTTAGGAGCCGCTTTCTTAACAACAGCCTTCTTAGGAGCTGCCTTCTTTACTGCTGTCTTCTTAACAACAGTCTTTTTTGGAGCTGCCTTTTTAGGAGCTGCCTTTTTTGTAGTCGCCATATTAAATTTCCCTAATTTCAGTTTAACTTCGATTAATCAACTCAGCTCTTCCGAAGTACCGTTTTTACTACTAAACTGAGCACTTTTGGATGATTCGCAAAGCTAATCATCGCTGAACTAACTCTTCCACTTGATACAACATAAGTAGATACTAATGAGAACTATCACATCTAGAGGAAGTTCCCAAGAGTTTTTTTTTGTATGTAACAATTAATTTAAAAAAAATCAAAAGTTGCACACCATAGCTTTGATGATTCTCAAAGATAAAAGATCCAATAATTTTTACTTTGAAAGTAAAAAAGAAGTAAATTTGTTTTTCTAGTTGTGATCGAACATCAACTTTTTGGTTAGTGATGTTCGATATCTTTGCGATTGATATTTAAGAAATTGATCTAGAATTTTGACCTATTATAATGTCGTAAGTGATACTTAGTGCAAGGATCGTTCACATAATTAGCAATCGTAACTTGCTAAAGATAATAGGTTTTTCAGCGATGTTAAAGTTTAGTTAACTGTTATACGTTAAATCTAAAATGAACTACGTCGCCGTCTGTCATTAGGTAAGTTTTGCCTTCAGATCTTAGTTTTCCTTGCTCTTTAGATTTCAATTCACCGCCGCAAGTTATAAAATCATTATATCCTATTACTTCTGCTCTTATGAAGCCTTTTGCAAAATCAGTATGAATTTGACCAGCCGCATCGACTGCATTATCACCTTTTGAAATAGTCCAAGCTCTAGTTTCTTTTGGGCCAGAAGTGAAGAAAGTTATTAGATTTAACGCCTGATAACTAGCTCTAGCTAGAGTTTCTAGACCAGATTCTTTAATGTCTAGAGCATCCATAAATTCTTTTTTTTCTTCTTCACCAAGCACAGAAATTTCTGATTCTACTTGTCCAGATAGGTAGACAAAAGCATTCCCTCTTGAGGTTGCAAGAGATTCTAAAGCTTTTGCATGTTGATTAGGGTTACCAAGCTCGTTTTCACCGATGTTAGCAACGAAAACAACAGGCTTTGCAGTTATTAAAGCGAGCTTTGAAACTAGTTTTTTCTCATCTTCGTTTGTTAACTCTGTGAGCATAATACCTTCATCTAGATATTTTTTGGCAATTTCTAAACCTTGTAGTTCTTCTTGCATCTCTTTGGTTCCAGATTTTGCAGCTTTCCTAGCTTTGTCTAATCTTTTATCAACGCTTGCTAGGTCAGATAGCATTAATTCTGTTTCGATTAATGCAACATCTCTAACTGGATCCACGGAACCTTCAACATGGGTAACATTCGAGTCCTCAAAGCATCTAACAACATGGATTATGGCATCAACATTTCTAATATGACTTAAGAACTGATTTCCAAGACCTTCCCCCGTTGCAGCACCCTTAACAAGTCCCGCAATATCGACAAATTCAATTGCGGTAGGGATTACTTTTTCTGATTTGTTAATTTTACCAAGGATATTAATTCTTTCATCAGGGACAAATACTACCCCAGTATTTGGTTCTATAGTGCAAAAAGGATAGTTAGCTGCTTCTGCTCCGGCAGAGGTCATAGCGTTAAATATAGTTGATTTACCGACGTTAGGTAGTCCTACGATTCCACAGTTAAGGCTCATAAAAAATAGGTATAAAAAGATTTATTATTAGATTAATTTGTCTTTCTATAATTCTTATTTGCGGAAATTTCAAAAAGCCTAAGTTCTGGTATGGACCAATCGAATATTGAGCCACCCTCCATTAGTTCGAATCTAATTGTTTTTATTTCAATCGGATCAAATCTAATATCCCAAACATCTGGAAGATGAGGGAAATCTCCTTGAATTATGGATCCTTGGAAAGACTTATTTCTCATGTCGAACAGAGAAACCCTACTTCCGTCACGTTTATAGCCACTTATCAAAAGTGAAACAGGCGCATCGTGAAGAAATCTATCAAAATCAAACTCAATTCTCCCAATATTAATTGGAAATTTGAAATCGAGCTCTATTGCCATGCCAGGAATTTGGCTTCTTCCAGTTCTCCATCTGCTTTCGGTACTTTTGTCAAAAAGAGTATTTAGATCTTTAGTAAAGTCATTTAAAGGTTGGTTTCCTGGAGGAATGTGTGTTCTTTTGGTAGTTATTATACTTTGATGGTCGATCTCGATTCCTTCTGGGCGAAAGTGTCCTACGTTATAGATTACAGTGTAATCACCAACAGCTTCTTTTTTAAATCCTTGACCTGTAGATTCTAGCCAGTCCGTAACTGCTGAAACTTCCGTTTTGACTAAAACATAAGTCTCTCCGCAGCTATTTTTGTCAGCGTTGCTATAAATATTAGCTGGTTTTAATTTATTATCTTCATATTCAGGAATTCTAAGAGATCTAGGCATTCCGAATCTAGTAAATGTAACATGTTCTTTAGTTTCAAATGCTATTCTATATCCTATCCAATAGTTAGTATTGATATGAGTGCAGTTGTGATTTGCTAACCATTCATACAAAGGTTTATGATCTTCAGCGACTCTTTCACCAAGATAAACCATTGGTTGGCCTTCGTTAGTTATTTTACCCCCGAGATAATTAGAAGCTAGATTATTTAAAATCAATAAGCCCAATATTAAGATAAATATTTTTCTAACGTTGTATGACGATTTCATAAATCCTTCTGCCGGAATGAGTGAGTGGGCCAGCGCTAGAAGTGCGGGTATCACAGAATACATTGGCAGTAGATATCTAGGAGCTCTTGATAGCCATCCGAAACTACTGAATGAAAAAATAATAGGAGTTAGAATGAAGAAAAGTATTATTGGATTATAGATAGACCAAATTTTTATAGAACTGTAGTTATTTAGTCTGTATTTCTTGGGTCTTAAGATTGATCCTAATGCAATAATTATTGGTAATATTAAAAGTATAACTAGAGTGTAAACAATAGTTGTTGAGTTCGGATATATATCGTAATCCGTCCAGAATTTACTAGCACCAAGTATTATCGGAAGTGCAGTCGACCAAAATTCTTTAAAATAAAGTGTGCTAGAATCTCCTGCAGTTTTGCCAAAAAGAACTTCAAAACTCTCCCACTTAGGGTGAGAACTAGTATTGTAGATCCAAAAAGGTAAGCCACCTATTATAAAGGCAAATAGTCCTGAAAATAGGTAAGAGATAACGTCATAAACTTTTACCCTATTAGTTATCATGAAAATTAATATTCCAAGTCCTATAGGAGCCATGAAAAAAACAATTTGATTATTAGTCCACCAACCAAGTCCAAGAACAAATCCCAGTGCGGAAATCAGACTAATATTTTTTTTAAAACTATTTTTTAAATTAGAATTTAGAAATAAGTGAGTTAGGCTAAGAGCAATTGAACCAAAGAATAGAGTTTCAATAAATCCACCTCTAGCCTTACTGCTCCAAATTATTAAAGAGCATGGTGCCAGTGCGACGTATAGTGCAGCAATTCTGCCACCGGCTCTTTTTCCAATAATAAACCCTAGTAGATAACTGCTAAATATGTGTAATAGTGAAAAAGTAAAAGGTACAAGCTTTAGTGCCCAATTATTTAACCCAAATAGAGTAAAATAAACTGAAGCAAGGATTGCTTCAAGGGAGCCCATATATGCTTGCCCGTAATAGAAAGTTGGAACTGGTAGACCCTCTGTAATGTGAAGGCCCATCAAGCCTACTATGGCTTCATCTGATTCTATACTTGCGTTAGAGCTAAAAAGAACTGCAAGACGTGGAATAGATCCAAGCAGCATGAAAAAAATAATATCTCCAAACAGTTTCATGTTGGATATGCGATTATTCATTTATGAAGAAGCCTTATTTGTTTAAAAAATAATCATATGCAGAAACAGTTAAGTTAACTGTTTTATCCCATGTAAATTGTCCTGCATTTTCTATGCAGTTTGCCTGAGCACGATATTTAAATTCGCTATTTTTATCAAATTCTGTGAGAATTTCTTTAATTTTTTCTACCCAGGCGCCTATATTATTATCTTCTAGCATCCATCCCCCCGACTTCTTATCTAAGCTCTTCATTAATTCAGGTATCGAGGAGTTTTGTCCCGCAAATACTGGTAAGCCAGCAGCCATAGCTTCAATTACAGGTAATCCAAAGCCCTCATAGAGTGATGGAAATACGAAGCAGTCTACTGCTAGGAAGTAATCTTTTAGTTTTTCTTCACTTAAGAATCCAGGAAGTAATATGTCTTTTGAGTAAATAGATTTATTAATTTCATTTTTGAGGCTAGGAAAATGTTTGTCATTTTCATAATTACCAGCAATTACTAGTTTACTTTCCTTAAAATCAGAGTTTTTCTTGAGTTCTTCTAATATTTTAATTAGAAAAGAGACATTTTTTCTAGGATCAATACCACCTAAGTAAAACAGTATTTGCTGATCTTTTGCAAAGCTAAGTTTTTCTCTGGCCTTAGTTCTTATATTTTCTTTGCTATCTTTGTCCTCAGGTAAGATGAAAAAACGAGGATCTACTCCAAGAGGAGTGACGAAAATACGGTCTTCTTTTATCCCAAAAATATCAATTACATCTTTTTTTGTAGCTTCGCTTATAGCGATTATTCCAGTAGATGATATTGCAGCTTTATTTTCAAGGTATCTAGCTAGTTTGAATCCTAGCCCACCAAAGCCGCTAGAGTATAGTTCGGGGAATTTTAAAGGTATAACATCTAGAATAGAGGTAATTTGTTTTGTTAAGGGGTATGCTGGAGCATCTCCATGGAAGAAAAAGTGAATTAAGTCAGAGTTTATTTTTTTTATATTTCTTGGAAAGAATATCTGACATTCTAAAGTAACTTTTCCCAAAGGTGATAAATTTAGAATTTTATCTTGTATTTTAGATGGTTTTAAATCTTTTTCAGAGATTTCTTTAAAATTTAGATTTTGATGTTTGAAATTTTTTAATCTAGAGCTGATTTCATAAATATATCTCCCCGTTCCTCTGCCAAAATGAGATTTAAAATTAGGACTTAAGCCTCTGATATCTAATGCAACTGTCTTTTTAGCATTATCTTTAGGCGAATTCATTATTCAGATAATACTTTTTCAATTAATAGTGAATTTAGAGATGAAGAGAATTTGTTAATATCAAATCTTGTTAATTCTTTTTTAGCCTTAGTTATTAGACTGCTTTTTAGTGTTTGATTAGTTAGTAATTGGTCAACGGCAAATGCTGCTAAGATATGATCTCTATTTGGTACAGTCACGGCTCCTTCTCCTAGCGTTTCAGTAAGCGCAGTTCCTCCAAAAGAAACTACTGGTACCTCAAAATGAAATGCCTCAATTGCAGGTACACAAAAGCCTTCGTGAGCACTGGTGCAAAGATAAGCATCAGCACTTTCATAAAATGATTTAAGCTCAGAATCAGAAATGGTCCCACAAAAATTTACAGCATGCTCAAGAGCTAGTTTTTTAGTTATTCTTCTTAGTTCAAAAGAATATATTTCTGTATCAGTATCGTTACCTACTAACCAGAGTTTACTATTCTTGTTTAGTTTGTGGTGATAAAAATAGAATATTTGTAGTATATCTTCTATTTTTTTATTAGCTGCGAATCTACCAACATGTAGTATGTTTACGGTAGGTACTTCTGTATTTTTTAATACTTGTTTTATCCCTTCGTTTGATGGAATCTCCCATCTTTTAGGGTCTAGTGGTAGTGGTAAAACTTCTACATTTTTAAAACCTAACTCTAATAATTCGCTAGCATTAAAAGTAGAGTCCGCTATTGCAAGATCGACAATATCCTTTAAAGTAGAAATTTCTTCAGCCCCTTTTTCTAGATCTGAGTATACTCTTGAGTTATATCCTTGATACCATTTTGATGGAGTCATGTTGTGATATAGCATGACTTTTTTAGTCTGTTTAAGATCTCTAAAGAGTTCGTTTAGAGATGAGGAAATCGAGAAGTGGTTTATAACTGCTGATTTTGTATTAGTGTTTGTTCTTTCCTTTCTTTTATTTAGGAATTCTTCAGGTGATATTGTGAGACCTAAGTATTTTTCATGGGTATGAAGAGCCACGATATCTGATTGAATACCAAGCTCGTGAAGAACTCTTTGCATGCTAAGAACTTCTCCAGAGATAGCATCACCATATTGGAGGGTATTCACAAATTGATCTATGACGTAATTATTCATATTCGTCTTGCTCATTATTTATATAGACTCCGCAAATTGATCTCTAAATTTATTGAAAACGAGACAACCTATCCCAAATGTTACAAAAGAAATGCTTGCTAATATTAGTAAGTCTTTAAAATCTGGTGAAACGCCATTAATTATGACTTTTTGATAGTTAATTATCAATCTCGAGATGGGATTCAAAGAGAGTGTAAAGCTGAACTGAGCAGGTACTTTGTCTGCTGGGTAAACAATAGGACAGAGAAAAAATAATAAACTAAATATATTGGACATGATGTGTTGTATGTCTCTTACGTAAACATTTAGTGAAGAGAAGATAAATGAAAGTCCTAACATGAAAAATATCTGAATAAGTAAAAGAACTGGAATATATAAAATGTATATGGATAAGTGTATATTATAGAAAATCATTAAACTTACCAGTAGTGGCAGTGATAGTAGGAAATTTGCCATATTCGTTAATACTGCAACGGTTGGCAACACGTGAGGTGGAAAGATAGCTTTAGTAATTAAACTACCACCAGAGCTAATGGAGGAGGTAGCATCAAGAATTCCGCTTGAGAACCAAATCCAAGGAAGTAAGCCTGATAGCATGAAAACAGTATAGTTTTCTACTTCTTGAAATCTAATATAATACTTAAAGACTAGTGCATATACTAGAATCAAACACAGAGGGTTTAAAAAGGACCAAAGGAAGCCAAGTACTGAGCCTCTATATCTGGCTCTAAGATGTCTAATAACTAGAGCACTTACTAGAGATCTAAATTTCCAGAGTTCTTTAAGTATTCTGAACATATTTAATTTTGCTCTCCAGAATTTAAATTAGAAATATTCCACTCGATATTAGGAGAGATTATACCTACTGACCTATCTTTAGTTCTAACTTGGAATTTATATATTTGATGATGGTAATCGTAGGGAAGTCCACTATGTGCATGAGCTGCAACATCCACAAAGTAGGACCCTTCGGAGAGACTGATTCTTGGAATTTTAATTTCTATCAATCTAACTTTATTTAAATCTTCAATATTTTTACTGACTATATTATTTGAAATAGCGGAATCAATTTCTGGAATGAATGAAGAATTTGTTCCAAAAATTTCTAATCCATCAGCTCTTATTATGCCAATACCAAAAACTAAATCACTAACTTCTGTATGAAATTTAAATGAAACTTTTATAATTAAAGATTCGTTATCAAAGAAAACTGCTTTTTCTTCTTTTGTTTGGTCTAATAGTTGGACTTTTGTGATCTCAATCTTATTATCACCCCACCTATGTTTTTTATCTAAATTCCCATTTCCGATAATACTTCTTTGATCTCTTGTAAGCTCTTGCTTCGCGATGTTTTCTTTATTTGTTAGATTTTCTTGATCTGCAATATCAGAAAGATAAGCATCTGCGATTTCTTTAGGTGTGCCTATTGAGCGAATATGACCTTTATCTAGCCAAACTGCCTTGTCGCACCATCTAGATACTGAAGATAGGTCATGTGTAACAAAAATTAAGGTTTTTCCACGTCTTCTAAATTCGCTGATTGAATCATGACATTTTTTAATGAAATGAGCGTCGCCTACTGCAAGAACTTCATCGACTAGTAAAATATCGGGATCAGTATGTATAGCTAGGCTAAAACCTAGTCGCATATACATTCCAGAGGAATAAGTTCTTACTGGTTGGTCGATTACATCTTCTAATTCGGAATATTCTACTATTTGATCAAAACGATCTTCTACTTGCTTTTTGGTAAGACCAAACATAATTCCACCTAGCATTATGTTCTCTCTACCAGAAAAATCAGGATGGAATCCTGCGCCAAGTTCTATTAGTGCGCTCACGGAGCCTTCTACTGTTATTTGGCCGCTATCCGGGGCATAGATTCCTGAAATTAATTTAAGAATAGTTGACTTACCACTGCCATTTCTTCCAACTAGTGCGTAGGAGGTGCCAGGCTCTACTTTAAAGCTGATATCATTTAAGATGAGCTTTTGTCGAATATTTTCTTTTGAAACTACCTTAGGAGCGACAGTTCCTTTTTTAATCAGACCTATTAATGTCGACTTTAATGTGGAATATGTTTTTGGACCAGAGGAGCCAATTTTAAATGTTTTAGTAACATTTTTTAGTTCTATTGATCCGCTAGGATTTTTTCCTGTAGAAATTTTTGGCACCAAAATCTTTAAAATATATCTGAGTCTGTATTATTTTCATCTTGCCTGTCCTCATCTTGCTTATTCTCACTAGAATCTTCTAGTTTGAAGCCGGAGGATGCATTTTGAACTTTATTTTTTTCAGCAGTATTGGATTCTATACTATCACTCTTTGACCAAATAGCGAGCAAGGCACAGAGTATGACTATAGTTAAGAGCCAAATAAGTGCTTTTTTAAACACTGTTTTAGGGGAAGTTGGAAAATAATCAGGGGACCAGTCCCCTAGGTCTAATTTAACTGCTTCTTTTTTGTTTTTCTCACTATCGTCACTCATGAGGTAGGTATAATTAGTATGTAAATACTTAAATTTTTATTTAAGTATAATATTTAGCATATTTTATATATTTAGGGAGTAGTGAGTAGGCTCATGAGGTTAGTTAATTTGTCAGCAGGTCCATCGGCTTTGCCTTTACCAGTACTTCAGCGCTTAAAGGATGGAGTTTTAGAGTATGATAATTCTTCAGTTGGTATTTTTGAATTAGGACACAGAACTAAGCTATTTGAGAAATTATTAGAAGAAACTAAAGTGAAAATCAAAACGCTACTTAAGATTTCGGATGATTTTGAGGTTCTTTTTTGTACGGGTGGAGCGACTCAGCAATTTTCAATGATCCCTCTGAATGTGGGGGTTCCTTTGAATGTCAGTAAGTCAAAAGATCTTCCAGCAGGCTATATAGTAAGTGGACATTGGGCAAGACTTGCTACAGACGAAGCTATTAAATTTAGAAAAGTAGAGATACTTGCCACTTCGGAAGACGCTAATTATTCCAGACTTCCTCATTATTCTAGTGATAGGGATGATCTGTCGTATATACATTTTACTTCTAATAATACTATTTTTGGTACTCAATTTCAGAAGGAGCCAGAGGTTTCATCACTCGTCCCACTAATCTGTGATGCGAGCTCTGATATTTTTAGTCGACCTATTGATTCTGCTAAGTATAGTTTGATTTACGCAGGGGCTCAAAAGAACTTAGGAACTGCTGGAGTAACTATTGTTATAACTAGGAAATCAATCTTGGATGATAATTCCGATTTACCAGTTTCTATGAATTATCAAACTTATATAAAAAGTAAGTCGAACTTCAATACTCCACCGGTATCTACGATAGTTTCTGTTTATGAGATACTTAGATGGATAGAAGAGGAGGGGGGAGTTGCTGAAATGGAGAAGAGAAGTCATTTAAGGTCAAAAGAAGTGTATCAGGCACTAGATGAAGTAGATGCATTTATTCCATTTGCTGAAAAGTCTTCAAGATCTAATATGAATATTACATTTACTGGACAGAATAAAGAAATTGAAGCTAAATTTATTAATTTTGCCTATAAAAGTGGGTTTATGGGAATAGAAGGACATAGAATGGTCGGAGGCTTGAGGGCTAGTTTTTATAATGCAATTAGTTTGGAAGATGCGAGTAGCTTCGCTCAATGCATTAGGGATTTTTCTAAAATAGTTTAGTTGAGAATCTATAGTTATGAAAAGTAAATTTGCGGTTACACATCCTGGGAAATTAGGAGACTTGATATATTCTCTTCCAAGCATCAGAGACTTGTCTCTACATTTAGGAACTAGTGTTGATATTCTTATTTCTTCTCTCTGCATCTCTGCTAGAAGTTTATTACAGTATCAGCCCTATATTAATAAAGTAATTATAGATTACGATTACAAACCAGTACACGAACATAGAGGATTTCAGCCTCATAACTTAAATTTTCCTGATAATACTTATAACTATGAATCTATTTTTCATTTGGGATATAGGGAGAAAGATGAGTATCCCTTAGAGGAGAAGCCTCTTCGTGGCTATGGGTATTATATTTTAAAAAGAGATTATGGAATAAATCTTAGTCCATCTTTAGCATCTGCTATTAGTCTTCCTAGTTATGAAACATTAGATCCGTTTATCATTTTCCAAGGACTTGGTGAAACCTTAGATATGGTCATGGGTAGCGAAAAAGTTGATGCAGTATGTCTTGAATGGAGTAACTTTTTGAAGTCTACTGGCAAAAATATTATAGCTATAACTGGACCAAAGGAAGCTTTCAGATATCAAAAATCTAATATTAACTATTTAGTTTCAACTGATTTATTGCAAGCTGCTATTATCATTAGTAGTGCGAAACTGGTTGTATCAGTACAAAGTGTCATTACGGCATTAGCTAATGAAATAGATCTTCCAAGAGTTATTCTAGGTGTATTTCCAAATGCGCTACCGAGTACTAGTCTCGGTAAGGTTGTCCCGTTATTTTCTAATATGGAACAAAAGAACGAACTTAGAAATTACATAATGACAATATACTAAAAGCCCATCTTTATTTATCTTTAATTCTTTCAAGAATCCTTCTTAGAACTATTCTATCTACCCCTAATAGAGTTGCAGCTTTGGTTTGATTTCCTTCTGTTTCTATTAGAGCTTTTGTAGCCAATTCTTCTTCGTAAGCTTTAATTTTATTTCTAAATGAAATAGATTCTTCATTATTGTTTGAATTGGTTTTATCTGTATCTAAGTGAATATCTGATTCTAATATCTTATCGTGACCTCTGAAGGTACTTAAGTGACAAGCTTTTTCTATGGTCGATTGTAGCTCTCTAATATTTCCTGGCCAGTTATAATTTTGTAATTTTTTAAGAGCCTTAGATTCAATTCCTCTTAGCGGTAAACGCTCTCTTGCTAGTATAAACTGAAAAAAATCATCAGCAAGTATCTCTATATCTTCTGCTCTATTTCTAAGAGCTGGAAGATCTATGGTTATATGAGCTATACGATGAAAAAAATCCTGTCTTATGATGTCTTTTTTTATAAGTTCTTTTGGATTCTTATTTAATGCTGAAATTAACCGAAAGTCACTTTTTTCTAATTTATTAGACCCTACTTTTCTAAAATTTTTCTCCTGAAGGACTTCTAATAATGTTACTTGTGTTTCTTTTGGTATGGAATCAATTTCATCGATGAAAAGAGTCCCTTCGTCTGCTTCTTTTATTAAGCCAATTCTATCTTCCTGTGCTCCTGTAAATGAACCTTTTTTATGACCAAATAACTCACTAGCAACTAGGTCATTACTAGTAAAGCTTGATTGATAGCGTACAAAGTTTTTTTTATTTCTATTTGAATACTTGTGAATAGATCTAGCTAGTACTCCTTTTCCCGTTCCAGTTTCGCCTGTAATTAATACTGGTTGATTATTTTGTACGGCAAATGAAAGTGATTCTATAACTTCTTGCATACTTGGGCTTCTTGTTTTTAGTCCAAATATATCTCCATTTAAATGTAGAGAATTAGTTAAATTTTTATGTGATCTAAGAAGTTTAGAAGATCTAAAACCATCGTTTATTAGTGCTATTAATAGATTGGGATCTCCAGGTTTATTTAAAAAACTTAAAGCCCCTTTTTTTAATGCTTCTAGACCGTATTCTTTTTGACTATGACTTGTTAGTACAAGTATTCGGATTGATTCATCTAGATCTTTTATTTTATCTATTAGATTTAAACCACTAGAAGCTCCTTCATTTAAATCAAGGCTTAAATCAATTATCGCGACTTCAGGTTTTTTTGTTTTTACTATTGAAAGAGCTTTATCTGAATCATGAGCTAAAATAATAGAGCCTTGAAAAGAATTTTTTCTAAGAGATCTCTCCAGAACTCTAGCGACTTCTGGTTCGTCATCAACTATTAATAGAGTACCTTCTTCTATTTTTGGTTCTTTCATTATTATGCTTTTCTCACTGTCTTTTCTTCTACAGTATGCCCATTAACCCTTTAAGCTCTTCAGTTGGCTCCCATGGTGGATCGAATACTACCTCGACATCTACTACTTTTATTTCTGGTATGGTTAATAATTTTTCTTTTACTTCACCAACTAGCTCTGGACCTGCGGGACACGCCATAGAGGTGAATGTCATCTTGACATCAATTTTCTCTTCATTGATATCAATTTCGTAGATTAGACCAAGGGTCCAGATATCGATAAAAAGCTCTGGATCGTAGATAGTTTTGATTAGTTCAATTACTTCTTCTTTTTTTATCATTTTTTCGTGAAATTTTTTTCTTTTTAGATTACTATAACTTTATATGCTTTAGGGTAAATAAGCACCATTATCTCTTAATTTTGTAAATTATGTATAGATCTCAAGAAGAAACTCTCTTTGTCGAAAGTATAAATCAGTTTTTTGATAAAGAGATAAATCCATATGTTGATAGCTGGGAAGGAAATCATAATTTCCCTTCATCTGTATTCGAAACTTTAGCTTCGGCTGGTTATACAGGGATTTTACTGCAGGAGAAAGATGGTGGATTAAATCTAGGTTATAGATATGCAGCTTTATGGTCTGAGGCTTTTGGCAGAGTTCCTAGTTTGGGATTTACTACAGGCTTTAATATGCACAGCTTAGTGATCACTCCTACCTTAGCTAGATACGGAAGTAAGGAAGCAAAAGAAGCATGGCTAAATAAAGCTATTAGTGGGCAAGCAATAGGAGCATATGCATTTACAGAGCCAGATTCTGGTAGCGATTTAACGGGTATCAAAACAAAAGCTGTAAAATCTGGTGACTATTATATTTTAAATGGCTCTAAAATTTTTATTACGAATGGCAAAAGAGCTTCATTTGTTTTAGTTTTTGCCAGAACTTCTAATGAGAAATCAAACAAAGCTTTTTCAACATTTTTAGTTAATACATCTTTACCAGGTTTTAAAGTATCTAGAACTTTAGATAAGTTAGGTTGGTACTCATCGGATACGGCAGAGCTAGTATTTGAAGATGTTCATGTACATAAAGATTTTCTTTTAGGAGCAGAGGGTGATGGGTGGAAACAGGCTATGTCTTCATTAGAATGGGAGAGATTGATGTTATCATGTTTGTCATTAGGGGGTATTAATGAATGTATCAAGTCTACTATCTCATATACTAATGATAGATTAGTTTTTGGTAAGCCTGTTAGTTCATATCAAGCTAATAAAGATATTCTTTTAAGTTTTAAAGCTAAGTTATTACTCGCCCGTAATATGATTTATCAAGCTGCTGATAAGTTAGATAAGGGCGAGTATTGTAGGAAAGAAGTTAGTCATATCAAAAGATTTTTGTGTGAAGATGCATTTACGATGGCAAATTTTTGTCTTCAGCTTCACGGAGGCTATGGTTATACTACAGAGTACTCACCAGCAAGATGGTTAAGGGATTTGAGATTAAACACTATCGGTGGTGGTACCACTCAAATTATGGAAAGAGTTTTAGTTAAGGAGATTTATAGTTGATGGAATTAAGAGATAAGCTTGCAACAGAAATATCTAATTTGGTAAAACCGGGTCAGACTATCGGTTTTGGTACAGCAACTACGGCCGAATTGATTATAAAAAAAATTGGAGAAAGAGTAGCGAAAGAAGGTATTAAGGTGAGAGGAGTTTCTACCTCACTTGCATCTACTGAGATAGCATTAAAGCTTGGAATTGATATTATTAGTTTATATGATGGTTTAGTTCTTGATTGGTGTTTCGATGGGGCGGATGAAGTTGATCCTCATTGGAATTTGATTAAGGGCAGGGGAGGGGCACTTCTTAAGGAGAAAATAATAGCTAAATCTTCAAAAGAATTTGTACTGGCCGTGACGGAAGATAAGTTAGTTCAAACTTTAGGTAGTAAGTATGCTCTACCTATAGAAATTATACCTTCATCACTTTCTTACGTTAGTGCAGAGTTATTAAAACTTGGTGTTAAGGAAATTACAAAGAGAACAGGAAGTAATTTTTATGGACCATTGTTCTCTGAGAGCGGTAATTTAATTTTGGATTGTACTTTTCCTAAGCTAGATGTGGACTTAGGAAATAAAATTAAATTAATAACTGGTGTTGTTGAGCACGGACTCTTTTCTGGATTTTCTAATATGAGAATATTTTGCTGCTCAAATAAGGATGGGGAAGTAAGTAGCCTAGTACGAGCTTAGGCTACTTGCTAATTTTATAGGCTAATTAAACCGTATAAGCCTTTTCGCCGTGGTCAACTGAGTCTGAACCTTCTTCTTCTTCGTCAGAAGATAGTCTGTTCCCAATTATTACTTCAATAACTTTAAAAATAATAAAAGTGATAACGAAAGAATAAACGGCAACAATAAGACCAGATTTTAGTTGGTTCATGAATAGTGAACTACTAGCATCTGCTCCTAGTGAGTTTACTGAAGTTGTCCCTAATAGACCAACTGAAAGAATACCTACGAATCCACCTAATCCATGACAAGCAAATACATCTAGTGAATCGTCAAACTTATTACCTCTTAGCATTGCTGCAAAGTTAGCGACAAGTGCTCCGAGTGCTCCGATAAGAAGACCTGATCCAGGAGTAACAAAACCTGACGCTGGTGTAACTGCAACTAGTCCAACAACAGCACCAATACAAGCGCCTGTTAAATTTGGTTTACCTTTAAATATCCAGTCAAGCATCATCCATACAAACATAGCTGAACATGCAGCTAAGTGAGTAGCGCTAAATGCATTAACTGCTAGTTCGTTAGAAGCGATAGCTGATCCACCATTAAATCCAAACCAACCAAACCAAAGTATGCCAGTTCCGATAGCAATTAGTGGAACACTAGAAGGAGAAGTATCAGCAGTGCCGAAGTCTTTTCTTTTACCTAGTGCAAAAGACGCAGCTAGAGCAGAAAAACCTGCTGTCATATGAACTACAAGCCCACCAGCAAAGTCTAAAGTGCCCCCATCTCTTAAAAATCCACCTTCTCCCCATACCCAGTGACAAACTGGAGAATATAC
Source organism: Pseudomonadota bacterium (assembly GCA_027487795.1). Lineage (GTDB taxonomy): Bacteria > Bdellovibrionota_C > UBA2361 > SZUA-149 > DAOLCO01 > JAIYCX01. Next base: position 212,065 of record JAIYCX010000031.1, on the reverse strand, counting down.
AAATAAGGACCAAAGTACTAAAAAGTATAAATAACTTTTAAACTTAAGTCTTTCTGCAAATGCGCCTGAAACTAAAGCTGGAGTTATGATAGCAAACATACATTGGTAAATTGCAAAAAGAACATGAGGTATTGTTGCTCCATAAAATGAATAAGGCGCTGCATCTACATTGTCAAAAAACATCCACTGTGTTCCACCAATTAGTCCGCTACCTTTTCCAAAAGAAAGAGAATAACCAACAATGTACCAAGTAAAAGTAATAACAGGTAGAGCAACTAGTGATTGGAAAATTAAAGAGACAACATTCTTACCTCTAACCATTCCACCATAGAAAAAAGCTAATCCAGGAGTCATGAACATTACTAGTGCTGATGAAATAAGTAGCCATGATGTATCACCGCTATTTATTGGAGAAACTACTGCTTCTTCTGCTATGACTGAGCTACTTGTTAGTATCGCGGGAGCTAAAAGTAGCTGCCACGCGCGATTCCTTTTGGTTTGTTTATTCATAATTTATATCCTCAAATATTAAGTATTAGTTGTACGACTTTTTGTTTGCCGGCATTAAATACTGAATAAATGCAACAGCTCACCTTACTGATGAGATTCATGTTAGAGAGTGTTCAAGAATCTAGCAAGGTATTAAATTAGGACTATGTTTATTAAGTGACAGTGATTCCGTGTGGGATCTCGGGGTTATGTTAGCGCAAAAGATACGCCCAAAGCGTAGCAAAGACACATAGTACCATATATAAATGACGAGATTGCTAAGTATGTGTAGCCAAAATTATTCAAATTTTTATCTTTTATAGATACTAGCCCTAGATAGATAGGAAATAATGCAAGAGAATATCTTCCAATAGATAGTAAGGAACCTCCCATACTTGGAACGACTAGAGGTAAAAGTATTATTAATACTAAACCCCAATCTTTTTTCTTAGTTAGTAAGGTTGCAGATAATACCGAGAGAGTAATTAAAATAGCGTGAACTAAGTTGCTGCTCCAAGGTTTAAATAAAGAAATATTATTAAAGTTAAAATTTGATAAATTTAAAGTTTCTCGACCCCAAAATTTTTGGTTTGTAAAACTAATTAGTGGATCACCTGTTATTGTGTAAAGAAAATAATAGAACAGAGAAAGAGGTATTAAGAGCATTGAGAAACCAAGTATTGATATCTTTTGATCTTTTTTCTTCAATAAATAGTGAATAAATAATCCTGGAGAAGCAAGTATGCCACTTGGTCTAGTAATTAAGAGCAATGCCCAGCTAATAAAGTGCAGTTTATTTAGTCTTTCTATTAAATAAACTGTTAGGGTGAGTAAGAATAAAAAAACAGACTCTGAATGAGGAGTAGATAAAAAGTAGCTTAAAGGATGAAAACATAGAAAATAACAAGTTAACTTTAGTTTTCTCTCATCAAAATTTCTTAATTTACCAAGTTTAACTAATAAAACTAAAGATAATAAAAGCAATGTGCTGTTTATAATGAGTGCACTAATTAGGCTGGGTAAGAAGAGTCCTAAAATGGAAACGAATATTGGAAATAAAGGATAAAAGACCCAGTGTTTTGGAGTATTTTTTTCATTTAAGTTGTTTTCGTTAATCTCAGGATAGGAATATTTTGATATTTCTAAGTACCAGGCAGCATCACCTTGAAGCAAAATATTAGTAATATTGGATTTAACTTCTTCATACTTTAGACCAGCTTCAACATGAAAAATAGAGCCGCCTCTGGCAGGTAATTCCGTTTTAATATTGCTCGCAACAATAACAACTACTGCAAAAAATAGTAATCTTGATAAAGCAAAGGGAATAAAGCAAAGTTTTAATTCGGAAAGCATATGATGATCTCATACTATAAATTCCCAAAAACGGAAATTCATAGTAGAAATATCTAAAATAAAAACTATTCAAATATGAATTTAAGCCCTAAAAAAGTACTGGTAATTGAGGATGATGAATCTGTAAGATTTATTATTTCTAAAGTTGTTATTGGGGCGGGTCATCAAGTAACAGAAGCAGTTAATGGGAAGGACGGTTTATCTATCTTAGCTGACTCAACGTTTGATTTAATTATTACAGACCTTATGATGCCTGAGTTGGGCGGTGAGGAACTCATATTAGAATATCGTAAAAGAGAACAAGAACTTTTTACTCCGATTCTTGTATTAACTTCTATCAATGATAAAGATGTTTTAGTAAGACTCTTAGAAAATGGCGCAGACGATTATATTACTAAACCTTTTAATGCCAAAGAGTTTAAGGCTAGATTAAATGTATTACTAAGAATATGTAATCTAACTAGAATGCTAAACAAGCAGTCTGATGATTTAAGAAAATCAAAAGATGAAATATTATCGTTACAAGCTCAATTATTACAAAAAGAAAGAATAAAAGTAAGAGATAGTTATCAGGCTACTGCTTTTGATTCTTTAGTTCAGCCTATAGCTACTATAAAAATGATACTAGGAATCATAGAGAGAGAAAATAGCTTGGCAAGAATTTCTAGTCTAAAAGAAGAAGTTATTAGACTAGAAAAAGCTATGGATTCTTTAACGAAAATTAATATTGATAAAGAATCAACTTATTCAGAAGATATAAAGATGTATTCAAAAGATAAAGATTAGTTTTATGTCTATAAAATATATCAAATTACAAAAAGAATTTGAATTGTCAAAACAACTACAAGATATTATTCCAGATACCTCATCTTTTACTCTTGGTTTATGTGGTGGTAGAAGTATCGTTTCTGTAATTCAAGCTTTAAAGGACATTGTATTAGATAGAAAATCCTCTTTTAAAGCTATTATGCTAGATGAGAGGATAGTGCCAGCTGATCATCCAGATAGTAATTATAAAGTAGTGAGTGAAGCACTTAGTGAAGGTAAGAATATTTCAGAATTAGGTAGTATACTCTCATTTGATACTAAGGATGTTTTAAAAGGTATTTCTGAATATGAAAGTTTTTTAAAAGAGTGTGATTATTCTTTAGATCTTATTTTTTTAGGAGTAGGTGAGGACGGTCATATTGCAGGATTATTCCCAGATCTAAATGAAATTAAAGAGCAAGCAGAAAAAGTTTTAATTTTTAATAATTCACCGAAGCCACCTTCTAGTAGGATGACATTAAGTCTTCCTATTCTTTTAAAGTCTAAGACTATAGTACTTTTATTCATTGGTGAAGGAAAAAGAATAGCGTTTAATAGATTTAATGATCAAATAACTTCAGAATATGATTGTCCTGTTAAGTTCTTTTTAAGTTCTAAAAATTGTTTTGTTATAAGTGATTTGATCTAGATTATGTTTAAAGTTTTATATGTTGTAGGTGCTAGACCAAATTTTATGAAGGTGAAGCCTTTGCTTGACGCTTTCCGGGATGTAGATAAAGTTTCCCAAATCGTTGTTCATACGGGACAGCATTTTGACTTCAACATGTCAGATGTTTTTTTTGAACAATTAGAAATTAAAAAGCCAGATTATTTTTTAGGTTTAGGCTCTCTTTCTAGAGAAGAACACATAGAAGAAGTCGATATTCGCTTAAGTAAACTCGTCGCAGAGCTTTCTCCTGATCTTATCATCGTAGTAGGTGATGTTAATTCAACAGTTGGTTCAGCTAGGGCAGCTAGTAAGAATAAAATAAAGCTAGCACATGTTGAGTCAGGTCTTCGTAGCTTTGATAATACAATGCCAGAAGAAATTAACAGAATTGAAACAGATGAGTTATCTGATTTTCTTTTTGTTACGGAACCTTCTGGAATGGATAATCTCAGAAAAGAAAAAATCAGAGGTGAATATTTTCTTGTTGGGAATGTGATGATTGACACACTCTATAGAATGTTACCTAAGATCGATAACTCTGATTATTTAGAAAGTTTAGATCTTACTAATAAAGATTATATAGTAAGTACTTTTCATAGACCTAGTAATGTAGATAAAAAGGAAGATTTAGAAAAAATAGTAAAGTTTATAGAGGAAGTTACTAAAACAACTACTTTAGTGATTCCAATACATCCTAGGACAAAATCTAAATTAAAAGAATTTAGATTTTTAGATAAGCTAGAAACAAATAAAAATCTTAAATTAACTGGCCCACTAGGTTATGTGGAATTTATAAAATTAGTTAAGAATTCTAGATGCGTGGTAACAGATTCAGGTGGAATTCAAGAAGAAACAACTTATTTAAAAGTTCCTTGTATTACTATGAGAGAAAATACAGAAAGACCAGTTACGATAACTGAGGGAAGTAACTTTTTAGTTGGTACTGATCATGAAAAACTTTTTAAGATTTTAAGTTCTATACTTAATGGAGAGAGTATTAAACAATCTAATATTCCTGAATTTTGGGATGGAAAAGCCGCAGTTAGAATAAGAAATATTATATTAAGTAAATTATACAATGACTAGAAACCCCATTTTATTTGGAATGGTTCATCTTAGAAGCTCTAAGAGCTATACTAAAGTAACTTTAGAAAGTTTCTTTAGAAATACTTCATTAGAAGACAATGACCGTGTAATCGTTATCGATAATGATAATAGTTTTTCAGAAATTAATTTCCACCATGAAAAACTAAATGTTATTTCAAATTCTGTCCCGCTACCTTTCTCAAAGAACGCAAATATACTTATCTCTAAGTCACTTGAAGCAAAAATAGATTTGTTCTTATTAAATAATGATATAATTTTTACAAAAAATTGGTTATCTCCATTTGAAGTACCAATAAGAGCAATTCGATTACCAGTATCAAATGCACAATTTCAGTATCGTAAGAATAATTTAAACTTACAAATGTCTATGAAACTAGAGGAGTTCCTAGGATTTGAAAGGGAGCTTGAGGATGTAGCGGAAACTCATATAAGAAATAATCAAGGATTAAAATTAGTACACACCGCTCCTTATTATTGCGTGAATATACCTTTTACAGTCCTGTCTTCTGTAGGTTTTTTTGATGAGCAATTTGTCCCAGCTGGTTGGGAAGATACTGATTATAGCGTGAGATCTTATTTAGAGAATATACCTGTATACTATGTTCTAAACAGTTACGTACTCCACTTTTATGGTAAGTCTACTTGGTCTGTAGATAACGAGACTCCTTCTCCAATACCTAAAGATATTGAGGCAGCAAAGTTATTTGAAAAAAAATGGGGTTCTAATATCGCTAAGTTATTTGGATATCAGTCACCTGATTTACTGTCTTATATGGAAGATCGATTACAGAGAGCTTCTATTAAAGAAATAGGAAAAATAGTTCAAACATTAAAGACAAGCTAATTTAGCCCATCTTCCCGTTAGAGTATAATCCACCAAGTAGTATTAGAAGAGACATTAGTGAAATAAAAGGATTTGATTTAAAGAAAAAAATAGAAATTCCAAGAAAAATAATTATAAAAAGAGTAAAGCCTTTCATATTTTAAGAAATCGTTTTGTTGTTTTTATTTATAGTTAAAATTAGTGAAATTATATCATTAATTTCTATTACTGCGGAATCTATCATTTCATATACTTTTTGAAAAAAACTATCTTCTCGACCATAAGGATCTGGTATCACAGATATACTAGCACTTTTTTGAAAATTACCAAGTAGAAAAATTCTAGAGATAGTCTTTGCATTAGGATTTCGTATTAGTATTTGAAGTGCTTGAATAGGCTCTAGCACAAAAATAGCTGATTTTTCTAAATTTAAAATATTAAAATTTTTAGTTTTATGAGACTTTAAATCAATACCACGTTTCAGGGAGTTAGTAATTGCAGAATTATTAGCAGGTTCATTAGAGTTAGCTTCAAGACCTGCGGAAATTGCTATTATATTTTTATTTAGTAAGTTGAATTTAAACTCTGCGTATGGGCTTCTGCAAATATTTCCTTTGCATACAAAGATTATTTGTTCAGGAGTATTGTTTTTTATGAATTTAGAAAAACGTTTTTTTTCATCACTAAGTCTATAAATAGAGCCGAGCAGTATATTAAACAGTTTATTTAACTTATAGTTCATAGAAAGCTTTAATTTTTCAAACTTTCTAATATCGTTAATTTAAAAATTTTACTAGACTAGCTTCTATTAGCTTTTTTTAGATAGCCTTTAAGTCTTAAAAGTCCTCTTGATCTAATTTGAGATGCTCTAGACTCTGTTACTCCTATTACATCGCCAATTTCTTTTAAATTTAGTTCTTCGTAGAAATATAGAGTAACAACAAGTCTTTCTTTTTCAGGAAGACGGTCTAAGGCTCGAGATACAATATCCACTTTTTCGGACTCAAGTAATTGACCTAGTGGATCTGGTCTATTACTAGGTAAGCTTTCATCGGCTCTAAATCTTTCTTCTCCGTGCCCAAAGCCTAATTCTTCTAGACTCATCAGCACAACGCCAGTAACTTCGCCAAGCATCTTTTGAAGAGTCTCCTCGTCTATACCTAACACTTCTGCCACTTCACTATCTTCAGCAGCTCTGCCTAGTTCTTGTTCTAGTTTATTGTATGTACCTTCAATTTTATGAGCTTTATGTCTTAGTGATCTTGGAACCCAGTCTTGTACTCTGAAGCTATCAAGTATAGCACCTCTAATTCTAAATTGAGCATAGGTAGAAAAATTTGTTTCGTGTCTAGGATCATATTTTTCTAAGGCATCAACTAGTCCAATGATTCCTGAGTTTAGCATTTCTTTAATATCGACTTCAGCAGGTAGTCGACCGGCAAGTCTATGAACTACTCTTTTAACAAGTGGCAGAAAATTTCTAATGAGCTCTTCTCTTTCGTCCTCGCCAATCGCGCGGAACTGCTCTTCTGCCTGTTTGCCTTTAAGTTTTAGTTTGACCATATTTAATCTCTACTAAATCTACTTTGTACTTTTATTACTATCCTGATGAATTTCTTCACAGGAAGTCCAAATTCTAAAAACTATTCTCATGCCAATATACATAGCAAAAGATAAAATAGCAGACTGCCAAGCTATCGTATAAGGAGTTACATCATGATAAGTTTGTCCTATAACAAAGACAGTAAATGATGTTAATATTATCCCTGCTCCAGCTTTTCTAAGAGCTATGTGTTTATTGGTAGTTTGTTTTGCTGCCATGTTACAAATTTATTACACAAAGTCCCTACTCTTTAAGATGTCAGATCTTTGCTTTTAGATTCCTATTTTAAATTTTTGACTTATCTACTGCATTACCAGTGAGTTAAAGAAGAATTGAAGACCTCCTCTAGCTTTTAAACTTACTGGACTGGTATCGATAGATTTAGCAATTCTTAAAATATCTCTGCTTGCCCTTGTGGAAGGGTAAAGATTAAAAAGAGGGACTTGTTTTACTATTGCCTCATGTGCCGATTTGTCATCTTGTATGGAGCCTAGGAAGTTTAGTTGTACATCTAAGAATTTATTACTAACACTAGCTAATCTTTTAAAAGTTTCTCTTCCATCTTGTCCAATAGGAGCTCTATTAACTATAATGTCAAAAGCATTTACTCTATTAGTAGTTGATAAAACTTTAATTAATGCATAGGCATCAGCAATTGATGTTGGTTCAGTATCAACTACAACGAGTATTCTTTCAGCTGCTTCGTTGAAATATAAAACATTATCACCGATACCTGCTCCTGTATCAATCAAGAAATAATCATAGACGCCTTCTAGTTCTTCAAATCCATCAATTATATTTCTTTGATCCATTTCTGAGAGTTGAGTTACTTCTTGAACCCCACTACCTGCAGGAATTATATCAATACCTGAGTTGTGACTAACTATGACATCTTTTAATTTTGCAGATTTTCTTATTACATCATCAATTGTAGATTGAGGTTTGAAGCCTAATAGAATATTTATATTAGCTAGTCCTAAATCGGCATCTAGTATCAGTACTTTTTTTTGTAATTGTACTAGAGCAATTGCGAGATTGACAGTTGTCGTTGTTTTTCCAACACCACCTTTCCCGCTTGTTACTGAAATAACTTGAGTACGATTTTGTTGTGGGTAAAAATTAGCTTTATTTTTTAAATTTAGCTCTCTATTTGTTGCTATAGTCATATTATTCTAATCCTAATGTTCCAATTGATTGTACTTTAGTCGACGGGCTTATCTCTTGATGTGATAAAACTACGAAACCGGGTATAAATCTTTCTGTAAATGAAAATAATGCAGCTCTTAGTTGACTAGGAGCTAACAAAACTGGCGTGAGACCAAGTTGTCCAAACTTATCACCATGTGGTTTAAGTTTGGAAATTAACTTGTGTGCAAAGCTTGGTTCAAGCGCCAGGTATGATCCATTATCTGATACCTGTAGACTTTCGTTTAGTATTCTCTCTAAGCCTGGATTAATATTAACTAGCTTTAAGCTACCATCATCGCTAATATGCTTACTTGTAATTGATCTAGACAGTGATCTTCTAACTTGTTCAATTAGTTTGTCTGGCGCTTTAACTGTTGGTCCCCAGTCAGCTAAGGTTTCAAGAATAGTTCTTAGATCTCTAATACTAACTCCTTCTCTTAGAAGACCGGATAATACTTGTTGAACATTTCCTAATGTAAGAACGGTAGGAACAACTTCTTCAACTAATTTAGGATAGTCTTTTAATAAATTATCAAGTAATACTTGAACTTCCTGTCTACCAAGTATTTCATGCGCATAGTTTTTTACAACTTCAGTAACGTGTGTTGTTATTACAGTTGCAGGATCCACAACTGTGTAACCAGCGAATTGAGCTCTTTCTTTTTCAGTTTCAGAAATCCAGATAGCATCTAAGCCAAAAGCAGCTTCTTTTGTTGGAATTCCTGGAATATCTAAATCAACTCCGCCCGGATCCATAGCTAGGAAATGATGTCTCATCACTTTACCGCTAGCAATTTCAACTCCTTTTAGCATTAACCTATATTGAGAAGGTTCTAACCTTACGTTATCTCTAATATGTATTGGAGGAACAATAAATCCAAGATCTAGAGCAAATTGTCTTCTTAAAGCTCTAATTCTCTCTATCAAGTCGCCACCAGTACTCGTATCGACCATCGGTACTAGCTCATATCCTACTTCTAATTCTAATAAATCTACTCCAAGTAATGATTTAACTTCTTCCGTGCTACCAGGAGGAGGTGCTGCATTGGCAGATCCAGCTTCGATTCCTTTAAAGGATTGTGAAGCTTCTAGTTTGTCCTCTTCCTCTTTTTTAGTTTTTTCTCCGGTTGCCGCTGCTCCTAAGAAACCAGTGCCTAGAGCTAATACAATAAATGGAATAAAAGGTAGGCCAGGAACAATAGAAAAAAGTGCGCATACGCCAGAAGATAGGAATAGTGGTTTTTGATAACGAGTTAGTTGTCCAGTGACTTCAGTACCGAGATCTTCTCCTGAGGCTGCTCTTGCGACGATTATACCAGCGCTGGTTGAAACTATTAGTGCTGGTATTTGACTCACTAGTCCATCACCTACTGTGAGGAGGGTGTATGTTTTTGCGGCATCTAACCACTCCATACCATCCATGAATACACCGATAAATAATCCACCGATTATATTTATTCCGGTTATCATAATACCAGCTGTTGCATCCCCTCGTACAAACTTTGAAGCTCCATCCATTGCTCCATAAAATTCTGCTTCTTGAGAAAGTTCTTTACGTTTTATCTTGGCTTCAGATTCGCTTAGTAGCCCGCTATTAAGATCCGAATCTATTGCCATTTGTTTACCTGGCATCGCATCTAAGGTGAATCTAGCTGCTACTTCTGCTATTCTTCCAGAACCCTTAGTGATTACAGAGAGGTTTACCATCATGATAATTAGAAAGATAACAACTCCGATTACAAAGTTTCCACCTAGAACAAAAGTTCCAAATGCTTGAATCACGTGTCCAGCTGCGTCCATTCCTTGGCTACCATTCGCTAGAATTAATCTAGTTGAAGAAATGTTTAAACCTAGTCTAAATAAAGTAGTAAGTAGTACTAAAGAAGGATAACTTGTAAATTCAAGAGGCCTACCAAGGAAAAGTGATACAAATAATATTACAACAGAGAGTGCGATATTCAGAGCAAGTAGTATATCTAGTAAGAATACGGGAACTGGAATAATCATCATTACGATTACTCCAACAAGTAGTATTGGTATCGCTATAGAGGCTACTTTATTTATAGATTTTTTTTCTTTATTGGAGCTCATGTAAATTATCTAGCTCCATTATTGTTTGTGCTGTTGTTTGTATTACTAACATTAGGTCTCTTACCTTTAAGTCTATAAACGTACGCTAATACTTCAGCCACTGCCTTAAATAGATCGTATGGAATTTCTTTTCCTACTTCTACTGAAGCAAAAAGAGCTCGCGCTAAAGGTTTTTTCTCCACTATTGGAACATTATTAGCTTTAGCAATTTCTCTAATTCTTAAAGCAACGTGTCCTTTTCCTTTGGCTAAAACTATTGGTGCAGCTCCTAGCTTAGAGTCGTATTTGAGTGCTACTGATATATGGGTAGGGTTAGTTACGATAACATCTGCTTTTGGTACATCCTGCATCATTCTTTGTCTTGCTCTGGTAAGACCTAAAGAAATAATTTTTCTTTTTACAGATTCGTCACCTTCGCTAGCTTTTGCTTCGTCTTTAATATCTTGCTTTGACATTTTTAACTTTTTTGCCGTTCTCCATTTTTGCCAAATAAGATCTAAAATAGCTAAGATTAGCAGGTAAGTAATAATCTTCACAAAAGAATTACCCATGGCGATAGAGCCAATAGTTAAATGTTCATCAAGTGGGACATCTATTAGAGATAATAGCGATGGAAAGAAATCTATAAAAGTGTAGTAACCAATTGGTCCAATGATTGCTAACTTCATTATCGATTTAAATAAATTAAAAGTGTTGCTAAGACTAAAAATTTTCTTAATTCCTGATATGGGATTTAAATGTGAGAAGTTAGGTTTGAAAAGTTTATTTGCCCATAAAAAATTTGTCTGTAGCAAAGTTGAAAGAGCTCCTGTCAATGCTGCTGATAAAAGAACTATAAATATAAGTGGACTAATATGAAGTAAGGGAGTTAGGGGGCCTTTGATAAGCGCTGATTCTATATTACCATCTTTATAATCTCCAAAGTTTAAACTTGCTTTAGTTAAAGATATTAATCCTAGCCATAAACTAGGAATAATATGTTGAAACGCTATATAAGCTGCCGTCATACTTAAAACGTTACTAAGATCAGCAGATGCACCGACCATACCCTGTGTTCTAGCTTCACCAAGCTTTTTACCCGTAGGTTTTTCGGTTTTATCGTCTGATCCTTCTTCGGACATTCCTGCTCCAAATTTTATAACATGTTAGGTAAGTTAAGATTGCAATAGATGTGCCATGTCTCCTATGAGTTTTGGGACACTTTAAGAAGTTATTTTCAAGTAATACATTTTAAATCTGACGTTCTGTCATGGATTTGACGCAGTCAGGCTTAGTAGTGCCCCTGTCTTTTCTTCTAATTGTGTAAACTCTTTTTCAACACGATTACAGAAGGGCTCAAGTGTAAATTCCATCATATATAGACCCATTAGTACGGATAGTGGGAGACTCACAATAAAAACATTCATTTGTGGAACAAATTTAGTAATTAAACCTAGAATGAATTGTGAAATTAGTGAGGCTATTAATATTGGAGAGCTAATTATAATAGCTAGTTCGAATGATGAGGTAAAACTTTCAGATAATATTTCTACAGACTTAGAAACTGAATCTTGAGTTAGATTATTAACGAATCCAAGGTTTAGTGTAATGCTTTTAAGTACAACGTGATGACCATTTAAAAATAAAAAGATTAAAGTACCAATTTGAAGATTAATTTTAGATATTATTGATACTGCCTCACCTAGAGTTCTATCAATCATACTGGCCTGACTTAGACCGATAACTCCTGAAATAATTTGCCCACTAACTGACAGTCCTCCTAACGCTAATGTAGGAAGTAAACTTATTACTGCACCAAGAGCGAATTCGCCCGCCAACATTGCTACTATGTTATGCAGTTCTTCTGGCATGGGTACTCTTGGTACTGAAATAGAAGCAACAAAAGCTATTAATACACCGGTTTGATATCTTAGAGTTTCGGGCACTTGATCAGTTCCAAGTGCTGGTAATAGAAATAGTATTGCTAGTAATCGATCGGCAATAAGTATAAAAGTCCAAAGAGCAGCGATATCTAGTTTTGCTGTTCCTAATATTGCATCTCCCATATAGATTATCTTAAATTAGAGTTTAATCTAGGGGTGAACTAGTGCTATTTGTTCAAATGCAAATACCGCAAAGTAAGTCATTTTTGACGTCATCCAATTTCCAAATACCAAAAGTGAAACAACTGTTGCAGTAACTTTTGGTATAAATGCTAATGCAGCGTCGTTTATTTGCGTGGCAGCCTGAAATATACTAACAGCCACACCCGCTACTAATCCTGATAGTAATACTGGTGCTGATACCATCATTGCGGTTTCTATTCCTAATCCTGCAACTCTTAAGAAGGGTTCAATTTCCATATTTATACATTATAACTTTTAACTAAGTTGCTAATAATTAAACCCCAACCGTCTATTAGAACAAATAGTAGTAGTTTAATTGGTAAGGAAATAACAGTAGGTGGTAGAGTAATCATACTCATTGAAGTTAGTACGGATGAAATAATCATATCAAGAATAAGAAAGGGCATATAAATAAGAAACGCAATTTGAAATGCTGTATTTAATTCGCTTACAATAAAAGCAGGAATTAAAATGTGTGCTCCTATTTTGTCTGGGGACTCTGGTGGAGCAGACTTTGTTATATCTAAAAATAAAGATAGATCATCTTCTCTTGTTAGTGGCAGCATGAATTTTCTAAGTGGATTAAATGATGCTTCCATAGCTTCGGAGAAATTCATTTGATCTTCAGAGTAGGGAATTATAGCTTTTTCATATATCTCCTTAAATTGAGGAGCCATAATTGCGAAAGTTAAAAATAATGATAGACCAACAAGCACTTGGTTTGGTGGAGTTTGAGCAGTGCCTAAAGCTTGTCTAGTTATTGATAAAATTATTGAAATTCTTGGAAAGCAAGTCACTGCCATAAGAACAGAGGGTAAAAAAACCATTGCTGTCATGATCGTTGATATCTTTAAAGCAGCAAAGATATCAGATCTACCAAATTCTGTAGAACTTCCAGTATTAAAAGATACTACCGGTGCTGTTGGTTCCGTGGCAGCTAACAGTAAGCTAGGAGCTAGAATTATAAAAATAGGTAAAAGTCGATATAATTTATTCATCTAGTAACTTGTTCTTTAATTCTTCCTCGACTTTTCCAAAAGGTAGAAGATTTAAAATTTAACAGTTTATTAGTTAATTGTTGTTTAGTGCTATGAATACTAACAATTTCTCTAAACTTTTCTGTTCTAGACTCTTCTTTTACTTGATCATAAATCTCTGTCTTAATTAAATTATTTTCTTGTTTTGTATTTACTTTAATTTCTTTTAGTATGCTAATACCAGTATTAGTTGCTGATAGAAGTAGTACTTCGTCGTTTATTTCTGCTAAAATTAAACTACTAGAAGGAGTTAATATAACTTTTTGCTTAATAGAAATCGGAGAATTTTTAGAATAACTTGTTGGTAATTTAATTTTTGAAGAAAACTTTTTAATGATAAATGAAAAAACTCCAAAAAAAATCAAAAAAGCACAAATTATTTTTAACTTAGAAAAAAAATCACTATTATTTGCATCAGCGTCAGAGGCGTAGCAATTAAATGATATTAGAACTATAGCTAAAAATATTTTTTTATTAATGCTAGAAATCATTTTATCCTAGTCCTTCTACTCTTTCGCTCTGTGAGATAATGTCAGTTATTCTTATACCAAATTTTTCGTTAACAATAACAGCTTCACCTCTGGCTACTAGTCTATTATTGATATAAACATCAAGTGGTTCACCTGCGAGCTTAGTTAACTCTATAACAGAACCTTGACCTAATTGAAGAAGGTCTTGAATAGTCATTTTCGTTCTTCCAACTTCTACAGTAACCTGTAGATAAACATCTAGTAAAAAATCTAGATTACGTGGTAGTTCTTGAGTTGCCTCAACAATACTATCCGCTGCTCTACTAATACCTTCGACTGCTTCTTCTGCTTCATTTGCCATTTTCTATAGTCTCCTTTATGGAAGTTCTTCATCCGGTTGAACCGCTCTTGTTAATTTTATTGCTCTATTGGCCCGATACGAGCCTACAAAACCTCGATATTTAGGCGATCTTTCTATCTGTATTACAGCCTCGTCTGTCGGGTTAGTATCAAGCGGAACTATGTCGCCCACCTTTAATGCTAAAGCCTCTCTGGTTGTAATACTTCCTTTTGCTAGTTGAACTCCCATTTCTACTTGAGTCTTCTTAATGTTCATCTCCATTCTTCTGATTACGTGAGAATCAACTTCGAGACGATTGCTTTGAAAACCAGTCGTTAGCTTAGTTCTGATTGGTTCTATCGTAGAATATGGAGTACACAGTGTTAGTGTTGTACTCTCTTGTTCTAATTCTACTTCAACAGTTACAATAATAACGACGTCTGTAGGAGGAACGATTGCTATCGCAAGTGGATTGAACTCAGATCTAACATATACAAAGTCTACTGGATGTATTGGGGCCCAAGCATCTTTTAGGAGCTCAAGTGCCATCATTACTACTTTACCTATTAGTCTAGTTTCAATAGCGGTATATTCCCTACCTTCTATTTTAACTTTACCGACTCCCTTTCCACCGAATAGACTATCAACCATACCAAATACTAATGGAGTTGATACTACTAGTAGCGCAAATCCTTGTAGAGGAGGCATTCTATAAATATGTAAGCTTGAAGGTAACGGCAGCTTCTTCATGAAGAGACCGAATTTTACAATTTCTATTCCGCCTACGTTTATGAAACAAGTTCTACCAAGAAATTTTGAAAGTGCAGTTCTAAAAGAACGTGCAAACCTATCATGGATAAGTTCCATGGTCGGCATTCTACCTCGAATAATACGTTCCTGACTTGCAAGATCGTATTTTCTAACTCCCTCTTCTTGGGAGTCTTGAAAGGTATCCGCTTCTACATCGGAGTCTGATAGACCACGAAGTAGAGCGTTAATTTCATCTTGGGTTAATACTTGATTCATAGTTTAAACAATACTAATTAATAACTACTGAATAATAAACTCTGTAAAATATACCTGCGTAACTTCTTCTCCACCGAGAATTTCGTTAACACCTTCTCTAATTTCTATCCGAACTTTTTCCTTCCCTTCGGAAGTTAATAATTCAGAAGAAGACTTTCCACTTAGAATTCTAATTATAGAATCTTTAATCTTTGGAGTATCGCTCTCTACCGAGTGTGGTAATTCAGGCTCTGCGAACTCTAGTTGTATAGTAGTTCGAAGAAAGCTTCCCTTAACTTGGAGATTCACAATGAAAGTCTCTAGTGGTAATACCGCTGGTGGAAGCACAACTTGTTCACCTTCGGCTCCTGCTTCACCGTGTTCTCCTCCTTCCTCAAGAGCATCTCCTGATTCTGCATCAGTCTTCGCTCCTGAACCCATTGCTAGAAACGCGCCAACTCCACCGCCGATAACTAGAACTGCTACTGCCACTATTATGACAAGCTTCTTTTTACTCTTTGGAGGTGCTTCTGCGGCTTCCTCTTTTTTCTCAGCCATTTTATGATCCTTAAACTTAAGTTTTAATTTCGGGCTCTTAATTCAAAGTTACTGCGTCAAAGTTACATAATATGATGCGAGGGAATTATCTTAGGAGCGCTTAAAGTGAATGATTATTCCTTAGTTTGATGATTTATTTGTAATATATTTGTAATAAGTAGCTTAATTTAGTGCGTAAATATTAGGTTTTTTGTCATTTATATGACAGAGGTGGAAAGTATTTTTGACTGATTTTTCAGAGGTAGTTTTAAAAAGAGATAAAAATCTCAATGAACAACAAAAATCTTACCGCTACTTTCGTTATTTTCATTATCTAGCTTTAAAGAAAATTCTAGAAATTCTATCTTTGTATCTGAAAAGTAATTAATAATTTTGAGAAGCCTTTCTTCGTCATTAGTTTCTAACGTTCTTTCAGAAGAGTTCGTAAAATACTCAATTTTTAATTTACCATCCGAGTTTATTAATTGCATCTTTACTAAGCTTAATGACTCATCACCGACCACTGTTAAGTCATTGCTTGAGTCAAACCATGATTTTTTTATAGTAAAATCATTAGTAGTATCTTCTGAAGATTTAGTTTGATTTTCAATATGGAAAGTCGAATTTATTATCTGTTCTTCTTTTACTTTAGATTTTTCATGCGGTGTTGTGAGTAGAGGATGCCTCATAACAAAGAATGAGAGTACTAGTAGAAATAAATCCGAGTAGGAAAGTAGCCAGTTGTCTTTGTTTATTAAGGTTTTAGACATAATTTAAAGAGTATTAAACTTAAAAGAAGTTTTTATGCTTAGATTTTGATCAGAATTATCTAAGCCCCCATTTTTAAGTGTTTTTGTCAGCGTAGAGATTTGATTTATTTTTTCTTGTGCAGAGACTTTATCCGTTTCAGTTAAATTAAATTCCAACTGATTATTTGTTAAAGAAAGACATTTTTTAAAGGCTAGAATGCTTTTTGTGTCATTACTAGTAAATAAATCTAGTGAATTATTATCAAGAGAAAT
The DNA here is from genome assembly GCA_027487795.1 of Pseudomonadota bacterium. Taxonomy (GTDB): domain Bacteria; phylum Bdellovibrionota_C; class UBA2361; order SZUA-149; family DAOLCO01; genus JAIYCX01. Next base: position 195,418 of record JAIYCX010000031.1, on the reverse strand, counting down.
TTTAATTAAGCTATTTTCTAACTTTATTTTTTCTTTCAGTAAATTATTGTCAGACATAACATCTGAACAGCTTTTTTTGTGTTCGTCGCTATATACTTTATCCGTATTTATAGATTCAATTTGAACTTTATTAGCATCTGTTACTATGAAAAAAGCAATTAGAATTAGTGAAACACTACATGAAGTAAAAAAGAAGTTATTATTTTGTTTCATTTTAAGCAGCAAATGGAGAGAGTCTTTCTTCGATTAGTTGTGGACTAAGTCCTTCTTCTATTGCTTCTATTCCTTCTTGGGTAAGTTCATCTAATATTTCTTTATCTCTAAGTTTCTTTTCTAGCTTAATAGCTAAAGGTTGTAGAACTAAATAAGAAAGAACAGCTCCGTATAATGTAGTTAAAAGTGCAACACTCATACCCTGACCCAAGGTTTCTGAATCTGTTATGCCCGAGAGCATTTGCACTAGTCCGATAACGGTGCCTATTAGGCCTAATGCTGGAGCAATAGCAGCTAATGATGATAGTATTGTTATTTGCTCTTGAATTTGACTTTTCCCAAGTCTAGATTCAATTTCCAATGTATGTCTGATTTTTTCACTTGATGTGGAATCAGCTATTAACTGTAATCCTTTTCTCAGTAAGCTATCATTCGTTGCTTTTGCTAGTTTTTCCAGTGATAGCGGACCCTGATTCTTAGCTACTTTAGAAATTTTAATAAGTTTTAATAACTGTGCTTCAAAGTCTTGTTTGCCATTAGATTTGTAGCTAATAGCATCTGAAATTGCATTTCTTATGTCGTTTATGCCATAGCTAAAAATACCAGCACCAAAAGTACCTCCTACTACGATGACGATAGAAGTCATATCTATAAAATAGAGTTTTATGCCAAATAGCTCTAAGGCGGTACCTGCGGCAAGCGCTATCAGTGTCAAAAAAATGACTTTGCTACTATTTATATCATTCATTATTGTGGCCTTATTATAAATTAGACTTATTTAATCCATTAATCACACTCCTTAAGGTCGTAAAGGACTGTGTATAATAAGTATCAGCATTTACTATGCCAGTTTTGAATTAGAATATGAATATCGAAGTAACTAATAATAAAGATATTTATAAGATAAGTATTAATGGAAGATGGGACATGTCTAATGCTGGGAAATTTATTAATTCCTTGCAGAGTTCTTTAAGTAACATCCCTAAGAGTAAAAAATTATCAATTGAAATAAGTGATCAAACCAATTTGCCTTTGGGTATTATCCTTGAGTTAGGTAATATTTTGAAGGAAGCTAAAAACTCGCTTAGCTTAGCGGTTCTTGAAGTGAACTTCGGAAACAACGACTTAGAGTCAATATATAAGACGATTAGCTCTACAGTTTTAACTAAGGAAAAAGCCGTAGTAAAAGATGAGCTCTTAGTAAGAATAGGTAAGGGCTATTCGGAATTTGTTTCGGAGTTAAATAAAGTACTAGTTTTTATATGTTTAATAGTTAAAGAAATTATAAATTCTGTATACCATTTCAGAACAAGGTTAAGGTACAAAGAGATAGTATCTCAAATAGATAGTTGTGGAGTCTTGGCCTTACCAATTACTGCTTTAGTTAACTTTCTTATAGGAATAGTAATTACATATTTGCTTGGAAACCAACTTCAATATTACGGTGCTAATTTATTTGTAGTTGATGGTATCGCATCTTCTATGACAAGAGAGTTGTCACCAATACTAGTCGCAATTATAGTTGCGGGCAGATCAGGATCTTCTTTTGCTGCTCAACTAGGAAGTATGAGATTAAATCAAGAAGTTGAAGCATTAGAAGTAATGGGGCTCAGTGCTAATAATATATTGGTAATTCCAAGAATTATAGCACTCATGATTATAATGCCTCTTTTGGTAGTAGTGGGTGATATTTTTGGGATATTAGGAGGCATGGTTATTGGTACCTTACAGTTAGATGTTGGTATTGATAACTTTATAGAACGTTTATATCAGGTGTTAAAACTTCAAAATATTTATGTTGGTATGGTTAAGGCTCCGTTTTTTGCCCTTTTCATATCTGCTATAGGCTGTCGCTTAGGATTATCAGCTGAACCCAATTCAGTTAGTATCGGAAATAATACCACATCTACAGTAGTTCAAAGTATCGTTTCAGTCATTCTTCTAAATGCTATATTTGCTGTGATTTTTACGAATTTAGGAATATGACAACTAATAACTTAATTGAAGTAACTTCATTAACAACTGGTTATGGATCAGTTGTCGTTCATGAGAATTTAAATTTTACTATAAAGAAAAATGATTTTTGTAGTGTTATCGGAGGAAGTGGAAGTGGAAAGACTACCTTACTTCGCAGCTTAATTTGCTTATTAAAACCAATAAGCGGATCTATTAAGATGTTTGATAAGGAAATATGGGAACTTGAAGAAACGGAGCGTACTATATTACTAAGAAGAATATCAGTATTGTTTCAGGAGGGTGCTCTTTTTTCAGGTCTTACTATTTTAGATAATTTAAGTTTTCCTTTAATTGAATTTTCTGGATTAAATAAAAATAGATCAAAGGATATTGCCAAATTTTGGTTATCAAAAGTAGGACTAGAAGATGAAGTTATTAATAAGCTTCCTAGTGAACTATCTGGGGGGATGAAAAAGAGAGCGGCCTTAGCAAGAGCTCTTATTTTAGAACCTGAAATATTATTCTTAGATGAGCCTACTTCGGGACTTGATCCGATAGCAGCAAGAAAATTTGATGAGTTATTAAAGGTCCTTCATGATGAGTTTAATATGACAGTATTTATGATTTCTCATGATGTAATATCTATATTGAACCTGAGTACGGATATTATGGTACTTGGTAAAGGAAAAATGATAGTAAAAGATAAAAAAGAAAAAGTTATAAATTCTTCTGATAAGTGGATAAGTGAATATTTCTCTAGTGGATTGAGGCAAAATTAATGGAATCACAAGTGCATTTTAAGAGAGTAGGCTTTTTTTTAGTCTTTATGTTTTTTCTCATGCTGATTGGGATCTTTTGGATTGGCAGATTTGTTAGCTCTCATAAGGGCGATAATTATATAGTAATATTTGAAAAACAGTCTTTAGATGGTCTGCAGAAAGATAGTGCAGTTACTATGAAAGGAATTAAGGTTGGAACAGTTTCTAGTTATAAAATATCAGAAGAAAATATACAAAGAGTTAGAGTAACTATTGAACTTGATACAGAAACCCCAGTTAAGATTGATACAAAAGCAGTGTTAAGAAGAAATTTATTAACTGGACTTGCAAAAATTGATTTAGTCGGCGGTACTCAGGACGCACCTCTTTTAAATAAGATAGAACAGAATGAATCTTATCCAATTATTAATGAAGAACTTACTCAACTAGAAAAAATAGCAGATAGTGTGCCAGAGATATTGTTGAAAATAGAAGAAACAATAATCAGAATTAATTCTTTATTTAACAAAAATAATGTAGATAATCTAAGTAGTACTCTAGAGTCTTTGAGAGTATTTAGTGGTGAGATATCCAAGGTTTCTCCTAACATCTCTAAATCTATAAAGAGTTTTGAAACAACATCTGAAAAATTATCTGTGTTATTGGAAAAACTTTCTGGAAATAAAACAAATAACGATGGCGTAGTTGGTGAGGTTCAGATTTTAATACAAGATTTGAACAAGGTTACAAATAGTTTAAGTCAATTGATATCTAGTGTAGAGCCAAACATTCGATCCGTTTCTAGGTCTACAGTTTCTATTGAAAAAGATCTTGAGCAGATATCTAGAAGTATCACTACATTAAGTGATCGTTATTCAGAACCTAATGATCTATTTCAAAAAAATGATAACTCGAAATAAAATACCAAGGAAATTAGTAAATGATTAAATTATTATTACTTTTTTTATATAGCTGTTTTTTATCTAGTTGCTCTGTTACACTATTCCCAGAATTAACAGAGAAGACAAAAGTGGCAGTTAATTTTTCTTCTATAAGGGAGCCTATAAATTGTAACTTAGATTCAGAATCAAAAAAGTCTATTTATTTAAGAAGAATTAATATTAATCCACCGTATTCAAATATTAGAATTTTTAATTGTGACGATAATAATCCTTCAATAATCTCTACTAATAAAAATTTAGAATTTGCAGCACCTCTTGATTCTATGTTCCAGAGTGAATTTGATCTTTTTTTTAGAAAAAATATCGTCGGTCTTGAGTTATTAGGCTTGGACTCTGCGGCTAGGGCTGATTCTGAGATTGGTCTTAATATTTATAGATTTTGTATCTCTGAAACGAATAAAATAAAATTAGAGGCTACTGTATCGATTGACCCAATTTTTCAATCTAACGTGAGAAATCCAAAATCTAATGTAATATCAATAGACTATAAATCTAATTCCACTAAATCTGTAGAAGAAAATATTTCATTGGCTTTTCTTGAGTTATCTAAGCAAATATCAAGCTGGATTTTGCAGACTGACCTTTGTTTGGTAAACTTATCGCGATAAAAATTATTTAAATTAGATATTAAATTATATGAGTTTTTCTTGTTTAGTAACTGGTGGTGCTGGGTTTATCGGAGCCCATGTTGTTAGAGATTTATTAGAGCAGGGTGATCGTGTCGTTGTCCTTGATGATTTAAGTGGGGGCTTTGAAGATAATATTCCTGAAGGTGTTGAGTTTATCAAGGGAAGTATTACCGATGAAAAACTTATAGAAAATATTTTCTCTAAATATAAGTTTGATAGAGTTTATCATTTAGCAGCTTATGCCGCTGAAGGTCTAAGTCATTTTATCAGAAGATTTAATTACAATAATAACCTAATAGGCAGTATTAATTTAATTAACGCCTCTGTGAATCATGGAGTAAAATGTTTTGTTTTTACTTCTTCAATCGCAGTTTATGGTGCTAATCAATTACCTATGTCGGAAGAAATGGTTCCTCAACCTGAAGATCCATATGGAATTGCAAAGTATGCAGTAGAGCAAGATTTAGAATCTGCTCATAGAATGTTTGGTTTAGATTATATAATTTTTAGGCCACATAATGTTTATGGAGAATTCCAAAATATTGGAGATAAGTATAGAAACGTTATTGGTATTTTCATGAATCAAATCATGCAAAAGTTACCACTTACAGTTTTTGGAGATGGGACTCAGACTAGAGCTTTTAGTTATGTAAAGGAAATATCAGGAATAATAGCGAGTTCTCCTAATAATAAAGACGCATATGGGCAGGTTTTTAACGTAGGGGCTGATACTCCTTATTCAGTTAACGAACTTTTAAAAGTAGTAGGGGAAGTTTTCGGAGTGGTGCCAGAAGTTAGTTATTTGGAAGCTAGAAAAGAAGTGCTACATGCTTATAGCACTCATGAAAAAGTTGCTAAATTTTTCCCAAATACTCCTAAGTTTACTTTAAGAGAAGGTCTTGAAAAAATGGCAGATTGGGCCAAGCTTCACGGTCCAAGAAAAAGCCCTGAGTTTGGAGAAATTGAAGTAGAGAAGAATATGCCTCCATCTTGGAAGAAGGCTTAATAAAATTGAGAACTTTTTTAAATAGATTTTATTATTTTATTTTAGTTCTCTTTTTTCCTTTATACGTATTTTCACAACCTCTAGATCAAACACAGCCTAATTCTTGTCGTAGTTGTTATTTTTCAAAACAATTAGAATGTGATTCGAGTTGTAGTAAGAAAGTAAAAACTGAACAAAAACGATCTTGTAATAAAAGCTGTTTGATTGAAGCATGCAAGTCTCCTTGCGGTTACTCTAAAGAAGAATCACAATCAGGTATGGTTTCTTGTGATTATTGTTTTCAAACCAAGGGCTCTCTTTGCTCTGGAGAGTGTAGTAATAATTCATCTGGATCTTGTTATAAAAGATGTCTAAGTAGAGAATGTGGTCGTGGTTGTCGCTCACCGATAGATCCAAGATTAAATTTTGAATCTACTACAACTAATAATGCTCAAGCATGTTCCTCATGTAAACAAACAAAGGAGCAAGAATGTTTAAGAAAATGCCCTTCGAGAGACGGATCAATTGCCTGTAAATTTGCCTGTGAGAGAAGTTCTTGCAGCGAAGTGTGTGAGTAATCTTTTTTGTATTAGTTAACTAAGTAGTTTGAATCCTTAACTTACTAGCACTAAAAAATAGCTCTTTTTGCCTGTTCTAATAAGGACAGCTTTATCTTCTATTAAGTCGGAATTAGATATTTCCAAACTTATGTTTTTCACTTTTTGATTATTTAAATAAACTCCACCACCTTCGATGAGCTTCCTAGCACTTGATTTTGAAGTGCAAGCTTGTGTTTTAACTAGTAGGTCTTGAATATTTATGCCAATCAAATCTTTTAAAGTAAGTTCGATTGTTGGAATTTCGCTCTTAATACTGAGTAATTGCTCTAAGCTGGGTATTGAGTCGGTATTTGAAAATAGCGCTGAAGAAGTTTTTATAGCCTCTGTATTTGCTGATTCACCGTGTACTAAGATGGTTAATTGATCAGCTAAGTAGTTCTGAGGAATTCTAGCTTCAGGATTTTTACTTAACGAAGTTTCTAATTCTTTTACTTCGCTTTCAGTAGCATTAGTAAAGAGTTTAATTAGCTTTATAACATCATCATCGCTAGTATTTTGCCAAAATTTTCTAAACTCAAATACAGATGTTTTAGAACTATTTAGCCATACATTACCACTTTCGGTTTTTCCAAATTTCTTACCACTAGAGTTTAGTAATAGCGGAATAGTAAGTCCAAATGGTTGAGTGCCATTAGGTTCAAGTCGTCTGATTAAATCTAGACCTGACGTAATATTCCCCCACTGATCAGAGCCCCCAATTTGGGTAATGCAGTTTAAGTTTTTGTAGAGGTAGTGAAAGTCATAGGCTTGAAGCATCATGTAGCTAAATTCTGTATAGCTAATGCCTTGCTCTCTTTCTGTGAGTCTAGTTTTTACCGAATCTCTAGCTATCATCTGATTTACTGAAAAATGTTTTCCTATCTCTCTTAGGAAATCAATTAAACTAATTTTTTCAAGCCACTCATGGTTTCTTACAAACTGATATGAGTCTTTGTTTATTCCTGCATTTGTAAAAATTGAAGAAACTTGTTTTTCGATAAGATTAGCGTTTTTTAGAATCTCTTCTTCTGCTAGTAGGGATCTTTCGGTACTTTTCCCTGATGGATCTCCGATCATTCCTGTCGCAGTACCAATTAGTACTATAAGTTTATGCCCACTTTTACTAAATTTCATCAAGGTAGTTAGTGGTAGTAGACTTCCTACATGTAAGCTGTCGCTAGTTGGATCAAATCCACAGTATAATGTTGTAGAGTTGTTTTTTAGAACATTTTCAAGGTCAGCTTGATGACTAATATCTTGGATTATTCCCTTACTTTTTAATTCTTGTAGCATGATATTTTTTATTTAAAGTCTCTTGGACTTCCAACTATAATTTTTATTTTATTAACAGCCCCACCGAAGCCCATATTTGCCAAGTTTTCTATAATTTTATTTTCTATCATACTTAGTTCTTGAGCGAAGCTAGAGTCAATAACTCTAACACTTAAAATTCCCTTATATAATTTTTCTGGTTTTGATACCTTGAAGTAAGTTTCGCCAACCAGTTCTAGCCACTTATCAAAAAAATCATAGTTTTTTGCTTTTTTTATTATGTCATTTCTTTTTAGGATATGACCTAATAAATCCGCTACTTTCTCAGGCTTTTTGGTTGTAAACTTAGAGCGTATTTTGGGTGAATTTGCTGTATTAGTCTGATTTTTTGTCATTGAAGAGGTAAACTTTCTCATTAGGTTTAGACATCTTTAGATTCTCTCTAGCATGTTTTTCTAGGAAAGTATCATCTTTGGTCAGTCCGTAAACTTCATTTCCTTCTTTTATATAGTCAGATTTTAGTTCACTTAGTCTTCCTCTTAAGTCCTTGATCTGATTTTTCATCTCGAAGTACTCTAGTAGGCCATTTTTTCCAAAAACTGCAATTACTGCAGTGAAAAGGACTATTAATGTGGCGAATACTTTTTTAAACATTATTTTACTGCTTCTAAGGCCTGATATGATTAAATATACAATAACAGAATTTGACCTTAGTATTTACCAATTGTACCCTGCTAGTCTACTAAAATTAGTAACTTTTAAAATATATCATTAAAATATCAAATGACTTCTAAAATAAAAACACTTAACGCATTAGAAATAATAGATTCAAGAGGCAATCCTACCGTATCAGTGAGAGTTACCTTAGAGGATGGTTCCGTTGGTTTAGCAAGTGTACCTTCCGGCGCTTCTACTGGAGAACACGAAGCTGTAGAACTACGAGATGGAGACGCATCAAGATACAGAGGTAAGGGAGTAAGGAAGGCAGTTTCTAATGTCATTGGCTTATCTTCTGAGCTAATTGGTTTTGACGCATTAAAGCAATCAGAGCTTGATCATTGCTTAATTAAAAAAGATGGAACTAGTAATAAGAGTTCATTAGGCGCTAATGCAATTCTTGGTATTAGTTTGGCAGTAGCTAGAGCTGCAGCACAGCATTCTAAAATGGAACTTTTCCAGTATATAAATAATAATAAAGGAACTGCTCTACCAGTACCTATGGTAAATGTTATTAACGGAGGAGCGCACGCAAATAATTCTCTTGATATTCAAGAGTTTATGATTGTTCCTTATGGATTGAATACTTTTTCAGAAGCAGTAAGGGCAGCTGCTGAAATTTTCCACGAATTAGGATCTTTACTTAGAGATGATGGATACGATACTGGAGTAGGTGATGAAGGTGGTTATGCTCCAAGACTAGAATCTACTGAACTTGCTTTTGATTTCTTAATGAGAGCTATTGAGCGTAGTGGTTATAAGGCAGGAGAGCAAATTGGTTTAGCTCTGGACGTTGCTGCAAGTGAACTATTAGTGGAGGGTGGAAACGACCCTAGGTACAAATTCAATAAGGGTTCTGGAGATATTTTAACTTCTGCGGAACTGATTGGAAAGTACGAAACTTGGAAGGGAATGTATCCAATTGTTAGTATTGAAGACGGCTTAGGTGAGAATGATTGGAAGGGCTGGAAGTTAATGACAGATAAACTTGGAGCTACTACTCAGATAGTTGGAGATGATCTTTTTGTTACTAATGTTCAACGATTAAGTCAGGGTATAGAGCAAGGTATTGGTAATTCTATTCTAATTAAGCTAAATCAAATTGGTTCTTTAACTGAAACTTTAGATACTATTGAATTAGGAGCAAAGAACTCTTATACCTCAGTTATCTCTCATCGTTCTGGTGAAACTGCAGATACTACAATTTCTGATTTAGCGGTTGCGATAAATGCTGGCCAAATTAAAACAGGCTCTATGTGCAGAGGAGAAAGAACAGAAAAGTACAATCGTCTATTATGGATTGAAAGTATGTTAGGTTCTAAAGCTCAATATAAGAATCCTTTTAAGATTTAATATTAAGCCAACGAGCTTGAATCTTAAATCAAAAACAGTACTACTTAAAATTATAAAGATATTTTTTGTAGTACTTGTTTTATATTTCGTTTTTAATTCTACAGATTTAAATCAAGTTAAGACTAAGTTAGAGGACTTAAATTTTCTTTTTTTATTTTTGTTTTTCTTTATTTCGTTGCCTATGATTTGGGCAAGTTCTATGAAATGGCTACTTTTCATTAATCATGAAGGTAGTGTGAGTGTTCTCTCTTTGATGAATTTCTATACTATTTCGTATTTCGTTAATCTATTTACTCCCTCTACCGTAGGTGGTGATGTCTCTAGGAGTATATCTCTTGGGACTAAGATAAAAAGTCATAGCTCTGCTTTCTCAGCTACTTTTTATGAAAGACTTACGGGACTGATTGCAATGCTACTAATAGTTCTATCTTCATATGTATACTCTCCTCTTATTAGGGAGTTACTTGGAAATATAGGACTGGTTTTTTTAATAATATTTGCACTTATGTTTAGTGCTCTTGTTTTTGAAAATACTAGAATGAAAATATTAAGTATATTAGAAAAGGTATTTTTAACTTTTGGTATATTTAAGGAAAAATTTAAAAGTATTTTTTTTAAACTTAAGAGTATAAGTAATAGTTCTAAACTTACTAATAAAACCTTAGGTAAAGCATTTTTCTGGGCATTAGTTTTTCATTTTCTAGCAATATTAAATGTCTATCTTGCTAGCCTATCAATTAGTTGTACTTCAATATCAATTAGTGATTTAGCATTCGTCGTCCCACTAGTTCTTTTGGTACTTTCTATACCAATTACCCCTGGAGGGCTTGGAATCCAAGAGGGCGCCTTTTTTGCAGCTCTAACGAGGATTGGAGCAAGCCCTGATGAGGCCATACTCATCGCGGGACTCCTTAGATTTAAAACATTGGTATTAGCAGGGATTGGTGGGGTTTTGTTGCTAGTAAATAAGAAAAGCTAAGAGCCGAATCTAGTATTAAATTCTGTGAAAATAATTTGAGAAATCTTATCTATAGATTCATCTGCATTTATAGTTATAAAGATATCTTTATTTTGCTCAGCTAAGGTCAAGAAACCTTCTCTTACTCTTTGATGGAAATCCATTTCTAGGGATTCGATTCTATCAAGACCTTGTCTTTTCTTTGCTCTTTCTAAACCTATCAGCGGATTTGTATCAAGCAAGATAACTAAATCAGGTCTGGTATTTTCGCTAGCGATTAGATTTATTTTGTTAACTATATCTAGGGATATTCCTCGTCCAAAGCATTGATAAGCAATGGTTGAGTAAATAAAACGATCACAAAGGACTACTGTATCGCTATTTAAGTTAGGTTTTATAACTTCATTAATATGTTGAGCCCTATCTGCGCTGAATAATAATAGTTCACTTAAGCTACATATCTTTGTTGTTTTTGAAGACTCAAGTAATAGTTTTCTAATCTCTTTACCTAAGACTGTTGCTCCAGGTTCATTAGTTTTAATGACTTTTTTGCCGGAGTTTATTATGCTTTTATATAAGTTATCTATTTGTGTAGATTTCCCAACTCCTTCAGTCCCCTCAAATACTATAAAAGGTGATTTTTTTTCCATGTCTTAATTATATAGCTGCTAAAGTTAGCTCTATACCATTCAGTAAGGTCTTAGGAGTAAAGGGCTTTGTTATATAATAATCTACTGAATATTGGTTATATCCAGACATAATATCCTCATCCTCTCCTTTGGCAGTAAGCATAATTACGGGAATGGACTGAGTTGCTGGATTGGTTTTTAAGTGCACCATGACATCATATCCAGACATTTCTGGCATCATTATGTCTAGTAATATTAGTGTAATATTCTGATCTTCTAGAATTTTAAGAGCAGTTTTTCCATCTTTTGCTTCTATATAGTTATAGCCTTTAGCTGAGACTATAGTCTTTATTATGTTTCTTGTGTCTTGGTCGTCGTCTACAATTAAAATGGTGTGGTTATTGGTCACGGCAAATATTTATTTTTTACTAATTATTTATCTTACACTTTTTTAATTACCCTTGATAGCCGATAATTCTATGTTCTGGGAATATTTTAAATAACTCTTTATCTTTGCAAGACCAGATAGAGTTATTATCAAGCTCAACCGAGTTAACTACTAGTTTTTTACCCCTAAGTAGCAGGTTCGCAAATGGATGAATATTGCATACTTTATTTTCAATATTTCCTTTAATTTCAATGTTTCCTAAAGCCGAATAGATTAAAATTTTATTTAGATTATTTGATAGGATTATGTTTTCTATTATTATCGATTCCACTGCGATTAGATATAATATTTTAACATCTCTTGTTATCTTGTTTATATTAAGTTCTTTAATATGAGTTGCACCAAGTGATACCAAAAATATTTCTTTATCTTTGGTGTCTAAGTCTAATTTATCTATATTTAAATCATTCATATTAAGTAGACTAGTTTGTAAAGATAAGTTTATATTATTATTTAGTTTGATATTTTCTAGAGTAATAAAATTATTCCAATTTAAGGTAGGTAGTTTTTTGGATGTTGAAATTATCGGACTTGATAATTGGTTATGAGTTCTTATTGTAGTATTGTGATTTGATATTATATTTATATTTTTTTCTAACTCAAAATCTGAGATTATTTTTTCAAAATTTTTAGTTAAGTTACTATTCGTTTTTGATATATTGCTTACCTGTAAACTATCAATTTTTTTATAGTTATAAATATGCCTCCATAGATAACTACTTAAAGTTAACACTGTAGCTATTGCAATGATAAGATATATCTCTATAAACCCAGATTCTGCTTTATTAGCCATCTAATAAATTAACCGTTTCTAGGATTTTAACGTTACTACCTATGCAAGTGAAATTTTTATTCTTATTTAATGATTCTGTTAGTTTAATTTCGCAAGTTTCAGGATTTAACTTTTTAAATAATATGCCTTCCTCGATTGGTTGATTAGATTTAGTTAATATAGAATATCTTCTTAGAGAATTGTTAGAATCTGTATAGATTATAAAATAGTCTTGTATGGGTGTTACTAATTCTGGGATGTAATAATTCGAGTCTTTAATTTGTTGATTATTATTAACTAGAGAAAGTATCTTAAAACTATTTTTATTCGAATTTTTTATATTTAATGACCAAGTGTTTCTGCCTATAAGATTTAAGCTATAGTTTTGATCGTATAAAATTAGCTGCGTTAAATTAACACCGATAAATCTAAGAGATTGTCTATTTGAAATATCTTTTATATTAATAATTCCAGTATACTCGGTGTTGTGAGAATTTTTATAAAAAAGAGAAGGTATTAAATTTGTACTTTCTAATACTGCAGAATCCGTGTGAATTTGAAGTTTAGGTATTTCCGGTCCTGAATATTTTGAAAAAAAAGATTTTGAATTATTGTGAAATATGTACTTTTTTATTCCAAAATATATTTCATCTCTAAGAGACTCTTTAAATAAAAATGCTTCAACTCTTTTGATTTTCAAATCAGCTTTTGTTTCAACTTTTGTATTTTTATATATTTTATAGCTAGATACTAAATTTCTAGCGATCTCAGACATGACGATACTAGAAATTAGTAAATATATTACTAGCTCTAGTAGGGAGCTTCCTTTTAATAAATTATTTTTGATCATAATCTATCATCTTTAATTTAGTAGATTTCGTTTTAATGGAACATTCTTTTAATGCGAAGTAATTTAAACTACTTTCTGTCTTGCATAATAAGTTTTTATTAAGGTTATTTGATAATCTAATGGGGCTTAGTTCCCATAGATTTATATTATTTTTTTTACTTTTTTTTATTTGGTTAGCAGTAAGAGATAGAGATAATACTGCTGAGATTAAAAGAGAGAGCAAGCAGAGACTACAAACTAAACTTAATAGTAGGTATCCTTTTTGATTATTGAAATTTTTAACTAACATTTTATAATCTAACTAATCTTGTTCTGCCGTAAAGAGATAAGCTGATCGAGCATATAGGATCTTTTTTAATTTTGAGAATAGTAACAGCAGGAGAGGCGGATCCTGATTCATAAAAGTTTAGAGTATTGTTTATAGTCGAAGATTTTATGTTCGTTTCTAATGGGTACGTATTAATTTTTTTTATTATTTTTTGATTATTGCGAATCGTTATTTGAAAGCTATCGATTGTATGAAAGGTGATCTTTTGTTTATTAGTTAGACTGGTAATGCTAGCTGATATTATCTCAGAAGTTACTAGGTCGCAGATTTTATAATTTTTTTCACTTCTTGGATTACTATAATTACTACCTAGTATAATTCCGGTAATTAGAATTATAAAAAGAAGCTCAATTATTGAGAAGCCTAATTTATTTAACTTTTTCATCTCAAAACTATTTTTTCTTATTATCGAAGAAAATTAGTTTAATTTGCAGGATTGGAAATATTTTTCGACTGTCGTTCAATAGATTTTTGAATCACGTAAGGAAGAGATTCGTTAAGAAGGTTTACAACTAAACGAAACATTTTTCTTGCTTCAAGTGGAACTGGTCTGCTTGGCCCACAATCTGCATATAATATTAGTCTCTTATCTGCCTTTATTTCTAAAGTAGTTATCGCGTAGGAAGAGATGCCAAACGGCGAAATTTCATCACTTTGGTCGGAAGAATTAAATGAGCTTATTTTTGTCGCTAAAGTTAGTAGAGGGGACATTTGATCTGTGATATCAATTTTTGCTCTTTTTGGTAGCAATTCAAAATCTTCTCCAACGGCAGTATGCACTTCCCCCCATTTTTCAGGTTCTATCATTTCTATTAATGCCGCCCTATGAAATGGTCCTTGATCAGTGAGGATTTGCATGATGTCTTTTATCAGAGTGCTAACAGATGTCGCTTCTTCGCAGATATATCCCATCAGTCCTAAAAGTGCTTGAGCATCAACGGAAAGGTCATTTGTTTTGTAGCCTCTTATCGTTCCGTTTTCTGTCTCTATATCTTTAATGTTTAGATCTAGTGGTTTACGTTCTTCTTTTATTTCTTCTGTTAGAGTTTGATTGAGAATAGTTTGGCGGTCGAATATTAATGTTTCATTCATGTTTAATCCGGCTTCTATATTTTCTCTATTGAGAATTAAGTTGCTATCTGGATTGTTTGAATTTATGTAGTGTTGTTTCTTCTTTTCCGCAATGTTGAGTACTTCTTCTAATTCCTGTCTGATTTTAGAGTAAATATTATCGGTTATTTTTAATAGTCTTAAATTACTTTTAGTTGGGAATTTGGACGGAGATAAATATTTATCCCATTTACCTTCCTCTACAGCTTCTAGAATTTCTAAAGTTGCATCTGTTATGAATCTTAAGGAAGATTGAGCGGTAGTTTTGCATTTTAGTTCTCTATCGAAAGCAAAAAACATTAAAGGTGGTAGGCTTCTATCTTTTAAAAATTGAATATGAATTTTAAAAAGATCAATATTATAAGTACTTTTTATCCTATAAACTAGGGAACTTTTCTTTTTAATCTGAGAGAATTCTAAGTAGCGATTTCCAAGACAATAGCAACATATCATTTGTCCGATGTATGAAAAAAGCGCACATGATTGCGCTGTCTCTAATAGATCTCTTTGTAAGTTCGCGCTTAAAATACCGGCTACTTTGTAGGCATTAATTGAAAAAAGTCTAAGTTTTTCAAATTCAGTAGCTACTTCTTGATCCGTTATCACAGGTCTATTTTTTAATTCTCTAAGAAGAGTAACTAAATTTTCAGAGCCTATTCTTACTATTGAATTTTGAATTGAGCTGATACCTGCTTTATCGAATCCATATGCTTTATTAGCATGACCAATAACTTCTAGAACAAGTATAGGATCATTTAGCATTGCTACTACTATTTGTGGAATGCGCGCGTCTCTATCTAGTGAAATATTTAGAGTTTCGTTTAATGTTATTTGATCTATTGGTAGCAGGGAAGACAATAGTGAACGATCAGATGTTTTAACTTCTGATTCTAAGTCCTCTATTTCTAAGTCTTCTTTTGTCATATTTGCTGATATCTTTTCTATAGGTCTATAGCTTATAACGACTTGTTTTATAAGGTCAATAATTATAATAAGTTACCATATGCTTTGTTCGTTTTTGTTACAACTGATAAAGAAGGTTTAAGATTAAAATAATTTTCAAGAGGATTGAATATGTCTGATAAATTTCGAGTAGAAAAAGACTCGATGGGGGAGATGAAGGTTCCTACATCTGCATTATACGGAGCTCAGACTCAACGAGCGGTAGAAAATTTTCAAATATCAGGAGTGGGAATACCTAAGGAGTTAGTTTCTGCTATTGGTTTAGTTAAAGGCTCAGCAGCAAAAGCTAATAACGCCTTAGGTCTAATAGATAATGAAGTTTGTGAGGCTATATTTTTAGCTTCAGAAGAAGTAAGAAAAGGCATGCTCAATGAACATTTTGTAGTTGATGTATATCAGACAGGCTCTGGAACTTCTTCTAATATGAATGCGAATGAAGTTATTAGTCACAGAGCAGGGGAAATCTATAAGGGAGATGTTAAAATACACCCAAATGACCATGTAAACATGAGTCAGTCCTCTAATGATGTTTTTCCAACTGCTATTCATGTTGCTGTTACTTTAGGATTAATAGAAAAGTTAATTCCTTCACTGGAGTATTTAAGGAAAGCACTAGCAGATAAGTCTGAAGAATTTAAAGATATTATTAAAACGGGCAGGACTCATCTTCAAGATGCTACTCCTATGACTTTAGGCCAAGAATTTAGTGGATATGAAAGGCAAGTAGAGCAAGCAATATGGAGAATACAAAGATCTTTAACTTCTGTATTTGAATTACCTTTAGGTGGAACAGCTGTAGGAACTGGATTAAATACACATCCAGATTTCCCTGGGTTAGCAGTTGCTGAAATTTCTAAAGCTACTAATTTACCTTTCTTTGAAGCAATAAATCATTTTGAAGCTCAAGCTGCTAAAGATGGTTTAGTTGAAGTCTCTGGCCAACTGAAAGTAATTGCAACAAGCCTTGCTAAAATTGCTAATGATATTAGATGGCTTGCTTGTGGACCTAGATGTGGACTGGGAGAATTGAATATTCCATCAGTTCAACCAGGATCTTCAATTATGCCTGGTAAGGTTAATCCTGTTATTGCAGAATCGGTGTTAATGGTTTGTGCAAGAGTAATTGGAAATGACAGTGTCTGTACTTTAAGTGGTATTCTTGGTTCTAATTTTGAGCTTAATGTTATGATGCCAGTTATGGCTCAAGCAATTTTAGAATCAATAGAGCTGCTCTCTAAGGTATCTAAGAACTTTGCTGTAAAATGTGTAGAGGGAATCGAAGCAAATGTTGATAGATTAGCTCATTTAGCAGAAGCTAGTATTGCTACCTGTACTGCACTTGCTCCAATTATTGGTTATGACAAATCTGCAGCGCTCGCAAAGAAAGCTTTTCAAACAGGTAAGTCTTTAAGAGAAGTAGCTAAAGAAGAAAAGGTGCTACCAGATGAAGAACTTGATAGAGTTCTTGATTTATTCAGCATGACAAAGCCAGGACTGTAGTAGGCCTATGTTTGATAAATCACTTTTATTTGAGAGTGGTGCCTTAACTTTCTCACCGGCAGAAAAGCCTTATTTTTTTACATCAGGATTGCTTTGTCCTTTTTATGTAAATACCCATTTCATTTGCGGCGGACAAAAAAATGCTGAGAGGGTATTAAGTTTTTTAGACGAAAGAGCTAAAAGGCCATCGCTGATAGTTAAGGAGTTACCACCTCTTTTAGATAGTATTCTCTCTAAAAGTGAAAGCTATAAATTAGTTATTGATGAGATGGCTTCAATAATAAATGAAAATTATGGGATTTTGAACGATAAAAAAAATAGTTCTAATCTCATAATATCAGGCGGACAAAGAAGGGACTGGTTATTTTCAGTTCCCTTAGCAAAAAAACTTCGCATCAAACATCTTTATTTATTTAACGATAAAAGTATTTTAAATGAAGCTGGAAATGTTTTAACTTCCGATAATTTTAACGACAGTCACAAAGTTATTCATGTTGCAGATTTATTAACAGTAGGCTCTAGTTATTTAACTAAATGGATTCCGGCGTTACGAAATTTAGATTTGAATATAGACTTGTCTATTAATTGTGTAGATCGTCTTCAAGGTGGGGTTCATAATTTAACTTCATCTGGAGTAACGGAAGTTATTAACTTAGCAGAAATAAATGATGATTTTTTTAAATTAGGAGAGCAACTAGGTTACTTAAATGAAGAGCAAAGTAAGTTAGTTAGTGCTTATAGAAATGATCCTGAAGGTTCTATGAGAGCTTTTTTATTGAAGTCCCCAGAATTTTTAAAAGAAGCACTTCAAAGTGATGAAAAAACAGTTAAACGAGCCAAATTACATATTGAACTAAATCCTTATAAGATGCCGGATTATTATCTCAAAGAAGTATTGAGTTAATTTTTTAGTTGACTTTAATTTTATTCGTATTATAAATTAGTAATATGAGTATCTCTATTTCAAAAATACATCTTCATCTAAGCCATCAAGGCTTGTAATTTCTTCTATTGTCTTGGCAAACTGCCGTAGACTTTAAACTTAACAAAATTTAATTGGGTAGACGAGTAGAAGGCATTGGTTTAGTCCTGTGCCATTCGATCTGATAATATCAGATCGAATGTTTTTGTTTCAAGGTTTTTTAGGAGGAGAAGAACTATGATCAATTGGGGCTATAATATAGGTTTAGAAGTTCCTTATTGTAATTTGCTGCAAATGGTTGATATCTACTGTGAAGGCTTTAGCTGTTACCCATGGTGCGAAACATGGATAGACACGGATGCTGAAGATTATCTAAGAGGCCTGCTCGCAAATAGTACATATTTGATTACGCTAGATAAGGAATCTAATGTTGTTGGATTTGCATTTGGAATGTTGTTATCAAGTTATAAAGATAATGCCGACTTGATATCCTTAGGTGCGAGTAAGAATGATTTTTATATTTCTGATATTGTCGTTAGTCAAAAGGTACGAAGACAAAATGTAGGATTGTCGATGATGAGAATTCTTGATTGTATGACTCATTCAAGGGGATTCTTATTCAGAACGCACGTACAAAATACGCCTATGTATCGTATTGCTAACCATTTGAAAATGGGAAAAATTGGAACAGTCTTTGCCGAAACGGGAGGGCAAAAATCTGAAAGGATAGTTTTTAGACGTTCGTGAAAAGCTAATATTCCCAAGTTGTAGACCATAGTCAATATGCTTTAAAAAGGTTTAACAAAGGAGAGCTAAAGTAAGAGCTCTCCTTTTTGTATTAGCTCGGCATACTTATTAGTAATGATTTTAACTGCCTTATTAATTTCTTCACTAGTATTAAATTTACTTACCCCAAATCTAATGGCACTTGATTTTACTT
Source organism: Pseudomonadota bacterium (assembly GCA_027487795.1). Classification (GTDB taxonomy): domain Bacteria; phylum Bdellovibrionota_C; class UBA2361; order SZUA-149; family DAOLCO01; genus JAIYCX01. Next base: position 176,554 of record JAIYCX010000031.1, on the reverse strand, counting down.
CTTCACTTATGGGAAGTGACTCCAGCACATGAGAGTTTTTACCACTTGTACTTAAGCAAGCAGATCCTGTTGAGCAGCAAACTTTAGAAGATATTTTAGATACTAAAGTTTTAGCATCTATTTTAGGGAATGCTAAGTTAAGATTTCCAGGAAGTCTGTCATTGATAGCTGGGCCTAATAATATAGTTCCAGATATATTATTAATTAAATTTGCATAAAGTTTGTTTGTGAGTTCTGATATGTATTCATGACTTTCTTTTAGACTAGAGACACTTTTTTCAGTTGCATTTCCAAATGCGTATGCCAGTGCTGCTAGTTGAGTCCCCGGCCTAAGATTAAATTCGTGATTTCCGCCTTTAAAAATAGACTGAAAATTATTAAGAATATTTTTAGATCTAAAAGCTATTGCACCGATTCCTAGAGGAGCATGATTTTTATGTCCGGAAATTGTTAAAATATCTGCATCAATATCATTAAAAGAGCAGGGTAATTTGCCAAATGATTGTGAAATATCTGAGTGTATTAAGTACTTTTTACTAGTAATCAGAGATTTTAATTTATTGAGATCTTGTATCGTTCCTATCTCGTTATTTGAATGTTGAATAGATATTAGGGTTTGGGAATCATGATTTAATATATTTTCATTTATCTTGATTAGGCCTATTTCATCTACTTCTAGTAAGTTTACTTCTAGACCTTGAGTGCTTTTTATATAATATAATGGCTCTAGTATGCTACTGTGCTCAATTTTACTTGTGATAAATCTACATTGTGAATTTTGATTAGCGTAGCCTAGTATAACAATATTATTGGCCTCAGTAGCTCCAGAGGTGAATACAATACATTCTGGTGACGTATTGAGAGAGTCTGCAATTTTTTCTCTGCCTTCTTCTAAATAGCTTTTTGAAAGCCATCCGGCGGTGTGGTTAGATGCGGGGTTTCCAAGGCAAGCATCGAGTGCTTCTATGTACTTTGCTCTAATTTCTGGATCTAGTGGTGTTGTAGAATTATTATCTAAAAAGATGGTGTTATTCATTTGCTTTTAGGAAGCACTAATTTCAAGCATTCTTTCAAGAGGTTTTACTGCTTTGACTCTAATTTCTTCTGGAATTTCTATTTTTGGTTCCTCAAATCGTAGCGCATCTCTAATTTTTTCTAGAGTATTAAGTCTCATATAAGGACATTCCGCACAGTTGCAGTTTTTATCGTTTGAAACAGGAATAAACTTTTTATTTGGAGAACTTTTCTCCATCTGATGTATTATGCCAGATTCAGTTACAACTATATAAGACTCTGCATCTGATTTAATAGAATAATTTAGTAGTGAACTTGTAGACCCAATATGATCAGCTAGATCTAAGACAACTTCTGGACACTCTGGATGGGCTAAAACAATTGCCTCTGGATGTTTTCTTTTTAAGTCAATTATCGTTCTTGCTTCAAATGCTTCATGCACCATGCAAGCTCCGTCCCATATGATCATTTCGCGTCCCGTGATACGTTTTAGGTAATTTCCTAAATGTTTATCGGGAGCAAATATTATTGGCTTATCTTTTGTAATTGAATTTATAATTTTTACAGCATTAGAAGATGTACAAAGCACTGTGCTTAGCGCTTTAACAGCTGCTGAGCAATTTACATAAGTTACTACTTCGTGATCAGGGTACTTGGAGATAAAATCAGAAAATTTATCAGCAGGACAATTATCAGCTAGTGAACATCCTGCTTTTAAATCTGGTACTAAAACAGTTTTTTCAGGAGATAATATTTTTGCTGTTTCTCCCATAAAATGAACACCAGCAATAAGCAGAATATTAGCAGTGGAATTTTTTCCAGCCTGAGCTAAGCCCAGACTATCTGCTACTAAATCTGCAATATCTTGAATATCACCATCTTGGTAAAAATGAGCAAGGATACTTGCATTCTTAACTTTTTTTAGAGAGTTTATTTCTTCAATGATCTGTTCTTTATTCATAGAAAATTTAAACTTCTTTTAAATATCCACTTGATATTAAATAGTTATATAAGTGTGCTTTATTACTGTTTGGAATTATTGATTTTAAAGAAATAGATTTGCTACTTGAATTATTTTCTAAATAGGTCCAATTAATTTCTGAAAGATCTTTAATTTTTAAATAATTTAGGACTGCATCTAAATCCATTTGATAGCTTAATATCTTTACACCTATAGATAATAACTTACCTATTGCCTCTAGAAGTTCTCCGGACTCTTCATCGTAACTACTTTCATCAAGTAGTCTAATAGCAGTACTTATACCCATCATAAAGGAGAGAGGCTCATTGGTGTATCTTCTCATATAATGTGATAAACTATAGAACCATGAAAATGAGCTAATCATGATATAGCTATTTCTTCCAGTAAGAGAATTTATTACTTGAATCGCTTCGCTTGGAGTCGTTTTCTTCTCCTGATTTATTGAGCACATAGAAAATTCAGTTATGAAGTTGAAATCATTTTCATGACTATCTTCAGAAAATACTTTTTTGGCTCTTTCAAGGGTCTCTGCTTTTAGCTCATTTATAGCTCTAAAAGCACCTCTTTCAATTAATGCAGCTTTTTTTCTAATTAAAGAAGATGGTTGAATCAATTTGCCATCCGGTGAGAAAATAACAGCTTTTGCTAATCCGCTATGAACTAGCATTGCTCCGGAGAGGTGATCGTCTCTATCGGAGAATTTTTTACCGAGAAATCTAACAACATCAATTTCTATTCTCTCTGATGTTAATCCATCCATTAATGAAGTCAGAAAATCTTCAATGGAGTTATTATTATGGTAAGCAGAGTAAATGAGATTAACTCCGAGCGTGCCTATTGCTTTTTGTTGAAGAAGGTTGTCGGGGTCTAAGAGATTTACGTGCAGTAGTATGTCATTTGGTTCTCTTAAGGATTCTGTTTGAAAACGTATACCCATCCAGCCGTGGCATTCGTTAGTTCCTGCATAGTTTCTTGCTGAAATAGTATTTGCTAGAGCGAAAAAAGTTCTTTGAGTTCCTTCTGATTCGCCTAGTCTGTCATTTAGTAGTTTATATTCATACTCTAACATGGACTTAAGTCTTTCTTCTGATACATATCTAGTGGTTTTACCATAGATATCATCACTAACTTTCATGTCATAAGCTGACATGCTTTTAGCAACCGTACCAGAAGCCCCACCTACGCGGAAAAACCAGCCGGCAATCTCTTGTCCCGCGCCTATTTCCGCGAAGGTACCGTATATCCTAGGATCTAAATTTAATTTTAGTGCCTTAGATTGAGTATCTAATTGTGAATTACTTCCAGCCAGCTGGTTCATAACCCTTTTCTCTTAGGCAAGCATCTACAAACTGCTTCCAAGTTGCACTTTTTTCATTAACTTCACTAAGTGCACTTGCTGCTCCTAAAAGCCCACCTATCGCTGCACCTGCTGCTGTCGTTCTTCCTACTGCTCCTTTAGTGATTACTCCACCAATTGCTCCAACTCCAGCTCCAACTGCTGCCCCACCTAGAGCAGACTTTCCAGCTTTAGCCCAGCCTGATGGATCTTGAACGTACTCATCGGCCATTGCCATACATTGAGTAGTATCTGATTCTGCTTGAAAAGATCCTACTTGGCGGTAGTGATCATTCGGAAAGAATATTGGTCTAGAAGGACCAGTTGAACAAGAGGCAAATATTAAAGAACTAGAAATTAGGGCCCAAGTTTTTTTATTCATAATCTTTAGATAGAAAGTTATAACTGTGGATATAATATTACTCTGAATTTGGAATAGCAATTAATTAGTTAATAATTTTTTGATTTCATCCTCAATTTTAGAGCTTAGACTTCGGTCTGTAGTATCTTCTTGTACGAATATCGGCTTTCCTGAGATGATAACTAGTTCTATTCCAACAGGGATAGGCCCAAATTTTCGATATTGAAACTTCCATGAGTTCTGTATTGCTACTGGAATTACGTAGCAAGGAGCTGTTTCTTTAAGTAATGTTTCTAGCCCTCTTTTTTTAAATGCTTTTAAAACACCATCTTTAGCTCTAGTACCTTCTGGAAAGATGACACCAGAAAATTTATTTTGTTTAAGAAAACTACAAAATTTATTGATTTCAGAGATGGCTTGATTTGCATCTGATCTATCAATAATTGCAGCTCTGGATAGTTTTAGACAAATTGAAACACCAGGAATATAGCGAGCCAGTTCTTTTTTGGAAATAAATCTTGGTCTTACAGACTGAAACATGCAGTGAATTAGCGGTATATCAAACATGGATTGATGGTTAGAAACAATGATGCATGGACCTGTATTAGGTAATTCATCTTTTGTTTTAAATTCAATTTTTGTACCTAGGATTTTAAGGCAGTTAAGAATGGATTTATTAAAATATAGTGCAGCTTTATCAATTACATTTTGTCCAAATAACGATGATATTCTTTGAATGATATCAAAGACGCAAAGTGTAAGAAAAAAGCAAAAAATGAATATAGGAAAAAGTATATATTCTAATAACTTTGGAGCTGGAAGTTTTCTTATTTCTTGCACTGTTTTTTAATTTAAGACTTTAATCTACTGAATTTATTACTCCAACTATTAATAATACCACAAAATGAAGGTACTACATCATTAGCAAGTTCGTTATAAAATGATACTTCGCTTAAGCAATTATTCACTTCAATTGTTCCAACTTGATGTGCATGTCTTATTCTGTCAATGAATAAAGAGCTTGCTGCAATTATACTAATATTGTTTAGTTTAGTTTTTTCAAAGTCGCTCACTTCATTAATAATATATGTAAATTTAACATAATTTAGTATTTCATCTACCTCTTTGAGACAGTCTGTATTTATTAGACTACAATTAGCAATTGTCTCTAAATTTTTATTGAGATCTATATTTAAAGTAGGGCTAATTATTAAATTAGCCATATCTTTTTCTGAAATTGTTTTTATAGCTTGAAATGCAATTATTGGTATTCTTGCTAGCCTAGGATTAAATGATTGTCCCTCAGGTCTTGAAAATCCAAGTTCCAGAGCACCGCCGTGAGTTAAGGAAAAATCAAAAGAATCTTGTAACATTCTAGAAATATTACCAAATTCTCTTTTTAAGATTGATGCTAAATGTGGGGATTCTTTTTCTATCAATTAAGTAGGTGCTTTAAATGAAACAATTTTCTAAAACGTCATAACAACTGCTAGTATTCGAAATATTAAATAACAATTTATTTACCCTTATAATTACAACAGTGCATTTTAGACTAAATAATATTACGTCTTTAATTATTTTTTCCTTCGTTTGTTTAGGAAGTTATTTTTCTGTCACTGAATTTGTAAAAGCAGAATATATAGAGCCAGGGTCAGTAAGTCCAGTAACGGAAAAGTATTCTCCAGAAATTACTCCTTTACCTGAGGCAAGTTATACTTATCAAGTTAGCTGGGAAGGATTAACAGTTGGAGAGGCTAGTGTCGCTGTCTCAAATGATGAAAAAATTTCATCAACTTTTGTAAAAGCTTCTGCTAAAAGCGGAAAGGTGATTGATCTCTTTTATAAGTTAAGACATTCAAGCGAAAGTAGTTTTGATGCCAAATCTTTTCAGCCAATTAAATTTGTTAGTAAACAAATTGAAAATAATAAGGCTAAAAATTATACTATTCAATTTAAAACAGATGGCCAAATTGAGTCTGTTTATGAGAAAAATGGAAAGACTGAGGAAGTAAAGACTTTTAAATCGAATAATTTTACCCTTGATCCAATAACGGCTGCTTTCTTTGCAAGAAGTATTAGTATTAAACCAGGCAGTAGTGCTTCATTTGATGTTTTTAATGGTAAGCACCGTTATATTATTACTTTTGTTGTAAAAGACGAAGAGAAGATAGAAATTATGGGCGTTGAAAGAGACGCATATAAAGTTATACCTAAGGTAGTAAAATTAACAGATACTGCTGGTGAAAATAGATTTAGAGAAGGTTATATTTGGATATCAAAAGATTCTAAGCGAGATATTCTAAAATTAGAAAGTGAAGTATTGGTGGGTAGTATTACTTCTGTTCTTACGAAAGTAGAGTATGGAACTGATAAAAAATTACCTAAAGTTGAGTTCGCTCAAAAGTAATTTTTTATATTAGCTCTGTAGTTCTCTTGAAGTAGAACTTAAGTTAAATGATTCAGGAAGTGAACTCATTTCCTCTATGAAGAAGCTTAGTTCTTCAATTGATATTATTGCTTCAATTAGTTGCTCTTCTAGATTTTCAAACATCGTCATTTCCCCCAAGTTTCTTCCTACTAAGGTAAGATGTCGGTAACTTCTTATAGATTCTTTAGTGTTTTATGCAATGATCTTGTGAGGTTTTTAAGTAGCTGTATTTATTCTCTATTTAGTCGATGTCTATTATTTGTTGGTTACCAAGGTATATTAAAGATGTTTTGACTTTAGCTGTTGGCCACTTTTTTATAGCAAAATTTTTATATTCTAATAGCTGATCTTTGTATTTGCTTGGGTCAATTATATTATCAGTTTTGAAGTCTATTATATGTACATAGATATCATCCTGTTCTTTTTGTATTACTATTCTGTCTATGATACCTGTGAGAATTGAGTTTTCTGTTCTATTGGTAAATTTAAGTTCATTGAAAACTTCTACTTCTGAGTAATCATACTTAGAATAGGTTGGTAGATAGAAAAGTTCGCATATTTCTTTAGAACTAAAAACATTGGTTAAATATCCTTTAATCTTCTCTCTGATGTTAAGATCATTTATGAAGCTACAACTATTATCTATTATATGTTTAGAATCTACTTCAAGCCATTTAATTTTACTCAGAGCCTGATGAATATTTAAACCAAAAGATATGCCGAGATTATTTACGTTCATGATGCTCTTTGTCGGAGTCTTTACGTGACCAATTTTAAATTTAGTAAAACTAGGAATTAGTTCTTCGTCTGTATTTTTATCTATATGAAATAATTTAGATTTAACTTTGTTTGTCTCTTGTGCTTCTTTTTGTAGTTTCTGTTGAGAGGGCGACTCTACTAGTTTTTTTAGCAGTACTCCTTCTTCGTCTGCTTCGTTTTTTAAACTATATCTAATAATATCAGAGAGTGAAGAAATCTTTTCACTTTGGTTTTTAGGTAATGGATCTAAGTATATGTATAAACCTTTTACTGCTCTAGTTAGAGCAACGTATGATACTGATAATCCTTCTTGTATTTGACTTATTATCCATCTATCTCTTAGTTCAACTAGTTCAGGGAAGTATTTAATAATTTTATCAGTTGGTTTTTTAATAACTCTTTTAATTTTATAAAAGTTATTTTCTTGGTCTATTAAAAAGTTTAAGTTACTCAGGTTATAAAATTTATTGTTAGTGTATGGAATAAAAACATATTCATATTCTAATCCTTTACTTCCATGAATCGTACTAACTGTTACCTGCGTAGACTCATGTTGTTCAAAGATACTATCTTCTAGAAGTTTTATTAGTTCTAAGTTATCTTGAGGAAGTGTTCTTTCAAATTCTAGAACGACAGAGACGATTTTAAGTATTTTTTCTTTCTCTGTATTTGACAGTACTTTAGATAGCGCTAAGGCTATTTTATTGATAACTTCAAATAGTCCTTCTTTTTCCAGTAATAAGTTTGCTTCTTTTGATATTATTTTATCATTTATATTGTTTAAATTTAGATTGATACTTTCTTTTAGAAATTCTGGTAGTGAAGATAAGTGAGTAATACTAAGTTTAACTTCTATATTTGCAGCAAGCCTTAGTAGAGATATTATTATTTTTGCAAAAAATGCTTCTCCTAAATTACTTTTTCCTGCTCCTGTTGCTTCTATTCCTTCTTGCTCAAAGATATTTAATACTTTCTTAAGCTCATCATTTTTTGAAACTAATACAGCAATCTTTTTACCTGTATTCTTTTGAATAATATTTTTTATATCATTACATAAAGTAAAAAGTTTTATATCTTCATCTTTTAATTCTTGTACTTTTATATCACAGCTTGGGGTATCTTTAGCGGCAGTATGTTTTTGAAAATTATTTAACCAAGATTTTAAGCTAGCGTCTAAGTTTTTATCCTCGGCTAGTGAAAGAAAAATCATATTAACAAAGTTTATGATTTCTGGATTAGATCTGTAGCTTTTATCTAAAGTTTCTTCTTTCTCTATAGAGTACTTTTCCTTAACAAAATCAAAAATTTCAGATGCTCCTCCTCTCCAACCATAAATTGCTTGTTTTAAATCTCCAACTGCAAGAAAGCTTCGATCCATATCAGTTGAGCTGACAATACTTTCAACTAGTGGGTTTAATACTGACCATTGTGATGCCGCTGTATCTTGAAATTCATCAATCAGAATGTGATGAATCCTGCTATCAAGTCTTGCATATATATCTATTAGATTTATATCCTCAGAAATACGAGATACTATATTAGTAACATCTGAGAATGACAGTATTCCTTGTTCGAATATAAGTAAATTTCTCTCTTCTAAATATGTAGTAAGTAGTAGTTTAGTGCTCTTTGTCTGATTTAAGATTTTTTTAATATGAAGATTTTTAGAGTAGTTACTGAGTTTTTGACATAGTTCTATAGTCTCATTATCTAGAGGAATGCTGTAGTATTCAAGTTTCCCCTCATCTATATTAGAAATAATTCCCATTTCTAATATTTCTAATTCTAAATTATTTGAAAATAATTCTTTGATGTTTTCAAATGCTGTAACTATTCTTTTTTTAAGACCTTCTCTTTTTAATATAGAATCTATGTTTGCTAATAACTCTTCTTTTGTGGGTATATTAATAGAAGCTCTCGCACAATATTTATCTAATAAGTCGTTATTTTCCCAAGCGTCTTCTGTGGACTCTATATATAGATTACTAAGATTACTTATTTTACTAAGTACATTTCTTGAAGGTCTCGCTGGTAATAGATTGCCAAGTGCAAGCGTAATAATTGAGGAGGCTAGATCAGCACCTAATAGTTCACAAGATTTTCCAAGTGCTATTTTATTTATTTCTTCTAATTTCCAGTTGTTTCCAATGCTCCAAGTTTCAGGTAGTCCGAGATCAAGAAAGAAGGCTTTGGCTATTGAAGCAATAAAACTGTCAATTGTATTAATCTTAAAATAATCCTGATTTTTTAATAAGTTTGAGAGTGCCTTTTCAGTGTTACTATCAAGGTCGTTATTTTTATCTTCTAAATACTTAGTTAGGAGTCTAAATAATACTCTTCCAAATATTTCTCCTGCTGATTTTCTTGTGAAAGTTGTAGTAAGTATATTTTTAGGATCTTCATTCAGGAGCAGTAGCTTGATTATTTCTGAAGTTAGGAAATGAGTTTTCCCAGAACCTGCACTTGCTCTAACTAAAAGCCCTCGACTATTTAACTCTATCGACATAGCTCTAAGTTTCCAAATAATCTTTTTAAAATTCTACTATCCTCATTATTTTTAGCCGTACTAGTAGGAGGCCAAAAATTTGCATTAAGAATATTTTCGGAGACACTATTAATTATTTCCTTAACTTCTATAATTTGTTCTTCCTGAAAATCAATTGTTTTTTTGTCGTGTGTGCTAGTTTTATTTAGACTTACAATTTGAAGTTTTATATTCTTAGCTTTGAATTCTTCAGATTGAGATAGCGCTAGGCCGTAAATCGGTAGTTGGTAATCTTTTTGTGCTCTACTAATACTGGTTTTAGAATCGTCTCCTGTTTTGAAGTCAGTTATTAGAAGATCCTCAGCTACTAATTCAACTCTATCAATTACTCCTACTAGTGGAATTTGCTCTCCAGAGCTAATATTAATTAGTTTAGTATTCTCAATTCTATGTTCGATATATTTTAATATGTGTTTATTTGTTTTACATTCTATTTCAAAATCTAAATACTGCTGAAGTCTGTTTTTTATAGATTGTATTTGTAAGTGTATTTCTATACTTTTTGTTTTTCCTAAGACTGTTTGAATTTCTTTTTCTAAAATATCATAGCATAGCGAAAGAGCATTTTTATAATCTATGTAAGCTGTATTCTTAAATTCAGAAGATACTATAGCAATCACTTTATGTGTTATATTGCCAAATATATTTTCTGGTATTTCTGAATTGTCTTCGTCCTCTGTTTTTAGCCCAAGGATATGTTTTAAGTAAAACTCATATGGACAATATAAGTAATCTCTTATTTGACTAGGGGATATACTTTTTAGTGGAAATTTTTCATATTTCTGTGTTGGAGGTTTTAGTATGCCATTAGGTAGTTCAAGCTTAGGTGATGTAAGTACCTGAACTTTAGATATTTCATTTTTACTTTTATCTTCAGTGTTTCCATAAAAATTAGAAAGATTACTGTCGTCAGGTTTACTTTCTTTAATTGAGAGGTATCGTGATAGTTTGTTTGGTTCAGAGAGATTATTTGTCTTAGAAGCTGAAAAGAGTACTCTTTTTTTACTATTAACTAGAGTATGAAGCGTGTAGGAGTGATAAGCTTGAAGCCATTTTCTTCCCCTTATTCCAAATTCCTCCTTTATACTCTCAGGGAGATAGGGGTCTATTTCTATTCTAGGAGGCAGGTATTCGTCAGTAGAAGAAGTAGAGAATACATAAGAATTATCGTCCCAAAATACTTCGTATGCTCCTAGAATCTGAATACCAGAATCGGATTCTGGTTGTATGGATATTTTTAAGGAAATTTCTCTAGCAATAGAGATGAGTAATGAAAGTGGATCATTTAAATATGATTCTTTTAAATTCAATTGCTCTATATTTGTTTTTAGAGACTCTAGACTTTCCAATGAAAGATTATAATCTTCTTGGTTTAAAACTAAAAATTTAGAATTTTCTGATAATAAAAGTTCAGATGATATTGCAGTAAGTGAAGAAATAATTCTTTCTAAATAATTAGATATGTTTAGATTTTTTTCATTTAAAAACAGATTAAAGCTGCTTAGAATTTTTAAGACTTCACTATATTCTTTTTTATTTATAATAGATTCGAAAGTTTGATTTCTGGAGCGACCATATTTTAATAATTCTCTAAGTTCAATCAATAATTTTGATAATAAATCTTCTTCGGAAATCTCTTTTTTATCATCAAGAAGAGTTTTTATTATTGGACTGGAGAGTACGTTTATAAACGATTGAATATTTCCGTCCCAGCTACTTAGTATATTTAAATATAGTCCTCCCCAAATTGTTCTTCCTAGCGGTCTTATACCAGGGGCGAAACTATTGTAGTTCTTTTGTTTTAAGAGATTAATAATCGGGGCGATAACTGAAGGATCTCTTGGGCAGATAGTGACTGAGTTATTTACTTCAGTAGTATTAAAATTGTTTTCTATAATCTCAATAATACTTTCAATTTCTTCTAGAGGTGAATTAGTAATAATTACATTTTGATTATCAATAGCTGGAAATTTATTTTGCCAATAACTTTCAGAAATAGTACCGAGTTTAGTAAAGCCATTTTTACAGTCTTCAGGGGCAAATATGAGAGTTGTAATATTTCTATCAACATTTTCTAAAAACTCTTCTTCTTCCTTACTTAAATCAAATGCTCCAAGTAGGTAAACTTCATTTGTAGTCGGTGATAGTTTAAAGTCTTCAAGAGAGATAGTGAGATTTTGTGAATTTAAATTAGAATGAAATCTCTCATTTAGTTTATTAAATAATTCCCAAAATGCATTTTGTTTTTCTGATACAAGTTTGCCATTTAGTAAAGTAGCATCAACTTTATTTTCAACAAGTTGTCGTGATAGTTTATTTAGGTATTCTGAAATTCTTGCATCTAATTTTTCTTCAGTAGTTCTATTGTAGCTATCTATTATTTCAGACCAGAGAATTCTGGTAATATGAGTATTGGCAAATTTTTTGTTATTTTCTGAAATATTAGTGAAATCTTGACATTCTGCTAGATCAATAATTTGGCTAATTATTGTGGGATTAATTAGGGCGGTATTCTCTTCTTCTGCTAGATTTGCTAGCAATTCAATTAATCTTCTTGCTGCTCTTTTTGATGGGCAAAGAATTTTAATATTATTGAGATTGAAATCTGGATATTTTTCTTTTAGGAATATCGCTACTTGCCAAAGATACGGCTTATCCCATCCTAAGAAAATTGATTTCATTTTATTCAGTTTTTTCTTCCTCTATCTCGTCAATATATATCTTATCACGAAGAGGGTCTAGTTTTGTTATTTTGAGGTTTACTCTATTACCTAGTTGGCAATTAGCTCTTGATATTGGGTTAAACGGAAATAGACAGTATAGGTTGTCAATTTCTGCCAAAGGCCTACTTCCATCGTTTCTTACTAAAATTCCGCTTAGTTTATGAAGTTTTTCTTGTTCAAGATATTTTAGTAACCAGAATCTATTTCTTTCTCTTTGAATAATATTAGCTTCGTCTAGTCCGAGCTGTAACTTACCTGTGATGCTACTAAGAAAGTCCTCTGAGTATTTAACTTCTGACTTCTCAATAAAAAAACGAATTTGAGTTAAGAGTATATAATCTAAAAATCTTCTAATAGGCGAAGTAACTTGACTGTAAAAATTAAGCCCTAATCCGGAATGTATGCCAGGAGTTGTGCTAATATTAGACTTCTTTAATAAGCCTCTTTTCGCATACTCTCTCGCAGGACCTTCGGCTACTTTATTACTAAATTCTTCTATGTTTTGCTCAGGAGCTTCTTGAGTTCTAAATACAAAAGGTATGTTATTTTTTGCAGAAAATTCTGCTGCATAACTATTTGCGGCGATCATTAGCTCACTGACTATTTTTCTAGATGGACTATCGTCACTGTTAGATTCTAGCGTAATTTTTTTATTATTAACTACAGGAAGTAGGTCTCTTCTGCTAAATAAAACAGCGCCATTTTCAAGTCTGGCTAATTCTTGATTTGAACAAATGTCCCATATTTCTTTTATTAATTCAGGAATTTTATTTGCTGTAAATATTTGCTCTTCGGATGCATTCTTAGATAAACCAACTAGAGCCAAGTTCGATTGTGCTTTATCATCAAAAAGCATTTCATCGATATCTTCGTATGAAAATCTTTTCGAAACTTTTATAACTGTAGACTCTATTCTATCACTTTTCAGTAAGCCGTCTTTAACGCTAAAGAAGAATGAGATAGCTGGCCTTTTGCCGCCTTCTTTTAAGCTGAAAACTCCTTCTGATAGTGAATTTGGAAGCATTGGAATCACTTCATCTGGACAATATACTGAAGTCCCTCTTCTTAATGCTGCATTGTACAGATCAGAGTCTTCTTTAATATACTCTCCAACGTCAGTAATATGAACTCCGACTTCATATGAGCCATTTTTTTCTGTAATTGAAATTGCATCATCAAAGTCTAGAGTAGATTCTGAATCTATTGTAAATGTATAAATACTAGTAATATCAATTCTCTCTGAAAGTGAATTGTTTTTAGACTCTCTATAAATTTCTTCAGCTTCCTGTCTTTCTTTCCCAGAAAATAAAACTGGTCGACCAAGTCTAACATGGGATAGGTTCTGATGTTCGCTGAAATGATTAGCTTTAACTAGTATGTTAAAAGCTTTTTCTTCAGCAGAACTTTTTGGTGGTATACCAGTTTTTTTTGATAAGTAATCTATCGTTTCTTCTAATAGTTTCCACTTACTTGATTTCTTACCAAGGGCAGCTATCTCTTCTAGGAAAGAGATTTCAGGCGGCAATTGGCTTTTTTTATCTCCCGAAAGTCTTTTTTCAAGAGTTAATTTTAATATTAACTTTGCAGATTCTTCTTGAGCTTTTGTTCTTTCGTTTTCTTTGCCATTATTAACTTCTTCGCTTGTTCTAGCCTTAAAACCTTCAGCTGATCTTCTGAAATATACGGAATCAGCATTAAGTGCTCTCCGGAGTGCTGCGCGCTTTATCTCTTTATTTTGCGTTGTGTGATTTGAGTTATCAAGTAAGGCACAGAAGTCGTCTAGGGGTATATCAGTTGTTCTTTCATTTAAGCTTATCCAAATTTCTTCCATTTTCTTCATATTGAATGAAGAGAAATTGTCTTTGATTTCTTTTGAAATTGATTTTAAATTAGACTTATTATGTGAATTAGGTGCTGGATATATTACAAATATTCGATCTGGTTTTAAAGAATAGCTTTCATCAAATTCATTTATAACAGACCACTTTCCGTTATGCTCAGATTGGCATATGGCAATTATTGGTTTCCCGTGTAGTTCGTACTCTATAACAGTGCCGACTTGAATTTCATTATTTTGATTTGAAGATTGAGTATTTGATATTTGATCTTTCACTGAATTACTACTTGTTATAGTGCCCACATATAAGTTTTCCGTTCTTTAAAGTTATCATATGTGTGGCACTATGCGAAGCCTTATTAAGGCGAGCTCTAATAAAAATATACTGCTCGTGAAAATAATAGCAGTACGAAGTACTGACAGTTCAGGTTTTACTTGAGTTGACGCCCTATCGGGTCCCCTATTTTGTGGGCACTATATTTGTTTTAAGGCTACTCGCTGTCGCTCATACGCTATACTGCTATTTCACATTTTACTTTTCCTGTACGTAAAACTAAAATGCGAGCAGTATATTTTTTTATTTAAAAGACGGAGCTTCGATGCAAGTGCCAGAGTTTTTTAATGTTACTCCTAGTGTTTCCGCAATGCATGAGTTTTTATATTCTTTATCATCGCAGCCACAGATTATGTCTTCATTATCTGGGCAGCTATCTGGAATTGCAACGCATTGACCTTTTTTATCTAGACCGCCACAATCATTTTGTAATTTACAATAAGTGCCAGTAGGACATTCTATATTTAGGCCACCACCACATTTGATATAAAAGTTTGCGTTGTTAGGGTTGTTATTCGAATTGCAGGAGATAGCGGAAGCAAAAATTGCGAATATCGATATGTAAACTATTTTTTTAAACTTTAAATTAAACATGGAAAAAATTAAATATTGTCTAAATTCAGGCAAACTTGCCTAGGTTCTACATTATTTCCGGAATCAAAGATAATTTTTTCAATTTCTGCAGTTGGATTATCTGTAGAAGAAATACGTTTTATTTCAGATATATAGGATTTCAAGTCCTTTTTAATGTAGTAAAGCTCTATCATCTTAGAGAAACCATCAAGATAAATAAAAGAACTTAAAAAAGTAGAGTTATTTATATCCTGTGAGGGTTTGTTCTCAGATTTTGATTGCTCTGGAACTACTTTGTAGACTTCTTGTCTAGATTGGCGGATTTTATCTTTTAATCTTTCGTAGATCTGTTTTTTATCTGCTTCTATATTTTTATTTTGAGTAGCGTCCATTAACAAAGCTCTTTCAAATAAAAGAGTTAAAGAATCTTTAGCTTCTTTGAAGTCTAGTGATGCAAGACATTCAAAAATTAAACTTTTCTTTGCTTTATTATATAGTTCCTGATCTTTACCTTTAAACATTAAAGTAGCACCTAAGTGACCGATCGTATTACTGGATGTTTCATTAAAGCTGACATAATTAGGCTTCCAAAATGTCCCATGAGAAATTTCGTGAATTACAGTATTTGCAAGTTCTTCATCTGGTAGATTTATTGTGCTTGGTAATATTGGATCGTCAAACCATCCAAGAGTACTATATGCGCTAGTCGTTCTAACCGAGGTATCTAGATCTAGTTCAATTAGATCTTTATTTTCTTGTTCTGCCTCCTCCTTACTGAAGAATCCCTTATATGGGATGTTTCCAACTACTGGATACCACCAAGTTTTAGATTTTAATTTAAATTTTTCTGCTGCTGAAACTACGTATATAGTGGGGATGTCATCAAGGTCTGAATAGCTTAAATAGCTATCATGAGGAGTCAGCCCTAGATCTTCAGCAAATTTTCTAGATTCTAAAACTAGCGATAGCTTATCTTTAGAAACCTTGGTTTCCTTTTGTTCTTTTAATGTTTCTGAAATATCTTTTTTTGTTAATAAAATTCTTGCTTGTACGTATGATACTTTTGTTAAGTAACAAGAATTTAAAAATGTTAATGAGCAAAGAATTGCTAAAAGTCTTAATTTCATAGGTTAAAATATTAAGAGTAAAATAAATGCTGCTATCAATCCAGCTGCTATGTCGTCGATCATAACCCAAAATGGTCCAACTTTTTTATCAAGGATAGAAATTGGCCAAGGTTTTAAGATGTCAAAAAATCTAAAAAGTATAAAACCCATGAATAAAGATAAGTTAGTCCATTCAACTAAACTAACAGTTGTGAGTAGCCCTGCAAATTCATCAATGACCACAAATCCAGGGTCATGATCAGCTGAGAATTCCCCCTGTTTTTTTAAAATTGATAAACAGAATGTGCCAAGTAGAAAAATTACTAAGGTAAAAAGGATTTTTTGAATAATCGATGGTTCTGGTAGGAAGGCGTGGTAAATATACAGTATTATAAGACAACAGAGAGTTCCGGCAGTTCCGGGTGCTTTTTTTGAATAGCCGCTACCAAAGCCGGTTACTATAAATTTAAATATGGATTGGTAATGATTGTTTTTCACTTTTCAATTATATAGGTAGAAGCTATCAATACCTAAATTTACAGTTAAATGATACTTTAAATGTTAAAGAATTTACAGAATTATCTTTTCACAAATCCTTATAGAGCATGTGTAGTCGTCGCATCTTGGACCTTTTTATTGTCCATAATAGGACTTGGTAATCAAGAGTTTATTAGACACACTGAAGCAGATAGAACATTAATTGCTTGGGAAATAGTCGAGGGTAAGAATTTTTTAGTACCTACTCTATTAGGTAGTGATATCTTAACGAAGCCACCTCTATATTACTGGTTCTCAGCCCTTACTTTGTATTTAACAAATGTTGATTCTGAGTTTTACGCAAGGCTACCTTCTGTATTTTCTGGTGTTTTATTTGTTATTTTCCAATTTTTCACTTGGTACCGAATTTCTAAAAGTATTAAAATAAGCGCTACTGCTTCTTTGGCTTTAGTCCATTCTGTTTTGTTTTTTATTCTTATAGCATCTGCAGAAATCGATATGCTATTTGGTATGCTAACATATGTTTCTATCGGCTCTTCATTCTTTTTAATGGAAGAGAGGAATTCAAAATTTTTGGCACTTTTTGCTCTATCTACTTGTTTAGCATTTTTAACAAAGGGGCCTCCAGTTTTTTTCTTTCTCTTAGGTGGTATCCTTCCTTATCTTCTTTTACGCACCTTAGTAACAGCAGATAAAGGTTTTTATAAGCAAAGATTATTGTTTTTAATTTTCGGATTAATTGCATCTGTTGTTTTAGTATTAAGTTGGCTTATCCCTCTTGGTCAGATCGTTGGATTCTCCGAGCTTTTAGAGCGATTTAGAGAGGAAGTTTTACGCAGGGTCGTCAATTATTCGGAAAGAGAAAGAGGTAGCTTTTTCTATTTTGGGGCAGTAATAGCGAATACTCTTCCTTGGTCTATATTCCTTATCATTAGTATGCTTTCAAGTTTGTTTTTTATTAAGAACTTTAAGAAAGACAATATAAGTGAAGTAGAGTCAGTAGCTTGGCCAAATATTTTCTCTAAATTATGTTCTGATCCTAAGATAAAAGAATTTGCAATTTTTCATACTATAATTTTTTTAATGGGCTTTCTTATGCTCTCAGTTGCTCAAGGTAAGTCTAGTCGTTATTGTTTCCCTATACTTCCTAGTTTCATTAACTTAGTTATATTGTTCGGAGGTTATTCTTTAAAGCCTGTTATTTTTAAATGGTTTATAAGATTCCTTAAAACTTTCTCTACTTTAGCTGTTGTTGCTGGAGTTGTATTTTTTGTTTTTAGTAGATTGGACGGAGTAGATTTTGGAAATTTAATTTTGGGGCTTGGAGTTGCTATTGTAGTTAACATAATAATTCTAATGTCCAGTCAAAGAACTATTTGGAAGTATTTCCCAATTTATATTGGTTTAGTTTTTTTTGCTGTAAGAGTTTGTCAGTCCTATATTTACGTTCCATTTAGAAATCATACTAGAAGTGTTAAGAATTTATCGACTGAATTAGTAGCTGAACTTGGTGGAAAGCCCCTTTATACAGTCGAGGCATTTGAAAGATGGACAGTATATTATGCTAAAAAATTAGGCTTAAAAACTTTCAGACTATCTCCAGAGAAGATTCAGACACTAAAAAGCGATGGAACTACCAATATATACTTATTATTAGACTACGATGAGGAGGCTTGGAGGTACTATCAATTACTTATTTATTCGCCTTCTACGGAGCTAATTAAGGTATTTCCGCACCCAACATCATCAATTTATCTGCTTAAAGTACCTGTTAGTATATTAGATAATTTGAAAGTTTTATTAGAATTTCCGACTCATCCAAGCTTTCCTTTTTACTCAGAGCTTGAAAGTCGTGAATTATTAAAGTAATACTACCTCACCTTTTCTAAATTAATTTCGAAATACGCCCGGATGATGGAACTGGTAGACATACAGGACTTAAAATCCTGGGTTGCGAAAGCGACGTGCCGGTTCGATTCCGGCTCTGGGCATTCTGCTTCGCCAAGGCTACGCAGAACAGGTTCTGCCAAATTTTTGTGTAAATTTAACTCTTCGTAGCTTCAGCGAAGTAGAATTCGATTCCGGTTCTGGGCATTCTATATATACATTAAGATTGTGAAAAATAAGACACTTCCTTACTAATCTTGAGCGTGGGCCAATAATGCTCGTTTAAATAACTGATTCCCTCTTAAATTTTCTTCGATAACACACGAGGAGAATTTAATTATGTATAAAATATTATCCAAGAAAATAGAAGAAATGAGTCTTCAGGAAAGACCAAGGGAGAAGCTTCTTTTAAAGGGGGTTTTTGGTTTAGAGGATGTTGAATTGCTTGCTTTGGCTTTGGGGAAGGGTAGTAAAAAGTGCGGGGTTATGGAGCTTGCTTCTAAGGTTTTAGATGTAATTAATAAATCTTCTATTGATAAGTGTAACGAGGAATTAGAAAAAATCCATGGTATTGGTAAAGTAAAAGCGGGTGCTCTTGTTTCTGCGTTTGAATTTGCAAGGAGGAGGATTAAGCCTAGTGGTATACCTGTAACATCTGCTCAAGATGTATATAGTCTTGTGAAGCATTTATCCCATGATAAACAAGAGCATCTAATTTGTATTTCTCTAAACGGTGAACATGTAACAAATGCAGTTAGAATTGTAACTACTGGTATTTTAAATACGACTCATGTTCATCCAAGGGAAATCTATTCAGATCCTATTGTGGACCGCGCAGCTAGTATTATTATCGCGCACAATCATCCAAGTGGATCTTTAACACCAAGCGATGCCGATATTAAAGTAACAAAAAAAATCCGAGAGGCAGGGGAGATACTTGGGATTTCACTTCTTGATCATGTGATCTTTTCGAAATTTGGATTTTTAAGTTTGAGGGAAGAGGGGAGATGGTAGTCGGAGAAGTGCTATGCGATTTCTGCTCTGGAGATTCTATTTTGATAAGCTGTATTTAAATTTATGAATAGCGACCAAAGAAAAAGACGAGATAACGGGAATAATAAAGAGGTGATAATGCCTAATGCTTCTTCTATTATAGATATGCCAGAAGACTATGCTGGGTTTTTAAGAGATTTAAAAGTTCATATAAAGACTGAACGTATCAAAGCTGTCCTATCTGCTAATTCGGCTCAAATTCTTTTATATTGGGAAATAGGTCGTGGAATTCTAGAAAAGCAATCAGAGGCAGGTTGGGGGGCTAAGGTCATAGACCGTCTTTCTAATGATTTAAGGGAAGCTTTTCCAGAGATGAATGGATTCTCACCTAGAAATCTTAAATATATGAGGAAGTTCAGTGAGTTATGGCCAGATAAGGAATTAGTGCAGCGGGTCGCTGCACTAATTCCTTGGAGAAATAATCAGCTGCTTTTAGACAAGATTAAGGATACTAACCAGAGGGTGTGGTATGCGGAGCAAAATATTAAAAACGGCTGGAGTCGTGATGTATTAGCCGTGCAAATTGAGACTGCTCTTCATAATCGAATAGGGCAGACAGCAAATAACTTTGAAGTAACTTTGCCCCCAGAAGAGTCTGATATGGCGGAGCAAATTTTTAAGGACCCTTACCTTTTTGATTTTTTGGGTACAGCAGAGGTTAGAAAAGAGGCTGAGTTAGAAGAAAAACTTATAGAACATCTTGAGAAGTTTCTACTTGAACTAGGTCAAGGATTTGCGTTTGTAGGTAGGCAAGTTCATATGGAAGTGGGTGGAGATGATTTTTATATTGATTTATTATTCTATCATTTAAAGCTACGTTGTTATGTCGTAGTAGAATTAAAGGCCGGAAAGTTTTGCCCAGGACATGTAAGTCAGCTTACTATGTATATGAATATTGTAGATGACTTAATTAGACATCCAGATGATAAGCCTACGATCGGTTTATTGCTTGTTAGGGAAAAAAATCATACTGTCGCCAAGTACGCACTGGCAGGCAACGAAAAGCCTATTGGAGTCGCGGAGTGGGAGCAGCTTATTACGGATTCTTTACCCGAAGATTTAAAACCAAGCCTTCCTTCTATTGAAGAAATCGAAAAAGAGTTAGAGATTAACACGGAGTCATAAAGCATTTGCTTAATGAAGCTTGCTTTAAAATAAATCAAAGGGAGAGAATTAAGTCCTCTCCCTTATTCGATAGCTTGTAGTTACTTACAATCATTGATAAATAAAAAACGAGAGTCTCATTTATTATTTACCCTCACAGCCCCAAATGTTCATACATTAAATCAACGGCTTTGGCTTTGCCAAATACTGCATTTACTAGCATATTTGAGCAATTCCCACGCTCGTTAAATCTTACACATTTTCCGCCAAGTTCATTTATTAAAGCTTCAAGTGGAGTGATGTCCCAAATCTTTAAGTTAGGTTCAACTACTACCGCTAATCGTCCAAGTACTGCTAGTGTCTGATCGTAACAATCATAATAAATTCGAGAATGTGGATGAAATGAAAGTACTTTATTAAATAGTTCTTTATCATCCAAGGTATCACCAAATACAGCAGGTGAATTGGTTGCAATAATGTCATTAGAAGATAGAGAGTCGTTTTTAAGATCAGCTAGAGTAATCTTTGAGTTATTATGAAATACGCCAAGGCCGATACCGCCACTTATTCTGGTATTTAAAACTGGATGATCAATTATTCCTATTATAGCTGTATCTTTAAATCTTAATCCTATTAATGTTCCAAAGGTGGGAATTAAATTTATTAGGTTTTGAGTTCCATCAATTGGATCAAGGGTCCATTGAAAATCGCTATCTGGATTTATAGATTCATATTCTTCACCCATGATTCCATGAGATGGATATCGTTCTTGAATCATTTTTCTTGCAAGTGCCTCTGCTTGCAAATCAACTTCACTAACTGGCGTTTTATCAGCCTTTAGAGTTTCACCAAATGATCCACCTGCCCAAAGTTTTAAAATTAAATCTTTGCATGCTTCTGCTATTTTTAAAGCAAAATCATGCATCTCGTTTAAGTCTAGCGATGATAAACCGAGTACTGAATTGTTATTAGAAATATTTGGTAAGGTCATAGTTTTTAATTAATGTAATTTAGTTGAATAGAAATACTAATATTATAGTCAGCTGTCGATAATTGGAATTAGAGTCTTCTTAAGAGAAAATAAATCAAAAGGGAGAGGACTTAATCCTTGTTTGAAGCCCGTATGGGTTGAGTGGCCGGCGTGGAGCAAATAGGCTGGAAATTTTTTTGCTTTGCTAAAAAAGTTCTTTGCAGACTATTGCGAGGGGAGCTTGCAAGGGTTCGAACAAGGATTAAGTTCTCTCCCTTAATGTGGAAGTTAAACCTCTTCACTATAATGCTTAATCTGCTCATCAGTGAAATCAAACTTATAGATTTTATCTACATGTGACTCGGAGGTCATTAAGCAAAGGTCGTTGATATTGCCGTTTTTAATATCGTAGACCCAGCCATGGATGAATGGCATTTTTTTTCTGGCCCAGCTTCTTTGTACTATAGAAGTTTCTACTAGATTTTGTACTTGCTCAATGACGTTTAGCTCAATAAATCTATTTAATTTTTCTTCCTCGTTTTTTAAAGAATCTAATTCTCTTTCATGAATACGATATACGTCTTTTATATGACGTAACCACTTGTTAATTAATCCAAGATGTTTACTAGAAAGTGCATGCTTTACACCACCGCAACCGTAGTGACCACA
Source organism: Pseudomonadota bacterium (assembly GCA_027487795.1). GTDB lineage: Bacteria > Bdellovibrionota_C > UBA2361 > SZUA-149 > DAOLCO01 > JAIYCX01. The sequence goes on along the minus strand of JAIYCX010000031.1, from coordinate 154,375 downwards.
AACTATAATATGCTTTACTTCCAGAACCTCTACAGCAAATTGTAGTACACTTAGTAAGTTAAAATCAGTATGAACAACTAAATTGGCAATATTTCTATGAACGAAAATCTCACCGGGCTCGGTACCTGTGATATCCTCTGCTGGTACTCGACTATCACTACAACCAATCCACATAAATTCTGGATTTTGTTCATTGGCCATTCTTGAAAAAAAATCTGGTCTAATTTCAAGTTTTTCTTTTACCCAAGCTTTATTCGATAATAGTAGTTTTTTGTAGGAATCCATCAGGGTACCTTTGATATGTTTTTAATTTGAACTTCTATATTTTTAAACTTAGCTGATTGAATATAGTCTCTAAGTAAATCTTTGATGTCGTGATCAATAATGTTTGCCTTAGTACCATCTATTAGAAGTACCGTATTACTGGGCACCCTATTTAACTTTTGCTTTAGCTCTGACTTATGCAAGAAGGAAACATTAGTATTTAGTCTAATTAAGTAATGCTGATCTTGATTGACTTCAGTGAAGGCATTTTTGTAATTACCCTTGATAACAAAGAAAAGGCCGAAAATACAACCGATAGCAACTCCTGTTAAAAGGTCGGTGAAAACTACTGCCAGAACGGTAACTAAAAATGGAGCAAATTGTACTATACCTAATTTCCATTGTTTAATAAAAGCAGTTGGTGAGCCTAGTTTGTATCCGACTACTAGTAGTACAGCGGCTAGGGCGGCAAGTGGTATCTCGTTCATAAATGAAGAGAAGAATAAAACAGATAGCAGTAAAAAAAGACCATGAAAGAAACTTGAATATCTACTTTCTGCTCCGGAAGATATATTAGCAGAAGATCTAATGACTACAGATGTTATTGGTATTCCGCCTAAAAATCCAGAAATTATATTCCCAACGCCCTGTGCAAATAATTCACGATTAGGATCTGATATTCTTCTTTTTTTATCTAGTTTGTCGGTTGCTTCTATCGATAATAATGTTTCCATGCTTCCGACTAGGGCGATTATTAGGCCGGTAATCCAAACTTTAAGTTCTAATATTCCATAGAAGTTAGGGTCTGGAATAGTTTCTGTGAGTTTTTTTAAGTTAAGTAAGTTATTAGGAATTGAAACTCTATGACCACTATCTGTTGTTAAATAATATTGAGGAAGTAAATGAAAAAATAATAAGTTAAGAATAACTCCTGTTATTACTGCAATTAAGGAAGCAGGAATTGCTTTTATTTTAAAGTTTACTGTTAACTTTGGCCAGTAAACTAGAATAAATAAACATATTATTGTAATTATGGTAGCACCGGTATTTGCAGAAATTACCGCCTCTATTAATTCATCTATGCTGTTGCCATAGGAATTTTTTCCAAAAAAACTAAAATTACCCTCGTAATCCAAGTCTCTTCCTAGGGCATGGGGTATCTGTTTTAAAATAATTACTATTCCTATAGCAACCAACATTCCTTGAATAACGCATGTTGGAACAAAGTCTGCTAAAAATCCTAGTCTAAAAAATCCAAAAATAATTTGAAAACCACCAGAAATCATAACCGCAACTAAGAATTTTTCAAAAGATCCGATTTTAGTTATCGCATCAAGTACAACAACTGTTAGACCAGCGGCAGGCCCACTTACGCTAACCTCAGAACCTGATAGTAGTGAAACTACGAGTCCACCAATTATTCCAGCAATTAAACCTGAAATTAGCGGAGCTCCAGAAGCTAAAGCTATCCCTAGGCATAAGGGCAGGGCTACTAAGAAGACTACTAATGAGGCGAGGAAGTCTTTTTTTAGTTTGTTATCAATCATCTATAAATTAAGTTAATTTTTAGTATGTTTATCTTATTTGTGAAATTCGTACATGGCTTTAATTCCTGCTTTTTTAGTGATTTTCTAATTACCCCCTTGAGCTTCCTATCTAAACCTATTAATAGGTCTCCTGATAACAGAAATCAATTCTGAAAACTTTAATCTTGGATGAATTATTGTGACTACTGAAGTTGTTAATATTATTGAAGAATCTCGTACTAGGTACCTTACTTACGCACTAAGTGTGGTGACTAGTAGGGCTATTCCCGATGTAAGAGATGGACTTAAGCCAGTTCAAAGACGTATTATTTATGCGATGCTTGAGAACTTAGGACTTACTCCTAATAAGAATTTTAGAAAATCTGCGGCTGTAGTCGGAGAGGTTTTGGGTCGCTATCACCCACATGGTGACGCTGCTTGTTATGAAGCAATGGTAAGAATGGCCCAAGATTTTAGTCTTCGCTATCCACTAGTCCAGGGTCAGGGTAATTTTGGTTCTTTAGATGGAGATGGGGCTGCTGCATATCGATACACTGAGGCAAAACTTAGAGAGCTTGCTCTTGAGTTATTAGGAGAAATTCATTCGGATACAGTAGCGTTTAGAGATAACTTTGATCAGACTACTAAAGAACCAGTAGTACTTCCTTCAAAAGTTCCTAATTTACTTATGAATGGAGCTACTGGAATTGCGGTTGGGATGGCAACATCTATTCCTCCACACAACTTAACCGAGTTACTTGATGCGCTTAAGTTACTAGTAGAAACTCCCGACGCGACTACTAAAGATATAATAAAAATAGTTAAGGCGCCTGATTTCCCTACGGGTTGTGAGATTTTAAATTCTAAGGATGAGCTAGTCCAGATGTATGATTCTGGAAAGGGCACTATTAGAATGAGAGCAACTTATAAGATAGAGTATGATAAGCCTAAAGGAGCAAGAACTGAGAAGAAGTTAATAGTTTTTGATTCCATTCCATACGGAATAGATAAGTCTACTATAGTAGAAAAAATAGCTGATGTTGTTATTCAGAAAAAATTAACTCATGTAGAAGATGTTCGTGATGAATCTACAGAACTAGTTCGAATAGTTCTAGAAATTTCTCCTGACGCGGAAGAAGATAAGCTTTTGGCTTATTTGTATAAAACTACTCCACTGCAAGCTAATTTTTCAATTAACTTTACAGTTCTTACTCCTGGTCTAAATGAAATGCATATGAGGCCAGCTGTTCTTGGGCTTAAATCTATGCTCGAGGAGTTTTTAAAGTTTAGATACGAAACTGAAAAGAGAACTTTATCTTATGAAAAAAATAAGCTTGAAGAAAGAGTTCACGTTCTTCAAGGGGTAGCTAAAGTTATTGATGTTCTAGATAAAGTAATAACTGAAGTTAGAAAAAGCTCCTCAAGAGGAGATGCGATAACTAGATTAGAAAAGGCTTTTTCTTTAACACAGAAGCAAGCAGAGTTTTTAGTTGATTTAAGAATTTATCAACTTACTAAGACTAATCTTGAAGAAGTTTTAAGTGAGCTAACTGTAAAAGAAAAGAGAATTGCTCAGATAAATAAAATATTATCTAGTGATAAAGCTCTGAAAGCTGAAATAATTAAAGATCTAGACAGGCTAAGAGAATTATACGGTGATAAGAGAAAGTGTAAGGTCCTATCTCAGTATGAAGTGCTAGAAGTATCTGAATCAGATTTAATACCAGACGAAGAAGTTTTTGTAATTCTAACAAAAGACGGTTGGCTAAAGAGAATTAAATCTACAAATGATCCTTCTGTTACAAGGTTAAGAGAAGGGGATAGTATATTGTTTTCTTCTGTATCGAGTACTAAAGATAACATCTTGTTTTTCACAAATTACGGGATGGCTTTCTCTACGGAAATATATAATCTTTCTGCGACATCAGGATTTGGAGAGCCAATTCAGAAGTTATTTAAGTTTAAAGACGGTGAGCAAGTTACTTATACAAAGGTAATCAAATCTGGTTCTAAAGAGAGCGAATCTGATATTGTTATCTTAACTCAGCATGGACTGGGTTACCGAACAAAGTTAGAAGATGCTTTATCTAGCAAAAAGAACGGAAAGAAAATTATAAAGCTAAAAGATGGTGATAGTCTATCTTCAGTCATAAATTATTCTGAAGGTTTAGTTATGCTATTTACGCTTAACTCTTATGTACTTCAAATACATTCTTCTGAGATACCGCCGTTAGGAGTAGGATCTAAGGGGGTTCAGTTGATTAAAGTATCTAAGGATGATCAGCTTGTTACTGGAATGTTTGTTCCTAAGAATAAACAACTTACCGTTACTCATAGTAAAGGAGAGTGCGTAATTTTATCTTCTAGTTTTTCTATCGGTAAAAGAGCTCAAAAGGGAGAAAAAATACCTCAGAAAAAAATTGGTCTTATTGAAAAGATATCTTAATGAATACTGTGAAAAAAAATACTTATAACGCTGAAGATATAGAAGTTTTAGAAGGGCTTGAAGCTGTAAGAAAAAGACCTGGGATGTATATTGCAGGGACTGATACAGTAGAGGGACTTCATCAATTATTTCTAGAAATATTAGATAATTCTGTTGATGAGGCGATGAATGGCTATGCTTCGAATATTTATGTTACTCTTCATGAGGGTGCCACAACTATCTCAGTAGAAGATAACGGTAGAGGTATACCAGTTGATACTCATCCTAAGTTTAAGAAATCTGCTCTTGAATTGATTCTTACAACACTTCACGCTGGTGGTAAGTTTTCTGATAAAAACTATACAGCCTCAGGTGGATTGCATGGAGTTGGTAGTTCGGTAGTAAATGCGCTTAGTGAAAGACTTGAAGCTCGTGTATTTAGAGATGGAAATGAGTACTTTCAGGCCTATTCTCAAGGGATACCAGTTACTACACTAAAGAAAACTAAAAGAATACAAAAAGGTACAGGTACTAGGATCACTTTTACTCCCGATTTTAGCTTATTTAAGCATAGAAAGTTTCAAGCGGCCTATCTAGTAGAAAAAATAAAAATAAAAGCTTTTTTAAATCCTGGACTAAAAGTTTCTTTTACGGATGAAGATAAGAATGAAACTACTGAATTTTGTTACCCTGAAGGTTTGTCAGCTTTCTTAGCGGAAAAAGTTAAAGAGGAAGGAGTAATTCAAATAGGTGAGTCTTTTGTCGTAGAGCAAAGCGATCCTATTTTAGTGACTATGGCTCTGAGCTGGACTGAGTCTACTAAAGAAACATTTTTCTCCTTTGTAAATGGAATATACACACCAGATGGTGGAACTCACGAGCAGGGTGCTAAGAATGCTATAGTTAAGGCTGTCAGAAACTACACACAGGTTCATGATGCATTGCCTAAGGGTTTAAAGATTGGAGCAGATGATATTAGGGAAGGACTACTTTGTGTTGTTTCTATTCGTATGCCGTCCGGAACATATCAGCCACAGTTTCAAGGCCAAACTAAGAGTAAACTAAATAATCCTGAAATTACTCCAATAGTAGAAAATATTTATAGAGTACTTGAGCAAGAGTTAAATCAAAGACCATCTGTTGCTCAGGCTATCGTTGATAGAGTGACTCTAGCTGCAAAAGCTAGAGCTGCTTCAAGGGCTGCAAGTCAGCAAGTTAGAAGAAAAATCGGCTTAAATCAGCGCATGACTTTGCCTGGGAAGTTGGCTGATTGTAGTTCTAATAATTTAGCTGATACTGAATTATTTTTAGTCGAAGGGGATAGTGCTGGTGGAAGTACTAAGCAGGGCAGAGATAGAAGTTGCCAAGCAGTTTTACCTTTACGTGGTAAGGTACTTAACACTATTAATAGTACAGATAAGAAAATTTTAGAGAATAAAGAATTAAGCAATATCGTTGCAGCTTTAGGATGTGGAATTGGCTCAGAGTGCAGTACTAAGAAACTTCGCTACGGTAAGATAATAATTCTTACGGATGCGGATGCTGATGGGATGCATATTGGGACATTGCTATTAGCTTTCTTTTTTACGCAGATGAAACCTTTAATTGATGAAGGTAGATTATATTTAGGTAAGCCTCCGTTGTATGGAGTTTTTCCAGATTCTGCAAAGTCAAAGAAGAATACAGCAATTTGGGCATACTCAGATCAAGAAGTGCAGAAAGTAGTGAAAGGTTTGAAAACTTCAAAACCTAGAGTGGTTAGATACAAAGGTCTTGGAGAAATGAATCCTGATACTCTTTGGGAAACTACACTTGATCCAAAGTCTAGAACTCTATTACAAATAGATGCTAAAGATTCTAAGTTAGTTCAGGGCGAATTTGAAAGTTTAATGGGCTCAGATTCTGCTTCAAGATATCAATTAATATTAGATAATGCAGATAATATAGAAGTTGATATTTAGTAAGGCTCTGTAATTATTGCTAATCTAAATAGTCATAAATTCTATTAGAAAACGAGTATTTAGATTTCATATTTTAATTTGCAAGCAGCACGAAAAAAATCATTCAATAGAATACTAAATCTCCTTGATCTTCAGGTTTCCAATCTTTTTGTAGCCTTTTTACCGCTATTAGTTGTGCTATTTGTAATTAGAAGAGCAGAATGTGTCTCTCTCCTTTTTGGTTTGTATGGAAAAATAAATACAGGTAAAGCGTACGAACTTACAATTATAGAGAAGTTATCATTTTTTACAGATGATTTTCTTTTCTTGTCAGGTGTCTTGCCTATTTTTTTAGGATTAGCTTTTGCTATTAGTTTTTTAATCTTCGGAAGAAAATTTTCGCTTTGTTTTAAAGTTTTAGTAATAAACTTAATCTCTTTAATTATTATTGCAGAACATGTCGCCATTGTTACTTCTGGAAGCTATGTTAATTTATTGTGGTTAAAATCTACTATTTCTTGGATCATCATTAGTCAACCAGAAGTTGTTTTTAGTCCTACTATTGGCACGATTCTTAAATGTATATACATTTTTTTAATTCCCAATCTAACTTACTTAATCAGCCATATTTTTTTAAATAATCTTTCTAGAAGAATAATCAGCTTTTTATCTTTGAGTTTGGTATTCTTAACTTTTATTCCAGTACCTCAAGTCAAAGAAGGAATTTTTAGAAAGTCAGTGAATGCATTTTTTAACTTTAATTCTATCGAAGATCTTGAATATAGTAATGCTGTTAATCATGATCCTATTAGTGCAGCAAAAAAACTTAGACAGATTTTAGAAACTGAGAGTGATTCAGTTGGGCAGTTAAGAGATGTAAATTTTGGTATTGCTAAAAATTATGATGTAATATTTATAGTAAATGAAACCTTACCCAGTGAGGTTGTTGATTATGAGAATAGTAATGAGTTCCCAAATGCAAGTAAGCTAGTTGAAGACGGTATTTATGTGAAAGATCATTTCACAACATTTCCTTATACTAATAGTTCTCTTTATTCTATTTTAACATCTCAATTCCCATCCAATAAGGGCAGAAGTTATTTGCAAATGTATGGATCGTTGAAATCTAATAGCGTATTCTCCATATTAGCAAAGAGTTCATATGAGAGTGCTGTGTTTTCTCCGCTATCTCTTTCATTTGATAGAGATGATATTCTTTATACTTCATTAGGTGCAAAGGAGCTTTTTCAGCTACCATTAAAGGGGGACGATGTTCAGATATCTGTACCAGAAAGAGCTAAAGCTGATGAGAAAAGTTTTCTTGATATGTTAAATTATATCTCTGAAAAAAAGAAACAATCTAAAAATTATGTTGCGTTGTATTTGCCATTTCTAGGACATGGTCCGTGGCCAGATACTGATATTTTAAATGTTGATAATAAAGTTGAAACTGAAAAATACTCAAGAGAGGAGTATTTAAAAAGAAGAACAAAGATAGCTTCTTTTCACGATAAACTATTAGGGGAGCTTTTTAAACATTTAGAGAAGCTAGGAACTCTTCAGAAAACTATTTTTATAGTTACAGGCGATCACGGGGCGAGAACTTCTTTTGATTATCCTGAGCTCAAATCTGGAATTATTAATGATATTAGCTATCGTGTACCTCTCATTATTTCAGCAAAGGGTATCAAAATAGATGAAAATAATAAAAATTTAGGATTGAAAACGACTCATTTGGATGTCATGCCGACAGTATTGGAGTTATTAGGAGTAGATATAGATCGAGAGTATGAATTGGGTATGCCAATTTGGAAGATAGCTAAGAAGGATAGGCCTATATTTTTATTTGGTAGAAATTATTTAGGATCTGATGGTTTAATTGCTGAAGGAAAGTCTTATTCCTATAACACTCAGTTAGACGTAGTTTATTCTGGTAAAAATGGGATGCTTGATTTTGAAGATATGAGCTTAGTTGATCAATCGAAGGCCAATAAGGTAAAAGGATTATTTTCTACTGTAAATAATTTACAAGATTTAATAGTATCTTCGCAAAGTAGGTAAATTTATTTTTTACTCAGTTTTTCTAAAATCAAACCTATAGTCGTAGTCCCCAGCTTTAGTCTATCTATACTAAAATTTTCATTCGGGGCATGGATATTATCTTCGGGTAGTCCATAACCAATTAGCAAAGGTAAAGCTTCTGCAGCTTCTGCTAGATCTGCCGTAACAGGAATTGATCCGCCAGATAATATGGTGTTGCAGTGCATGCCTGTCGCTTCTTCGTAGGCTTCTTTGGCTACTTCTGTGAGTTTTGAGTTTGGAGAAATTCTTAAGGGTTTTCCTGAATCTGAGACATCAGAGATAGTTAATTTTAATCCGTCTCTGACATTTTTTTCCAGATGTTGCTTTATAGCAGCTGCTATCTTCTTAGGATTCTGGTTTGGTACAAGACGTGCCGATAGTTTAGCAGTTACTTTAGCTGGGATTACCGTTTTAAATCCTTCTCCTGCATAACCACCAGATATACCATTTATCTCAAGAGTTGGTCTGAGCCAGGCAGATTCTATGAAAGAATAGTTTGTTTCTCCGCCATTAGGCTTTGCACCAAAGCGTAGTTCGTAGTCACTATCGGAAATATTTATCTTAAAACTATCTCTTTCTTCTGATGTTGGATCTATTACATCTGAGTAAAAATTTTCTATTAGAATTTTACCTGTCTCTTTATCTCTAAGTGTAGCTAATAATTCTACCATTCCATGTAGGGGATTAAAAACTATCCCTCCATGCTCTCCGGAGTGAAGATCTGAATTCGAACCTTCTAGGGCGATTGTCATTGTGACTATACCTCTGCAACCTAATGTTATTCCTGGTTGAGATTTATCTGTAAATCCACAATCTACAACAAGCAAGTAGTCTGATTTTAGTTCTTTTTTGTGATCAGCTAGGATTGCTGGAAATGATTTACTTCCGCATTCTTCTTCGCCTTCAATGATCATTTTTACGTTTATGTTAGGGAAGCTATCTTTTAAAGCGGTTAAAGCAGTGAGTACATAAAATAATTGTCCTTTATTATCTTCTGCCCCTCTAGCAAAAACAAAATCTTCTCTTATCGTTGGTTCAAATGGTGGAGTCTCCCATAGTTCAATAGGATCTACTGGTTGAACGTCGTAGTGATTATAAAATAATACAGTAGGTGCATCTTTGTTTACTATTCTTTCAGCAAAGATTGCAGGATGACCTTTTGTCTCCCATATATTTGCTGTAAAGCCTATTGATTTTATTCTTTCTTTTAGCCAAGTAGCACAACTTCTACAGTCCTCTTTGTATGTTGGATCTGTGCTGATAGATTTAAAACTAAGAAGCTTAAAAAATTCTTTAAGTAATGATTCTTTATTATTATCAAAGTAAGTGAATAAAAAATCTTTTGAGTTCTTGTTCATGAAGAGTTCTTTTTAATTAGTTATATTAAAATCTATTTTAGCAGAAAAATATTCTATAAACTTAGAATATGTTTCAAAGCGAAAGGTTTCTTTTGTAAGTTCAAGAAAGACTTCTTTATTGACCCATTTGTACTCTGAAAACTCTATTTCGGGACCCTTAGTGAAATCAGGTATCCAATTATTAGGACTAGTTAATAAAAATGCTGTTTGGTTTTGTCCTCTAAATCCTCTATCTAGCAGGTCATCAGGCCATTCATAATTTAGTGAAAATGGTGCTTTTGAAATTATTAAGGGGTTAACTAGGTTCACTTCCTCTTCTAATTCTCTTAATACTGCTTGTTCTGCGGTTTCTCCTGGGTCAATTCCGCCTTGTGGTATTTGCCAGTCTGTATAATGTCCAATTCTCTTGCAAAGTAGTATTTTATTTTCTGGATTAATTATAAAGCCAGAGACATTATTTCTGTAGCCTAATTTTTCTCTGTTATGCATTTCTTACTTTAGGAAGTCTAGTAAATCATTTTTGCTAACTTTAGTAGTAGCTTTTTCTTTATCACTAATACTGAAATCTTTTACAGAGAATGTTTCAGATTCTCTCTCAGTTTCACCAATGATAATAGCAAATTTTCTTTTATTAGTATCTGCATACTTATAGTGATGGCCGATTTTTGATATCTCAACAGCTAGTTCGCAAATTAATCCTTTTTCTCTTAAATCTTTTGCAATCTCTCTTGAGTAAGCAATGTCGTCTTCGCTGATCGCAGCAATTAAGATACCTTGTCTAGTATCTTTATCAGAATGCCATTCTAATTCTTCGTAAGCAGCGAGCAATCGATCAAGTCCAATTGAACCACCGACGCCTTGTAGACTTCTTGATGTAAATTTTGAAGTTAGATTATCGTATCTTCCGCCTGAGCATACTGAGCCAATAGTTGGTAAATCTATTAACTGAGTTTCAAATACTATACCAGTATAGTAATCTAATCCCCTAGCAATGGAGACATCGAGTACGGTATTCTGACTATAGTCACCTAATGAATCTAGGGTTTTTTTAATGTTAATAATAGAGTTGTTTAATAGTTCTGATGGCTTAATTTTAGTTGATATAATGTTAAGTCTATCTTCGTTGCTGCTAGCATTTTTAAGCATATCTAATAAGGAAACAAGGCTTTTAGCTTTTGTCTCTTCAAGTCCTGCATCAAGTATTAGTTCTTTTACCGTGTTATCTGGGCCAATTTTTTCGAGCTTATCAAGAACTCTTAATGCATTAGTTGTTTCTTCACTTGGAGTATATTCTTTAATTATACTATTTAAAATTCCTCTGTGATTAATTCTAACTCTGTATCCTTTTTTCAGTTGAGAAAAAAAAGAATGTACTAGGGACAGGACTTCAAGATCTGAGAGATAACTAGATGAGCCTATGATATCAAAGTCACATTGTATGAACTCACGGTATCTACCTTTTTGTGGCTTTTCTGCTCTCCACACTGGAGCAATATGAAATCTTTTAAACGGAAATACTAAATTGTTCTGATGTTGTGAAACAAATCTAGCAAGTGGTACTGTTAGGTCAAATCTCATTGAAACATCTCTGTCTCCTTGATCTTTGAATCTAAACATTTGTTTATCCGTTTCTTCAGATCCTTTTCCCACTAAAATTTCTGAGTATTCAAGAGCTGGTGTGTCGATAGGGGAGAAGCCATGTTGTTCAAATAGATTGGAGATGGTCTTAATAAGTTGATTACGTTTAATAGCTTCCTGAGGAAGGTAATCTCTAAATCCCTTTAATATTCGTGCTTCTATTTTGGGCTCAATTTTTTTATCGTTCATGACTGCGGTGTAACTATTTTACTGTTTAAAAACTTGATTAATGCTAATAGTAATGGTGCCAAAGATAGTCGTGTATGTAAATTTATAGATCAAAAATAAAGGTAAGTTCAGTGCCAGAATTAAGAAGTAAGATATTCGTCCTTGATACATCAGCTATAATCACCTTAGTACAAGATATTACAACATTTAGGAGTAAGAGCTCACCTGCATTTGCAGGTGTTTTAGGGGATAATGAGATCGTTATTCCTAGGGTAGTGCTTGATGAATTAGATGGTCTTAGGAAAACTAAGGATGAAAGGTCAGCAATAGCGTCTGCGGCTTCAAGGCAGTTAGAGTACTATACTAATCAGGGCTCTTTGATTGCTGGAGTAGAGACAGAAAAGGGCGGCTTGCTTAGAATGGCATCAAGGCCTACTAAAGAAAAAATGGAAGCTTTGGATTTGAAACCAGGTGTTGCGGATCATGAAATTCTCTGCACTGCGATAGAAGTAGAGGATTCGTTAAAGAATAGAGTTGTTGATTTTTCAGAAGAAGCTGAACAGGAGGTCCCTGAAGTTTATTTAATTACTCAGGATAGAATATTAAGAATTTTAGCTAGAAGTGTTTACGGTGTTAGAGCAGAAGAACTTCAATCAGTCTGCGCCCCAGAATATGAATACGAGCGTGGTTTAAAGACTATGCTAGTGGATGAGGATGCTGTTGATACTGCGATAGCACAAGGGGGTATTATCGGTGATAGTGCTCTTCATTTGAATCAATTGGTTCATATAGTAAATAAGGAAAATCCATTTTATCATTATGCATATGGAATTTGCAGAGATACTCAAGATAGAAGAATAGAATTAATAGATAGAGCAAAAGTAGATTTTCTTAAAGTTGCAGGTGAGGTTAGTGGGAGAAATGTAAGGCAGAAATTATTACTATGGTCTTTAATGGGTTGCGGAGAGCCTGATCCTTTTGCTCCTGGTGGAGTGCGGCTTATAATAGTTTCCGGCCCTGCGGGAAGTGGAAAATCATTTTTAACATTAGCAGCTGCTTGGGAGAGACTAGAGCGAGGTCACTTTGAACGTATTGTTGTTACTCGACCGATGGTGGATGTTGGAAAAGATTTAGGATTTCTACCAGGGACTCTAGAAGAAAAATTAAAACCTTGGGGTGGACCAATAGAAGATAATTTAAGAGCAATAGTGCAAGTTCCTTCACCAGATGAAGGACGAGGGGGAGCGAAGAGAGCGGTTCAAAGAGGTGGAAAGCAGTTTGATGCAAAAACTTGGCTAGAAATGGAAGATAGGCTTGAACTTATTCCGCTTACTTATATTAGAGGACGTACTTTTAGAAGAACTTTTGTTGTACTAGAAGAAGCTCAAAATATAGAAAGAGGGCCTTTAAAGGTGCTTCTAACGCGCTTAGGGGAAGGGAGTGTTGTGGTAATTTGCGGTGATGAAAGTCAAATTGATAATCAATTCTTGAGTCGTCGTAATAATGGTTTAATACATGCGATAAATTCATTTAGATCATGGCCACAAGCTATACATATTCACTTAGAGGATATTGTTAGAAGTGATTTAGCTGAAGCTGCTAGTAATTTATTATAAAGATTATGCAAAAGATTATAGTGAATGGTGCCAAGGGAAGAATGGGATCTCTTGCTGTTTCTTCTATTCGAGAGACTTCCGATCTTAGTATAGTAGGTGAACTTGATATCGGAGATAATCTAGCGGAAGCAATTTCCAGATTAAAGCCTGATGTTGTTGTTGATTTAACTGCGGCCTCTAGTGGTTTTAAAAATGCAATGACTATTATAGAAGGTGGGGCTTGCCCTGTACTTGGAACTAGTGGATTTAATGAAGAGAAAGCTATTGAGCTCGAGACTGCATTAAAAAAGACTGGTAAGGGTGGAATCATAGTACCTAATTTTTCAATAGGTGCAGTGTTGATGATGAAATATGCTAGAGAAATAGCAAAGTATCTTCCTGATATAGAAATAATTGAGCTACATCATGATAAGAAAGAAGATTTCCCTTCAGGAACTGCTGTACGGACAGCAGAATTGATAGCTGCTAATCGACCAGCGTCCTCGGTAAGAGAAGCTGATGGCCGTGGAGTTTTTATTTCAGGTATTCCTATACATTCGGTAAGATTACCAGGCTATATAGCGCATCAAGAAGTGATTTTTGGAGGTTACGGGGAAACTTTAATGATTCGACATGATTCGATAGATAGAAAATCTTTTATGCCTGGTGTATTGTTGTCTTGCCGGAAAGTAGTAGAATTTTCTGGTCTTAAATATGGTTTAGAGGAGATATTGTAAAGTGAAGCTTTCTGAAATTACACCTGATACGAGTTGTCCATGCTCAAGTGGAGTTTTGTTCTCCGATTGTTGTGGTAAATTTATTACCACTAAACAACATCCTCCAACTGCTGAGTCTTTAATGAGATCTAGGTATACAGCTTACGCTATCGGCGAAATAGAATATTTAACTCGAACCTTGCCATTAATGGATCGAAAGAAGTTTGATAGGGCAGGTGCTAAAATTTGGTCCGAGCAATCAGAATGGCTAGGACTTGAAGTGATTGAGGTGAAAGAAAATTCACCGGTGCATGCCACAGTCGAATTTAAAGCTAAGTTTAAAATTGGAGATGAAGAACATCTTCATCATGAAAAGAGTCGTTTTGAAAAGCAAATGGATAGATGGTTTCTAATTGATGGAAAGATTTTAAATGAATAAATATAAGTTTTCTATATTACTATTTTTGCTATTTTCTTCGAGTTCGTTCGCGGAAGATTTAGGTACTGAATTTGACAAAGCTAAGTTAAATGCAACTCACCCTTCCATGAAAGAAGAGTTAGATGGTACTTTAGAAGTGGGCGAGTATGAAATAATTAGTCCTAATGGCAGTATCACAAGAGCACTTTGTCCTTACGGATGCGAGGATAGAGGAATACCCAAAGAGTTTTGTAAGATTTGGACTTCTACAAAAAGAAAGCAGGAGTGCTACGTCCAAGACTTAAGATTAAAAAGCGAAGCGATAAAGATTAATTAAAGTTTTTCTATCTATCTACAGGATATAGCACTTCATCATAGAAGTTTTCATTTTCTCCTAAAGGCCTGGTTTTAAAGCGTCTGTGCATTAAAAACCATTGTTCAGGATACTCTTTAACTAGTTCTTCTAGAGCAAGGTTAGCGTCTACTATAGTTTCCCTTACTTGTTGATCCTGATCTCCTTCTCTATCTTGAGGTCTCTTTATCTTCTTAACTATAAGTTTATATTTTGTGTCACTTACTGGTAGTACTACGCTAAGTACTACCTGACATCCAGTTCTTAGTGAAGCTAAGGCAAGAGTTTTTGTTGTGGAAGCTTCGATTCCAAAAAATGGTACAAACATACCATGAGATCTTTTTACATTTTGATCAAAAAGAATTGCAACATTATCTCCTCGAGAAAGTCTTTTCGTCACTTCACTGAAGCCGCCTTTTCTACCAAAAATTTGGTTACCATTGATCTCTCTACGTTTATTCCACCAACCGTCTATAAAGGGGAGGTTAAATCCTCTTGCTAGTATTGAGTAGGGGCGATCATACAAAGACCAAGCTTGTCCAAATAATTCAAAACATCCAAAATGGGGGATTAGAAATAAATACCCAACTCCTGTTTTGTTATTAATTATCTCATTTATTGTATCTTCTATTTCAGTAACATCTAATACTTCTTTAACATTTTCTTTAGTTAAGAATTTACTCTGAGAAAAACCATAAATATTTTCTGCTAATACTATTTTATGTTTCTTGATTATTTCTCTTCTTTCCTTTGTGGACATAGTAGGAAATAATAATTGTAGGTTTCTATGCATTACATATTTGGATCTTGGTATTAGTAATACAATTAGTTTTACTAATACTAAGCAAATAAACTTCCCCAGTTGTTTTGGAAGGTAGTCGATGAATAGAAAGATAGTCTTAAATAAAATTAGCCCAAAGAAATCTATAAATGATCTAAGTTTCACTCTAGTTTTCTTTACGAGCAAGCTCAATTTCATTAAGTAGATTAGTAAGTTCCGATCTTAAGTTTATAACTGCGTTCTTATATTCTATATCGTCATTTCTAATGAAAACCTCAAGCTTTCTAGATAGTTCCTCAATTTCGCTAAAACCGACAAACCCGGCACTTCCTTTAAGTTTGTGAAAATATGAGAGTAAGTTGGGTTTTTCTGTAATGTTGGGCAGGCCTTTGTTCTCGCTTGTGACCTCTTCTTTTATGAGTTTATTGCAAATTGTTAAACCCTGTTTTAATTCAGGCAATAGCATATTAATTATGTTATCTTCAACTTCTATACCTTTTATTAATTTGGGCGTGCTACTCAAATTTAACCTATATTTTTTTCTCTAGTCTTTTAGACATAGAGAGTACAGTTTCTGCATAAGCAGTAGATCGGTTATATTCTAGAATAACATTGTGTTTCTGCTGTTCTGTTTGTCCATTTTTCCAGCCATGAAGCTTTAAAAAATTTGCTACTGAAAGAATTGCATCGGCAGGAGTATAGATATTAACAGATCCGTTTTTATCTCCATCGATCCCGAATTTCTCCACATTGCCTGGGAGGAATTGTGGCATTCCGATTGCTCCACCCTTGGATCCTACAATATCTAGAGGGCTAGCGCCGGCTTTTTGAGATATTTGTATTGTTGAAATGAGGTGAGGTAGAAATTCTTCTTCAAGCCAGCTTGCTCTTTCTTCAAATTCTTTAAGTGTTGGAAGCGGTGTTTCTTTTGATTCGCTAAGATTATAAGTGAGATTTGGTGGAAAGCCTGCACTTACTAATCTTGAGAGCCAATATATTATTGGTTCGTTACCTGTATTCTTCCCACATTTTGTTTCAACTTGTAAAATAGAAAGAATTATAGACTGAGAAACACCAAATTTCTGTTCAGCACTTTTAAAATAATTTATATTTTCTTTGTAAAAGATAATGGCATTTTTAAGAGCTGCTTCGTTTATATGTTCTTGGTAGCTTTGTTTTGATTCTTTTGGTTTCACTTTAAAAGAAATCGGAGTCCAAGTTGGAATTCTTGGATCTGAGTATATTTCTGCAAGAGTTTTTGTATCTACCCCAGCTTTCATTAACTTATCTATTACGTATTCCCATCCTCGCACTGGGGAGCTTTTGCTTTTAACCTTAGCCCATCTTTCAGCTGTCTCATCATACGCATCTTGGCCGTCTATTAATAAGCCTCGTTCTGATTTAGAGCTGTCGGTATTATTCCAAATCTTCTTGCTACAAGACGAAATAGAGCAAGCGGAGAATATGGTTAAAAATAATAATTTAGAGACTCTGTTCATACGAATAATATATATTCTAAAATGATTTTTAGCTAAGTATTATTATGCTAAGTATTATTATAGCGCGGAGACTGGGTGTCTTTATATAGCCCTTGTTCGAAAGCAGATCTAATTTCAACTAAGCTGTCTTCAATAGTTAAAACAGGTTTAAAATCCAATACTTTTTCTATTTTTTTAGAGCTTAATTTATAACTCGCAAGGTCCGGCTCACCCGGTAATATCTTAACTGAAATTTCAGGCATCATTTCTTTAATGATACTTGCAACTTGATTTATTTGCAGATTTTGATCATTGGCAGCAAGATTAAAAACTTCACCACTTATTAAATTTTCATGAGCTAAAAGCGAAAGTACGATTGCGTTTGCCGCATCTTTTACATGAATAAATGCCCTCATCTGCTCGCCACTTTCTATAGTAAGTTCACCGGTTTCTATGGCATCTCGAATAAGGGAATTTACAACTAGATCAAATCTCATTCTGGGAGAAATCCCATAACAAGTTCCAATTCTTAATGCTAATGGATGAAAGCTAGCTCTTTTTTTAGCATTTATTATTCTTTCTTCCATTCTCAGTTTCAATCTAGCGTATAAACTTACTGGACTAGGCATTGAAGTTTCGAAGAATAGCCCACTTTCTGCACCGTACACGCTATTAGTAGAAGCGAATATAAATCTAGACACGCCATGTTCAATTGCTGCGTCTAGTACAACTGTGGAAGCTAGAAAATTAGTAGTTCTCATTAACGTTGCAGGGACTTCTTTAACACGGTGCCCAACGATTGCAGCTAGAAGAATTACTGCCTCTGCTCCTTTTACAGCAGCAGAAACAGCAACGGTATCGCAAATAGATGCTTCAATTATTTTAAGTTTAGTGTTCGTTTTTAGGTGATCTAGCCCTGCAGAGCCAAAAAGCATATTATCAAATACAGTAACATTGAATCCCTGCTTAAGCAGTAATTCAACAGTAATACAGCCTATGTAACCAGCGCCACCAAATACTACAACGTTATTAAAATCAGACATTAGTTATTTCTCTTTATGATAAATCCATTAGGCCCGTCTTCGAGTAAGAATCCTGCTGCTGAGATTTTATTTCTAAGAGTATCAGCTTCGGCAAAGTTTTTTTTCTTTCTCGCATTTTCTCTATCTCTGGCCATCTGAGTAATTTCTTCTGGAATCTCTTCTGATTTTGAAGTTTCCGTTGGTATTAATTTTAGCTGAAAAATATCATCTATTATAATAGTGGCTTTAATTTTTTCTTCTGAGCTTAGTGTGTTTGATGAAAGTATTTCATTTAGTTTAGCTAATGCTCTTGGGCAATTTAGGTCTTGAAAAAGAGGGGATAACAAATCAGTTAAGTAATTCTCGCTTTGCCAGTTTAAATTCTCTAAATTAACTTCTGAATTTAAAGAATTATAAGCTTGAGCGACTTTTTTTCTAAGACTATTTAAGGAGTTTTTGGCTCCTTCTAAGGCTTCCCATGACCATGAAAGTTCGTTTCTGTAGTGAGTTCCTAAGCAAAGAAATCTGTATTGTAGTGGTTCAAATCCTTTTTCTATCAGCCTCGCAATTGTAAGAAAATCTCCTGTAGATTTGGACATTTTCCCACTGCTTTGAACTAAAAATCCTCCGTGAAGCCAGAATTTAGCAAATGGTTTTCCTGTAGCTCCTTCACTTTGTGCAATTTCATTTGTATGGTGAACGGGGATGTGGTCGATTCCTCCGCAATGTATGTCAAAAGATTCTCCTAAATACTCCATGGACATTGCGCTGCATTCGATGTGCCAACCAGGATATCCTTTTCCAAAAGGAGAGTCCCATAGGAGCTCATGATTTTCAAATTTTGACTTGGTAAACCATAGTACAAAATCTTGTGCATTTCTTTTTGAGTTATCAACTTCTATTCGGGCACCATCTTTTAAGCTTTCTAAGTTAAGGCCAGCTAGTTTCCCGTAGTCCGGTATTTTTGAGATATCTAAATAGATATTATCGTTACTTTTATATGCGATGTCTTTTTGTATGAGTTTTTGTATCAAATTAATCATTTGCTTGATATGATCTGTGGCTTTACATACTACATCTGGTCTTTGTATGTTTAGGGCTTTACAATCTTCGAAAAAAATATTTGTATAAAATGCGGCTATTTCTTCTGATTTTTTACCTTCTTTTTTACTAGCAAGAGCCATCTTGTCTTCGCCATCATCTGCATCTGAAGCAAGATGACCTACGTCAGTAATGTTCATTACATGTTTTACTTTATAGCCCGCGAGTCTCAGGCTTCTGCTAAGTATGTCTTCAAAAATATAAGTTCTAAGATTGCCAATATGCTGAAAATTATAAACGGTAGGTCCGCAGCAATATATTCCTACTTTTTCATCCTTTTCTTTATCTAGAACTTCTAAACTCTTGGATAGAGTATTATATAGGGATACTAACTTCATTTTTTAATTGTTTTTTCTTCTTTGAATTTTTTATAATCTTCTTCAATTAGTTTGACAGCTTCTTCAGGAGTATCTACTAGTATAGCAAACTTTATGTCGCCTGGGCTGATTAGTTTTTCTTTAACTACTGTCTCTTCCATCCAGTCAATTAGCCCTTTCCAGAACTTTGAATCAACCAGTATTAAAGGTCTTACTGACATGTGGCCAACCTGAATTAGTTGCCAAGTATAATATAGTTCGAGAACTGTACCTATGCCGCCCTTAACAATTATTACGGAATTTGATAAGCGCATGAAGTCTTCTAGTCTGGAAGAAAATCTTCTGTGGTGATGTTTTATGTCTAGATGTTTGCTTTGTTCTTCTTCGAACTTATTTAGTTCAATAGTGATACCAATGGATTTACTTTTGGAGCCGGATTTTTCTTTTCCAGTAAGAACACCACGGTTTGCAGCTTCCATTAAACCTGGGCCACCTCCTGTAAGTACATCGATGCCGAGTTTTCCTAGTCTCTCGCCGATTTCCATTGTTTGCTTGTAGACTTCGTCATCAGGTTTAATTCTCGCACTTCCAAAAATACAGGTACGATAATAATCGTTAGTATAGTTTGCTAATTCTAATTCTAGTACTCTAGTTCTATCTCTTAATACGCTGAGTCTTTCTGTTAGTCTTTTTCTTCGAGATTTTTTTATGTCATCCATTTTGGAATATTATACTCTATTTACTTCAGTGAAATTTGCTGGATTAGAAACCTAAGAGGAGGTCTCGTCAAGGGCTTCGTATGTCTAAAATGACTCTCTTAATTACTTACCAAACTTCTTTAGTATTTGGTAATCTGTGGAAAATAGCTTTTCGGATACTAACTTTGACCAAGCTTCCCAGCCAGGTGCCATTTCTCTTTCTGTTAGCATATCTAGCATATCTTGATCGGTATCTTCTGGATAGGCATCAACAACTTCATCTAGTGTCGAAAGGCTTAATTCTAGGGCTTCTATTGCAATGCCTAAATTATTATTAAAATAATCACTTGCAGCACCTAAATTTTCACTTTGGTTTTCTACCCTAACTTGAGCTCTTTTTAGGGCATTTCCAAGTTCTTTTGTCGCTAATTTCAGTTCGTTTAATTCTTGAAGTCTGAGCTTTGATTTTCTCAGTCGAGGATTATGATGCGGGTGAAAGTACCTGTAAAGATCCATTAAGATTAAAATGCCCTAATTTTAATCTTATGGGGAGAAAAATTTTAATCAAAATTAGATTTAATTCATATTTTAGTTAGATTTCAGAGCTTTTAACCAAATTTGTTCGGTATCGAACTTATGGAATTAAGTTAAAGACCATTTAATAGAGCAACCAATAAAATGAGTTTGTTTAACGGGTACTTCTATGCCCTCAAGAATTGCAAAAATTGCATCTTTTACATATTGGTTTTTTACGGAAGACTCATCTTTTGGGCTATCATCAAATGCCCCGTGATATTGTAAACTCTTTTTACCATCGAAAATAAATATTTCTGGAGTTAGTTCTGCCCCAAAGGATTTTGCTACTATTTGGTCTTTGTCATGAAGGTACGGAAATGAGTAAGTAATTTCCTTCATTTTTTCAAAGCTGTCCTCGGGAAATGCCTGACCATCATTGCTACATATTGTAACAAATTTAACGCCCAAAGAGCGTACTGAGTTCTCTAGAGCAATAATTCTTTCTTTATAACCTTGAGCATAGGGGCAGTGATTACTTGTAAAAATAACTACTAAACAAGCGCAATTAGAAAAACTTGTATTTGAATATAGCTTACCATCTGTTCCTGGGATGCAGAAATATGGCAGTAGTTCTCCGATTTTTAAACTAGAGCTTTCTTCTAGGGTTTCTGAGTTCAAGATTAGTAGTACCTTAAAATAGTATTTATTTAATGACTCTGGTAAGGTTTTCGGCTTTTAATATCAATAGGTATAGGTATTTTTTCTTAAAATTTGTTAAAAATAGCTAAATATTAGCTAAATTTAGTTTCCCTTGTGGCTTGCTAGTAGTAATTAACTCATCTAACAAGTTGATTAGATTAATTTAAGGATATTTTACATGGCCTCGTCGTACTCAAAAGCTAGTTTAGATAAAGCTGCTAATACTATAAGATTTTTAAGTGTTGATGGAGTTGAAAAAGCAAACTCTGGACACCCTGGCATGCCAATGGGTATGGCAGAGCTTGCAGCGGTTCTTTGGTTACAACATTTAAAATTTAATTCAGAAGATTCAAAATGGATGGGGAGA
This sequence comes from Pseudomonadota bacterium, assembly GCA_027487795.1. Lineage (GTDB taxonomy): Bacteria > Bdellovibrionota_C > UBA2361 > SZUA-149 > DAOLCO01 > JAIYCX01. The sequence goes on along the minus strand of JAIYCX010000031.1, from coordinate 132,914 downwards.
GACCGTTTCGTTTTATCTAACGGACATGGATCGATGTTGCTTTATTCTATGCTTCACTTGTCTGGATATAAAGTTACGCTAGATGATATAAAACAGTTCAGACAATATGACAGCGTTACTCCAGGACACCCAGAGTCATATATGACAGATGGCGTTGAGACTACTACTGGTCCATTGGGTCAGGGGATAGGAAATGCGGTAGGTCTTGCAATCGGTCAAAAAGTAATGAGTGCAAAATATGGAGCTAGTGGATTCAATCCAGTAGATCATAAAGTTTGGTGCTTCTGCGGGGATGGATGTTTGATGGAGGGTGTGAGCAGTGAGGCTTCTTCTTTAGCTGGGCATCTTGGACTTGATAATTTAATAATTATTTATGACGATAATAATATTAGCATAGCTGGTAGAACTACTCTTGCTTTCACTGAGGATGTTGAAAAAAGATATCAAGCTTATGGTTTTGAAACTTTCAGAGTCGATGGTCATGATGTAGAAAAAATCAATGAAGTGTATGCGAAAGCATCAAAAGTTCAGGGTAAGCCAGTTCTTATATTAGCTAAAACTATTATAGGAAAAGGTAGTCCAAATAAGTGCGATTCATACGGAGTACACGGCAGTCCTTTAGGTAAGGACGAATTAAAGTTAGCTAAAGAATCTATGGGTTGGCCACTTGAGCCTACTTTCTACGTGCCAGATGATGTACGTGCACTTTTTGCAGCAAGAAAAGAAGAACTAAAAAGTTCATATAATGAGTGGACTACGTCCTATGCATCATGGAAACAGGTAAATCCAGAATTGTCTAACAGACTAACTTCTCAGATAGCTTTAGAAATACCAGCAGATTTAGAAGATGCTTTAGTTTCAAGTTTGCCAGAAGGTAGTGCCGCTGCTGCAACAAGAAAATTATCTGAAACAGTTCTGCAGATGGCCTCTAAGAAAGTTGATTCTTTAATAGGCGGTTCTGCTGATCTTGAACCGTCAACTTTAACTCTTATTAAATCATCAACTGATATTTTAAAAGGTAAGTTTGAAGGATTAAATCTACGTTTCGGCGTTAGAGAGCATGGAATGGGCGCTATTATGAATGGTCTTAGCTACTACGGCGGATTTATTCCTTATGGCTCTACGTTCTTATGTTTCTTAGATTACATGAAGCCAACTTTAAGACTTGCAGCGCTATGTCATTTAAGAGGTCTGTTTATCTATACTCATGATAGTATTTTCCTTGGTGAAGATGGCCCAACGCATCAGCCTATTGAACATTTACAAATGATGAGACTTATTCCAAATGTAAATGTATTTAGACCAGCAGATGCTTTAGAAACTGCTGTCTCTTATGCCGCTGCACTTGAAAGAAAAGATGGTCCATGTGTTTTGATATTTACTAGACAGAACCTGCCTCAACTAGAAAGACCAACTTACTTTAAGAGAGCTGATATTCGTAAGGGTGCATATACTGCTTATGAGTCAAGTTCAGATGAGCCTGAGTTAGTTTTTGTTGCTACTGGGTCTGAAGTTGGATTAGCCTTAGCAGCAGCTAAGGAGATGAGCGGAATAAAGGTTCGAGTGGTATCAATGCCATGCTACGAACTTTATAAAGTTCAAAGCAAAGAATATAAAAATTCACTAATTCCACCAAAAGCTAAAAAAGTTACTATAGAAGCAGGTGCTACTATGGGCTGGGTTACTATGGTTAGTGGGTCAACAGAGAATACTTTATGTATAGGCCTAGATCATTTTGGTGCTTCTGCTCCAGCTGAAGTTTTAGCTGAGAAATTTGGTCTAACACCTACAGGTGTAGTATCTCGAGTTAAAGAATTTTTTAACATGTAATGCTTAGAACTATTTTTAAAATAGTTAAGAGGCTCTCTAAAAAGAAAGCCCAAAATAAAAAAAGCCTTCCTTGGAGGGCTTTTTTTTATATATTTTGGAAGTTAGAAGAGAGATCTGAGAGAATAAATTTAGATATAAAATCAACCCTACCAATTAAAGGCTCTGAGAGAGCTGTTTTAATTGAAACAATACTAGCTAGTGATTTTTCTTCTTTACTAGATGTGGGCACTGCCTACGGCCAGAATTTATTCATACTAGGTAGATTAACTAATCCTAGTTCTCTATTCGGACTTGATCTGAAAGTTTCAAGAATAGTTTCAGGCAAACAAATCGCAGAAGAGAAAAGTTTAAATGAATTATCTTTTATTTCTGCTAATGCAATAAACTTGCCTTTTGAAGATAACACTTTTGAGCTCATTACTGCCTCTGCTTTATTTTTGTATTTAGATAACGAATCTAGTGTCGCCGCACTTCGTGAAATGGCGAGAGTTTGTTCTAAGAGAATTATTATTTTAGAACAGCATGTAAAAGGACTTTTGGGAGTTAAGGAAGAAGGGGAGGTTACTGGTGGAAGTTTTTGGATTCGGGATTATTATTTACTATTTAAAGAAGCTTTCAATCAAAATTATGAAGTAATAGAACATTTCATACCAAATCCTAGGTGGCAGATTGAAAAATGGGAAAATACTGGGGTAGTGTTTGAAATTAATAAAAAAGAGGCTTAAGTAAAGCTTATAGCCTCTTTTTTGAGATTCCTTCTTTTGAACCTTTTAGTAACCGAAATTCTGCGGCTTTGACTCGTCCTGTTTCACTTTCCAAGGCATTCCATGAGGACTGTTTACTTGGTGAGATCTAACTGTCGGAGATTCCACGGAAATTTTCGGATTCTCTTGCAAGAACTTACTAGTATTGAACTGAGTAACTAGTCCAATCAAAAGAGATAAGAGTAATAAATACTTCGCTGTGTCGACCGTTTCTTTTCTTAGCATAGAAAAATCTTTCAAGTAAAAAAATAAAAAACCACTTAGGATACATATTATTATAGTATGATAATAATTGAAAGGGTCTTTTGTTTTTTTTAGAGTTTTTTGAAAGGCGGTCCTTTGTGTTAACTCCTTGGGAATTGTTACTTTTGGTTCTACGTTCGGCAAGTAAGCTGACAATAGTCAAGATAGTGATTATTGATCCATTCCTTGCTGTCCGCTGGATGTTGACGTTCATTATCGTGCGAGTCGTAGTTACTCTCCCGATATTAGCATTAATGGAACTTAAAGTAGTTCCTCTTGTTTGTGGTCGGGGAGGTATAGGTCTAGTTGCAGCGTGGATTGTCGGCAGCTTGTCCTTAGGTATTGCGTCAGCTTTCATAGCTTACGGAGGAGAACCTATGACTCCGTTACCTTCTAACTCTGGTAGCACGGGAGGATCAGCAAGTAGTCAGGGCGGTGGTGGAGATGTTCTAGCCAATGACGATGCATCACCCGGAGCGGACGGAGGTGAATAGGTTAGAGAGATTTTTCTCTTTGACCAACAAGGGTTTTTTGTAGCGTTTTACAAAAGACCCCTTTTTATTTTTTAGCTTGCTGTTCAGGCTCGAAATTTGATTTAAATCTAATTTTAAAACCTTCAACCCACTTATCTATGATTTTATATTCATTTGTTTGAAAGTTTAACTTTTTAAAATTATTTAGAATGCCATCTATATAACTATCTTCAATATTCATTTTTTGAAGTTCAAGTTTGATATTTTCTGACGTTTTTGAAATGTATTCTTTTGTAATCAGTGAGCAGTCTTTTGAAGAGTGTAGATTCTCACTAGTATATAAATTGATTTGACCGTTAATTGGTATTGTAGCTGAAGCTTCGATTATAGCTTGAAACGGCATTGCGGTAGATACTATATTTTTATAAACAGTATCCCCAATTAGGTATTTTTCACCATATGACTGTTTTAGATATTCTTCAATATTCTCTATTGATACAGAGCCATCTTCGACTCCTCTTGTAAGTTCTAGTGCAGACTGGGATATTTTTATTTGCCCTCTTTCGAGTAGTCTATTGAGACTATTTTTGATAAGAGTCGAGCTGGGCAGCACTTCTTTTGAGCTTAATTCTTTAGCTTCAAGTCTTGTTTGATAGCCATCTTCTGTATCTTTATTTAATTTTCTATCAACAGTAGCTTTAATAAATGCAATACTTGAAATATCTTCATCTTTTAATTTAGGTTGTAGTTTTTCAATACTTGAAATTAATTCTTCTGTAAGAAATTTTCCAGTTTCGTGATACTTTTTCCAAAACGAATTTAGGACGAACACTCTCTTTTCAATGCGCGATTCTACTGCATCGTCAACTTCTGTTAAGGCAGTACTTAAAGATTTCGATAAAATATCTAGGCGTTTTTCTGTCATGTAAGCCGCCTGAATTAATCTTATATCAGCTTCTGCTTTTATTTCACCCTTCCAAGGTATCTCTCTATCCCATAGCGGTGTTTTTAATAGCGGTGTTTTTGATGTATTATCTAAAGCGGTAAATTTAGTATCCTCATTTAAAAGAGCTGCAGAAGTTGGGTAGGAGTAATTAAATTTCTCCATCTCTGACTTTTTTATTTGTGTTGAAGTAGTAATTAATGCGTCTTGATTTTTGTTATTTGTTGAATGATGATTTGAGAAATATTCTTCGATGACATTTAAAGCTCCCTGGTAATCATTTTTACTTTTTAAAGCTGATATTTTACTATGAACCTCTAAATCTTTATTAGTATACTTGAGATAATCTTTAATTTCACTTTCGTATTTCAGTACCTCATTGTATTTTTCTACTACTTTTTCTAAGGGAAATTTAAAATCTGAGTTCTTAGTCCTATATAATTCATTAAAAGATAGCATTAGTTCTTTTGCATTTCTGTTTTCAGCATCATTTTCAAGAACGTACATTAAATCTAGTTTACTTGCTGTTGTAGTAATGTTTTTATTTACTAAGTCCCGAAAACCAGGGTCCAGCGGGTTTAAAGACATCATTTTACGAGTTAGCTCATCTACTAAGCCTAATTGTTGCGAAGCTGAAATTAGTGCCGCTTTTTTTAGTTTTCCTAGTTCGACTTCACTAGTAATATTTTCTAGACCATTTGTAAGTTTCGATAGTCTAGGAGTTTTGATTTCATCTACTCTGATATCCACTTCCATACAGTATTTATATTTTTCAAGAAAAATACTCTGTGATTCTTTATACTTAGTATAGAGAAGCAGCGCTTCGCTCTGAGAATTTACAATACTAGATAAGGGAACATCCTTTTCTATCTTACCAGAAAACGGAAGTTTGGAATGTACATTCGGTGGTTCTTGAAATGGCCCCATTTATTAAAACTAAAAATTTTAACTGTTATGATTCATTTCGCACTAATTGTGACCATAACCTATTAGTAATAGTAAATTTAAGGGATAATTTAAGAGATAACTGTGCCGCTACAGCAGAAAGATACACAAGAAGGAGTTTATACATTAATTACTCCTAAAGATCCTAAGCAGGATGCCAAGCAAGACCCTAATCAATTTCGGGAGTCTAAAAATTCGTCTAGTGTTTCGCCGGAAGCTCCACAAAGTAAAATAAAATTATCTAATCCAGGAAATGAAAGGTTTAATAAAGAAGCAGATATACAAATACCCAGCGCATCCCTTCCTTCGCTTTCATTACAGAAAGAAAAAATTACCGATAAGCCTTTAGATAAAGCTTCTCTTAATCAGAGTATTGATTCTTATAGAGGCGTATTAAAGGAGCTGCAAGATAAGATCTCCAAAGATCCTAAAGTAAATAATAGTGAATACAAAGCTATTGAAGGACTTGAGAGAATGAAGGCTGTAGCTCAGAATGAAGATACTTTATATCTAAATACCCTATCTAGAGTTACTTCGGTTGCTCAATCTCCATATAGATTAATGCATAATTTATCAAGTACTTTTGATTGGGGAATTTTTAAAGAAAAGCCAATAACTTTAGTAGAGCAACATAGGGAAAAAATAAAAGTTATAGATGAGGACATTGATTTTCGAATAAATAAAATAGATCTAATAAAAAAATCAGTTAAACAGCTAACTAATCAAGTTGATAGATTAGAATTATTAAGCAATGCGCTTTTAAATTTGAAAGATCCTACGAAGGTAGGAGAAGTTACAAAGCAAATTTCTATACAGCACGAATTCTTAAATAAACAATTAGCTACTATTGGAAACATAGACAATATAGCAGGAAAAAATAGACTAAGTGAACTTAATAGACAGCTTGAAACTGGATTTAGTAATTTAGATAAGCAACTTGAATATGCAGAAAGTACTGTTAAAGGTGCAGAGAAGGCAGCTTTGATAGGCGTTACTTTAGGTAGTGGAGGTGCCGCTGCTCCTATTTTAAAAGGTAGCGCCATGGCTGTTTCTTATTCTATTGGTAAAAATACAAGCCATGTTGCAGGTGATTATGTTTTAGGAAATTCTAGACAAACTAGTTTTGCCGCAGAGATGAAGGACGATTTTAAAGACGTTGCTTTGTATACTTTAGGTAATGGACTGTCTACTCCTGTAGTAGCATTAGGATCAAAGACAATAGTTTCTTCTGGAACAATTATTGGTAAGGTATTACCTGGCCCCTTTGCAACAATCGCTATGAGGCCGAGTTCTACTTTTGGAATTGCAATTGGCCGACCACTATTATTAGGTGGCAAGAAACTAACAGAAGTAGGTGGAGGAGTATCTAAGGGTATAGTGGTCGAAGCACCTGCGGCATTTTACGATTCTCTAGATTATAAAAATACAGATCCAACGGGGGCACTCAGAGCGACGGGTAAAACTGATGGGGAGATAATGTTAAAATATCTCACTACAAGATTATGTACCACAGGAAGTGCAGCAGCTTTTTCTCATGGTTTTCAAGGAATAAGAGGCAATACTGATAAAGTAGTTTCTTTTGTTACAAATAAAGCTAGTGTTAAGTTTGGAGCTAAGGTAACTACAGAGGCTTTAGTTGGCGTGCCGGAATTAGCGATAGATGTGCTAAACGGACTATATATAGAAAGAAGTATCAGTCCATGGCTTTTTGGAGGGAAAACAGAACCAATCTCCAATGATATGATACAGCAGATAATCATGAGTTCCTTTACTGGACATATGGTTGGTAGGTCTCAGGATGCTGTGAAGAATAAATATAACGCAAAACAAGTTGATGCAGTAAAGAAAGGAGCAGAGCTAATACAAAATGAAGTAAAAGCCCAGCCAGAGTCTATTGGCTTATCTAGTACTAAGGCTCCAATAGTAATTACTAGCTTAGGTAAAAATGGAGAAGTTCAGGTAATTCCAGATCAACTTAAGCAAGATAATATTATTACTCATCTAGGAAGTCGTGCAGATGTTGCCGAGTTCACTGCTTTAGAGCATGTTCACAGGCTAAAAGGACAGGGGATGCAGTCTTTGGAGAGAGAACTTTCTAAGGATGGAAGAGTTAGTCTTTTGAATGATTTGGTTAATGACACTAAAATAGCTACGGAAGCAACATTAAAAATTCTTGGAGATAAAACTGGCTCTTCAACAGTAATCCAAAATGATAGAAAAGATTTCCAAAATTCAGCTATAGAATCTTTTAGAAATAGAGCTCATTCACTAGCTGAAATTGATCTACAAGGTACATCAGATAAGCTTGTAAAATATATTCAAAGTTATTTGAACGAAAGAAAAGCTCCTTACGATCAACATTCTGATCCTACTTTAGGTAAAGTGAGGCAACTTTGGAACAATCTTAAGAATCCTACTGTGGGTAAATATTGGCATCTGGTGAACCATCTTATAGATCCAATGCATTCATTTAAGAATAAACAAAACTCAAAAGTGGTTGATAAGTTACAAGAGCCAGAGGATTTAAAGCCGGATAGTTTTAGATCGTTAGTAGATTCTGCCACTATAAAACCAAAAAAAGTAGAAGGATCGTACATTGAAGAAATTAAACCAAATATTTTTGGTAGAGTAGTAGATTCTACTGCAGGTTTTATAGATAAATACTTTATAAGGATTCCGACAACGTTTTTTACAAGCCCAATGTTTACAAAGCCGATTGGCTTTGTAAACCAACTCATTCTAAGGCCTGCTATTAACGGTGCAATTGGTTTTATGTCCTTACCTAATAGTAATATTTATCCAGGGTTTGGTACTGTTTATGGTGTTGGGCAAGCGGTGGTTACGACAGGTATTCTTGCAGGTAAATATACTGGTGCAAGTATTGCGAGCGTAGCTATGCTAGGATCAAGAGCTACTAGCCTAGATAGATTATTCCCCAATGTGCCAATAGTAAGAGCTATAAGCCTAGATAGATTATTCCCTGCTCGTGGAAGGGCTTATGAAACAGGGTTTGTATTGGCTAGGAAAGCAGAAGGTGAGGTTTTATTAGAAAAGCTAAATGACATAGTAACTAAAGATCCTTCAAAGAAAGCTATCTTAAATGAATATATAGTGAAGCTAAACAAAGAAAATATTGAAAGTACTAAATTGTTAGTTAGAGCAAATCAGAGAACTTATAGCGTATGGAATCTATTGAATAGAGTATCGGAATATTTTTCTGAGTCTAGATTAAGAGTTCCTTTCTTTTCGAATAAAATAGAAAGATCTGTGGGTGTTCATGAAGTTAGTAATAAGACAACTTTAGACAGAATAGAGTCAATATATAAAAAATCATTTGAAGCGGTTTTTGATTTAAAAATACCGAAAGTGGTTCCAAATGTGAAGCTTGAGCTTGAAAATATAGTAACAGAAATAGATACTATATTAAGAATGAGAGATTTAAACGAGGATCAAAATTTAAAAAACTTACTAGATCTAGCAAATACTTATCTTAAAATAGATTCTGCAACTTCAGCTCCTAAGGGACAGTTTATATATGATGATATAATGCATGTTCTAAATATCGAAGCGGATAGAATAGAAGTTGATAGAATAGATATACCTGTTGATAGAATGATAGCAGTTATAAAAGCATCAAGGGAGTTAACTAAAATTAAAGATGGTACGGAGACCGAACTTAGGTATCGATCGGATAGTTTTTACGGGATACAACAAAGGGCAGCGCTTCTTGATTTAAATAATGCAATAAATAATGAAATTAATTTATTTTCTATTAGGAAGAACCTAGATGCAGTAGTAGATCCAGAAGTAGATGCAAAATTAGATGCAGCAGCTATACAAAATATTAATAATAAGATTAGAGAATGTCGTGATAGTATCTCTTCAGATGCTCTACTAAGTAACTTAAGAAATATAGTTAGGGAGAATGTAAAAAATGGCACCTTCGCTTATCCAATGCTTAATCCAGTTCGCGACCATTTAACTAAAATCGCATCTTTTCAAAATAGAATAATCGAATTGGGAAGAGATGGATCTACGCCTTTGCCAGAAATTCAAGAGATGAGAAGCATATTGGGTGATAGACTTTATTTGTCTATTTGTGAAAGAGCAATACATTCATCTAATAGAATAATAGCTCAGAGGAATATGTTGCTTACTCATCAGATATGTTCCACTCCACTACTTGTCAGTCCTGAATTACTTAGAAGTATTGGGAGAGCTCCAAAAGAGGATGGAGAAAAGAAACGGCTAAGAAAATTTGTTAGTAATTTTGTATCGGACGATAAGGTTGATGTAACTTTAGATAAGTTTATAGAAAGTAAGGGACTAGATTTTCAAGTATTATTTCAAGCTATTCATGATTTAAGGACTCAAAAGGATCCTATTAAAAAAGCTGAAATAGAAAACAAGTTAGGCGATGCTTTTGTTGAATTTGAAGTAGGAGATAATAAAAGAACCAAAGATGAAATATTATCTGCATTAAGAGTACCACCACCTTTATATTCCTCAGGTAACAAATCTATCGATAGTCAAATCTGGGCAGCGTTAAAAAAAGGTTGGGGAAATGGAAGACCGGATTTGCCACAAATATTCTTTGGTCCACTTGATCCACTTTCATTCTCTCGCAATTCATCCAGACGTCATTTAGAAGAGGAAGTTGTGAGAATATTTACTCCTTTTTTAGAGGCACAAGAAGCGATCAAGAGTAATATAGAGCGTTTAATGATTTTATTTTAAGGTTTTATTATGCAGAATATAGATGAAATTAAAATGCCTAAGTTATCAGAACCTCAGGCAGATACTAGTAATAATATCATAGATAATCCATTACTCAATAAGTCCTTAAGGAGAATGGAAAATGTTGAAAAGCTTTTTTCTGAAATATTCAAATTTGAAAATGCAGCTAAAGACAACTTTTCTTCTATTGAAGATATTTGTGAGTTGCTATCAGATAAGTTCTCGACAGAAAAAGTGGTTAGTCTAGAAGAAAGAATTCTAATTACGTATTTTCAAGTTTTGCCAGGTTTTATAGAAGCAAAAAGATTTGATCAGAATTTGTTTGTATTAGGAGAATTATTAGCTAATCAATTAATACCAGAGATATTAAACGCAGAAAAATTAGAACAAGTAGAAGAAATAGCATCACTACTACTAACGTGGTCTAGTCCAGTTGATGTTATACAAAGTATTTTGATAGCTAGTAATGAATTAGGTAATGATTTTGACACGGAATTTTCCGAATTAAGTAAGACTGCACTATTAAGATTAGTATATTCAAGAACTGGAATAGAGTTATCACATAAGATAGATTCTGATAGTAAATTAAATATACTGCTAGAAGTAATAAATGTAATTTCATTTCATGATAGACTAGACTTACTTTTAATAATATCTAATAGGATAAAACAAACTCTCGAATCAAATAATAATGATAACTGGCAGAAACTTTCTAAAATATTATCTAATTTTCTAGAGTCTTCGACACCAGGACATACTCATAGCGATTCTCAAATATTAACTGCTCACAAAAAAGAAGTAACTAGTTCCTTAATTGATTCTGATACTTTTAACACAGACATCTATTTTTCTAATTCTAGTAAAAGAATTGGTATTGAATTATCAAAAGACGTAGATAGATTTTTTAAGTCAAAATTTTTAACCTCAGATGATTTTATTTTGGAACTTTGCGACCTGCAAGATAAATACTTTGGTGAGATTACTATTTTAGCTGCAATGACAGCTACCTTAAAAAGTAACGATAACTTAAGTTATGACCTAATTTTAGATTTATTAATTACAGAATTTAAAGATATTTTGTCAGATGATTCTGGAAGTTTAAAAAGCGAACTTGCATACTGTCTTTTAGGTTTAAGAAAGCTGGATGATAAGAAATATAATATAAGACTTGCAAATTTAATTAATACAATGGCTAGTCACTACTCAATGCAAGGTTTAGTTGTCCCACCAAACGAAATTCTGGTAGCATTTAATTCATCTAATAAATTAAGAGTTGCTATTCAAGGTTTTAATAATACTGATGAGATCAGAGAAGATTTAAAATTAGAGATGGACAGAATTAGTGAATATGGTAATTTACTTGACATGAGTCTCTGTTCTAGTTGGATGAGGTATAAGAATAGAGAATTCCAACTAGAAGTATTAAAATCAATAAATTCCTAAAAGTAAGATACCAATGAGTGCTGATGGCGTACCCCAAAATATAATTAGCTTTGCTAATGAGCTAACTAATTGGTTTTCTAAGTATAAAGAATATTCAAATGTTTATGACCTAGATCATTCTTGGATTTCTTTTTCAATTATAGATTCACTACTTAAAAAATTTAGAAATAATGGACTACAGTCTGCTAACGAATCGCTTTTTTTTAAAAGTGCTGTAGCTCACGTTGTAGTAAGTTTATCAAATATATTAAATGAACTAGCTATTGATACAAATGTTTATTTAAATGAAGAAAATGATATAATTTACGTAGTAAAGCTTGATGAAGATTGTACTATTAACATCGAGAGAGATATTCTTGATATTTTAGTTACAACACCGAGCAATATAATACTGGGTAATGGAGACTTGTTACCGCTATCTAAGGAGTCAAATTTATTAGTTCCTTATATTCTTAGTATTCTTACACTTTCTGTTAAGGTATTTCCTCAAGAAGTGCATAAGAAATATTTATCTAGCCATGCATCTTATCATGATGATTTAAATAGAATTATATCTAAGCAAGTTGCGGCTTGGCATGAGAGAGTTTGGCCAAATTGTCACTTGTCACATGTTCCTGAGATATATTTAAATAAGGTTGCATATCCTCATTTTTTATTATCGGAAAAACCTCCTTTTGAGGAGTCATCATTAGGGGTTTTAAGTTATCTAAAAGATCTTGGATTAAAGATTGGTATCATTGAAGGACAAGAAAAGCCTAGGGTGCCAAAACAACTTAGTAGTTTGTTGAAAGCTTGGGCAATGTGTCCTGATGAACAGATAAGTTTATTAGCCGTAAGTTTATCTTCTGTTTACCCTAATAATGAAGAAGTGCCGGCAGAGATATTAGCATCTGCACGTTCTAAAAATTATTCTACCCCTTTAGTGAGAGAGTCATTTTATAAAGTAGGTGAAATAACTAGAAATATTAAGGACTGGAGCATTGAAGGAATAAATACTGCTTCCGAAAATGAAATTAACCAAGAAAAGATTATGAATATGATGCCTTGGTTATCGTTCCCTAATATTTATTTAAAGAAGAATTACTTAAAAAATGAAAATCTTAAAGAATTAGTTTCTAAAATTAAGTCTTTGTCGATGAGCGAAGCAGAGTTTGTAGTATCTAAAATGCTAGAAGAAACTCCGGGTGATATCGATTTAAGAATTCAATCTATAAGATTTAGTTATTTGAGAGGAGAATTAGAAAAAGCTCATATAGCTTGTAAAACATTATTAAGTGAGCCGAACGCTGATTCTAGTCCATACTTTTTAAATTTCTGGGGACTTATTTTAATCGATATGAATAAGCCAGAAGTGGCATCTAGGTATTTTAAACAAGCATTAGCTTTAAATAATTGTGTAGGTTTATTTCGTGCAGAAGTTTTAAATAATTGTGCCTACGCATATATCTTAGAAAATAGAATCGAAGAGGCAAAAGAAAAACTTAATAACTCCTTAGAATTAAGTCCGAATAGAGTGACTGCTGTTCTTAATCTAGCTTATGCCTTAAGAATGGAAGATTCTTCAAATCCAGAAAATATTAATGTTTCTAGAGACCTACTATTAAAAGCGGTTAATTTGTCCCCCTTTGATGTCAGAGTAGTAAAGAACTTGTTTATATAAAACTTGTTCTTATAAAAAAGCTCATTTGAAGCATAGAGCTAAAATACCTCGATAAGTTACTAGTGAATATTTAGGATGTAATAGTCCGAATAGTCACGGATTTTAAATAAATCCTAATAACTTTAGTACCATGGGGTTCTTAGCTAGTAGAATGAGAGAAAGAAAAATTATATTTAGAAAATTTTTAAATTTGATTTTTGGGATTGCTTTGTCTTTTTCCCAGCTATTTTTTTCTGAGAGAGCTTTTTCTGAAAATTCTATAATATCAGCTCAAGCTACTAAGTCTATTACACCGAATCAAAAAATTCTTGATAAATTTTTCCCTAATTCTTTTGCATCTTCTTTTAATGCAAAGTCAAAACCAATAGAAATTAAACTAGAAGAAAATAATAAAGAATCAATTCAAGTAGTCGAAACTAAAGATGATACTAAAAGTGATAAAAAAAACTTAGAATTCCAAACCTCTGATGTAACTAAAAAAAGCTTTCTTCCACCTGATCAAACTCCTGCAGTGCCTGTTAATCCAGATGCTCCAAGTTCTATTATTTCAATGATAGAGAGTAATAGAAGGGGAGATCAAGTAGGTGCAAAGGCTTATGCCAAGCAGTTTGTTAGAATGTTACAAAATTATTTTTTTGAAGTTAAGGAAATGACTTCTCTAATAGGTGACGCTTTAATAGAAGAGAGCGTTGTTAAGGATGAAGATTGGGTTGGAGCAACTCAAGCAATAGATATTGAATTTGCAAAAACTAGATTAGAGAAGGGAATTTCAATAAAACCTACTCATGATGTTGCAATGAAGCGCATAGTGCCTGATCCTAAAAAAGAAGTAGAGGCTTATTTTATTTTCTCTAGATCGTGCTCGTGGTGCAGGTTTATGGGCTCTGATGTGGAGCGATTAAAAAGAGTTTTTGAGGGAGATACTAGAGTTAAATTTACTGGCCTTGTTGTGGGAGATTCTGACGAGGAATGGTTAAAAGAGTTTAGAGATTTTACAGGACTAAGTATACCAGTATTTGATGGAACAGATTTTTCTAAACAGTTTAAGTTGAGATTTTTACCTGTATTACTTGTGGTAACTCCAAATGGTAAAAGAAGTTATTTTAAATCAGGGCAGCAGAATTTTGAAAGAATGTATGAGTTTATTAGAGTTACTCAAGGACTACCTATTGAGGATAGCTCTAAGATTCAATCTGTTATTAAAACTCCAATGGGAGAAGGTGATAAATTAATTCTTGCTAAAGAAAGTGATGGAGTTTTAAGAAAAAATTTTTCTAATGGAAGTGCCAAGGAAGCAAGTAGTGTTTCATTTCCAGAAGAATTAAAGAAGACAGTGCAGGTAGATAAGTTTTAACTAGGCTAGGTATTTATGAAAAAAGAATTAGTATATTTAAAAATTATATTAGGAGTGATTTTAATATCATTACCTAATAGTTTATTTGCTCAAGCGAGTGGTCAAGTCTGTGCTCTTTGGAATCAGAATACTAATCAAATAGAAAAACCTGCTGGAACACCAATTGGTGTTGCTGATGTGACTCAAGATAATAGAGCGGAAGATTTTCAAGGTGTGCCACTAAGTGTTGGTGGTATAAATTGTATAGTTGGAAGTGTGGATGGTAAGCAATATGATCCAGATGAACTAGGATCAGAAAAACCAAGTGATCCAAAAACTCCTTTTAATCCATGTATAATTCCTGGAAATCCATTTTGTGGTGGAAATAATAATGGTGGAGGAAATAATGGCGGCGGCGGAGGAGGAGGTGGAGGTTCTGGAGGAGGAGGTTCCGGAGGAGGTTCCGGAGGAGGCTCGGGAGGTGGATCTGGAGGAGGAGGTTCCGGAGGAGGAATAGGTAATGGTGGTTCAGGAAGTGGTGGTGGAGGGCTACCGAATGCAGCAAGCGTAGTTGACGCTATGTCTACAGAAGAGAATCCAATAGCGGCAGCTGTAGGAGGCGGAGGTGGAGGTGGCGGAAATGAAATATCTACAGGTGCTCAGGTAATGTTAAGAGCAGGTCAATCAATTGCAGATGGAGGAGGAGTCAGAAATAGGCCTTTAACAAACTTAACTGGAGGATCTGGTAACTTGTTAAATGCACCAATGAGTTTTGGTAGGGATTTATATAATCTTTCTCAAGGTGCTGCCGAAGCTTCTCTACAAGATCAAGCTGAAGGAAAGGAGTCATCCACTGCAAGAGAAGAGAATTCAGAGTTTTCTAAGTCTAATAAGGAATTAGGCGGAGGATCAAATGAAAGAAAATCTCTAGCAAAGTCCTATGGATACGAGAAGTGGAAGAACTTACCAAAAGCTGAAAATATGGGTGTTGATGATGAAGTAATGAAAACATCTATGGCAATGTATCAGCCAATTTCTAGAATCCAGTTAGACTTTTTAAATGATAAGACTGGGCGTGATCAGTATTTAGATCAAGCAAAAACATTAAGAGGTGTTACTACTTTAGCAATGGGCTTTTTAGATAAGACTCTAGGTGCGGGACTTCATGATATACAACAACAAGCTGATGCCAATTCTACAGGACATATTTTAAAACAGGTTAATTGGTCTTTGGAGAGATTGGCTAGTCCAGACAGGGCTCAAGCTTTTAAAGATAACGATGAAAAATTAGAGGCTTGTCTAGAGATTGCTCTTGGTAATGAAGGTAGAGCAAAGAGGGATGTCACTGGAAGAACTAGAAAGAGAGTTAAGTTTGAATGTTCACCAACTTGTGGAAGGGAACCTCAAAGTAATAATAAATATAGGAGTACTGAAACAGATAAATCTAAGCACGGAAATGGTAGTTATCAATATTGCGTATGTTGTGCAGAGTCAGCTCACAAATTAAATTATTTGGGTGAAGATCAGTCCAGGAAGCCTGTTGCTTTAAGGGAAGCTGGTGGCGGAGGAGATTTGGCTCAAGCTTGGTCTCTAGTCGATAGATCATTTTTAGGTGTTTCTACAAATACACAGAAACAGCAAGCAGATCAAATCTCTGCAATCATAGAGCATATAAAAACTTTTAAAATGTTATTTGGTGATATTCTTCTTAGAGAGCAAACACCTGTTGGTCAAGGTGAGCCTTCTTTAGGTTATGTATATCAAACACCATTAGTTTCTATGTTGAAATTAATAGCAATGTATAGAAACAGATGTTACTCACCAGGAACCAATGCTCCACAACCTGATTTAGATCAAGTTGGAAATTGTCAGTTAGAAGAAGAAACAAGATTTGGAGTTAAATATGGAGCATGTCCTGCTTTAAGAAAATTATTAGAGACATGGGATACTAAAGCAGAGGGAAGTAAGGAAGCTGATGCGGAAAGACTGCACGCCGAAGCGTCTGTTGGTATTCCGTTAACTGGAGCGATGATTGAAGGTTTTCTAACTTTAGCTAATCAAACTGCTAGATCTGTAGAAAGTAAGCAAGAAAGACTCGATTTCGCATCGGCAGTAGAATCTTTCTGTGAAGCATCTGCTATCTCTGGAGCAGTAAAGCAATTTACTCAAATGAAAGCAGTATCTCTTGATGCTATTTCTTATAATACTCAAGTTGGTCAAAGAGATAAACAAGTATTAGCACAGCTTATGGACAGATACTTAGAAGAGTTAAAATTAATGGAGTTTGACGAGCAAAGTAAACATAAAATATATGCAATTGCTACAGGTATTGGCTTAAATAAAGATCGTCAATTAGCACAAAACTTAGCGTCTTCAGCGCAGGCACAATCTAACTTAGTAAATAATAGTTCCAATTTAAGTGCGCTTTCTTCCTTTACAAGCTCAGGCTTGTTAATAGATGGACAGACTGGAGGTGGATCTAATATTGCTAATACAGGCCGTACAATTCAAAATAAAGAAAATTCTTATGATCCGTTAAAAAATAGCTCTTCTGCTCGTTTCAGAGAAGTTTTAAATAAAATAGACGAGTAATAAATCATGGCAGGAGATATAGTATCCGCTGGGTCATTTATCGCTGCCGTACTTGAACAGGCAGGATATCTTACTCAAGGTAGATTTATAGAAGAATTTCGAAGCTTCTTTAGAGACGCGGGTGCTCTGGTTTATTTTATTGGTGCTTTAGGTGGTTTACTTTCAGTAGTTATGTTTGGCAGTTTTCGAGCTGCGAAGTACCTGATATTTGGACCAGCCTTATACTGGTTTTTAATAGGGCCAGTTACTGAAATTAGAGGCTCAGTTGCGAAGCTTGGAGGAGGAACAGCTCGCGGTCTTAGTGGCGATATAGGTGAGGCACAAGCTTTAAGTGATAGGGATGAAGTTCTTAAGAAAGCCGGTTTTGACAATGCACCTAGCATTAAAGTAGCAACTGGATTTTGGCTATTCGCAAAGCCAATTAATGATTTCGTTCAAGAGTTTGTAGATATCATGCTTAAGAGCGAAGACGGTGAAGATCTTATGGTGGCACATAAGGTACGAGGAATTGAGGTTATCGCTAGATCAATGCCTGAAAACACAGATGTTATTCATATTTTAGAAGAAGAAATATTAACTCATTGTTCGCAGTCTTATGCGGCAGCTCTGGGTGTTGCGGAAAGCTATATTAAAGAAAGAGCAACTCAGGGGATATCACCTGCAACTAGAAGTACAAATGTCGATAAGTATAGAGCTATAAGAGCTGAGAATATAGAAAAGTTTAATAATTTAGCAGTTAAGGAACAATTTAATTCAATAGTGGCTCCTAAGCTTTCTGCTCATATTGAAGATCAAGTACAGAAAGGCGGTAATTCAATTTATGCAGAAAAGCTTTATTCTAAAGGCCATGCAGTTGAAGTTATTAAATGTGGTGATGCTTGGAACTTATTTTTAGAAATTCTATGGCATGAATCTGCTAATTCTATTCCAAACATTTTACGTTTAACTTCTGGTGAGTGGCAAAGTGAAGAAGCTATGCAAAAAGCTTGTGAGCTTTTAACATCTAAAATGTACGATGATGGGCCTGCGCTAGGAAGTGGCGCTGCTCAACCTTGTCAAATACAACCAGCAGTTGCATTAGCTCTACTTTCAAATCATCTATCATATACTGATACCTTCGGAAGAGTTCTTAAAAGACATATATCAAATAGAGATCCACTTAATCCTACAAGCCATTCGGCGATAGTAGCTGCGGATACCCTAGCCACATTTTCTAAAGAAAATAAAAAAGCAATAGGCCAAGCAGTAAATGCTATTACAACTTTTGGGGGGTCAGTGGGCTTAATGGCAGGTGCTGGAATTCAAGCATTGGGAGGAGTTGATAAAATAGTTGCAAATATTGAGTGGGCACCTACTGCTGCACTTAATCTTATACACGGTGTTAGTCATTCAGAACAAGTAGGAGTACCAATTTACGCAATGACCTTAGCCAGAAAAAGTTTATTTTCTAAGGCTATGGATCTACCTTATTATCAAGGTATTTGTTTATATTATGTAGCTGTGTTTTATCCATTTGCAGCACTTTTGGTTTTAATACCTGGAAAAGCCTCAGCTTTTTTAAATGTTCCTTTATTTTGGTTATGGATAAAAAGCTGGGATATTGGTTTTGCGGCACTGATTCTTTTAGAAAAGGTAATGTTTAACTTACTTCCTAACTGGAGTGTGGCGAGACAACTAAGAACGGGACCTTGGGATTATAAGTTACTTCCTATAGTACTCGGAGAAGGTTTTAACTTTAGTCATGTTCAAAGTGTGGCTCAATATTATACAGTTCTAGCTATGGCGACTATGGCAGTTCCTGCAATAATGGGAGTGATTGTTCTAAAGGGGAAAAAAGCAATACTTTCTAGTTTTATAGATGGTGTAGAAAAGAGGTCTTCAGATAGTGCATCAAGAGAGGCTGGAGCATATTCGCAAGGAGCTGCAAACGAAAGAGCAGCTATTCTTGCTAATATTAAAGGATTTGCAAAACAACTAGTAATTCAGTCTGATGGTGGAGTAGAGGGTGGTCTAAGAGGTAAAATTGGTTCAGTATATGCAGCAGCAGCTGCTATCTCTATAACTCCAAACGCTCTTGCATCCTCCTCGGGATTCAATACTGTACAAAAACTTTTAGGCGCAGTTAATAGTTCTAAGGCTGGTGCTGAAAAATATTTAGAAACCTATTCTAGTATGGTTGGGATGGAGACTAAATTTGAAAGTGAACAACGTGCGGCTTTTGATCCGGTTGTTGGAAGATGGGGCGCGATAGCACAATATGCTGATGCGTATGCTGCAGCTCTCGATGGAGCTGGGACTCGACTAGGTGGCGGATTTGAAACGAACGATGCTAAGGCCAACGGAATAGATGACTTTATTAAATTGTCGACGGAAAAATTTAAATTTGCTTTAGATATAGAAAAGAATGTAGCCGAAACTCAAGGTGCTGCAATTGGAAGAATTATAAAAGGTAAAAGTAATCCTGTTATGGATGCAGCATTAGCTGCTCCAGTAGCAAAAAGTATCATAGAGAATTTAGAACAAAATTTGAAAGATAATGTTCCAGGTAGTAAAGAAATTTCTTCTCTATTAACTAATAAGTTATCATCTGTAGTTTCTGGTAAGAATGAACCTACCACAGATATGTCACCAACTGGGCTATTGAATTTAACAGCAACGCTAATGGCATCAGATACTTTTATCAATTCAGATAGTAAAGAGATACCGAAAAGTGGCTATTCCAAGGAGGCTGCTTGGTCAAGATTAGAGAGTGATTCCTCCATGATGTTAAATGCAAACAATAATTCATATGGAGTTAATGCTGCAGAAGCTTATAATGAATCTTTTGGTGGTACTAGACAGCAAATTATAGGAACGAGAGAACAGATAGAAAAAAGGCTTAATTCTGGAGATCCTAACGATATTCCAAGACCAGTTGGGCATGACAATGAACTTTCTAATGCTTTATCAACATTACCTGGAATTATTCCTCAAGGTGCAACTTCTGAGATGATGGTTAAGGAAATGCAGAGGAAGCAAGATAGTATTTATCAAAAAGAGAATCCTGCAGAATATAACGATAAACTAACGCAGAATTTAAATTACTTTTACTCAACATCAGGCTTAAATGGGGAAGGTAAGTCAAATAAAGAGCGAGTAAATTTAATGCTTACTGAGGTTTCGGAAGTACAGAAAAAGCTTTCGGTTGAAGGGAAAAATCTTGGTTATAAGCTTCCTGATGATATAAATAAATACGTTGAAACAAACCCAGTATGGGTATCTGAGGTTTTAGGAGAATGGTATAGGAATTCTGTTACTAGTATCAGAGATAAGACAGCAGTTGACGCAAATTTAAAAAGAGCAAATGGAAAATTTGGTGAAAAAGCTAATATAGTTCATCAAGCCTCCGATATAAGAGGAGGAAATTAGAAAATGAAAAAATATTTTCTAATTTTATTTGTTTTAAGTATCTTTTTTTCTACTTCTTTAATAGCGGAAGAATCAGTCGTCGATACAAAAAGAGCTTCCTCTGGAATGTTAATAGTAGCAGCGCTTGAAAGTGTTGGTTATCACGCTCAGGAACAAGTTTTAACACAGCTAAATGATATGTTAGTTGAGGTAAGTTCTCTAATTTACTTGGGTGTACTAGTCAGTATTATTATTACTGTAGCCTTACTTGGACAGTACCAGGCTCTTGCTTGGATATTGATAGGTCCGGCTTTATTTCTTTATGCTTCTGGTGTTGAGATGGGAGGACAAAAGAATAGAATAAGTGCTAAGGGAGGAGACTGGCAGTTTGGTGCTTTTGATGGTGATGAAGCTGTTAAAGAAAAGGTAATGAGAAGAACAGATTCTCCAGCTCAGGTTTCATTTCTTTTTCATAAATATAATGAACTGATCTCTGAATTGTATCAAACAATAATAAATAACCTTACTTCTAAATCTACTGATGATCAAGTCATGTTTATGGCAAGACAGAGGATATTAGATGATCTTTTTTCAATGGATATGACGAACCCGAGTGGTAAGGAACTTGCTGCATATTTAATGGCTCATTGCAGTACTGAAATGGGATATGCAAGAGCTATAGCACAAGGAGAGAATGATATTGAATTTACCAAAACAGCCAGTTTTAAAGACTCTCAAGATAAGTTTTGTAAATCATTTAAAGTTAAGAATAAAGAACTTAAAAGTAGAAGTTTAGTAGAATATATTAAAAGTTTAAATTCTCCTGCTTCTGGGTCATCTCCCTCTGATAAGGGATATCAAGATGGAGAACCAGTAAGTTGTCTCGATATTTGGCAGTGGCTTAGAATTTCTATTTCAAAGGACTTGGTAGCTTCTTCAGAAGAATCAGTGGCAAAAGCTATGGGATCTTATGCTGGTAAGCTAGAGAATGTACAGAGCGTTTATAATGATATAAAGAAAAAAATTACTACTCCGCCTGCAAATCAGAAAAATAGTAATCTTGATACTTGTGAATTTCCTTTTGACTCGGTTGGCAAGGACGTTGTCGATGGAGCTGGGTTTGGCGACGCATTCAATGGTTTAATAAATACTTTTAGTGGATTGATGATAAGAAAATTTAATACCGATGGGGCAAACTCTACTGCTTTTAGAAGTATACTAGGTGGAGATATGTCAGGTGTTTATTCCGATGAAAGCACTGTTGGTGAAGTACGAGTTAGTCCGATTGGTAAGCAGGATGTTATAAGAAGACAGAAAGCCCAAGAAATGGCCTCAGGTAAGCAATATGAAGCTTTTAGTTTGTTGATGATGGTACCTTATTTTCAAGGGTTGTTACTTTATATTCTAGCTTTAACATATCCATTTTTTGCAATGTTAATATTAGTTCCGGGACAAGCAGGGAACTTTTTAAATTGGTTAGCACTTTGGGCTTGGGTTAAATCTTGGGATATAGGTTGGGCAATGGTGATGATAGTCGACAGATTACTTTGGGAAATCATGCCTAGAACTACTTTTTATAATACGCAAAATAATGGAGCATACACTCCAGTGAACTTATTTGAAATGCATTATTCCGGAGATTACGCATATTCGGTAGCTCTTTATTGGTCTATTCTGGTTATTCTGATCGGGGCCGTTCCTATTATTTCAGCAGAAGCTATTTTGGGTTCTAAAAAAGCTATTGCTTCAGCTTTCTTTTCAGGAGCATCTGATCTCTCACAAAGATACGGTGGAAAAGTCGAAACCTGGGTTTCTACTCATAATACTAGAAACATAGTCGGAGACCGAGCTCAGCAAGAAGCTTTAAAATACGCAGCTGCTAATACTAATGCATTAACTGGATTGAAAGATATGGATGCTAATGCTCAAAAAATGGGTGGAGGTAATGGACTTGAGCAAATGGCATCAGAGCCTTTAGGTCAGGCTTCTGCTGTTGGACAGGCTGCTAGTGATGCATTACAAGGTAAGTCTAATAATGGCAATCTTGGTAAGTCTCTAGAAAAACAAGGAGAAGAAACAGCAAAAAATACTAATATGAGAGGCGGCCCTGAATAAGGTAACTAAATGCAACAACTTATAGTTCAATTAGCATAATAGGTTATGATACTAAATATAAGCTCATTCACTTCAATATTCGAGGAAAAAAGAAAAAAAGGAGATTTGTCCGTTCGTATGGCAACGGATGAACTTGGGGCTGATCTTTATAGAGAAAGAGAGAAGAATAATAAATATGAAATTTCTCTTAGGGAGCAGTTACTACCCGAAATTCCAGGATTTGAAGCAGAGAAACTACTTAATCGGTACTATCAAGATCGTTTTTTAGATGGTTTAGTTAAGCTAAGATATAGAGCGCAAAAATCTCAAATGGATACTCCTATTAGCGCTGGCTCAGAACTCGCATGGGGTATGTTCGGAGCGATAGTGAATCTTAATCCTTTTGAAGTGGGTGAGGTGGTTAATAGGATATGGGATTCAGGGGGAGATTCTAAAGAAGTAAGGAATAAACTTATGCAAGAGTTTTATAAAAAATGTGGTGAATTTATATTATTATCAAATAGTATAATGTTAAATGAGCGAATGAATTGGATTAGTTACGTTGAAGGAGAGAAGAACAGAGCGTATATGTCTCATAATCGACTAGAATGGTTCTCTTTGGGTACTGCTGGTACTGGGTACTCTCAACAAGTAGAAAACGCTGTTGCTGAAATGGAATTAGCCTATGTCTATAATAGTGCAAAATACAGAGGCGCAAAGTTAAGAAGGTCTGGAGAAGCTCATCTAGATCTTTTTGGTCAAGGCGCAGAAGCTATCGGCTTGGGGCCTGTCTTAGAAGCTGCTAAGCAAATTCCTAGCATGTTTTCGAAAAAAACTGATTCATAGAATTAATATTCTAGATAAAAACTTAGAAAAATCTCGACCTAAAAGAAGTAAACCTCTCATAACACTAGATATGAGTATGGATGTATTTAATTAGGGCTTCTTGGTGCTAGATAATATTTTATATAGCGTTAATAACTTAAGACTTTCGGTCGAGTTGTTTGACGGTGGGGTGTCTCATATCGTTGCGGCTGCTCTGCAAACTAAAGGAATAATTGATCAAGCTAAGATTTTAGATAATTTAACAGAATTAAATAGCATAGCCTCTTTATTTTATTTGTTCGCGATCGCTATGGCGGTTGGCGCAGTTGCAATTTTTGGTAACTATCGCCAAGGCGTTTATCTCTTAATTGGCCCAGCGCTATACATGTACATGGTAACAACAAAAGTACAAACTGATGGAATAACAGCAAAAGTTGGAAACTATGAAATACCAAATTCAATAGGAAAGCAAACAGCATTTCTAAAACACATCAAAGCTATTGGTTCTAATGAGGATCCTAAGACTAGAGAAGTTTCACTTTTTTATGCAGCCTTTGATGGAATAGCTACTGAGGTCATTCAAAAGGTTGTTTCGTTTTTATTAAATACAGATAATCAAGATCATTTAAGATTTGTAGCAAGAGAGCGAGCATTAGCTTACGCTTTGATGGCTATTCCTGATTCGGGAGCAATTCCTGCTTTAGTATCTAGGCATCAAGGAGAATGTTCTAAGGCTATAATGAATTTTATTTCATCAGGTAAGGATACAAAAAGATTGCTTGGAAATAAGGCAAGAAGCCATGCCGATGTTCAAAAAGTAAAGAATATTGCTGAAAAAGCTTGGGGAGAAGAGACTATAGTTCTTGGAGGTGAGGATAATCAAATCAAAAGATTTTTAATAGGGATGAAGAAAGAAAAAGGATTTGAGAATGTAAGTATTTCAGACCCATCAGAAGATTTGCCTACTACATGTGAACAAATGTGGCAATGGATAGGGACATCTTTAGTACTCTATGCTCAGAAAAATCTTAAGCCCGATAGCTACAAGGGATCACAGGAACAAGAAACTCACGAACCAAAAGCTAGAGCTTATGATGATGTTCGAGAGGCTCTAGGAAGCGGAGGTGATGGTGACCCTGAGGTAGTGCTAGCTTCCTATATTTATAAAAACATAATGGGGCAAACTACTCACAGTGCATTAAATTCTCAGATGTTTTCTAACTCACCTTTTAACTCTAAGGATTTTAAAACAACCTTTAAGGATATGCCAGGCTCAGAAGCACGAGGTGGATATTTTGGAATGAAGTATTTTGCGACTACTATTCCTTATTTGCAGGGACTAATGCTTTACATGTTAACAATAGCATTTCCATTTTTTGCAATTCTCTTAGTCATACCTGGAAAGGCAATGTCATTTATAATGTGGTGTTCACTTTGGGTATGGGTAAAAAGTTGGGACATTGGTTTCGCTCTTGTGAATGTTATCAGAGATATTCTTTGGCATATGTTAAAGTATAGAACAAATACATATGAAAATATTGTCGACTGGTCAGATCCTTCTTCTATCTTTGGAATAATTTTAAATAATAATCCTCTAGCTACTGAGAATACTTACTGGGAAATTATTTCTTTTTTAACTGTTTCCGTTCCTTTTTTAACAGCTCACTTTTGTCTAGGTGCTAGTAATATGTTTGATATGTTCCGCGGTAGCATAGATCAAACATCAGGACGTTTTAGAACTTGGGAAACTAAATCTGGACAGCGAGGTATAGGAAATAACACTGAAATAGAAATGGCTCAACATTCAGGAGCTATAGCTACAGCTTTTGCAATGAGTAATTTTAATAACTCATCTGCTACAACTATGTCAGGTCAAGAGCTTGCTTCCGACACAGCTGCTGGAATGAGCGATGTTAGTAATCTTGGTAAAATCAGCGGAAAGAGAAAAGATCGAGCTAATGCTGCTTTCCAAATGGCAAATGCTTTAGTGCAAATTGGTGATAAAAGTCTTCAGAGACAGTTAACTAATCAGTTAGCTCAACTAGAAAACTTCGAGAATGCTACTAATAAGGCAAATGGTGTAAAAAGTAATGCTAAGTCTTATACTTTACCCAAAAGTTTTTCTCCGGTTGAAATAGATAAAAAGACTGGCCAAAGCTACGTCACCTTAGATGATAAAGTTCCAGAAAGCTATTTAAATAAACGCAAAGAAGACGGAGCTAGTGGCAAGGATGATAAAAAGAATAGCGATTGGATCGATAATAAGAAACCTTATAAATGGAGCGAGTTTATAAAAGAAGATGCGAAGAATAGAGGTGAGAAAGTTGTAATGCCTCATGTCATGAAAGGCATGACAAGATTAGAAGAAGAAATAAGTCCTCAAGAACTTGCTAAAATTAGAAAAGACATTTCTAGTATTTCTCACACTCAGGAGAGTGCACTCGGTGATCTTGGTAAGAACGGAGAAAGAGTAACCTGGGGTCAGGTATTTGAAAAAGCCACAGAAGAGCAAGCAGATTATCACGCCTATCTCGGTATGATGGCAGGCAGAAGACACGCACCTCCAGTATCTATGGCGGGTGGTAATATTCAAGCTGCCAGTGGTATTGAGGCTGGTATTGAATTGACAGGGCGTGTTGTAGCTGCTGGTACTAAAGATGCTGGTGTTTATAATTTACCAGAAGCCGAGTGGTTTATGAATTCAGCTTTAAAAGCGACAACAGGAATAGAAGCTAAAATTAACCCTGAAAAAGGAGGAGATGCACCAAGTCCTTCCGTTGATGGGGCTTCTAATAATTCTAAGATAGGATATTAATATGCCGTCTGAACTAGGACAATCTAAGAGTGCAACACTTGTTTCAGCAGCAATGGAAACGGCCGGTGCGGCTATTCAATCTGATATGCTTGATTTCGTTTCTAATGCCGATGGAATGTCGCTAGCTGGTTTATTATACTTGATAGCGATAGTAGGAGCTCTAATTGCATTTGCATCAGGTGGAAACTATAAATGGGGAAGATATTTATTAGTCGGTCCAGCTTTATTTTTCTTTTTGACTACAGTTCGAGTTAACTCTGATGGAACTGATTGGTCTTTTGGAAATAAAGATTTTTCTAAGGAAGCTATAACTAAAGCGTTATCTGGAGTATCAGATTTAGAGGCTGATGGAGGCACTCGAGTATCTTTATTTTATAAATTTTGGAACGCTTTTACATCCGAAGTCTCTCATACTTTATTATCTTCATTAAACTTGGACAAAACGGATTCTGAATATAATTTTATTCAAAAAGTTGAACGTTATATGAATCTCTGGAACTTTGCTCATATAAGAGATCCAGATTTAAGATTACTTATTAAGATTACAATTTCAGCCCAATGTCTGCCATATTTTGATGCATTAAGACAAATAAATGGTAGGGCTTCTTTAGATGCAGAAAAAGATGCAGCAGAGTTGATTATTAAAGATCTCGCAAAAAAACCAATTTTAATTACTTCAAAAGAAGGACCTACTAATGGAATGTCACCAGAACTTTATCAATGGCTACAAAAAAATCAACTAGATGGAGAAGTACATACTTGTGAAAGTTTATGGAAGAAATTAGTACCGATAGCAAGGGAAGAAGTAGGAAATACTATTTCACAAGAATTAGAATTATCTCTTGCACCAGGGCAGGATCTAGAAAAAGTAAGAGAGACTTTTTTATTAAAAGTCTCTGAATATAACGGATTATATTCAAATGCATTGGACACTAATAATGTTACTGGTGGAGGAGCTGCGGCTAGTCTTTATGCGATAGACTGGATAGTTGCAAAATCTCTATGGGAAGAGGTTTGGGAGCAAAATAGTTATACTACCGGAGCTGCAATGGAAGGCTTCTCTCCAATTTATATGACAGGCAGAGGTGGAAATTTACCAGGGTGGAATGCAGAATATAACGAGACTACCACAGGTGCTATTCAGCAGTTTAATAAAACAGATAAGTATGGACAGCGATCAGAGTACGTTACGGCTGCACTTAGTTTACCTTATTTTCAAGGAGTTGGATTATTAATTCTTGCTGCTTCTTTTCCATTTTTTGCAATGATGACGGTAATTCCTGGTAGAGCTTTGAATTTCTTGTCTTGGATGGGTCTATGGCTTTGGTTAAAGCTTTGGGATCTTGGTTTTGGAGTAGTTATGCTAATTGATAATATGCTCTATTCTATGTTTCCAAGAGGTCCTAATATTACCCCTGAAGAGATGAAAAATGCCGGAGTTGCCTGGACAAAGCTTTTTGAAGTAGATCCAAATTATTCTCAAGCAGTATATTATAATATCATAGCTACTTGCCTATTTGCAGTACCCTTAGTTACGGGAGTGTTTGTAAGAGGAGGTGGAGGAGAACTTCAAAATTTAATAGGAAAAGGTTGGACTAATTACGCTAGTAGAATAGCAGGAGGAGCAGCTTCTTTTTCAAGAGCAATGCAGGCCCAGTCTTTAATGAAGGGACTGCAACAAGAGATATTTGCAAACACTGAGAGAGCAATGAACGATCAGAAAAAGAGATTACAACCTGATATAGATAGATATCATAATCTAATAGCAGAGGCTAAAGTTTTAAGTGAGTCATCTGATGCAACAAGAGTTTCTTTAGCTCCTGCTACTCAGGAAAAAGCAGAACAGCTAAGAAGGCAAATAGAAAATTCATTTGCTAGTGCGGCTGCTAAGGCCCGATACGATGTTGAAATTTCACAAAAAGGACAATATGCAGCTAATAGAGCTGTTGCTGCAGGATATTATAGTCATGATTTGAGAAATTCAAATCCATTTGAACAGTATTTAAAAGAAGAAATGGATAAGACTTTCTTCGATGGCGCCAAGGTATTTGAACCTGTGGCTAATGCTGCAGTGGCAGGAGCAGGAAATACTATCACTGTTGCTGGAGGAAAGGAATAGTATGCCACTAGAGCAAATGAACAGTGCTGGATCTTTAGTAGGGGCAATTCTTGAAACTGCCGGTTACTACTATCAGGGCCATATTTTAGAGAAATTAGGTAAGCCGCTTACAGAAAGTATTGGTGCTTTGATCTATTTATTTGGAGTTGCTGTAGCGGTATTTCATATCGCGGTTCTTAGAAGTTCTAAAATGGGTATATGGTTATTTTTGGGACCACCAATATTTTTTGCTATTTTAAATGATAGAGTAGAAATTCAGGATGCAGTATGGAGCTTCGGAAGTAATGCTAGAAATCAAGTAGAAGTTAAAAATGGTAAGCAAGATATAGTCGGAGAAGATACTACTCCTAGGGTTTCTAGAGTATTTAAAAGATATATTGAAATGATCGGAGGATCAGTTAAGGAAATTGTTAATACGATAAATGGAGTACAGATAGAAAACGATTTATGGTTTATTGCAAAAGGTCAGTTGTATGGATATATGACAACAGCAATGGAAGAAGATGTTGGTCTCAGACAGTTGATACATTATGGATTAACTGGTTTATGTTTCCAAGCAGTAGAAGCTGCGGAGGGTATTACGGATCCTTTAAGACGAACGAATCCTCGAGGTCCGGAAGGTAAGGCAATAAGTAATAGTAGAAGATTTAAGATGCCCACTATTCGGTCAGCACAAGAAAGATATAATGATATTATGACGAAGACTGTAAATTTTAAAAATAATAGTGAGGTAAGAAATTATTTAACAAAACTAGGTATTGAAATCAGTGATAAAAATAGTGATATGATGTTTAGATGTCAGGATATTTGGCAGATAGTTTTATTTGGTATTAAACAAAAAGCTGAATATCATAAAGAAAAAATGGATAGAGGTGCTGAGCGTCTTGGTATTGATGTCGAGGCTATTGATAACTTAATAGGTCAAGCTAGTGGTATCAAAAGCACGGAGCAGTTACTTAGTAGCAAATCTACTATTAGTGATTCTGCTTCAAAAGAAATCATAAAGGTAATTTCAAAATACTACTTGAGAAATGAACTAAATTCTCCAGATAGAGGGTCTTTATTAGCGAACTTTGCCAGTAGGAATGATATAAGAAAGATACATATGAAAATGCAGGGAGAGTTTTCTGCTAGTGAAAAAGCAGGACTTAATGCTGGTGAGTGGGGTTATAAAGAAAATATAATGTATGTTGCCTCTAGCCTTCCTACTTTTCAGGGCCTTATTCTGTATTTTCTTGGAGTAACATTTCCATTTTTTGCATTATTATTACTTATACCAGGAAAAGCTCAAGGTTTCTTAATTTGGTTTGCTTTATGGCTCTGGGCAAAAAGCTGGGATATAGGCTTAGCAATAGTTATGCAACTTGATACAATTTTTTGGTCTTTATACGTAGTACAGAAACAAAAGTTATCTGTAGAAAATACGGGTGATACTATAGATGCAATAGCAAATAATTTGGATGCGGCTATTGCGGCCCTGCATCAAATGGATCCAACATTTCAGATGGGAAGTTATTATAACTTATTAGCTGTAGCTCTTAATGCGGTTCCTATAATCACAGCAAATTTAATTCTTGGAGGGATGAAAGGTGGTTCTGGTCTTATAGCGCAAGGAGTTTCTAGGTATGCAGATTTCTTTGGAGAAGCTGCAATGGTAAGAGCGGAGCAAGGTGCTATTACTCAAATGAAATCAGATGCTATTCAATTAAAAAGCACAAGGGGCCTTGCGTATAGTTTAGGTGGAGCAAAGCGTGATGAAGTTTTATCAAAGCGTGGCAGAGAAGATCCAAATGCTCAAGTTAGAGATCTTTGGAGTAAAAATGAATCTACTTTTAGTCCTGCTGTTGGATATACAAATATAAGTAAGCCAGCTAATTTTAGTAAAGAAAGATATGCTGGTGCCTTAGGGATTGCAGATAAGTCAGGTTTTGCTAGTGGGATAAGTGGTCCAGGTAAGATCTTATCTCAAGGTATGGGGAATGGTATCCCAAATAGTGTTTTAAATCTTGCATACTTGAGTGATAAGATTATTGGGAAGGAACAGTTAGATCAGGCTTTCAAAACGGCAAGCAAAGATGCCGCTGCTCAAATTGCACAGGCAGAATGGGAATCTAGTATTGAAAGGCAGGCGTATGAATTACACTATAAAATGTCAATATATAGAGCCATACCTGTACCTTGGACTTTTGATGGTAACGAACTTTCTGCTGCTGAAGTAGATAGGCATATTACGGACTTTCAAAATAAGGTGGGAATGATAAAAGCGCATGTTAATACAATTCATAGTGGTGTATCAGAGATAAGTACTGCTCTTGGAAAGGATGAGCCGGAGGACCCTAAATCCCAAAATTCACCTCAAAGTATTATCGGTCAAGTAACAAATAGTAAAATAGGTAAGACTATTATTGGAGGTGCTTCCTCGATAATAGGGCTCGAGGCAGCGAAGCAAATTGGTGGCAATAAATCTAAAGAGTCTGAAAATAATCAGAGTAGCGATATCTTAAAGGGTAATTTTGTTCCAGATGTACCAAAAGAAAAGCAGATAGAAAGAAATACTCTAGGAACAGCCAGAAATCGTTTTAATGATTTTGCAAGTACTGTATTTCCAGATGCTGAGACTATAGAAGAATTGGAAAAAGAAAAGCAGTTTATGGCTTTACCAGATAATTCAAATAAAAATAATTTTAATCCTATTGCTGATTTCAATAAGCCTATTTTATTTGATGAATTGCCAATAATGATGAGAGAAGATCTTAGTGGTAAGTTTGCTTATGATCAGCTTAGAGCTAATGACTCCCAGTCTTTAAATACTTTAGAAGCTAATTATCAAAGCTTTGAGGATAAATTTAATGATTCTAGTAGGTATACTGATACTAGAAATGTAGAACTAGAAGATGATTCTAGAAGAATTAGACAGAGAGATATATCAAAGCCACGGAGGAATGGGCAAATTGATAGAAATGATAAACCGAATTAAATTAATCTTGCAGTATTCCAAAATGAATATGGAGACCATGAATTTACTTTTAAGTTTTCACCAATAGTAAAATTTAACTCAGTACTATAAGCTAATACTGCTGAGCTTTTGCAGCTTTTTATAGTTATTTCAGCAAAGTTATTTTTAAGCTCTTCGCTACTTAATATAATTTTAGTAGTTGTGATTAGAAATTCAGCTTCGAATTGCCAACAATTAGGATTGTAAGAAATTAGTATTCTCTCAAGTAATTTTTCATCTAGATTTTCATAATCTTTTTTTATTAATAATTCTAATTTTATCTTAAGTATTTCTTTATCATTTATTCTCTCTAATAATGCTAAGGCTTCTTCCGCTTTGCGAAGTTTGTAGCAAATAAATGCCTGATTAAATATGACATTATCAGTTACTGTCTTTTTCATAGTTAGCTTTCTACCAAGAATATAGCCTTCGCTGATTAAACCACTAGCCAGAGCTTCAAAATAAAGAAGATTTCTTGGATTCAGTACGTCGATTAAAGAGGGAGTATTAATAAGCGGTGTTAGCCCATACTCTGATTCTATTCTAAGCTCTAATAAGGCTTCGTCAAACTTTGATTCTGTGGCAGCTTTTAGCCAACTAATAAATCCCTTAGACTCCCGCAGTGCTTGAAACATAGGCCTCAAGCCTGAAGCCCATAGAGGATATACTAAAGAGAAATCCTTTGCGGAGTAGATATTATTTATGGAGTCTTCACTGGTAATATGTAAGTAGCCAGCGCTAGCAAGCATAAAATCAGATCTTTTAAAGCAGCTTTTAAGTAATGCTTTACATTCAGTATTTAAATCTTTATCTAGTATAAAGCTAGTAACTCTTCTTCCAACAATTGCTTCTTTGTATCCTAGCGGAGGAATTGTTAGATTTGGATATATAATTGATTTGTCGATTTTACTGGAGTTTAAAAAGTTTAACTTATCAGTTTTTTCATCTCCTAGTAGTAAGGATACTTGGTTAATGAAGATGCTTAGTTCAGCTTCGTTTTTAAATTTCCAAGGACCTTCTGCATGGCTGCTCATTCCAGTTACTACTCCAAAAGCAGCATGGCTAATTGCTCTATTTTCTTCTCCTGCTTTTATTATTGAGTCTCGTGTTGGGAAGTAGTTTTGTGAAGTAGCGAGTAGCGCATCGTTGATGATATTTGTTAGGTTAAAGCTTACTGGAGCAGGAGCTTGAAAGACTTCGCTTTTTAAGGAAAGTATAATAGAAGTTTGGGGATGTTCTTTTAGAATTATAGAGATTTCAGGGCTTGGAGTTAAATTCTCCCATATTCCATAAATACAAAATCCAAGGTAAGCAGCTGACTCTAGAATTAATTCTTCTTTAAATTTTTTATCTAGCTGGTTTGTGAATCTAGTATCTAGAACTAGGTCCAGTAAATTAGTGGAGTAAAATGAAAAATCAAAATTATAATCTTTAACTTTCTCGCCTAATACATTAAACTTTTCTACAAAGTTTTTAGCTAGTTTTTCTACTGCCTCGTCAATCATACTATTAGTTGCCTCCTAATTTTTGAAGGTCTAGACCCCATAGCCTGGAGAAGAAAAGCTCTCTAGAATGCGTATTGGATTCGCAAACATTTAATCTGCTAAGAATTTTAAATTTATTATTTGTTTCTAATGCTCGTTGATCTGGAACAGATGGACCCATATTGTAGGCTAAGCCATAATGCATACCTAGTTTTTCAAGATTATTAATACTAGAATCAGAATAAATGCCATATGGGAAAGAGGTTAGGTCTTTTTTGTATGTTGGTAGTTTGGTTAATAGTTTGTCAGCTTCGTCTAGTTCCTGTTCTAATTCTTTTTTACTGAGTAAAGTTATCCAGGGATTAGAATGTAGTTGATTTATGATTTGAAACCCAGCTTCGGAAATTTTTTCCACTTCTTGCCAATTCATAAAATCTCTCCACGGTGGTAATTCTAAATCATATTCTTTAACTAGTATATCTAGTTTTTCAAATAATTTAGCTCTTTGACCCTTATTTAGACCATAACAAATTGTTATGAGTGCCATATGAGTTTTAGGACTAGGAAGCTGATTCCTATCTAGAGTAGGTAAAAGAACTCCATCTAAATCTTTTTCTACTTCTATCAGGCTAGGAAAGGGTACTTTATGAAGATACAAAGTATTGCAAAGTATAGAAATTAAATCATATAAGAGATAAGAGTTCGTGCCAATATATGCAGTCGGGATGGAGTAAGTGGCGGGTAAGTTATAATCAATTAAGTGCTGGGCTCCTCGAGCATACCCATCTAAAAAACCATTCTCAAAAGTAATAATAACGCTTCTACTAGGGATTGGTGTATTATTTTCTATATGATCAATTAACTGATTTAGAGGGATTACTTCTGCTTCTTGTTTTAGCCAAGAACAATGTTTTTTGAATGTTTTTTCTTCAATGTAACTATGATTAGCTAGTGCAAAAGGTACTTCTTTAGGATTACAGATTCTTTGATAATGAAGTATTACCCAACCTTCTCCAGTAATTTTTTTATATGACTTACTAAGCGCCTTGGTATCTGTTTTTTTCAAATATAATTTTAAGCGTATTGTTGTATCTAGATATAGATAAACTTTATAAAAGATGCTCGCTTTGATCTCGGCAATTCTTTTGTTTATGAGCCTCTCAAGGAAATTTGGTAATTTCATCGATTTAGCCACACTCGTGCTAAAAATAATTCAGTATTGTAGCTAATATGTTCGTGTATACCTAGTCTTATGCCTATTGGGAAATTTTTATTTTCAGCTAGTAATGAAGTAGTTTTAGTTGAGGCAAGCGCGCCTAAGAAACCTAGGTTTTGTAAAATGTCATCACATTCTTCTGATCTATTTTGATTTGGGTAACAGAAGATTTTAGTCATAGGAATTTTATTTTCTTTAAATGCTGAGATAGACGAGGAAATGTCCTCCTTGAAAGCTTGTGCGGAAAGTGAAGTCGATATCTCATGTTTGTGTGAGTGGGAACCAAAAGAAATAAGTCCTTCGTCTGAAATGCGTTTTACGGCTGACCATGATAGAAATTTATCAGTATTTGGATTCATGCCAGATTCTAGACAGAGATCTTTAAGATCTTTTATGAAAACTAACCTATCTTGAATTTCAGCAAGTTTTAAGGTTTCAATTAAAGGTTCGATAGCTTCGCTAAAAGATTTAGCTTGAAGAGAATTTTTTAGAACTTTAAGAGAATAGCTTTTGTTATCGATATTTTTTGAGAAATATTTAGATTGTACTTCTGGATTTTTTATTAAAAATGACAGTATCTTTGAAATAGAGTCAGTCCAGAATAATTTTGAAGTATTGATGAAACTAGTTGGTAAAAATACTGTTGCCGGTAGTTTAAATTCTTTGAGAACTGGCAGAGCGTTGGTTTCAAAGTCTATCCAACCATCATCAAAAGTGATTGCTATTTTTTTTCTACTTTTATTTGAGTTTTTTTGGGTATTCAGTAGAAAATCTTCTAAGGAGATAACATCTGCATGTTCTTTTAGAAGTTGAAGCTGCATTCTAAAAGTTTCTGGCATTGTGTACATGCCGTCTTGCATTATTATATCAGTATCTTTTGGATTAATTATGCGGTGGTACATTAAAATTACATCGCCGCCAAAATTATACCATTTGTGAGCAAGGCTTTTAGAAAAGGCCCATGAGGCTATTTTTCTTATTGGTGAAATATCAGAATTGCTATTCTCTAAAATATTAACTTTTTCGGTCATATTTTATTTGAGCTTACTTTGAAGTTCTTCTGGAACTTTTGATACTTTAAAAGACTTTGTTTCTGGATCTATTGCAACTACTGTATGTGTAGTGCTTCCAGAAAATATTTTACTATTTTCTGTTGTTTTGTTTATGTTGTAAGTAAATTTTAGTCTTGTTTTGCCAATCATGTCCACGATCATTTCAGCATCGAGTAGATCCCCGTAGCTTATGGGTTTGTGAAAATTTAATTCAGAATTGATGATTGCTAAGTGGATACCAATCTTAGCTAGCTCGGAGTAGGGGAGATCTATGCTTCTTAAAAAACCTTCTCTAATTTCTTCTAGCAAGTGAAAGTAATTTGCATGATACAAAACCCCACCTAAATCAAATTCTCCAAGGCGTATATGATTTAGTGGGGTTTTGTAGGTAATACTAGGCAAAATCGGGTATTTAATTAGATAGTTCTATTCATATCCCAATTCTGTAAATAGTCAGTGACATATTTTAAGAAATGTCCACCAAGAGCTCCGTCAATTACTCTATGGTCATATGATAAAGTAATATAACAAATATCTCTAATTGCGATTGCATCATCAACAACTACAGGTCTCTTTTTAATTGCTCCTAGTGCTAGTATTCCTAGCTGAGGCTGACTAATAATTGGATATCCAATAATATTTCCAAATACACCCACGTTAGTAACTGTAAAAGTTCCGCCTTGTACGTCTTCAGGCTTTAGTTTCTTTGTTCTTGCTCTGTTAGCGATGTCATTTAAGCCTCTAGCAATTCCAGCAAAGTTTAAAGAGCCTGCATTTTTAATATTTGGTACTATTAAACCACCAAGGCCATCATCTCCTAAGGCTACTGCGCAACCTAGATTGATATCTCTTTTAATTACTAAGCTCTCGCCTTCCACTGATGCATTTATTCTTGGATACTGAGTAAGACCCTTTACTACTGCTTCAAGAAAAAATGGTGTGAAGCTTAGACCAAATCCTTCTCTTTCTTTAAATGCTGCTTGTTCTCTCTTTCTCCATTTTGCAATATTTGTAACATCTATTTCAGCAACAGAGTATACATGCGGGCTAGTATGCTTTGATCTAACCATATGTTCTGCAATGGCTTTTCTCATCGGATCAAATGGTTCAACTTTAACTCCAGTTGCGCTATCGCTTATTCTTGCTGGAGTTTGATCTACAGGTTTCTGTATGCTTGGAGCAGTAGCAGCAGGCGCACTATTTACATGATGAGAACTAGCCATTACGCTTGATTGACCCATTTTAGGCTTACTTTCTATGTAGTAAAGTAAGTCTTCTTTGTTCACTCTTCCGTTAGCTCCACTACCTTCGATGGTATCTAGCTCACTATCCGAAATTCCATTTTGAGCAGCAATATTTTTTACTAGAGGGGAATATGATCTTTGACTACTGCTAGAGATTGTTTCTGCTGCTACATAAGAAGCTAGCGAAGTTTTCGGTTGTTCAGAATTTACTACTTCTGCAACAACTGCTGCTGGCTTTGGTGCTGCTTGCTCTTGTGGTGCAGCGGCTTTTTGAGCTACTGGAGCAGGGTTGCTGCCACTAGCTTCGGAATCGATAACAGCAATTATAGATTTTACCGCAACTGTTGCACCAGCTTCAGCTTTGATTTCAACTAAGTACCCAGCTTCAGGACTTGGAATTTCGGAGTCTACTTTGTCAGTAGAAATTTCTAAAATAGTCTCATCTTTTTTTACAAAGTCGCCTATAGATTTATGCCATCTTATAATAGTCGCCTCTGCAATTGATTCACCCATTTGAGGCATTAGCATCTCAGTTTTCATGTTTTTTACCTTATTGAACGCTTTAATTAGAGATTAGTTATAGTTAACTATAGCAATAGCTAAAGCTTACGGGAAGTGCGCCATTACGAATTGAGGAAAGAACTATTTCTTGTCAGTTTTGTAGGGAATTTGATAATCCATATCTCTTCCCTCTGCAAATCTAAGCCTAAGAGAAGTTGGATTTCCATCTTTATTAAAAACTATGCAACCATTACCTTTTCTTTCTCCTGGAATGGCGGTCGAATTGTATTTGAAACTCAAAGGCATTTCAAAGGTACCATTGGGGTTTTCATTTATATTTGGAGATAATTCTATCGTTGAGTAACTTATTCTTTCATTTGGCCTGAGCATTTGAAACTTAGTAGTAGTTGTGCCATCTGCAGAGGTGACATTCATGGCGCTATTCGCGGGTACTGCGTAACCATTACAGGTGAGAATTTTTAGTTCTGAGTTTGATACTGCCGGAAGGTTTCTCTCAAAACTTATTTTTGCAAAATTATCTACACGTCCTTCTGGGGCTAGGTTTTTTTCTTCGGTTATATTTATCTCTTGAATCTTTATAGGACGAAATTTTAATTCTTCTAATTTTATTCCTTGTCTTAAATTTAATTCACCCGCTCTAATCGAAAAAGATCCGCCTGAAGCACCTTCGTCTGGGTTGCTAGTTTTTGGACTTGCTAAATTTCTAGGCCCATTAATAATTATTTCGTTTTCATTTGAATAAATACTTAGTCCTTTAAGAATAGGATCTGTTATGCCAATCTTCTGAAGTGTCTTGATATAGACCTCCTGATCTACGCGTTTAAGTTTATTAGAAAGACCTTCTACTGCTTCAAATGTAAGTTTAATGTCGGAGGTTTTTCCTGGCTCGCATTTTTCTAGTTCACCATGGGCTGCTTTAAGTTGTTTACCAATTATTGTTACTTTTAAAGGTTCTCGCCCATCGTTATTTTTTATTTCTTCAAGATCTAGTTTAAAAGCTTTTTCTCCTAATACAGTTTGTTGAATTTCCTTCCTGAACTTCTCCATTGTATTAATTTCTTGAATTACTAGCGCTCTTTCTGCATAATTATAGCCCTGTGGCATAGTCACACCAGGAAAGACTTTATAATTAGGAACGAGAAGTTCTCCCGTTGATTTAGTCTCAGTTTGCTTAGTCT
Source organism: Pseudomonadota bacterium (assembly GCA_027487795.1). GTDB lineage: Bacteria > Bdellovibrionota_C > UBA2361 > SZUA-149 > DAOLCO01 > JAIYCX01. The sequence continues at coordinate 95,020 of JAIYCX010000031.1, read as the reverse complement.
CAGGTTGTTTAGTGTTTGAGTTCTGTCTCGGTGGATCTTGAAATGGAGTAGGCATAACTTAAATGTTTTTAAAATTAAACAAAGCGATCTTTTAACGCCTTAAGTTATTATAAAAATAGAAAAATCTGTGATCTAAATCTTAAACCAGCCCTTTTTCTTGAACCAAAGAATCATCCCCAGACCAATTAGAGTCATGATTGTCAGTAATACAGGATAGCCATAAGTAGTTTTAAGTTCAGGCATATTTTCAAAGTTCATGCCGTAAACCCCTGCAATAAATGACAAAGGCATAAAGATCGTAGAGATAATTGTTAAGACCTTCATTACATCATTTAACTTATTGCTTACGCTAGATAAGTAAACATCCATGAAACCAGCTGCAATTTCTCTATAGTTTTCAATGACATCTATAATCTCTATAGTATGGTCGTAGACATCTCTAATATAAACTCTGGTACTTTTTTTGATTGATTGGAATTCATCTCTTAGGATAGCCGAAAAAACCTCTCGATGAGGCCAAATTGTTCTTCTAATATTTAAAAGCTGTCTTTTTAAATTATATATTCTCTTAAGTGTATCTTTATCTGGATTTGAGATGAGCGCACTTTCTAGATCTTCAAGGATCTCACCTATTGATTCTAAAATTGGAAAGTAATTATCTATGATTGAATCTATTAGAGCGTAGGCAAGATAGTCACTACCAGATTTTCTTATTGTACCTTTTGATTTTTTTAAACGATCTCTAACTGGATCAAATACATCTCCTGGGTCTTCTTGAAATGTTATAACAAAGTTTTTTCCAAAAAGAATACTAACTTGTTCATTTGAAATAGTAGAAGGATCCTTTAGCCATAACATTTGGCTGATGATCAATACGTAATCTTCTTGTTCCTCTATTTTTGGTCTTTGAGGAACATTTACAATATCTGCTAAAGTTAATTCGTGAATTCTGAATATTTCTTGAATTTTTCTCAGGACCTGTTCATTTCCAAGTCCAGAGACATTTAGCCAAAATATTTCATTTACTTTTTTTTGTGGAAGATGAAGCTCCTCGTTTAATTTATCAAGCTCCGCTAAAGAAATATTTTTTTGTTCAAAGTGGTCTGATGAAAATCTGATTAATTCTAAATCAGTAATTTCTTTATTAGTATCTAAAACTAAGGTACCAGGCCTTGCACCTACTGGAGCATACTTCCTAGTATTTCTTTTTTTAACGTGCATCTATTTATTTACTAACATCTATTTTGTTAATAGATACGTATTTTGATCTGGAGAACCTGAGCTAGTTTTAACAATTTTAGCAGAGTTAGCAGCTAAGTGCTCTAGTATCAAAAATATAGTTTCTACTTGCGAAGTTTCATTTATTTTAGCTGCAATTTCTTCAGGCTTCAGTGCGCAAGTGTCTTTTTTAAGTACTTCTTGTACTTTAGATTGAAGAGTTAGGACTAGTCCTGCTGCTTTTTTCCCTGCTTCTACTCCAGGTTGATGATAGGCATTTATGTTTACAAAACTTGCATAAAAACTAACAGCGCGTTCAAATAAAGCAATAAGGGCACCAAGTGATCTTCCATCTAGCTTTTTAACACTGATTGTAATTGAATCTCTGTTGTTATCGTATAGGGCTGATCTTGTACCTTGATAGAATCCTGAAAGATAATCACCTGAGGTAACCCCATCTTCTACTTGTAGGTTATTAAAATTAGTTGCGCCTAATTTTGAAGTTGAACTAGTTATATCTTCTTGTACTGTAATGAAGGTCGCAAAGAAATTATTTAGTCCGTCTCTTAGTTGTTGAATATATGCGTGCTGATCCGTTGATCCTTTGTTCCCATATACTGCAATACCTTGATTAACTTTATTACCATCAAGATCTAGTTCTTTACCAAGTGACTCCATAACTAACTGTTGTAAGTACTTTGAGAATAGAACTAATCTGTCTTTGTAAGGAAGTACCACCATATCTTTTAGTCCTTTGCCTGATCCTGCAAAGTGCCACATTAAAGAAAGTAATAATGCGGGATTTTTTGTAGCTTCTTTTGATCTGGTGTGAACATCCATAAGCTTTGCACCTTCAAGCATAGAGTCGATGTCAATACCTTGAAGTGCCGCTGGTACAAGTCCAACTGGTGAAAATAACGAAGTTCTTCCTCCTACCCAATCCCACATATAAATTGCAGGTAGCCACTTTTGCTCTTTTGCTATTTGATCAAGCTTGCTGTTTTCGCAGGTGATAGCTACTGCATGTTTTGCAAATGATAGGCCTTCAGATTTATATCTAGCTCCTAGTTCTAACATTCCGTTTCTAGTCTCTAGTGTACCACCTGATTTAGAAACTACTACAGATAAGGTAGTATCAAGCTTGCCTTTAACTTTTTGATATACTCTTTCAATTCCATCCGGATCTGTATTATCTACAAAAGTTATCTCAAGTTTATCTTCAGATGAACCAAGGGCGTCACTTACTAGTTGAGGACCGAGTGCGGATCCTCCAATTCCAATTAGTAATACTCTTTCAAATTTTTTACTTTTTTCTCCCGAAATCTTTCCACTATGGATATTTGAGCAAAATTCTTTTACTTGCTTAATAGAAGCAATAATTTCTTGTGTAAGATTTGAATCTGGTGATAGTTCGGGAGCTCTAAGCCAGTAGTGACCAACTAGTCTGTTCTCGTCGGGATTGGCAATTGCACCTTTCTCTAGTGACTCCATATCAAGTAAAGCTTTTGATACTTGAGGGGACATTTTAGAAAAGAATTCCTCATCAAACCTCATTCTGCTGATATCAAATGAAATTTCTAAATCATGAAGTTCTAAGTAGTACTTACAGAATCTTTGCCAGGAGTTCATATTATGCCTAAATCTATATTAAATTCTTTAATCGTACATTTTTATACTGCTAAGAGTTTTTTGGCGAGAAATTTGTGCTTCTATTACTTATTTAATCTATTTAAATAATCTTTAATTATGCCATTGGTTAGAACTGTAGGTAGGACTTCTTTTATTCCTTTTGATTCGTCAATTAAAACATAATGAGGAACCCCATTTCCGCTGTATGAGCTTAGAGCTTTACTTATTTCACTACTACCATCTGACCAATCAGCTTTTACGAGGGTAATATTATGTTTTTTGAATTCTTCAAGTATTTCGTCAGTAGAGAGAATAAACTTTTCATTATATTTACATGTAATACACCAAGAAGCTGTGAAATCTAGAAAAATAGGTCCTTTAGTTTCTTGTATAAGTTGTTCTGAATAAGGTAACCAGTTTACAGATTCTTTTTCAGTAGTAGGAATGAAGCTAATAGTAGCAATTCCGCATACAATAATGAGAATAATTTTACTAAAAATAGATTTAGAGACTTCAAATACTTTAATTAAACAAAAAACTATAAATAAAATAGTTAAAGAATTGATGCTAGATTTATCTACTATACTTTCTTGTATACTAATTAACCAAATTACTGTTCCTAACATTGCAAGCCCAAGTATCTCACGGAATGATTCCATCCATGGTCCAGGCTTTGGTAGTATGCTAAGGGCTTTTTTGCTACTTGAAAGTAAAATGTAAGGAGTTGCTAAACCAAGTCCTATTGTGTTGAAAATTATAAATGATTTTACTGGAGATTGGCTTAGAGCGAATCCGACAGCAGCACCTAATATTGGAGCTGTGCAAGGTGTACTAAGAAGCGTAACTAAAACACCGTCAATTAAATTTTGAATACGATTATCGGAAAGTTTTTGTTTTTCTAAGTAATCTGCGCAGCTTTGATGTACTTTAAAGCCAGGTAGTTTAACATTAAAAAATTTAAGGGAAAGTACGAATATTAAAATAGTAACGAAATAAACAAAGTTAATATTTTGAAATTGAAATCCCCAGCCAACGGGCTCGCCAATCTTTTTTAGACTAAATACAAAAAGTGCTAAAATATTAAAACTCAGAATAATTCCAAAAGTAAACCAGAAGAGATCTTTATACCTTTTATTCTTGTCACAACCTGTCATGTTTACTAGAGAAAATAACTTGAGGGATAGTACTGGCAATACGCAAGGCATTAGATTTAAAATCATTCCACCGATAAAGGCACTTAATAGAAAAAACCAAAGAGGTTGATCTGTATTTTTTGCAGGGTCTATTTTTAATACGTCAATTTTTGATGCATCGTTTTTTGCTAAATCACTTCTCGCAAAAGTTTTAAATAATTCTAAATTCTTTGGAGCTTCTTCGGCGGCCCTAGACGACACTTTAATAATTTTTTCTAAAGTAGCCTTCCCAGGTACGCATCTGTCAAGACAAGCAAGCCATGATACTTCTGCTTTAATTATTATTTCTGATTCATTAGTTTCTATTATTGGAGGTGGGCTCAGAGAGGAAACAGCAAGAACTTTATTGGTGTAGCCAAATGTAGTGATATCACCTTTTTCTTTAAATGTTTCTGTTTCTGGCCATACTGGTGTTGAAGTTTTCCATTTAGAATTTCCAATATTGAGTTCTTCTACTGAAAAAGAAATTCTTGTTGGTTGTCCAGCATCTCCTGGATCTTGACCATATATGTGCCATCCTGGATCTATGTTGAATAATATACCAAGCTTTGGTGGGTTTTCATGTATTTTAGAATTAAGTAAAATAGTGTCTCTGTCGGTAATTATTTCTGCTTTAACAGCTGAGGAGAAATTTGTTGTCGTTAATCCATTTTCTGCTTTGATAGTAGAAGAAATTATAGATGATAGTAATAAGAAAACTATGATGAAAAAATGATGCATAAGTTTAAGAAATACTTTTTTGAATTAGTCTATCTGGTGAAAATTCGCTAAATTTATTATTAGATTTTTTTGTAAGTAACTGGGCTGCATCATAGGTGGCCGAATAAGATGTAGACATTCCAAATCCTCCAAAACACCCAAGCCAGAATAACCTAGGTTCGTCTTTATCGAAACCGAAAATTGGTAATTTATCTTTTGTATATGTTCTAAAACAATGCCAGCCGTTTTCTAGGGTAATATTTTTAGAAAATTCAGGATATAATTTGCAAAAAGTTTCACTTAGTCTAAGTTGAGCATTTAAGTTAGGGATATAGTCATCTGGGTCAGCTTCCAATTCTTCACATTTAGATATTAGCTTTTCACCTTCTCCCCAGTCTCTACAATACCAGTTATTTTCTTCGTCCCAATAGAAAGAAGTGTCGTTGAATCTTATTTCTTCAGAGTTAGAATTTATAGAATTACTATTCCCCCAGCCCTTGCTTCTAAAAAGATAGCGAGCATAAGCTTTGGAGAATCTAATTTTTCGAATTTTATAAATGTCAGTGGTTTGCTCTAGAGTTTTGTCTAACCATGCTCCAGTGCAGTTGACGAGCAATGATGTAGTTATTTTATATTGCCCATTAATTGTCATTTCTAACTCCTTAGTTGTTAGACTAGGTCTAGAGATGGAACTAACAGAAGTGTTGGTCATGATTTCTAACTGTTTATTCTTTTTAGCCTCTGTTGCTAAGTAGTTAAGATAAGGTGAAGAATCTAGTAGGCCATCAGTTTTAGTATATAAGGCCTTAATACTTCGACCTGAAATCTTAATATTTGTCTCTTTGAAGAGCTCTTGATTATGATTAGGAATGTTTCTGCCTATTATTAAGGAAGAGCCTTGAGTAAAAAAATTACTTTTTATTTCTTTGGGCCAATAATTTATACTATTTTTTGCCCATTCCGTAAGTTGTTCTGATCTGTAAAGCTGTCTAATCATTCCTGCATTTTTCCCAGACGCATGAAGACCTAGGTTTTGATCTTTTTCAATAAGAAGAATTCTTAGATTAGATTTTCGCAGATGATAGGCAAGGGAGACTCCTAGAATACCCCCACCTAAAATCGTTATATCGAATGAGCTTTCTTTCACTACTAGTAATTTAATTTATTCACTTAGGGCACGTTTTTATAGAATAATAATATAACAATCTTAGACACTAGGCCAATTAGTGATCAAATAACCTAGTTTTTAGATGTGGGACTTTTATTTAAGTATAGAAAGGGTGCGGTGATGTTTCGGAAGTTTAATTTTTTCTCTTATTTTTTAGCGATAGTTTCTTTACTATCTAATTCAACTAATACATTAGCTGCCCCAGGCGCTTACGGAGATTATGATGGGGATGGCACTTCTGATTTATCCTTGGGTTTAGTAGATAGGTCAAAAAAAACCACAGCGTACTTAACAAGATTAACAAATGGTAGTGCGCCTAGGTTTTGGACTTTTGCAGCGGCAGCAGATGCTTATGTATCTGGAAAATTTTTTGGAGATGGTCGAACTTATCCTGGGATTATAACAGTAACTTCAGTATCTTCTCCGCTTTCTTGGAGAATAAAAAATAATACTGGTACAGAAAATGTATTTTCATACGGACTTCCGGGTGATTTAATTACTAATCACGGAGCAGATTTTGATGGTGATGGCCGTTCTGATGTTTATGTAGTTAGGAATGATTTATCTAGTGGTTATAAAGTTTGGTACATAACTTTTAGTTCCACAAATAAGATAGTTCAGGCCTCATTTGGTTTATTAAGTGACAGAGTTTTTGCAGCCGATACTGATGGTAATGGTATCGATGAAATGATAATCCTAAGAGCGAATACTTTCGAATGGTTTGCTAAGGAAGTTAATCGAGCTACTGTTTCTACTGTCCAATGGGGATTACCAGGAGATCTTCCACTTATGCCACAAGATATTAATGGTAATGGAAGACCAGATTATATTATATCTAGAGTCGTTGGTGGTGGACAGATGGCATATGTACGTTATGACAACGGTGCGGTTGGAAATTTTTCACTAGGACAAGCTAATTCAATGCCAATAGTTGGGAATTTTGGGCAGGGGAGAAGATTCGCTTGGCAACAAAGGGATACGGGTTGGACGGCTATTAGGAATGTCAATAATACTCTTGAATTATTTAAACATGGAATTTCAACTAATGCGATAATTAGACCTGACGGTACGGTTATTCAACCAAACGAAGATGGTAGAGCTGTTGCTGTGCCGACTATTGATGAAGAGCTAGTAATAATAGATGAAGATTCAAACCCAGTTAGAGTAACTGGACCATGTACTAATCCAAGATTTCCTGATGGTGCAAAGAGAGGGGTGTTATGGAAGCCAAATAGAGAAGGAGGCTGGACTAGAGGTGGTACTACTACGTTTTTGATTGGAGATAGAAATTATTCCTTCACAGAAAGCGTAAATATCTATGGTGTTAGTGGTCAGTTAGTTCATAAAATGAAATTAAGAACTCATTATGGTCATGGAGCTAGAAGTATTTGGGATACTGGTATATCAAATAGAGAATTAGCAAAAAGTGCCCCGTTAACAGTAAGAGCTACTTTTGAGAATGGTGCATGTGAGAACTACTCTATTCCAAATCCTTCAATAAGATACGATTAGATAAAAGTCTTATTTAGAACTTGTCTCTGAGGTAGAAGAGAGTTAAATATTGAGAGCTCTCTTTTAATCATTTAAAATTTAATTCATGTATTATCTGCTAATTGCAACCATCTTTTGGGGTACTACATTTGTTGTTCAAAAGACTGCAGCTCCTTATATTGATCCATTTTTTTATAATGGCGTAAGATTCTTCGTAGGTGGCATAGTAATGTGTGTCATCTCTAAAATACTAAAAAAGGTAGTAAGTCTAGCAGAGGTTAAATCTGGATTAATTTTGGGAGTGGTGCTTGCGATTTCTATTAATACACAACAAATAGGAATAGCTGAAACAACCGCCGGAAAAGCTGGTTTTATTACAAGTTTGTATCTTCTATTTGTTCCAATTATTCTTTCTATTCTTGGTCATCACGTAAGAATCATCGAAGTTTTTTCTTTGATTCTTAGTTTAGTTGGTTTTTATTATTTATCTGAAATAAACATAGATAGTTTGAATCATGGTGATTTCTTAATTTTACTTTGCGCAGTATTCTTTTCATTTCATGTTTTGTTGGTTTCTAAATATTCAAGGAACTATGATCCGGTAACTTTATCGGCGATACAATTTTTAAGTTGCGGTGCTATTAGTTTATTTGTTGCGTTCATTATGGGAGGCATTAAATTGGAGCCTCTAGTAATAACTTGGTTTGAGATAATGTATGGTTGTGTTTTTTCTGTTTTAATCGCGTATACATTTCAGTTTTTAGGACAAAGACAAACTCCACCAACCGTTGCATCTTTTATTATGAGTTTAGAGGGGATTGTTTCTTTTTTCGCTGGAATGGTTTTTTTATCTGAGAGCTACAACTATTTGCAGTATTTGGGAGCCAGTTTAATATTTTTTGCAACTTTATTGGTGGTTTTACCCGAAAACAAAGCTGCAAATAAATAAATGGCGTCCCCAAGGGGATTCGAACCCCTGTCGCCGCCGTGAAAGGGCAGTGTCCTAGGCCTCTAGACGATGGGGACATTAAATTTACTTAATATCTGGCGGGAGTATTATTGTATTGTATTTGATTGGTCAAGTTCGAGAGATTAATTTAAATATAGAAAAGCTTAAAAACAATTTAAAACGATATAACCGTGCTAAGTAATAGAGAATTTTCCCAAGCTGAGATGACTAGTTTGGGCTGTGTGGGTAAGATTAGGGATGAATCTAAGGCTGAATTTGGAAATAGGGTCGGAATTATATTAATTCATGGGAGGGCAGGGAATGAGAATGTAATGTGGGTCTTTTCAAGGTCTATAGAGGATCTAGATCCAATAGTGATTTCACCTAGGGCTTTAGAAATAGATCCAATTGGCGGCTATAGTTGGTGGAATTTAGATCATCGACCTAGTACTACTGAAAGTCCAGCCCCAGTAACAACTAACGAGAGTCATTTAATTCCAGCTCATAATTTAATTGATAAGATGGTTGCTCAGTTACTAACTTATGGTGTTAGTCCTTCAAAGATTATTGCTATCGGATTTAGTCAGGGTGGAGCTGTGTTAGGTACTTATGCGATGGCTAATCCAGGGGTATTTTTAGGAGTTGGTATTTTATCAAGTTTTATTCCCAGTTACTTTATGAAATCTTTCACAGGAGCGGATAATAATAAAACTAAGTTTTTTATGTCTCACGGAACTAAAGATGAAATAATACCATTCGAGAGAGCTCTTGAAACAAAGAATTTTTTTATGGGAAATGGATTAGATCTTCATTTTCATTCAGATGAAGTGGCGCATAAGATAAGTAGCTCAGGTATTAGAGAGCTAAAGACTTGGCTTACTAATTTAGTTAAATAATAGTGTTATCTATATAGGCCATCAACTGTATAGTGTGAGAGCTTGATTCTATTTGGAGATAATACTTCAAATACTAATCCTGCAAATTTTAGATCAGAAGGTAGTGTTCTAATCGTTTCGCTCATTTCCATATTAGATTTTTGAAATCTAAAAGTTAAAGGTTCGGAGTAGGCTCTTTGAACAGTTAATTGAGCTATGCCATTTTGGTTTGTAATAACTGTTTCTTGACCTAATGAAGTAATTACACTGACCTTCATTCCTTCTACACTAGTGGAGTCTGGATTTACTACTTTAACTTCAATATTAACATCTGATGGTGCTGCTATTTCAGCTTTAGGTCGTTCGTCTAAGTATTTGCCTTGATCCTTGCTACTTGAGCAGGCGAAGAATGAAAAGCAAATGAAAAATATAGATATGTTAAATAAAGCCTTCAAATTGTCCTCGTTAATTTATTAGATTATAGTCTAGGAATTCTTTGATAATTAGTAAAGGAAAACTAAATGAGTAGCAATGATGAACTATTAACATCTCCATTAACTTCAGGGGCTACACAGCTGGCAACCCTTTGTTATCTTAGAAAAAATAATAAAGTTTTAATGATTCATCGAAATAAAAGAACGAAAGAGGGGGATATTCACTCTGGTAAATGGAATGGATTGGGTGGAAAACTTGATATAGCTGAAAGTCCTAGAGACTGTGTCATCAGGGAAGTGAAGGAGGAAAGTGGACTAACCATTTTTTATCCTAAGCTGCATGGAGTTTTAACTTTTCCTAATTTTGCCAAAGGCAAAGATTGGGTAGTTTTTGTTTATAGTGCCAGTGATTTTGATGGTGAATTATTAAGTGGCTGTGAAGAGGGGGAAATTAGTTGGGTGGGGGAGGAAGAATTATTTATGTTGCCTTTATGGCCAGGAGACTTTTATTTTTTACCTCATGTTTTAAAGGGTAAATTTTTTGAAGGTAAATTTATTTACGATAATGGTATTCTTAGCGCACATGAAGTCACGATTTATTGAGTCGCTGATTTTTTCATTATTTCAGAATTACTGAATTAGTGTATCTCAGAATCCATCAATGGTGCTTCTTCTGGTAAGCCTTCGCTAGCGACAACTTTATTCCATCCATCAAGAGCAGCAGTTTTATAAACTTGAGCTAGTGTTGGGTAATTAAAAACTGCGTTAACAAAGTAATCTATTCCACCTTGGAATCCCATTACAGCTTGGCCGATATGGACAAGTTCTGTTGCGCCTTCACCGATGATGTGAACACCAAGAAGTCTTAAAGTCGTTCTGTGGAAAAGAAGTTTAAGAACTCCAAGGCGATCTCCTATGATCTTACCTCTTTCCATTTCGCTGAATCTTGCTATCCCAAATTCGTAAGGAACTTTACTCGCTTTTAGTTCGTTCTCATTTGCTCCAACCATTGCAATTTCAGGAATGGAATATATTCCGTAAGGAAGCGGGATTTCAAATGGATGTTCTAATAAGCCAAAAGCGTGACAAGCTGCTCTTCTTCCTTGCTCCATACTAGTTGAAGCAAGAGCTGGTTGACCTATTACATCTCCAACAGCATAAATACTTGGAACTGAAGTTTGATAATATTCGTTAACTGTAATTAATCCACGATTGCTTGCAGCAAGTCCAACGTTTTCAAGATTTAAACCTTCAACATTGCCAACTCTCCCTGCAGAAACTAGTAGTACTTCGCTCACTATTCTTCGACCGCTTTCAAGGTATGTAACGGCCCTTCCATCTGGAGAGGTGCAGCATCTAATAACTTTATCTCCAGTAATAATTCCTGTTTTTTGTTGTCTTAGTTGAAATACTAAAGATTCAATAAGTTCTTGATCGAGAAAGCTAAGAATAGAATCTCTTTGTTCTACTATTGATACTTTAACTCCAAGAGCTGAAAACATTGAACCATATTCGCAACCAATAACACCACCTCCAACGACTGTTAGTGAGGATGGAATTTTTTTCATTCTCAAAATATCATTTGAATCTAATATTGAAACTCCATCAAATTCGAAAGAGCTTGGTCTCCACGGTCTAGTGCCAGTGGCTATGATTATTTTTTCTGCTATTAAAACTCTTTCTGTGCTTTCAAATGTAACCTTAACAGTATTTGCATTAACAAAAGAGGCAAAGCCGACTATTAGTTCGGATTTATTTCTTAACAACTGAGATCTAATAGTTTGTTCAATATCTTTGGAGATGCCATCTGTTCTATCGTTAAGATCTCTCATCTCTATATTTTGTTTTACACGGTAAGCTTGACCGTAGTGACTTCTTTCCTTGTAGCCAGAAAGATGCATTATAGCTTCTCTAAATGATTTACTAGGAATGGTACCATCATGAAGACAGTTTCCGCCTAGTGCTGGATTGGCGTCAATGACAGCCACTCTTTTGCCTAACTTTAGTGCTTGAATAGCTGCTTTCTGACCACCAGGCCCGCTACCAATCACTACTAAATCGAATTCATTTTTATTTGCCATGAGAATATACATCGGCAGGACTGGAGCTAAAGTTTAGTGGAAAATTGAGGCTTACTGGATTCGAACTAGACGAAATAGTCCTGCGGACTGTTTCGCCGTATCGGAGATACGGGTCACGATCTAGTACCGAGAAATTGAGGCGTACTGGATTCGAACCAGTGACCCGTATCTTAAAAGGATACTGCTCTACCTACTGAGCTAACGCCTCACAAAAACAAATAAAAAAACGATACGTACTGGATTCGAACCAGACGAAATAGTCCTGCGGACTGTTTCGCCGTATCTTAAAAGGATACTGCCCCAAAAACTAAAACAGGGCTACTGAGCTAACGCCTCACAAAACAAACAAATAAGGATAATGCTATTAAAAACAAAAATCCCCAGCTCTTTTAAACTAAAATGAGGCAGACGACAACTTTTTGAACAAATTACAATAAACTCTATAATTAAGAGTATTTACTAGTAACTGAAGGTAGGCCAACATCTGAAGTAAGTAACCTTCTTTCTTCGAAAAGAGAGGTTAATTCGCGTTCTATAGCAGTTATTCTTTGTTCGCATTCTTCCACATGACTTTCATCACTAGATGCAAGCATTTTAGATATTAAAAGAGAATAAGTCGAAATTTTATCGGAAAAAATCTTCTTTTCATCCTTGCTAAGAGCTGATTTTGGACTTTTATCATGGCTTAGGAACCATTCCTTCCAATATAATAGTCTTTTTTGTCTTCTTGCGGCATTTAGGGATAAATCTTTCATATTAAATTAATAGCACTATTTTAATAGTAATTAAGTTTGCCTATCTCTATTACTATGAATTTCCGTTTTTGGGAATTCAATAGTAGTTTGCTTAAATGAAGGCAAAGAAGCAAATCAATCTTAGAATTATAGGTGGTTCCCTTAAAGGCAGGTACATTAGTGTAGCTTCCTTAGATAATGAACTTAAGCCTACAAAGGAAGCAGTTAGGGAGGCTATTTTTTCTGCGTTAAATTCTAGAATAGATTTTTCAGGTTGTACTATATTGGATCTTTACTCTGGATCTGGGGCGCTTTCATTTGAAGCTATATCTAGAGGAGCCAAGAAAGTAACTTCTGTTGAGAGTAGTAAAAGGAATTGCGCGAGTATTTCTGAAAATGTTAAAAATTTTGGTATCAAAGATCAGTGTCGCATAGTAAATAGTGACGTTTATAGATTTCTTGATACCGAAAAAGAAAGCTATGATGTATGTTTTTCGGATCCACCTTATGAATCAATTAATTTTTCAGAGTTTTTAAGTAAAATATTAAATAATAAGATTCTAAAGCCAGCTGGTATCTTGGTTATGGAAGATGAAAAAAAATATTTAAATACATGGGTAAATTCTTTATCTACTGATAATAGGGGCTATGAAATTTTATTTTTAAGAGATTATGGAATTACGTCTGTAATCTTCTTAAAATTAATTAGAGAGATTTAAGTGCATGACAAAAATAACTGATGAAAAATTAGAACCTAGAGTTGCTGTATACGCAGGTACTTTTGATCCAGTTACTAACGGCCATTTAGATATTTTAGCTAGAGCTTTAGCTGTTTTTGATATCTTATATTTAGCAATTGCGTCAGGGGGGCCTAGGGTTAGTACTAAGTCTACCTTTTTTTCTGCAGAAGAGAGAATGGATATAGCAGAAAGAGCTTTAAAAGAGGTTGGCCAAACTAATCCAAATTTTTCTCGAGTGAAAGTTGCTAGCTTTGATAGTTTGTTAATAAATTTTACTAGGGAAGTAAATTCAAAAGTAATAATTAGAGGACTCAGGGCTGTATCGGATTATGAATATGAGACCCAACTTGCTCATACAAATAGAATGTTAGCCCCTGAAATTGAAACAATCTTTTTTGTAACATCGGAGCCAAATTCTTATATTAGTTCTAGCATTGTAAAGAACGTAGCATTAAATGGTGGTGATATTTCTAAGATGGTAACTAAAAGTGTCGTTAAAGATTTTTCAAAAAAACTGGCCTCATTGTAAATCTTTATGAATAATTTTCTAATCAGATTTTTAGTAAATTTAAATTTAGTATTCCAATTCTTTAATACAATAGTTTGGGCTGAAGATACTGTCTCGGAAAATATTGCTTCAGAGAATCCAACTTTGTCGAATTCTCCTTCTTCTAATTCTGCCTTCACCGAAGATGAAGTTCCTTTAGATGCATGGATTATTAATAAAAAAGTAACTAAAGATATAGTAAAAGATACTCCTACTCCTGAAGAATCTGATGGTATCTCTAAAAAAGAAGCAGATTCTATCCAATTAGAAGAAGATAAGAGAGTTTACAAGGCTTTACTAGAAAATTATGTGAGTGAAGGAAGTGAAATAGAGGAAAATAATAATCCAGTAGAAAAAAATAATATTAATAGAGTTCAGCAAACAGTATTTACTAAAACAGCTATCAGCAAAAAAGATGAAGCCCGATTTCAAAAAATTAAAAAAATTCAAAGACAGGTTTTAAAAAATCAAAAAGTTAAATTTGCCTCACTACTAGAGGTAAAAAAGAATAAGATTAAATCATTTAGGCTTTGTATCGGTGAAGTAAAGGCAATGGGAATGCCTTCTGATTTAAGAAGATTGGATCAGTCTTATGTTACAGCTTCTATTACCTCAGATTGGAAGTCATTAGTTAAGCTAACAGTTCAAAGTGAATGTGATATAATTCTTGTTACAGGACTTTACGGAAAAACTATTGCAAGTGGTCAAGAGTTTATGGATAAAACTGTCGCCTTGTTATCCAAGGGATCTTTAAAGAAATGGAAACATTTATCTTATCCTAAGGGACAACTGACTTTTTACTCAATAATTTATAATGAAGAAAGATTAAAGGTAGAGTTTCCGGAAGAGATCGATACAATCTCTTTAAGAAGAGGAGGAGATTTTATTGAGGATAAATTTACCTTAAACCCTTCGCAATTGATAGTTGAAGATTTAACTACTGATATTCCTTCCTCTAATAGGTTGATATTTTTTGATTTAAAAGAACCAACATCACCACTAAAGAAGCCAAAATACCCTCACACATTACAGATGGCATCCGCATTGCTGGAAGTAATTTTAAGTAGATCACAAGATCAAAACCATGATTTAAATATGCTTGTTGGCTCATTACAGGCAACCCCTTCAAGCGCAGTATCAAAAGTACTCCGTGGAATTATTTCACCATCTGATTTTCTCCCTGAAAGAGCATGTTCTTTTCCAGTTGTTAAAGAAGGAGTCGCTACTGAGGTAGTTTGTGACGAGACAAAAATAGAGAAAAAGCCTAGAACTTTATTTGGCGTATTCTCTGATTTAGTTCACGAATTTAATAAGAAGACTAAAAAAAGCAAGCATTACTCATTTTCTTCAGATTTTTTCTTGCCTGAGAACTCTCTCAATGTCATTAAGGAAACATCTAATGATTTATTTCCATTTGGATATAATGGGGTAGTTTTTAAGGGCAAACAAAATCCTATTTCATTTCTTTGGATAGATATTAAAAGTGAAAAACGTAAAGATTAATTAAGTAGCGGAAACTATATGCAAAAAGATTCACTAGATTTTTTATACACTCTTTTAGAGACACCTTCTCCTTCGGGCTTTGAACAAAAAATACAAAAAGTTATAAAAAAGAGAATGAGTCGTTTTGCAGATGATATAACTCTTGATGTGCATGGAAATTTATCTGCTTCATTTAATCCGGCTGGGAAAATTAGAGTAATGTTGGCTGGTCACTGTGATCAGATTGGATTAATGGTAACTCATATTGATGATTCAGGTTTCGTCTATGTAAATCAAATAGGTGGAATCGACTCTGCCGTTCTTCCTGGTACATATGTTACAATCCATACCGATTCTGGTGATATAGATGGACTAATAGGATTTAAGCCAGTTCATTTAACAAGTGCTGCTGAGAGAGGTAAACCAATAGAATTTTCTAAAGTTTGGATTGATATTGGGGCGAAGAATGGAGAAGAGGCAAAAAAGTTAATTTCAGTAGGTGATCCTATTACTTTTAAATTAGGCGTAACTGATTTAAAAAATGGATTAATTGCTAGTCCTGGATGTGATGACAAGGTCGGAGCTTTCGTGGTGATGGAGGCTTTAAGAATAGTTTCTAGCAAAATCAAAGGTGCTGCTAAAAAGAAATTTCCTGTTGCTTTATATGCCGTGAGTACTGTGCAAGAAGAAATTGGACTAAGAGGTGCAAAGACATCCTCTTTTGGAATTGATCCTCATGTTGGTATTGCTGTTGATGTTACGCATGCTTCAGATAATCCAGGAGCAGAAGCAAAAAAAATAGGTTTAGTTAAAATGGGTGCAGGATCAGTAGTCGCAAGAGGTCCTAATATCAATCCTGTGTTAGAGCGATTAGTAAGAGATACTGCAAAAAAGAAAAAATTACCTATACAGTTAATAGCGGCTCCAGGTGCTACAGGTACTGATGCAAATGCTATTCAAGTTAATAGAGCAGGGGTAGCAGCTAGCTTAATTTCAATTCCTAATAGGTATATGCATACTCCAGTAGAGGTTGTTAGTATAATAGATTTAGAAAATACTGCTAAATTATTAGCTGAAACTATAATGGCTATTAGCTCAAGAATGGATTTTATACCTAGATAATATCAGCATACTAGATATTTAGCTCGGGTAGTTTATTTATAAATTCATCTAAGCACGAGATTGCTGTTTTGGAACTATTTAAATCTTCTTCAGAAAGATCTCTTTGATTTATTAAATTATAAATCATATCTTTGTAGTTCTGCGAATTGTGATTCCAGGATCTTATTTCGTCAACTGATAATCTAGCATTAATTTTAAATTTATTTAAATCTAATAATTTTAATTTATTTATCGCATTACAGATGGACTCAGCGTCTCTGTCTATTAAAAAGCCATTAATATTATCTTTTAAAATTTGGGACATATTTTCACTTCTTGTGGAGATTACAGGTAATCCGCAAGCTAGACTCTCTAGAATATAATTTTCCGAATCTTCTAGTTCGGAGGCGCTGATAAAAACACTTGCTTTATGATAAATATTATCTCTGAGCCATTCAGGGGAGCTCATGTCTGTAAGCTTAGTAAATGAAGCAGTATCAAGCTTTAAAAGTTCGATACCTGCTTTTTTACAAGCTAGTTCTATTATTCCTAATCCTTTATCTGCGTTAGATCTAGAATTTCCAACCCAACAGGCCTTAAATACGTCTGGCAATTCCTCGGAAGGATAAAATAAATCTGTATCTACTAAATTCTCGCAGTAATACAATTTTATTTTATCTTTTGCTGATAAATAAGCGTTATAATTAAATGTAAATGCTGCAAGTACATGATTATTTATTAATGTATTAATTGTTTCTTCGTTAAGTTTCGGACTCTCGTTTGCTATGACTAATTTATTTCTTGGTAATTCATTTAATAAGCTCAATGAGTAAGTATCTTCGGTTATTATAAAATCATAATCAGCCTCATTAAAAGCCGTACCTATTTTTTTTACTTCTATTAATATATCTAGGCTTAAATATTTTTTTAAATTATTAGATTTACACCACCAACTTAAGTTCTCTTCGTTGTATAACACTAATAATCTCGCTTTAGGCTTATTGCTAATTTTTTTATTTTGTAGATCCTCGAATATCTGAAGAGTTAGAGAAGCTTTAAATGTACTTAGTTTTGAAAGATTTAAAAACTCTTTTTTTATATTATGTTTTTTAGAATTTAAAATTATTCCAGTACCAAAAAATTTTGAAATCGCTGGAGGAAATATTTCAAAGATGGAAAAATCACTTGAGTAGCATGGGAGATGGTCTGCTTCCGTTCCAATAACTAAATCTACCATATCTTTATTTATGAAGTATTCGATTGTTGGAATATTATTTTTTTGAGAAATATTATTAATTTTTTCGACTTCCTCTAGACCTATTTTTTTGTAATCATGAAAAACTAAGTAATTTTGATTTGATAAGTCAAAGTTAAATTTTATATATTCATCTATAGAGATTACTTTGCAGGTTATAGTAAGGACATCAAAATATTTTTTTAACTTAGAACATGAACTTCCAATTAGAAATACATTTAGTTCTTTATTTATGCCAAAGTATTTGATTAGTATTCTTAATACATCATTTATATTATCGTGTGCGCTACTAAAGTCACAACTTAGTATATTTGAAAACTCTTTTTCTAGTTCTATTAATTTGTTATCTGCTAATTGATTTATTTTAGAGATAGAATCAATAGTTAATTTAATAATGTCATGTTGTGAGTAATTCATTATTCTTTAGATTTAATTCTCTAATAATCTTAGAGCTTGAGTTATTAACTTCTATTTTAATGGATTTATTTGAAGAAGGAACTTCATTTTTTTTTAAAGCATATTCATAAATACTAATTAGTCTTCTTGCTGTACTCTCCCAAGTAAAACTTGCAGCTAGTTCTTGTAATGACGCATTTGGCTTTGAGTTATAAGCATTTAATACAGCGTTTTTTATAGAATAAATACAGTCAGGCTCACAGTAGTTTATTGTATTTGATAGATAAGAATCTATTGTTCCGTAGTTACTAGCAACTACATTTGCTCCGTTTATTGCTGCTTCTAATGATACGAGTCCTGGTAGTTCATACCAACTGGGTAAAGCATGAACTTTTGCTCCCGCATAAGCACTTGCGAGCATTTCTGGACTTAGATTTTTGACTACAATAGTCCTTCCTTTTCTTTTAAATCTAGAAATACATTCTTCATAATCTGGATTATATGTCATTTTTCCAGCTACTAGAACTATGGGTATATCTTCATCCTTTAAAGCATATAGTAACATTCCTTGATTTTTTCTTACTTCTATTCTTCCTACAGATAAAATATAATCTTTGATATTATATTTTTCTTCAAAGAGCTTTTTACTTACCTTAGGAAGTCTACTAGAACCAAAAAAACAACTTTCTATATTTTTACTGTTTGGAAAGTCTCTACGCAGTAGGTAGCTTTCTTTTATTCCAGAAGAAATTAATACTTTAGCATACGTTGCTGCTATTTGATTATCAATATTAACTATGTTTTTAGTATCGTTCAGTGTATTTAAGGCATATTGCTTATATTGTTCCCAGCTAATTTTTTCTCTACTAGATTCAATATGCAGAATTAAGGAGGCGTAGATATGCATATGAGTAAAAAAATTAATTCTATCCTCATATAGAGTTGTGACAACAAATGGCACATCTTTTTCTACTGCATTTATGGCAAATTGTTCAATTGCTTGTGGTGTGGAGAAATTGTAAATATGAACTAGATCAAAGTTTTTAGGATTTTCTTTTCCTTGTATATCAAGAACTACTTCCACACCTAGGTTGCGTAAAGCTTCATTACTGCTTTCTAATGCAACTGTATCACCACCATGGTTTATAAATAAATTTTCTCTAGCTTGGACTAGTATTCTAAGATCTGTAGACCTATTTAAAGATCTTTTATAAGAGTTATTTTTTTCGTCCATATCGAAGCTAATTATTTTTCATATAATTATAAATTGTCTCTTATAAATAACTAACGTATTTAGTTTAATTTATGATGAATGAACGGCTAATTTAGCATCATAAATTAAAAGATTATTTTAATTTTGAGATTTTATGCTTAATTGTATTAAGATTTAAGAGAATTTAAACGAATAAGGACAATATGGATGCTGTTAAAAAACCTCATAGTTTTTACCGAGCTGATTTAGAGATCGCGGACCACGAAACTTCCGAAAAAGCATTAAAAAGAGACTTATCAAGAATAATTAAGCCTAGTGGAGTAGTTTTTGACGTTGGGGCGAATAGGGGGCAGTTTGCTAATCAAATTCTTCAGGAATTACCTGATATAAAACTTTATTGTTTTGAACCAGTATCTGAGGCTTATAATGAACTAACTAAGATTAATGAAAAATATAAACAAGTAAGAACTTTCCCATACGCAGTTAGTGAAAAGTCTGGAACGGCTGATTTTTTTATTATGGAAAGTGATGTTGGATCTAGTTTACTAGAACCATTATCTGGTCAACCTTCTCAATGGTTAACTCCTTCAAGAAAAGAAATAGTCAAAACTAAACGCTTGGACGAATTTATAGAAGAGGAAGGGATAAATAAAATAAATTTACTAAAGTGTGATGCTCAAGGTCATGATCTTGGAGTTTTACTTTCCTCTGGTAATTACCTAGATCCTAATTTTATAGATTCCGTTCTTGTGGAGATTAATTTTGCTACATTTTACAAAGGGCAAGATAAAGTAGGAGATATTATCAATAAAATGGGAGAGAAAGGTTTTAGATTAGCATGGTTGTATCCACATAGAGCTCATGATGAGTGGTTATGGTGGGCCGATGCCTTATTTCTCCCTATAAACAATAATAAATAAGAATTATATTATCAGTTATGACTAAATTCTCGGTAATTATTACTTGTTTTAATTACGGTAAGTACCTAAGACAATCTGTGGGTAGCGTGATTGCTCAGACATATAAAAATTTTGAAATAATTATTGTCAATGATGGTAGTACTGATTCTAGTTTAAGAATTGCTGAGGAGATTAAGTCTGAAAATACATCGATAAATATTCTTATTATTGATCAGCCAAACTCTGGTCAGCCAGCTATTTCTAGAAATAATGGAATAAAAGTAGCAACTGGTGAATTCATTTTATGCTTGGATGCAGATGATTTAATAGACAGTACAATGCTAGAAAAAGCTTCTATTGCTATTGATGTTAATCCTGAAATATCTTTAGTATATACAGATGCTATATTTTTTGACGAAGTTAAGACTTGGTTTAGGCCTTCAGGGGAATTCGATTTAGTTAAGATTGCACTAAATAATCAATTATTTTGTTGTACTATATATAAGAAAGAAGCCTGGAGTAGAGTAGGGGGATATAAAACTAACGTTAGGGGCTATGAGGATTGGGATTTGTGGATAAGTTTCGCAGAACTATATTTAGTTGCCCATAAAATACCTGAGCCACTTTTCTTTTACAGAACCAGTAAAGATGGAGTTTTTGAGTCTACAACTGATAAAGATTTATACCTTCAGGCAAACATTGTGACCAATCATCCAATGCTTTACGATGAAGATACAAATAAATGGGCTAAGGATTATTTAGCCCAAAGTATTTAGTAGGAAAATTTTAGTAGCTTTTTGGATTTAGAAACATACTATTTCTAGCTTTCCAGTCTTCTGCGAAATTATTTACGTTAATATTATGTTCTATTTGTATTTGCTCTATCTTTGGAGTTTGTACGAGCTTATAGGTTCCTGGATATTTTCTCATCGCATCACTTAATTCTTTTACTGGAGCATTTTCTAGTTCGAATATCTCTAACGGGGCTCCAAATAAACTATTTGTAAACTCTAACTGAAATATCAGTCTTTCTCCTTTTTCAACTGCTTTACCTTTATGGAAACCTCTAGTATCTACAGCAATAATAGTTCCTTTTTTTCCGCATATCTCTCTTATGTCTTCTCTAGGAAAAAGAGAGGATATTTCTTCATCTGAAAATCTGCCATCTCTTAGACTTTGTGTTGGTTTTCTTGCGCAGCTTCCTTTCACATAACAATGTGGTGCTGTTTCTGAAGTTACATCTGTTAGATAAAAGAAAAATTTTAAAAATTTAATTCTATCCATATCAAAATGATACATTAATGCAGACTTATCTAAAGCTTCTTTTGATTTAGAAAAATCTGTTAGCCACCAGATTTGCGCACTATCCATGATACTTTTAGTATTTAGATAACTATTAGCAATAGCTAAGATACTTGAATCAGAGATTAACTTCTGAATTACTGGATGAGATATCGTATCTTTAGTTTTTTGAATATATCTATTTCCAACAGGATTATTTCTATCGTATTTAACATCATCATAATGTCCATTAGACATTTCCATGGAGTAGTTAGTTGACTCTGCGTGAGCCACTAGGGTATTAACAATGTTTTCTGGTAGCTTTTCTTGAAATACGTAAAAGCCATCTCTAGAAATAGAACTTATAATATTTTCAATAGATACATCGGATAGTTTTCCTAGAACGCCATCTGGATTTTCAACTATGTAAGGTCTATTGGCACTAGAAATACCATCTGCACAAAGATCATTAAAGAATCCATTAGAAAGACAAAAAAGCTGTCTCATTAGCACATAAGCATCTCTTGGAGTCTCTCCAGTTTTCTCATAATTATCATAGCCTGTTAGGAATAAATTAAGAGCATTATTTAATTGAATAATTGATTGCTCTGGCATTCCTGCGCTAATCCAGGAAGAAATCCATCCTTCTAATCTCTCTTTTATTGCTTGCGCTGCTAAGCTCATGTTTGCTCCTTATTTTTAAATACTAGTTTATTTATTTACTGAAAAAAGTACTGCAGTATTAGACATTCTATCTTTTATGAACTCTCCCATATCGTGTAAGAAGAAAATCTTACCAATGCTGTTTCCAAAGAGAGATAAATGTTCTTCCGCTGTATTTATTACCTTTCCATCTACGAAATACTCCGAATTTTTACCTTTTTCTAGATGTTCTTCAAGATTGAAATTTGGATAGTGTTCTGCTCCTATTCCTACAATACCATTTTTTTTACAAACCCTAATTGCTTCTTTAGCTGCAATATCTGGAGTCTTGCTATAAACTAATACCCAAGGTAGTAGAACTGCATCAAACGAGTTATCTTCATAAGGCATCTTGTGCATATCTCCTACATCAACCCAAGGGCTGTAAGACATAAGATCAAGACCTCTAAAATTATGATAGCCATATGCTTTCAGCAAAAGTAAATCATCCTCAACTCTTGGTCCAACAACTAAAATACGACTTTCTTTGCTTATAGATTGCACAGACATAAATGCATAAAATAGAGTTTTAATCCTATCATGTAAGCAAGTAAATTCTTGAAGCGCTTTAAGATTCCATTTTACAGCATTATTGGCGATACTTTGGTCTTCTGATTCGTGAAAACGAATTCCTCCTTCAAGATTTGTGAAATAGTGAAGTCTAATACCTGTAACTAGAAATCGAATGAAATCAACTTTCATCAGCTCAAACCAAAATTGAGGACTCAGAAGTGTTGTTACTTGTCCCAAAAATTGTATTAGAAAAGGCCTTAGTGTATCGGCTAAACTTTTGTCGGCCACATATCTAAAAATCCATTGAAATCCAATTAAGAAAATATTCATTTGCTATTAATCTATGAGGTACTATTTTTATATCGTAGGTAATACTTAATCTATGATGATTTATGTTTAAGTGAAGATTCTAAAAGCTTAATTTAGTCTATAAACTGACTAATTTCATTCACTACTCTTTCGCTAGCTTTTCCATCATATTTAAAAATTGTCTGTTCTATGTATTCTTTAATCTTTTCTATATTTTTGCTACTAGGATTTAAGGCTATTTTTAGAGCATCTAGTTCTCTATTACTATATTTCTCAAAGTCAACAGTATCTAAAGCAATTTCTCTGAATTCTACTAGGTCTTCTTGTGTTTTGTCGACTAAATATAAAATAGGTTTTTTTAATATTATTGCTTCTAAACCTGCTGTCGTATTACCTGAGATAATAAGATCTGAGCCCAATATTAGGTCATAAATATCTTCTGTATAAAATAAATGAAAATTATCGGTTTTATATTTACTTCTTAGACTATAAAATTCGTCTAGATTTCCTGCGGGCCTAAACTTAACTATCCCAATTGCTTCAATCTCATTAATGTATTTATAAAAGTTATCAATTCTTGTTTTTAAATTACTTATAACAGCTGGGAGAATAAAAAGTATAACTTTTTTATCTTCATTTAAGCCCAGTAATCTTCTAAAATTTGCATTAGAGAAATTAATCATACTTTTATATAAATCATCAGTATGAGGTGCCC
Organism: Pseudomonadota bacterium; assembly: GCA_027487795.1. Taxonomy (GTDB): domain Bacteria; phylum Bdellovibrionota_C; class UBA2361; order SZUA-149; family DAOLCO01; genus JAIYCX01. The sequence continues at coordinate 71,396 of JAIYCX010000031.1, read as the reverse complement.
CTACTACGATTAAATTAGAAGGATCAGGGGCTGTAACAGAAAGCATTTCTTTACTAACTTCCCCCCATAAAAATACTTTTGTACTATATTTTGTTATTGTTTCACTAACCGCTGGTCTTAACATTTCTGCTTTAGTATACATTCCTTCTTGAAAAGAAAAAATTGGATATTTATATTTGTTACATAAGTAAGTGAAAACTTTTGTCCAAAAATTACCTTCATATAATACCAAACAAAAGTCTGGCTTTATATTAAAAATAGCTTTTTCAAATAACTTAAAATTTTCTGCAGATTCATATATAGAATTTGAAATACCATGATCTGCAAAATAATCCTCTAGTGCTATATCTTTCTCTGATTGTGTTTGATTGATAAGTTCTAAGCATTCCTCTGCTACAATTTTTATTTCTTCACAAAGCGTCTCATCTAAAAAATCATATAAAAATAAATATGGAATACCTCTATCTATAAGTGGTAACTCTAGGTCTCCAGTAAACTCATTATTCCCATTTTGGCTCGTTAAGTATGTGACGTCTACACCTCGTCTTTCTAGTTCTTTAACAACGTTTATAGTTTTTGCAACGTGATGAGACTGAGCAGTGACAATTAAACATTTTTTGCCTTGAAGGTTATTGTTCATAGTTACTCTCTTGTAATTTGATCTTTTTGAGTGATTATTCTTCGATTAGTAAATTTCAAATTATCAATTTTTGTGTATCTTCCTTGAAGATCTACAATTGAAGTAGGAACTTCGATTGTAAAATTTTCTAATAAATAACTACATGCAAAAGGGAATAGGCAAAAAAGTTGTTTTGCATTAAAAACTTCTTCTAATTTATTACCGATTGAGATCTTAGGAAGATTGTGAACTGTTAAGTAATTATCTATAAAATCAATAAATGAAAGAGCTTGATTTGTTTGTATAAATAGTTCTTCTGGATTATAAAACTTTAAGAGCGATTTGATAAGTGTTATAAGTTCATGCCTACCTGAATGAATGCCTAAATCAATTACTACTTTTTTATTTGTATAGTTATTAGTTTGAATGCTTAACTTCGCAGGCTCATAGTGCACTAACTTTTTTTTGTCATATCCATGAGAAATTAAAGTTTCATGTGTAGAGACAGATTCGGTATAAATTTTTGTACAATTCTTTAACCAGAAAGGAGCATAGCGTCCTGAAACATTTCCAAAAGGAAATCCAATCACAGAAAGACCTCTTTTTGTAGCTTGCTTTACAATTTGATAATTATTTATTGGTGCGTCGGTCGCGCTACCAATGAGTAATATTTCAGAGAAGTTAGATTCTTGAACTAATATCTCAGCCATAGTTTTAGTACTTTCCGTATGCATGTAGGTTAGGCATCTATCTGGAACGATAGTTTTTACTATTGAAATTTCTTCATTCGGAAAATATGGAAAATAAGGATCCAGATGAGAATAGATTTCATCAGGACGTATGCAAGTTATTTGATCTAGTGGAGATAGAGGAATGGTTTTAATAATTTGTCTTATTGGATCTCCTAATTGGTCTACTATAGACTGAAGTGGAAGATTTCCTGTAGTAATGATAGTTGCGCTTGTGTTATTACTAGCTAACCAATGTAGGGTAGTTAGAAAATTATGATAGTGATAGTAGTGTGGACTATCTATGCAGTAGGCAAAACGATTAATCATCAAGTTTTAGTTAAGTCTATAAATTATGCTTTATTTAACTATCTGAAAGGTTAGATGAATATTTTATTGATATAGATTCTTTTAACTGGTGAAATTATAAATATTTACATTGACTTAGCGGTGTTAATAGTTAGAATCATTTTTAATCTATTTACATCTAAATTATAGTAAATTAAAAATTTAGATATTATGAATCTTAAGGGTAAAACTGTTTTAGTAACAGGGGCAGATGGCTTTATTGGTAGTCATCTTACAGAACAGTTACTAGAAGAAGGTTGTAATGTTAAGGCATTTATTTATTATAACTCCTTTGGTTCTTGGGGCTGGCTAGATACTATAGATTCTAAAATACAAAGTCAGATAGAGATTATAGCTGGAGATATCAGAGATCCTTTTGCTGTAAAATCTGCAATTAAGGAAGTTGATATTGTTTTTCACTTGGCAGCTCTAATTGCAATTCCTTATAGCTATGTAGCACCTTCTAGTTATGTTGAGACTAATATAAATGGCACATTAAATATTCTACAAGCTGCTAGAGATTTTAATCTTGAAAAAGTAATTATTACTTCTACCTCCGAAGTATACGGAACAGCTCAATTTGTGCCAATTACTGAAGCTCATCCAAAGCAGGCACAGTCTCCTTACTCTGCTACTAAAATAGCAGCAGATAGTATTTCAGAGTCTTTCTATAAATCATTTAATCTTCCAGTAACTATAGTTAGGCCTTTCAATACCTACGGTCCTAGACAATCAAATCGTGCGATTATCCCGACTATTATTACTCAACTTCTTTCAGGATCTGAACAGATTAAGTTAGGAGATACCACGCCAACAAGAGATCTTTTATTTGTTATAGATTCAGTTAATGGTTTTATAGAAGCTGCTAAAAGTGATAATTTAATAGGATCTGAAGTTAATATAGCTACTGGATCAGAGATATCTGTAGGAGAGTTAGCTAGCAAAATAATTTCTTTAATTAATCCAAATGCTAGTATCGTAAGTGATGAAATCAGAATAAGGCCAGAGGCAAGTGAGGTTTTTAGACTACTTGGATCTAATGAAAAATTAAAAAATAATTCAAACTGGAGACAAAAATATAGTCTCGATCAGGGTTTATCAAAAACCATCGAGTGGTTTAAAAATCCTTTAAACTTAGTTAAATATAAATCAGATCAATACGGCGTATAGATCATGTTAACTACTAACCATGAAATTACTTCCTTTATAAAAACACTATACCCAGATTCTAAGAGAATTTCTCTTCATGAGCCTAAGTTTATAGGGAATGAAAAAAAATATGTGCTAGATGCTATTGATTCTACTTTTGTATCCTCTATCGGACCATACGTAGATAAATTTGAAGAAATGATAAAAGATTATACGGGTGCTAAGTTTGCTGTATCTGTTGTGAACGGAACTTCTGCACTTTATGTATCTTTACTTCTAGCTGGAGTAGAGAGAGATGATTTAGTATTGACTCAGGCTTTTTCTTTCGTAGCAACGGCTAATTCAATTTATTACACCGGTGCAGAGCCTGTATTTATTGATATAGATAAGTTCACGTTAGGTATGTCACCTGATAGCTTAGAAACGTTTTTGAAAACTAATATAAAAATTATTAATAAACAAGCAATACATATTTCAAGTGGTAGAAGAATTTCTGCTTGTGTCCCTATGCATAGCTTTGGGATTCCTTGTGGGATAGATAAGATAGTTGAGATATGTAATTCGTTTCATATCCCGGTAGTTGAGGATTCTGCAGAATCCTTAGGTAGTACCTACTATTCTAAGCATACGGGAACATTTGGTCTACTTGGAGTATATAGTTTTAATGGAAATAAGACTGTAACCTCAGGAGGAGGAGGAATTATCGTTACAGATAATAAAAAATTAGGAAATTTAGCTAAACATCTTACTACTCAAGCCAAGATTCCTCATCCTTGGGAGTATCGACATGATATGTTGGGGTTTAATTTTAGATGTCCTAATTTAAATGCGGCTCTAGCCTGTGCTCAGCTTGAGCAGTTAGAAGATTTTATCAAAATTAAGAGAGAAATATCTAGCAAGTATTTTCAGTTTTTTAAAAATAAAGAGATTAATTTTATTACAGAGCCAAAAAATGCTCGTTCTAATTATTGGCTTAATTCTATAATCTTAAAATCTATCTCTGAACGAGATTCGTTTCTTAAATACTCTAACGAAAATAATGTAATGACAAGACCTGCTTGGACATTAATGAGTGATCTTGCGATGTATAAGAGTTGTATAAATGATGGTCTAATCAATAGTGTAGATATTCAAAATAGACTAGTAAATTTACCTAGCGGAGTTAACTAGTGAAGGTTGAAAATCGCACATATTGTTTGTTGGGATATTCCGGACATTCTTATGTAGTTGCAGACTCTATCTTGAGTTCGGGAGGGAAAATAATAGGATATTTTGATTTTAGAGAAGCTTCTAAAAATTTATATAATCTTAAATATCTAGGCCTTGAAACTGAAATTTCTTCCGTAGATTGTATTATTGATCATATTTTATTTCCTACTGTAGGAGACTCTAAAATTAGAGCTAGTATGATATCTCGAATAGAATCTGCAGGATTTAGACAAGGTGTAGTTAGTCATCAGTCTTCGATAGTCTCAAGTAGTTCAAGTATTGGACTGTCTACTTTTATAGGACCTGGGGCTATTATAAATTCTTACGTGAAAGTTGGAGTTGGAAGTATTATTAACTCTGGTTCTATAATTGAGCATGAATGTGATATAGGAAACTTTAGTCATGTAGCACCAGGAGCTGTTTTGGCGGGAAATGTGAGTGTGGGCAATAATACATTTATAGGTGCAAATTCAATTATAAAACAAGGAGTAAAAATTTCTAATAATGTTATTATTGGCGCTGGTTCTGTAGTTTTAACTGATATACCAGAGGGAGAGACCTGGGTAGGAAATCCTAGTAAGAAAATAAAATAATGATAACTAAAAAAGTTTTAATAATAGCTGAAGCAGGAGTTAATCATAACGGGGATTTTGAGCTTGCTTTAAAATTGATAGATGCAGCAAAAGAAGCAGGAGCTGATTTTGTAAAGTTTCAAACTTTTAAAGCAGAAAAACTTGTTAGTAAAAATGCCAAAAAAGCTAATTATCAAAGAGAAAATCTTAAATCTGAGAATGATTCTCAGTTTGATATGTTAAAAAAATTAGAAATGTCTGATGAGTGGCATGATAAGTTAATAAAATATTCAAATTCAGTAGATATAGGTTTTATGTCTTCTGGATTTGATGAAGATAGTAATGATTTTTTAGAAAAGCTAGGTGTTAAGATTTTTAAAGTACCTTCTGGTGAGATTATAAATAAAAGATATCTTCAGAATATTGGCAAAAAAGGAAAAATGGTTATTTTATCCACTGGAATGGCAGATCTTGTAGAAGTTAAAGATGCTATGTCTGTTCTCGTGGATGTTGGTCTACCTAAATCAAAGATTATAGTACTTCACTGTAACACAGAGTATCCTACTCCGCTTGAAGATGTCAATTTACTTGCTATGAATCATTTAAGAGAGGAGTTAGGATGTGAAATTGGATATTCTGATCATACTAATGGAATAGAGGTTCCTGTTGCGGCCGTAGCTCTTGGTGCTAGTGTTATAGAAAAGCATTTTACCTTAGATAGAAATATGATTGGTCCTGATCATATTGCCTCTCTTGAGCCAAAAGAACTTAAGCAAATGGTAGATGCTATAAGAAAAGTTGAAATATCAATTTCAGGATCAGGCTATAAAATTCCAAGTGCTTCCGAATTAAAAAATAAAGTTTCAGTGAGAAAGAGCTTGCACTTTGCTAAAGATCTTAAGTGTGGCTTTAAGTTGTTAGAGAATTCATTCATTTCACTAAGGCCCGGTTCTGGAATAAGTCCGATGTTAATAGATGAGTTAGTAGGGCGTGTACTTAGGGTAGATGTGTGCTCAGGCCAGATGATTAAGTGGGAAGACTTATTATGAAGAAAATTTGCGTAGTCACTGGATCTAGGGCTGATTATGGTCTTTTATATTGGACCCTAAAGGGTATACAAGACTCTAAAATACTAGATCTACAACTTTGTGCTACTGGAATGCATTTATCCTCTGAGCATGGCCTTACTTACAAGGAAATAGAAAAAGATGGTTTTATAATTGATAAAAAAATAGAAATATTATTATCTTCAGATACGGATGTTGCTCTAGCTAAAAGTATCGGACTTGGTATTTTAGGCTTTACGGAGGCACTTTCTAATTTGAGACCTGACTTATTACTAGTATTAGGAGATAGGTATGAAACTTATTCAGCGGTAGTGGTTGCTATGGCTTTGGGCATTCCAATAGCCCACTGTCATGGAGGAGAATCAACATTTGGTTTAATTGATGAAGCAATTAGACATTCAATAACTAAAATGAGTCATTTGCACTTTGTTTCCACTGAGAGTTATTTGCAGAGAGTAGAACAATTAGGCGAAGAACCTTCTAGGATATGGAATGTTGGAGCTTTGGGTATAGAAAATATTTACAAGCTTCCTCTTTATGATAAGAAAACTTTAGAGAAGGAAATTGATTTTAACTTGGGTGATAAATCGATGCTTGTAACTTATCATCCTGTTACATTGCAAGATCAAGACCAAGGAGATCACTTAAATGAATTATTTAAAGCATTAGATGCTTTTCCTGAATTTAAAATTGTTTTTACAGGCTCAAATTCAGATAAATTAGGCAGATTTATTTGGGATAGAATCAACGACTATGCTTCAAAAGATTGCAAAAGAATGAGATGTTTTACTTCTTTAGGACAGCTTAAATATCTGACGCTTTTAAAGCACGTTAATGTAGTAGTCGGCAACTCTTCGAGTGGAATACTGGAGGCTCCTTCTTTAAAAACCCCATCAGTGGATATTGGTGAGAGGCAAGCAGGAAGATTGAGGGCAGAATCTGTTTTGTTTGCTGAAAATGAGTCTAAATCGATTACTGATAAAATTAGAAAAGCGATTAGTGAAGAGTTTCAAAGTATAGTTGGTATCGTTAAGAATCCCTACGAAGGTATAGAGCCTTCGAAGAAGATAGTAGAGATTATAGAAAAAACTAAACTAGATAATATCAAGATGAAAGTTTTTTATGGAATGGTCTCGAAATGAAAATTCTTTATATTGGCTCTGTTGTATTTTCAGAATGTGCTCTTCGCAAATTAATTTCTTTGGGAGCAGATATCGTTGGGGTTATTACAAAAAAAGAATCTTTATTTAATGCTGATTTTTCTGATTTAGGTTATTTAGCTCAAAGTCATGGAATACCTGTAATGCATACAAAAGATATTAATAGTCCTCAGTCAGAAAATTGGATCAGAAGTCATTCTCCAGACTTAGTTATGTGTTTTGGTTGGTCAAATTTAATAAAAAATAATATTTTAAATATTGCTCCTCTTGGAGTTTTGGGATTTCACCCTTCTTTATTACCATATAATAGAGGAAGGCATCCTTTGATTTGGGCTCTTGCTCTAGGTCTTGAAGAGACAGGAAGTACTTTTTTCTTTATGGATGAAGGAGCGGATACTGGGGATATTCTTTCTCAAGAGAAAATAGCCATCAAAAAACAGGATGATGCAGCCTCTTTGTATAGTAAGATTACGGATCAAGCATTATTACAAATTACTGATTTTTATCCCAAATTAGAGAGTGGGAGTTTTACTAGGAGACCACAACCTAAAGATGTAGGAAATAAGTGGAGAAAGAGAGGTGAAATCGATGGTAAGATTGATTTTAGAATGTCGTCAACAGCAATTTATAACCTAGTTAGGTCCTTAACTAAACCTTATTTAGGCGCTCATGTAGAATATCGAGGAGAGCAAGTTAAGATTTGGAAAATTGAAGAACTAAGAACTGAAGTTAATAGAAATTTAGAGCCAGGGCTGGTACTTGATGTCTCTCATGATGGAGCGATCGCAGTTAAAACACAAGACGGAGTGGTTAGCTTATTAGTTCACGAGTTCAAAAATCCTGTGATTAAGGGAGAGTATCTTTAAACATTTCTATGAGCTATGTTAATAAAAGAGTGCTATTAACTTAGTATAAATATAAGTATTTTTTGCTTAAAGTAATAGTTTATTACTTAATAATTTTAGATTGATCTAGGGAATATAAATGAAAGTATTAGTAATTTCAGCTCATCCAGATGATGAAACTTTAGGAGTCGGTGGCTCAATCCTAAGGCATGTTGCTTCAGGAGACCAAGTGTTTTGGTTAATTGTTACAACTATGTCAGAAGAAAGTGGTTACGACAGTAAAAAAGTGCAAGCTAGAGAAGAGGAGATTGAAAGTGTTTCAAGGGCGTATGGATTCTCTGAAATAATCAAGTTCGACTATCCAACCGCTACTCTATCTTCCTCTGATTTGCCTAGTCTTATTTCAAGGCTTTCAAAAACAGTATCAGAAATACAACCAAATGTAATATATACTTTAAATAGATCTGATGTGCATTCGGATCATCGGATTATATTTGAGGCTGTTAACGGTAGTACTAAATCTTTTCGTCATAGTTATATTCAAAGGGTGTTAATGTATGAATGTATATCCGAGACAGAGTTTGCAGCACCTTTGCAGGAGAATGCTTTTATTCCGAATTATTTTGTAGATATTACTCCTCATTTGGAGCGTAAAATAGAAATCATGAAGATTTATAAATCCGAGCTAGGAGTTCATCCTTTTCCTAGATCGGAGGAGAACATTAGAGCATTTGCTACGATTAGAGGAGCTACTTGTGGAGCACGATATGCTGAAGCGTTTCAATTATTAAAATTTATTGAGAGGTGAAGTTTTGATTAAAGCAATGCCTGGTAATGATGTTTGGAGAAAATTAATCAGATAATATAAGATTAAAAGTCTTTTATGATTTACCTTTCAATTAATTTTAAGCTTTCTTTAATAACCAATTCTAGTTTTTCAATATCGTATTCCATACTATCTGGCATCCCATAGGTGTATGCTTTGCTTGAATTAGATAAGTAGTAGTCAGCTTTACTTCCAAGAACAGAATAGTGGTGTCCGGCCCCACTCCCCATTGTCCAAAATAAGCCACTCCAAGATTTAGTAGCCATTTCTATAACTGCAGAACCTGGATTCATATAAATCATATTTAAAAGTCCAGATCCCATAGGACCTATTAGTAATTCCGCATCAAAAAATAAATTTGCTAAATCTTGAAGAGAGATTTTAGACATTGTTAAGTATTCTATATTATATTTATTTAATATCTTAACGACTTCTTCTTCATTCTCAGTTCTTCTTCCAACCGTATCGTTTCTTGTTATGTAATAACGTTTTTTATTATTTGAATGACTTATGTCGTTTATATTGAAAACTTTTCTGATAAAATCAAATTTTTTTTTACTATTTACAAGATCGTTTATAGCTGATGGATAAACAAACTTTTTAAATTTATATATAGCATTTGGGTCCAGTGAAATTAGATTTTCAAGTGGAATGTCAAATTTATTCATGATCTCAATTACTTTGGGATCATGAACATTATGAATTATGAATTTATAATTTTTTAATTCAGGAAATTCTTCTATACACCACAATCTAGGAACAGTTTCGATTAGCCAATGATATATATTTGCAGAAGACTGAGAGGATAGCAGAACAACGGGAGTTTCAATTTCATGATATGAAGAGTTATTATTTAAGAAGTATTTAAATTCAGTTTTTTCTTTATTTATGACTTTTCTTTGAGTAACTATCTTTGATGATCTATCGCAGTAATAAGTCATGTCGTTAATAGATGAATCAGCATAAGTATTGGGATGAATTATATTAAGATTGTTATCTAGTATGCATGAAACATCACTTACAAAAAAAACATCGTTTAAAACGCTGATAAAAGTATTTTTTCTATTTTTATTTATATCGTGAAGGCATCCGTACATTGAAAAATTTTTTCCACTTCTGTCAGCATAATCAACGTCTGAAGTGCTATCAAAATATAGGTTAGGGCAGTTGTAGCTTACGGAATCGTTATCGATTAAACAGAAAGAATTTGTTTTACTATCTAACTTAAAATCTTTAAGATTTACTAAATTAGCAATATCTTCAAGCTTTTTTAGTCCTAACTCTGAATATTCCATATCTTTATCTAAAGCATTATCCTTTTTTAATTACATTATATAGATAGTATCTTTGTATCTCTAGATTCAAAAGTGGAAAATAAACTAGTAAATTTCCTTTTGTAATTAAGCTAACTATCTAAAAATAATAATATTTTGTATAATTAAAATTTAATGATCCGTTTTTATTTATATTGAATCTAAATACCATGGATATCCTGCATATTTTTATGTTTATTGTTAGTTCTAAGATTTGTTGAAAGGTGAGATTTTAATGAAACAAATTCCTAACAATGATATTTGGAGAAAATCTTTACTATTTGAAAGCGCTAGCATACAGGATGCTGTCACTAATCTTAATAATTCTGGACTACAGATTATTGTTGTAGTTACTTATGACGAAACTTTTGTAGGAACAATTACAGATGGAGATATTAGACGAGGGCTACTAAAAGGTCTGCAGATGACAGATCCGATAAGTTCAATAGTAAATAGAGAAGCTCTTATAGCACCAAAAGAGATGCCTAATGAACTTGCAATTTACCTAATGAATTCAAACTTTGTTCATTCGTTGCCGATTATTGATGAAAATAAAAAAGCAATTGGTTTACATGTAGTAGATAAAATATTTACTTCTCGTACACGAGATAATTATATGGTGATTATGGCTGGTGGTAGAGGGGTCAGGCTTTTGCCTCATACTAAAAGCTGTCCAAAGCCGATGCTTCCAGTTTTTGGTAAGCCGATGCTTGAACATATTATCTTAAGAGCCAAAAATGAATATATAAATAATTTTATAATTGCTACTCATTACTTAGGAGAGGTAATAGAAGATTACTTTGGAGACGGGAGGAGATGGAACGTTAATATTGAGTATGTCAGAGAGGAGAATCCACTAGGAACCGCTGGAGCTTTAAGTATAATTGAAAGAGAGATTAAATCTACTATAGTTGTAACTAATGGTGATATTATGACTGATATAAGATATGCGGATCTTATAGATTATCATGATAAACATGGGGCTTATGCTACGATGTCGGTTAGGTCTCATGAGTGGGAAAATCCATTTGGTGTTGTAAATATTAATGGTATTGAAATAGAGTCATTTCAAGAAAAGCCAATAATTAGAAATCACATAAACGCAGGAATTTACGCTCTAAATCCAGAAATTTTAGCTACTCTGGAAACTAATTCGTATTTAAATATGCCAGAATTATTTATGCGCTTGAAAAGTTATGGTCAGAGAGTCGTAGTTTACCCAATTCATGAGCCATGGTTGGATGTTGGAAGGCCTGAGGACTATAGAGAAGGTAATATAATAAAATAGGTTACTATGAGAGATAGTTTATGAATATTAAACATCTTGCTATTGTTGGTTTAGGCAGTATCGGAGCAAGACATTTAAGATTATTAAGAAGTTTAAGGCCTGATATAGAGATAACACTTGTACGCTCTGGACTTGGCTTAAAAAACGATTATCAAGATCTAGCTAATAATGTTACTTCAACTATTGAAGAAGCTATAAAGTTAGGAGTTGAAGCTGCGATAATATCTAGCCCATCCAATTTACATCTAGAGCAAGCTGCGGAGTTTTTAAAATCAAATATACCATTATTGATAGAAAAACCACTATCTAAAAGCATTAATGGGATTGATAATTTTATTTCTTTAGTTGAAGAATCTAAAGTTCCAGTTCTAATTGGTTATGTGCTAAGATATAGACCAGACGCTATGAAGTTTAAATCTTTAATTTCCGACTCTAGTATCGGTAAGATTTCATCTGTTTTTATTGAAAGCTCTTCTTATCTTCCTAATTGGAGACCGGGCACGGACTATTTAAAATCAGTTTCTTCGAGTAGAGAGCTTGGAGGAGGTGTTCTTTTAGAGCTTAGCCATGAGTTAGATTATATGAATTGGTTGTTTGGTGAATGTAGATGCGTTAATTCTATTTTAAGAAATACGGGATTAATAGGAGTGGATGTAGAAGATCAGGTTATTATGTCTTTCATTACTAGGGAAAATGTTTTAATTTCAACTTTACTTGATTTTTCTAATAAGATTTCTCAAAGAAAGTGTATTGTAGTTACAGATAAGGGAGAGATTTCTTGGAATCTGATAGATAAGAGTATATTTTCTAATATAGAGCAGGTTGAATCTAAAATAGAATTTGAATTTCAGTATGACGATCCTTACATTGCTCAATTACTTCATTTCTTTAGATGCATTGAGGAAAGCGAGCCTGAATTTGTAGGAATATCTGACGGAATTAGAGTTATGAACTTAGTTAATGAAGTTAGAGAAACTGGTACTTTAATTTCTTAGGATAACAATGACAACTTTTGCATTTATCTTTGCTAGAGGTGGTTCGGTAGGTGTTCCTAGAAAGAATGTTAAAGAGCTTTTAGGAAAACCACTAATTGCATATTCTATAGAAATTGCAAAAAAAATATCATCAATTGAAAGAATCTTTGTTTCAACGGATGATCAGGAAATTTCTAAAGTAGCTAAAGACTATGGTGCTGAAGTAATTGATCGACCATCAATTATTTCACAATCAGACTCTCCGGAGTGGCTTGCATGGAGGCATGCTATTGAAGCTTTGAAAGAAAAAGGAATGGATTTTGATGTTTTTCTGAGTCTTCCGACAACTTCTCCCTTAAGAGAAGCTGAAGATATTAAAGCTTGTCTTAATTCTTTCGATGATTCGGTAGATATGGTTCTTACTATGGCGGAATCTAGCAGAAGTCCGTGGTTTAATATGGTAAAGGAAAAAGATGGTTATCTAAGTCTTTTAATAGAAGGTGGTGATATTAGTAGGAGACAAGATGCACCAAAATCTTATGATTTAACTACAGTTGCTTATGTTACTAGGCCAGAATATATAATGAGTGCAGATAGGATATTTCAAGGTAGAGTAAAAGGTATTACAATCCCTCAAGAGAGATCTTTGGATATTGATACTGAATTTGATTTCTTAATAGCAGAATTGATTCTAAAAAATTCTAAAAAAACTTATGAATAATTTTGTATTAGCTATCACCGGATCATCTGGAAGATTAGGTAGCGCTTTTGCTAGGGAAGCAGTATCTAGGGGTTATAAAGTATTCCTTGGTGATATTGACGAAGCTAAGAGTCTTGAGTTAGTTAAGGAGTTGGGTGAAGAAAACTCATGTTTTATGTATCTTGATGTAACAAATATTAACAGCATCAGGAATTTCATAGAAGCTTGTATAAAAACTTTTGGATCTTTAGATTCAGCTGTTCATTCTGCATATCCAAGATCTAGTCAGTGGGGTACTCCTTTTGGACAGTTAAAAGAAGAGGGATTAAAGATAGATCTTTATTCTCAGTTAGGAGGTGCCATCCTTTTTAGCCAAGAAATAATAGAGAATTTTAAGAAACAAGGATTTGGTAATTTGGTTTTAATTTCTTCAGTGCAAGGTTTGGGTGCACCTAAATTCAAACATTACGAAGGCACTAAAATGACAAGCCCAATAGAGTATACTGCTGTAAAGTCAGGTATTATCTCAATTACTAAATATCTTGCTAAAAGTTTTCCAGGTCAGCAGATAAGAGTAAATTGTATCAGTCCAGGTGGTATCGAAGATGGACAACCTGAGTTTTTTATAAAAAATTATAAAAATGACTGCTTAAATAAAGGTTTATTAGATTCTAAGGATATTACGGGTGCACTTATGTTCTTATTTTCTGAGGACTCAAGATTTATTAATGGGCAGAATATAGTAGTGGATGATGGCTGGTCTTTGTAGCGTGATATTAAGTAAGATAAAGTTATATTGAGTTAAGTAAATGAGTAATATTTTTTGGTGTAAAAATTGTTTAAATATGTCAACTCGACCTAGAATAGAGTTTGATTCTAGAGGTTTTTGTAATGCTTGTCAGTGGATGGAGGAGAAGAAGACTTTAGATTGGTCTAAAAGAAGAATAGAACTAGAACAGCTTTTAGAAAAACATAGATCTAAGACTGGAGGCTTTGATTGTGTTGTTCCTGTCAGCGGTGGAAAGGACGGATCCTATGTTGCTTATAACTTAAAGCATGTTTGGGGGATGAATCCTTTAGCTGTAACTGTAACTCCAGCTCTTTCCTTGGAGCTTGGAAATACAAACTTAAAGAACTTTATTGAAAGTGGATATAATCATATTCAGATTAATCCAGATGCTTCGACTATGAGAGCATTAAATCGAATGGGTTTTATAGAAAAGGGATTTCCTTATTACGGATGGCTAGTTTCTATACAAGCTGCAGTCGTGAGACTTGCAGTGAATTTGAATATACCCCTTTTATTTTATGGTGAAGACGGAGAAGTTGAATATGGAGGCTCTACTGAATCTAAAAATAGAGCATGTTATTCGATTGAATATATGAGAAGAATCTATCTTGAGGGAGGGCATGAGCGTGTCTTAAAGCTTTCTAATATAGAACATAATAAACTTTATTTTTTTAATTTCCCAACAGAAGAAGAGCTAAAAGGAAAAAATTTAGAAATAACTCATTGGTCGTATTTTGAAAATTGGGATCCTTACAGAAATTATCTTACAGCAAAAGAACACTGCGGTTTACAAGAAGCAGATGCTTCAAATTCTGGGACATTTACAAATTTTTCACAAAACGACCAAGCTTTATATGCTCTTCATACCTATTTAATGTACCTAAAGTTTGGTTTTGGTAGAGCTACTCAGGATGCTGGAATAGAAATTAGAAGAGGAGCTATGACAAGGGAGCAGGGAGTAAATCTAGTTAGATTATATGATGGACATTATCCTGATGAATATATAGAAACATATTTAAACTATTATCAGATGACTAAAGAAGAATTTGATAATGTTCTAGAAAAATGGGTTAATAAGGAGTTGTTTGAGAAAGAATCTGGAAGATGGAAACCTAAATACAAGATAAGCTAATGATCAAGAAAGAGGTTTTGATTATAGATTATGGGATGGGAAATATCTGGTCAGTAGCTAATGCTCTAAATTATGTTGGGGCAAAAGTAGTTGTAAGTTCTGACCCAGATTTGATAGTTAATGCTCGAAAATTAATCTTACCGGGAGTTGGATCTTTTAGAAGAGCAATGGAGGTACTAAGAGAGAAAAGTTTAGACCAAGCCATAGTTGAGGCGGTTTTAAAAAAGGGATCTGACATTCTTGGTATATGCTTAGGTATGCAGCTAATGGGTACTGCCGGGTCTGAAGATGGAGAAACTATTGGTCTTTCATTAATACCTGAAAGAGTAGATAAGTTTTCTGAATTAGAGTTAAATCATAGAAAAATACCTCATATCGGATTTAATCAAGTTAATTCAAGTGAGGAGTCCAAATTATTTAGCGACATTCCAAGTGAAAGTGATTTTTACTTTGTTCATTCATATAGAATTCTTCCTAATAATTTAAACGGGGCAGTTTCTCTTTGTAACTACGGCGTAAATTTCGTTGCTGGATATGAAAATGGAAATATATTTGCTGCTCAGTTTCATCCAGAGAAAAGCCAAGGAAATGGATTAAGATTAATTAGTAACTATATGCACTTAAATGCTTAAGAAAAGAATTATATTTACACTTCTTTATAATAGCGGCTTCTTTATGTTGAGTCGCAATTTTAGGTTGCAAAAAGTAGGTGATATTAGCTGGCTGAGGGATAATTATAATTTTTCAAACGTATCATCTTCTATAGATGAACTAATAGTATTAGATATTTCGCGAGAAAAGCGAGATATAAATATTTTTCGTGAATGCCTAAAAGAAATTGTTGCTAGTTGTTTTATTCCTGTTTCTTCTGGAGGTGGAATTGGTTCCGTAGATCAAGCTAAATTACTTTTACGCTCTGGTGCTGATAAGGTAGTAATTAATTCTCAAGTATTTTTGAGACCTGAATTAGTTTTTGAATTAGCGCGCGAGTTTGGTCAGCAGTGTATAGTTGCTTCTGTTGATACTAAGAGAGACAGCGAAAATAATTTTCATGTTTATATAGATAATGGCACTAATTTGTTAGATTTAAAATTAAATGAATATTTAACTAATCTATCTAAACTTCCAATTGGGGAATTGTACTTAAACTCTATGGATAAAGATGGTACGGGGCAAGGTTATGATTTGGATTTACTAAAGGAAGTACCTGATAGTTTTAAATGCCCTATAATTATTTCAGGAGGAGCTGGAAATTTTAATCATTTTGTAGACGCATTGGCGCATGAGAGAGTAAACGCGGTAGCTACAGCTCATCTTTTTAATTTTGTTGGGGATGGTTTATCGGTCAGTAGAAATAGAGTGTTGGATCTAGGTTTTAATTTAGCCAGATTTTCTAGCTTTTAGATAAAAGGACTTTTATAATGAAAAAACCCGAAGTAGAAGAAATTTTTCCTAAATTAGAAAGACCACAAGCGATGCTTTTTGAGAGAGGTGTTCATTTTGCAGGTGGTGCAAAGGTAGAGCGTTACCGAAAACTAATTTATTATTTTATAAAAATTACAGCATTTTTATTTGCAGTAATTAAATATAGAAAAAAAACTAAGGTTACAGATCAAGATGCTATAGTATTAATGGTTACTAGAGATTGGGGAACAAACACTTCTTTAAATAAAGAAAGTCTAAGATCTTTGCAGGAGTACTTAGGAGAAACAAGAGTTAGGTTATTAGAGTTAAAAAGATATGATAATTTATTAGAATGCATAAAAAATAATTTAGAAAATAATAATGTATCACATGTTGTTATGGATACACGTATTATGTTAACTAGGTATTCGAGAGGTGCTATACTTTCCTCTTTGTATGATTGCTATTTTCTTTCCAGATTAATCTGGTCATACGGCGCTACTATTATTTGCGGAATGACTGATATAATAGAGTCGGGGCAAAGGCTGCAAGGCGAGTTAATTGTGTCTAAAGGTGGACTTCTTGTTAGTTGGGGGTCTGTTGGAACACATGAAGTTTCTAGATTTATAGAGCCTAGAATTATAGGACCACTTTTTGTTCCTATGTCTTGGAAAACTTGGAGAGAGTATGAGGAAACTTTTCCAGCTGATATCCCATGTTATGATTTATCAATTATCGGATTAAATTATGAACCAAGAAAAACATTTGTAGATCAGCTACTTCCTAAATTGAAAGAAGAGGGAATCTCTTATTATTTAAATACCCGTAAGGATCTAGACTATCTGTCATATCTACATATGTTTGGATCATCTAAGATAGGTTTAAATACGAATTGGGTTATTAATCAGCCTAATAGGCATCATTTTACTCATAGAAACTTTGAAGTGATGTTTACGGGTAGTCTCTTGGTAACTCAAAAGTGTTACGGTTTGGACATGTATATGCAAGAAGGACTTGATTATGTATCCTTTGCTTCAGCGGAAGAACTTATAGAGAAGATAAAATATTATTTAGCAAATGAAAGCGAAAGACTTAAAATTGCCTTATCTGGTCAGAGAAAAGTTCGGCAGTTGTTTGTTGAGCACTTTGTTTGGAAAGAGGTAGATAAAGCTCTAAATATATTTAATTATAGGAAGCTACTCTAGTATAGTGATAGCTTCTTCATCGCATACAATATCACTATTTAATCCTATTGTTCTTTTAGGTAGATTAAGATCAGAATTTGATAATGACTGACTATCTTCTTTTGAGATGAAATTTTCTCCAAATAGTCTCATCGCATGTTTTACTCCAAGATCTAATACTTCCCTATGATCTGGTCCAAAGTATGCACCACGAGTTGAAGATGAAGTGAAAATTTCATAAGAAGGGAAATAGAAAACGTTTTCAAATGTATTTTCAGCTTCTGCTATTGCAACTCTTAGTACTGACTTACTATATGTAGTAGATACAACAATATGCTTGTTTTCATAAGTTGCATTTAAGGGGACGGGAGATAAGGTTAGTAAGAATTTTATATTTGGGTTAAGTTCTTTTGTTTCTTTTATCAAGTTAAATAAATCTTCTTTAACTTCGTTAATATTAAAATTAATAAATTCATGAGAATCTTGATCAAATGAACCGCCTGAAACTCCAGGTGCTAGAGGAAATACGGCACCATCTACTTTAGATCTCCATGCCTCAGTTAGTCCTAGTGTAAAAACTATCCAATCTGATGTTAGAAAAATATCTTTTACGGAAGAGAGATGACTTTTTCTTGACTCATCTAGCTCTGATTCCGAGCTAAATCCATTAGGTTGAATTTGTGGTCTAAATGGATCTATAAATTTAGAACCTTTTTTCCAAATAGAATCTTTAGGTATAAATTTTCCAGTTGACCTATGAAGAAGTTGTAGTGCTTGCCTTACTGTATAAACATTTCCGTATCTAGCAGAAAAAATTCCATAATTTAAGTTCTTAGCCTCCAAGGGGTCCATAGAAGGAGGCGCTTTCTCAGCAACATAATAATTTAGTCCAATATTAGAAATATACTTAGACATATGTTGAGCGAAGCAACTTCCCATAGTGGAAACTTTTTCATTCTTTCCGATTTTTTTACTTGAGGTAACGGGATTCAGCATCCAAGAAGTACTATTCGCCATAACTCTTGGCCAGAAACAATAATCTGGTAGTTTAGCATATGGATTTTTCATTAAATTTCCCTCATTGATCTTAGGATTTTATCAAATTCTAAGTAACCATCAGATAAAAGAGATATTTGATAAAAAGATATTTGTTCTTTAGGGAGAGAAAGTTCGTCGTATGAATTGTAAGCATTGCTAATGTAGTCACTTAGAGATACATAAATCGATCTTCTTATCTTCCATTTATACATGCCGACTAATCCATAATGTTCTCCAATTTCAGGATATACTGGCCATCTAGTAGCAGTCAATGCATCGCTTAATACTCTGTGAGTAGGTTCATTAATTAGAGATTCTTCTGCTCCTAATGATACAGCAATTTGTTTTGAAAGCTCTGATAGGACATAAATATTTGGATGATCTATTGAGTGCATAAATAAACCTGTATTTTTGATACTAGACCAGAATGTAGTAAAATCTAGTTTTGCTAAGCTGAATTTTTGTTTTAATTCAGAAAAGCTACTGGACCAGGAGTTAAAGTAACCTAATTTAAAAAATACATCATATTTATAAAGTTTTATAGTTTCTTCTACTGTTAGGTTATTTTTCCATCCCCAAAGACAAATTGCTGAATGATAATTAGAGTCGAGACATTTTATAAAATTTGCATTTCCATCATCGGGGCTATCCGTTGCATATACAAGATCTGGATGAAAGGCAGAAAAAATTATTTGAGGGATCCTAATTATTTTTAAGTTTGGATATTTACCTGTGAAATCTTTATTAAAACAATTTTGATTAGAGGTTATTAAAACATCTATGCCGTCATTGATTGTTTCCTCTAGGTAGCTAAAGTCTTGATAACTAGGAAGTATTTGTAGTTGCGCGACTTCATAGTTTGGAAGCATTACTTTTAAAGCTTCAGCAATTCCCTCTGTTTGACAATTTGAGGATACTAATAGTTTTAATTTATTTTTATTAGCCAATAACTTCAACGGTTGGAAGTGGAAAAATTAACTTAGTACCATTTCTGATTGTCTCAGCTTCTCTTTCTACGAATTCTTTTTTAAAATGCCAAGGTAAAACTAAGTAGTAGTCAGGTTTCATGGCTCTAGATTCCTCTTCGCTAATTATTGGAATATCTGTACCTAGAGTTATCGCTCCATATTTATCTGGGTTTCTTTCTGCTGCATAGTCAATAATTCTATGATCAATTCCACACCACTGCAAGATGGTATTTCCTTTCGTCGAAGCGCCATAAATATGAATGCTCTTTCCCTCTTTTTTTAAAGTTTTTAGCAGAGTATTAAGTTCGTCCTTATGTACATTGATTCTATCTTGAAAGTTTTTATAAGGCTTATCTGTGTCTAGCTCTAAGTCGAACTCGTTCTGTCTTAAGGTTAGCATATTATTATAATATACTTCGTTTTTGAAATTAAAATTGTCAGTATGAGTTGCAAAGCATCTGATACTACCGCCATTAATATCATTAAGTGTTGCATTTACAACTTTTAAGTCAGCCTTACTAAGTATATACTCAATAACAGCTAAGCTATAGTATTCTAAATGTTCATGACAGATTGTGTCATATGAATTCATTTTTAGCATGCTAGGCATGTAAGACATTTCAAATACCCAAAGACCTTCTGGAGATAAAACATTTTTAATCTCTTTGCAAAATCCTATTGGGTTCTCAAGATCATAAAACATTGCTATTGAAGTTATAATATCAAGTTTTCTTCCCTTTAAAGTTTTTGAGAGCTCTTCTGAGGGAAATAAGTCTCTAATTATTTTTAAATCATTTGTAGAGACTGGAATTATGTCAGATGGATCAACCCCAAATTTTTTAAATGAGCTAGGATAGTTATTTAGTAGTGTCCCATCGTTACATCCAATATCTAATACTATACCGTTTTCTAAATTAGACATTTCTACTACTTCATCTACTATGCCCTTTAGATGTACTCTCATAGTATTATTTGTTCCGGATCTGTACCAGTATGCTGAGTACAGAATTTCTGGTGGAACTGAATGTTCCATTTGCAGTAATCCACAAGCTTGTTCATCTTTTGTAGGATCGCATCTCATCAACGTTGTTGAAATTTTTCTAATTGGAGGTAATTCTTTTCCCGGTTTAATAAAAGATCCCTGTAGGTTTTGTTCACCAATATTAATAATTGGTGTTAATGCCGAAGATCCACATACTCTACAGGTCTTTCTATGTATAAGATGCATATCTTATTACCTAAATTTCGTTTTAATAAATAAACCTAAAATATAACATCTTTATCTGAAGATGAGTCTAGCTATATTTTTTAGAATTTAAGATGCTATAGGATTAACTAAGTATTCAGAACATGAGATCGTAAAAATACTTAAATAAATACAGCTACTTAGCCTATAAATATTAAATTATTTGGGTTTTTCTTAAAAAATGCCGAAAAGAATAGGTAGATGGTAAGGCTTACTAATTATATTCACTAGGTAATTTGGTAATAGAAATGAACGTGACTGAACATACTTTACCGTTTATTGAGGTGTTAAGAGATTTATCAAAATCTAAGTATGAAGGTGTCGTCTTATTTTCTAATGTTGACTCAGAGTGTTTATTTGAACTGTCAGAGTCTAAGATTTCTAAAGCTAGTTTTACCGATAAAATAGTGATTTTCGATTTGGTTAATAATTTAAATCTAAAGAATATTATTCCATTAAATTTGTCCGAACTAATTAAGAAGAAAATACCAAACGTAAAAATATTAAAAGAATTTTTAATTAGAGAAAGTTTTTTGAATTTAGATAAATTTAATTACTATTTGAATGATACTATTAAGTTAGTATTTAAAAATTTAATTTTATCTAAAGAAATAAAATATAAATTAGCAAATAGTCCAGAAGAATTAAGATTTAAAGGAATTAGTATACAAAGATCTCAGAGTATAGTTCACCTTATGTTAGATATGTTAAGCCAGCTTAAAATAGAAATTCCTGAAGTCTGCTCTGATATAGTAAACACTACGGAAGAGACTATTGAGATGTCTATAGTTAAAGTTCAAACTTTTAAGCAAAAAAGAACTTTTTATTTAAAAGAAGAACACAGAGAAATTTTAATGTATTTAGTTTTAGCAATAATATTTTTAATTAGCTACAAACTAGTATACTATTTTTTCATATCTAGTAATGGAAGTTAGGTATTTAAAATGAGCGTAACTCCCAAGGAAAGAAAAGGTTCAAGTACAAAAATACTTCAGTTTGGAGAGGTCTTATTTACAGACTCGGGGTTAACTTTCTTTTCCGCTAAGCTTTCATCTGAAAAAGAGTCTCAGGTTGCTGTGGTGATGGATAAAGTAGTTCTTGGTAATACAGAAAATGACATTTCTAAAGTAATAACTTCTTATGTCGATTTTGTTAATTCTTATGCTGATATTAATCAGAAAATAGCTAAAATATCTGAAGTTGGCATTACTCCAGATTTGAAACCTTTTTTAGTTGCTGATTTAGATAATATTATACCAGTAGAAGAAATAATTTTTGAAAATGAAGAAAAGTTAATGCTTTATTTTAAAGACGTTTATTCAATTTTATTAACCTTAGGAAGAAAGTCTGATTATAAAATGGATTTAGGTCCTTATACGGTATTTGGTCAAGAAGGGCAGATTGCATTTCCTGGTATATATTCTTTAGCGAGAAAATTATCTGGTGGTACGGACATTAGTGGTACTGATTTATTAAATGATGTTAGTGAATACTGTCAAGATATTATAGATAACCATAATAAGAATTCATTATTTTCTTTGCCTAATTCTGGAGCTTTAACCTCAGGTAAATCAAAAGAAGAAGTAAGAAGAAAAATTAAATTTTGTTTAAGTACAGGAAATACGAATGGAAGAAGTAGTTTAATAAATGCTTTTACTAGATTTGCTCCAGAAGGTAGTGCTAAGGTATTTTATCTTTTTAAACAAACGTTCAAAAATCTTAACTTTAATATATTTAAATACATTATAAGTTTTATCCTACCTAAGAATTTATTTTTTATATCAATTATTGCGCTTGTTACTGGTTTTGCAGTGATTTTATTCTTAAGTACTAGTAATAAAAAATTATTAGAAAATATAAGTGAAAATACAGTACCAATAACAGAGAAACCTATACATGAAGAAATAATTAGGGTCGAGGAAAATAAATCATCACCAATAGTTAATGATTTAACCGCAATTCAGCAGTTAGAAGCTTTACAAGCTTTAAATATAATTTCTACTCAGGAAGATAGGAGAAGGCTATTAAGTTTGTTTAGTGCATCAGACTTTGAAATTAGAATAGCTGCTTTAAAACTTGTTGCTGAAAAAGTAGAGAAGGGACATCCAGAAGTTGTTAGTAGTTTAAGTGAATTATTACTTGATCCAGATTACTTAGTAAGGGGATTCGCAGTGTCATCTTTAGTTGCCTATAGTGGGGAGCAGGCTCGTATATTGTTGGAAGATCATCAAAAATCTGAAGCTAGTGAAGTAGTGAAATCTGCAATTGACAGAGCTCTACTTAAAATAAATACTACAAAATAATAACTTTCTAAAATTATGAATAATAAACTAGTTTCTATAAAAATCGAAGATAAATTTGCTCATCTACTATTAGGAAATAGTGAAGATAAAGCTATTATACTTACTGAAGATAGAATGCTTTCCCTAAAGAATGAACTAGAAGATTTCACAAAGTTAATTAAAGAAAATAAATCTATTCTTGCATTAATAATTTCATCTCCTCCAAATCTTGGTTTTTGTTTAGGAGCTGATATTAATGCTATAAAAGATGTAACCGATAAAAAAGAGGGAGAAAGACTAGCAAAGCAAGGTCAAAGTATTTTTCAGATTATAGAAAATTTACCTATCCCAACTATTGTGGCAATTCATGGGCCTTGTGTCGGTGGCGGCTGTGAACTTGCACTTGCTTGTGATTACAGAATAATTAGTAATGATTCTTCTTCTAAAATAGGATTGCCAGAAACCAAGTTAGGTATCTTACCAGGCTTTGGAGGTACTCAAAGACTTCCCAGGTTAATAGGTTTACCAAATGCACTTGATATAATATTACAGGGTAAGATAGTTGATGGAAGAAAAGCAAAAAAAATTGGATTAGTAGATGATTTCTTTAATTTTACTAATGAGTCTGAATTTTTATTAAATATTTCCAAAAAAGCTGAAGAGTTACTTAGAAAAGGAAAGAGAATCTCTTACAACTTGAAACTAACTGATTGGTTTCTATCCCGAACACAAGTTGGTAGGTTTTTTACCACTCAGCAAGCAATAAAATCTAGTTTTAAAAAGACACGAGGTAAATATCCAGCTATCACAAAAGCAATTTTTTGTGCGGCATTATCTAGGGAAAAAATTACTCAGGCTGCATATGATGCTGAGGCTATTGCATTAGGCGAGCTAATTATAACGCCTGAATCAAAAGCTCTAGTCCATGTATTTTTTCTAACTGAAAGTGCACAAAAGCTAGCTAAAAAGAATCCACTAGAAAAGATTAATAGTATTGGAATTTTTGGTGCTGGAATTATGGGTAGGGGATTAGCTGCCGTAGCATTAAAATCTGGTATGAAAACAGGTGTCGTCGATCCATTTGAGAAAAGTAGAGATGGCGCTAAGCAGCATATATTAAATTTTATAGAGTCTAGTAAGTCTTTATCTAGGGAAAAGAAAGAAGAGAGATTATCTAAGTTAGGAATTTTTGCGGATGCTTCTGCTCTTAATAACTCTGAAATTATAGTTGAAGCAATCATTGAGGATTTAAATATTAAGAAGAAGTTATTTCATGAATTAGAAAATTCTTGTTCTAATGATACGATTTTGGCTTCTAACACATCCTCTTTAAAACTTTCAGAAGTGTTTGCAGATTTAACAGTTAAAGATAGGCTAATTGGAATTCATTTTTTTAATCCCGTTGAAAAAATGCCATTAGTAGAAATTATTCGAACAAAAGACACTAGCGATAAAACCTTAATTAGAGCAGTTTCTTTAGTTACTAGGTTAGGTAAGTATCCGGTAATCGTAGAAGATGTTCCAGGTTTCCTAGTTAATAGAATACTATGCCCTTACTTATCGGAAGCGAGTCGTTTGTTGGCAGAAGGAGTTCCCTTGTCTAAGATAGATAAAGTGGTAACCAGCTTTGGATTTCCGATGGGGCCATTTAGATTAATAGATGAAGTTGGTTTAGATATTGGTAAAAAAGTTGAGTCAGTTTTAACTGATGCTTACGGCGAACGAATGAGGGGTAGTGGAATTTTAGGAAAGTTAGTAGAAGCTGGAATGTTAGGAAAAAAGAACGGGAAAGGATTCTATATTTACGGAGGTGAGAAGCCTTTACCTAACATGGAATTAAAAGATTTTGGAATAAATATAATTGGTAATTGTTCTTTAAGTGATGAAGTAATTTTAGATCGTTTGATCAATAGCATGGCAAGGGAGGCAAAGAGTTGTTTCGATGAAGGAGTAGCCGGAGTACCTAGTGAAGAAGCCGCTTTCCAAATAGATTTGGCTTCTATTATGGGATTCGGATTCCCACCATTTTTAGGTGGAATTATGTACCACACAAAAAGAAAAACTTCTTAAAAGTTAAGGGCTTACTTAATTTGAGCGAGTTAAAAACCTAGTATTTAACTCGTCATAGGTAGTTATCACATCCTAACCATTATTAATGTTCATCATATAATAGACCAAGATATAATAAATTAAGAGTTTCTTTAAAATTTTCAAATGTATAGTCCTTCTATTAGTTTTTGTATAATCTCAAATGGACTAAGGCCACATTCGTTAGATGAGACTATTCTTAGTATTCGTAAACTTGCAGTTCCTGACTATGAGATATTTGTAAGTGGAGAACCTCCTGAAGAATTACAAGGAGTGAATAGAGTACTAGCAGTTGATGCTGCTAGAGAAGGTAGATTAGGAGAGATGAGAAACAAAGCAACTTGCCTAGCTACTAAAGAAATTGTTGTTGTTTGTGACGATGATATACTTTTTCAGGATGATTTTTATCAAGGAATATGTAAATTTGGTTCTGATTTTGATGTTTTATGTGTTCGTATTTTGAACATAGATGGTTCTCGATATTGGGACTGGGCAGTAATAGATTCGCCCACTGGACATCATTTAATTGATTACTCTGAGACTTCGCCTTATGTATATATTACTGGTGGTTTATGTGTAATGAAACGACAAGTTTCTGAAATTGTTAAATGGCCTAATGATAACGGATTTTATGAAGGAGAAGACGTACATTTTTCATCTAATATAAAAAAAGCTGGATTTACTATTAAAGTTAATCCTAATTCAACTGTCATACATAATGATATTAGAATGACACAACTAGGTTTGTCTATAGTTAAGACAGACATGCCTTATCGATGGCAACTACATAAGTCTGGATGTAAGTTGTTTGGTGCTAATCCGGGTAGTTCTAGTAAATTTACCGTCACAAATGATTTTTTAATAGAAGTTCCAAGTAATCTATTTGAAGAAGATTTAAAATTATCTGCTATTTTATCTTTGGAATTACCAATTGAAGAATTTCATAATCATCAGCAAAGAGTATATGTATCTTTAGATAATCAGACACTTGGTAGCTTTCAATTTGATCATACAAATAAGTTTCAAAATATTATTGTTAATATTCCTAAAAATAATTATCCTTCTGTTATTCAAATAAAATCTGATATGCAAATACCTTCTTATTGGTTAGATAATACAATTTCAAAAAGTTTTTTAGCTTACACTGTTAATAACTTAAAATTGGAAACTAACAGTGGAAGATGTATACAAAATTACTCTATAGAAATTAAAAAAAATATAGAAAAAATAGAAAAGTCGCTAAATTCGCATTCTAAAATCCCTCAAAAAGGCGCCGCTATTTTTTGGCCTATGGCTAAAGGAAATGCCTATACAAGAGTTATTAGATCTTTAGCAAAAATAATTGCTTTAGAATGTCCAAACATTGGAATTCGCGCAAATTTTGCAGATTATAATTATTTTAAAGAGATTAAGGAAAGTGCAGAAGAAAGTAAGTATTGGTTGGATTTATTACAAAGAAACGTTAATTATAAATTTCAGATAGAACTTTTATGTAGTTCCTATATAAGAGATAAATTATCAACCGATGTCCTTCAAAAACGATATCAGATTGAAGCCGTAAATGGAATTATATTGGAAGATTTTAATAGTTTACAATATAGAAATGGTGTGTTTGGTCTTCTTTTGAATCAGTTTAGTGGAAACAACTTTCTACCATTATCATTGGATATTGATAAATTAAAATTTATTACTCCATATTTAAAACAAAATAATAATAAAAAATTTTTAATTGGCTTAGAATTAGATTCTGAAAATTTTAATAATTTTGCTTTAACGTTGGCATCGTTACAAAGTCTTAAAGGTAGTTTTAATTTTGAATATGTTATTTTTGATAGGGAACGAACTAGGGAAGGTTCTGTCCCAATATCTGTAAAAGCTATTGAGGTAGCTTGTAAAGCTTTGGGTATAAAAATTGAGGACTTACCAAATGTTACTTGTTTTGATGATTTCTTAGGTGAAATAGAAATATCCTCAGTCTATAAATCTTGTGATTTATTAATTTTAACGGCAGAGAAATCTAATTTTACAAATTGTAT
This sequence comes from Pseudomonadota bacterium, assembly GCA_027487795.1. Classification (GTDB taxonomy): domain Bacteria; phylum Bdellovibrionota_C; class UBA2361; order SZUA-149; family DAOLCO01; genus JAIYCX01. The sequence continues at coordinate 44,430 of JAIYCX010000031.1, read as the reverse complement.
TTTACCATTAGCTTTATCCGTTCCTTTAATGATAGTTGGTGAAGCTAAGGATGTAAATATTTTAAAGAATAAATATTTTATAGAATGTTTTAATATTACAAATGATTTTAACAGAAATATTATTGAACTTTCTTCGGAAATTGCAAAGGTGATTAACAACTTAGATAAACTTAAAGATTTATCATCAAATATATCTAGCGAAGTAATCAAAAACTATGATTCTAAAATAATTGCACCTCTTTGGACTACTTTCTTAAATAAATTATAAATTAACGCTCCACATTCCAGCATTATTGTTGGAATTTTGTTGATTATCAGTGCTATTAGTATTTAGTGTAGTATAAGTGCCTCTGTAGCTATTTTCTCTTTTACCGCCGACGAGCTTTAATTCTAGTTTTGTATTAAATAAATTTAACTCAATTCCTCTTTCGAACATTTTTCCAGTTACTGACATATCGTCAAGACCTGTAATTTTAGCAAGACCATTTACTTTTCCATTTTCAATATTGAGTATTAACGTTAGTCCTCTAGATTCTTTTGTGAGAGATGAATGATCAAATATTTCGATCATTCCTTTGTAGGTTATAACTGGCGCTGGTGTGGGAGTTATTTCTTCTATTTTATTTTCAATATTGTTAGTAATCGTATTTTCAACGGGTACTTCAATTTTATTAGCGATTTTATCAGTACCTAGAGCAGGCGGAAAATTTGAGTTGTTATTATTGGAAATGGTATTTGTGATAGGTTTAGCTATTATCTGTGAATCTTCTTTTATTTCTGGAATAATTGGTTTAGGTATTGTCGACTCAGTTTTTGCAGGTTCCAGCGAAGGTACTGAGCTAGGACTAATTTGAGGGGTTGCTGATGGCTTATCTGATACAATTTTTAAGAAAATACTTTTGTAATTTGTATTGTCGACAATTAAATCTATTCTTAATAGTTCTGAGTTTCGAAGTTCATCAGAGATTTTTGGTGCTCCGGTAAGGTGAATTTCGTTATTCTGTTTGTTTGTAAGAGTAAAAAATTGTCTCTCTGAACGAAGCCCTGTTTTAGGATTTACTATTTCAAAACCTATATTTGTATCTAGGGTATTAAAATTATTGATGTCACTAGAATTTAAAACTACATCTAGTTTAATTAGAGGTAGGAACTTTGGGTCTATTTCTTTGTTGTTTTGCAAGCTCTGATTGTTGATATTAGCTTTAAATGATACCAGCTCATAAATAACTTTTTTCTCAATATTTTGTTTTAGTTCTTTATTTTCTAATTCTGGTTTTGGTATCTCTGCATTTTTTGTATTTATAGTTTCTGAGCTGTTATTTTGAGTCGTTTCTATAGGTGATGGTTTTGGAAGAATTGGTTCTGGTTTAAGAGAAGGACTCGCCGTAACTAATAGTTCGTTGTCTAATAATTGTTGATCTTCGTTTGCTTGGCTTGAGTTTTGTAGAGTAGAGATCCTTTCTGAAAGATACAATCCAAAAAGTATAATTAGTATTACTAGTGCAAAAGGTATTACTTTGGAAAATCTGAAAGTATTATCTGATGTGGATTGTGATGACTTATTCCTGATGATTCTGTCATGCTGACCGCCTCCTAAGGTCCAAGCCGCGCCTGATAGTCCGTTATTTTTTTGTTTATTTATTTGATCATTATTCTTTGTATTGTCGTTATTGCTATTAGCAGAGTTTAGCGCGTTTTTAACTTCAGGAGTATCGTGAAGAATATTTAGAAAGTCTTCTGCTGATTTGATTCTATTATCTTTTGATTTTTCTGTTGCTCTTAGAAGTGCTAACTCTAATTGTTCGGAAATTTTGTTGAAGTCATTTAATAGAGGCAGTGGCTCGTTGATTTGCTTATACGCAACTGAAATTGGACTGTCACCCGAAAAAGGTCTACGACCAGTTATTACTTCAAAAAGTAAAATACCAAGAGCGTAGATATCACATGTTTGATCTAGATCTTCTCCCTTAATTTGCTCAGGAGACATATAGTCTGGAGTGCCAACGGAGAAGCCAGTTTTGGTTAGGCTCTCTGTTAATTCTGAAGATCTTGCCGTTCCAAAGTCTGCTATTTTTACGTCACCTAATTTAGATATTAGTATATTTGCAGGTTTAAGATCTCTATGAATTACTCCTTTTGCATGCGCGTAAGAAACACCTTCTAAGATATCTAAAAAAATTCTTAGCAGTTCTTTTGTTTTTTCTTGATTGTCGGGGTCTAAATTTCTTTCTTTTAGAAGATCCTTTAAGGTACAACCTTCTACATATTCCATAGTAATGAAATAAGAACCATTTTCTTCATGCCCAAGATCATGAGTTCTTACAATACTTGGATGAGTAAGGCTGCGTGCTATTACTACTTCATTTTTAAATCTTTTAAATGCTTCATCGTCAATATTCTCATCTGTTGCTAGAACTTTGATAGCGATAATTTGATTAGAGAGATCTAAGTCTTCTGCAAGAAATACTGACCCCATGCCTCCACTTCCGATTCTAGAGAGGATTTTGTAGCGAGCATTTATAACAGTATCTTCTTTGATCATGTATTATTTTTCAAGAAGCTCTTTAAGTAATTCTATTCTTCTGGCGTCCTTAGGATTTTGAGGTTCTGTTTTTACAGAATTATCTGGTATTTTCGGTTCGTTTTGTGGTGCTTGTATTTCAGGCTCTACGATATCAGGTTCAATTAATTCGGGCCCAATTAATTCTGGTTCTGCTAGTTCAGGTTTTTTAATTTCCGTTTCATTTACCACAGGCTCGTCTAAGGGAGGGGGTGTTAGTATGTTATTAGGATCTACTTTTTCTAAAGTTTGTTTTTTATCTTTTTTGTTTGTTGTCGCTTTTTTGGAATTTGCTGCTGGCTTCTTTTTGAATTTTTCTTTTTTGATAACTAACTCTGAAGGGATAATTATTTTATCACCTTTTTTTAGTTTAACAGGGAAATTTTTATTGTTGTATTGAGCTATTCTTTTTTTATTAGATTCTTTACCTGTATACCAAAGTGAAATTTCTTCTAAGGTCTCATCATATTTTACTACGTGAACAATTGGAGTTTTTACTTCTACATCTTTTATTATTTGAGGAGTAGTAGGTTTTCTAATACAACCTTGTGTCGATATGAGGGAAAAGATTGATAGGGAAATTAAGCTTATAGATTTTAGTGTCTTATTCATTGTATCTAAGATCTATCCAAGGATTTTAGTTCAAGTTTAAAAGAATTGATCTTAGTATAATAAAGGGAAAAAGGCTAAGATTTTTGTTTTATTGGGTTTCTCGTAGGACTTGGAAGAGCATTTGATATATTGGGCTTGGCTCTGACTTGGATATCGGACTCAATTCTGGGTGAAAAGTAGATATTAAAACATTATTTTGCATTACCAGAACTGGAGTATCTAGATGAGTTACTAAAACCATTACCTCTTTGCCGACACTCGTAATTTTAGGAGCTCTGATAAAAATTCCTTCGAGTACCAAACTCTTTGAACTAAGGTATTTTTTGCCTAATTCTGTTATTACTAAATCTTTAGTAATAAATGAGCTTTTTTGTCTGCCGTATGAGTTTCTTTCGATCTCTACATCAATAAATTGAAAAGAAAATTGTTTAGGGTTACTTACTTTATCTGCAAGTAAAATAGCTCCTGCGCAAGTTCCAAAAATTAGACCACCACGTTGTTTAAAAGAAATAATACTTTCTTTTAAATCTGCTTTTAGAAGTTTAAGCATCGCACTGGATTCTCCCCCAGGAAAAACTAAGAGATCTAGTTTTTCTATTTCAGTAGAAGTTCTTATTTCTGAAACTTCTACCTCGACATTTAAACTTTTTGCAGTGAGCTGGATGGCGCTTATATGAGAACTAAAATCTCCTTGAAGCGCCAGTACTCCAGCTTTTATATTATTTACCAACCTCTATCCTGAAGCCTTTCAGATTTACTTAAGGTGCTAATATCGATACCTGGCATCGCGGCTCCTCTTGCTTCTTTTGAAACTTCAAGAAGTATTTCTGGATTCATAAATCCAGTTGTAGCCTTAACGATAGCTCTGGCTCGTGCTGCAGGATCTTCAGATTTATATATTCCAGATCCAACAAATACTGACTCTGCACCTAGTTGCATCATTAATGCAGCATCAGCTGGAGTAGCAATCCCACCTGCTGAAAATAGAGGAACAGGTAGCTTTTTTAGTAACTTAATTTCTTCAAGTAAGGCTAAAGGAATTCTCATTTCTTGAGCTCTCTTTAGTAACTGATCTTTTTCCAGTTCTTCTAAGGCTTTAATATCTGAATAAATTGAGCGCATGTGTCTAACAGCTTCAATAATATTTCCAGTACCAGCTTCGCCTTTTGATCTGATCATGGCAGCACCTTCGTTTATTCTTCTTAGCGCTTCGCCTAGGTCCGTTGCACCGCATACAAAAGGAATTTGAAATGGATGTTTGTCTATATGAAATTTTTCATCGGCTGGAGTTAGAACTTCACTTTCATCTATGAAATCAACGCCGAGTTGTTGAAGAATTTGAGCTTCTGCAAAATGACCGATTCTTGCTTTTGCCATTACTGGTATACTTACTGTTTCCATAATGGCTTCTATAATTTCTATATTCGCCATACGAGCAACGCCACCTTCTTTTCTTATATCAGACGGTACTCTTTCGAGCGCCATAACCGCTACTGCTCCAGCATCTTCTGCAATAACTGCTTGCTCAGCATTTACTACGTCCATAATAACTCCGCCTTTTAGCATTTCTGCTAGGCCGATTTTTAATTTAAAGGAATTTTCTTTCATTTTTTGCCCATTTAATAATTGTCTGGAAAATACCAGAATGTAGCCATAAGTAAAAACTGTATGACAATAATACTAAGGACGAGGTAAGTAGATTTGAATAACATTTTGTAAGGCAAGAAATTTGCAAAACTTAGGGTCTTGAAGAAATAGGAAATAAACTATATAATTTATCACCTAAGATATTAATTTTAGTCTCATTTTTAAGCTATCTATAAGGACCTATGGAAGAATTGGTTGAGGTTAAGAACCTTTCTAGAAAATATGGCGATATTTTAGCCGTTGATGGTTTAAGTTTTTCACTAAAAAAAGGTGAAGTTCTTGGCTTTTTAGGGCCAAATGGTGCTGGAAAATCCACAACAATGAAAATATTATGTGGTTTTTTAACACCTTCCTCTGGTACCGCTAAAATTTGTGGTTTCGATGTAGTAGACGAATCCAGAGAGGCGCGTAAATTAATTGGTTATTTGCCAGAAAATGCTCCTTTGTACGGAGAAATGACAGTTAGAGATTTTCTTTTTTTTGTCTCTGAAGTTAGGCAGTTAGAAAGTAGTCAGATTCCTTCCTTAGTAGAATCCGCGGTTGCTAAGACAAATCTTAGTAAAGTATTGGATCAAAGAATTGAAACACTGTCTAAGGGTTTCAAGAGGAGAGTTGGTTTAGCGCAAGCAATAGTTCACAATCCAAAAGTATTAATTCTAGACGAACCTACAGATGGATTAGATCCTAATCAAAAGCATGAAGTTAGAAATTTAATCAATGAGATGGCTTCTGAGAAGGCTATTATTGTATCAACTCATATTCTTGAAGAAGTTGATGCTGTTTGTTCTCGAGTGATAATTATATCTAATGGTAAGTTAGTAACAGATAGTACTCCTATGGAGCTTCGACTATCTGGTAAGGGCCAAACTGTTTTAGATTTAAGGCTAGCTGCTGGAATAGAAGAAAAGGTAGTTTCTTTACTAAATCCAATTTCTGGTTTTTCAAGTGTGAAGCCAATTGGCTCAGGTCTTGTTCAAGTAAGTTCAAACTTAAGTCGTTCCGAGTCTATCTTAACGGCACTAAAGATAATTAAAGAATCGGGAATTGAAGTTAAGGATATTGGATTTGATTCTGGTCAACTTGACGAAGTATTTAGAGATTTAACAGCTTAGAAATAATTTAATATGATATCTAGTAATGTTTCTTTTTCCATAGCAAAGAGAGAATTAAAATCTTATTTTGCAACACCGATAGCACTTATTTTTTTAAGTGTATTTTTAGTTTTAAATGGATTTTTCACTTTTAAATTAGGTGGATTTTACGAGCAAGGACAGGCAGATTTAAGATCCTTTTTTGTTTGGCATCCGTGGTTATATCTTTTTATTATCCCAGCAATTTCTATGAGGCTTTGGGCGGAAGAAAGAAGAACCGGAACTATTGAATTACTTTTAACTTTGCCAGTAAGTTTAGAAGAGGCAATGCTTGGAAAGTATCTCGCAGCTTGGGCATTTTTAGGTCTATCTTTAGTGTTAACTTGCCCTATAGTTTTTACGGTCATGTACCTAGGTCAGCCAGACATGGGTGTTATTTTATCTGGATATTTTGGTAGTTTTATAATGGCAGGGGCTTTTCTTGCTTTAGGTTGTTGTCTATCAGCTTGCACTAGCAATCAAGTTATAAGTTTTGTGCTTTCAACATTTGTTTGTTTAGTTTTAATTTTACTAGGTTCTGACCCTGTAATAGGGCTTTTTCAGCAAATTTTACCAGGATCTTTCGTAGGGCAATTGGTTAATTTAAGTTTCCCTTATCACTTTGAAGCAATTCAGAGGGGAGTTATTAATTTATCTGATATAGTTTATTTTTTATCAGTCATTGTGATTTCACTTATGGTGGGAATTATAGTGATAGATCGTAAAAAAGCAGATTAGCATAATAAAAAGTATTGGAGGATTTTAGTGAATAGATCAGCGCTTACTGGTTCAAGTATAGCACTACTTCTTTTTGTCTTTGTCGTAATCAACGGCATAAGCAATAATTTGTTTAGTAGGTACTATGCAGATTTTACTGAAGAAGGTTTATATACTTTATCTGATGGGAGTAAGAATATTTTAGCAAAGTTAGATTTGCCGGTTACTCTAAAGCTTTATTATTCTAAAACAGAGGGCGATAAGTTTCCTTTAATTAAGATTTACGGAGCTCGAATTGCGGATCTATTAAAAGAGTATGCTAGACAAAGTTCTGGTAAGGTTAATGTTGAAGTATTTGATCCAAGACCTGATACGGAAGATGAGGAGTGGGCGGATAAATACGGTGTGACTCCGATGGATTTACCGTCTGGAGAGAAAGTTTATATGGGTCTTGTTGGTTTAAGCGGAGATGGAATAGAAGATATTATTCCTGCTTTTAACTTACAGAGACAAGAATTTTTAGAGTATGATGTCACTAAACTGTTATACACTTTAAATACTCAAACAAAGCCTTCAATTGGGGTAATGAGCCCGCTTTCAATTTCTGGCAGTAAGCCAGCTCCAAATCCAATGCAACCTCAGGCTGCTACTAAGCCTTGGATTTTTCTAAGTCAGTTAGAAAAATTAACTGAAGTTAAAAATGTGCCTTTTGATGTTACTGAAATACCAGCTGACATTACTAACCTTATGCTAATACACCCTAGAGGTCTTTCTGAAGCTACAAGATATGCTTTAGATCAGTATGTAATGAGAGGTGGTAATCTGTTTATTGCCGAAGATCCATTATGTATGGCAGACAGTCCACCACAAGATCCAAGTAATCCAATGGCAGCTTTGATGGCTGATAAGAGCTCTAATATAAATGAACTTACATCTGCATGGGGTGTAACAATGGATGGAAAGAAGGTGGTGACAGATGCAAAGTTATCTACACCGGTAGCTATACAGCAAGGAGGTCAGCCTGAAAATTTTATAGCTTGGCTAAGTCTTACTCCTAAGTCATATGCAAATTTGGAAATAATAAATCAATCTGATGTTATAACAAGTTCTCTAGAAAATATTATGTTTGCATGGGCGGGTGTATTACTAGTTAATGATGTTCCAGGAATCACCAAGCAAGAATTATTTAAAACATCACTTGATTCTATGGTGTTTGAAGAAAAGGATATTAAGTTTACTTCTGAAGATCCTAGAGCACTACTTAAGAAATTTAAACCTGAAAATAAGACTAATATATTAGGTGTAAAATTAAGCGGAGAGTTTCCATCTAGCTTTAAGGAAGCACCTGCTGGAAGTACTTTAACTACTCCTTTTAAAGCTAAGTCTGAAAAACCTGCTACGGTTATTATTCTCAGTGATGCTGATTTTATGGCCGATCAGTATTCAGCAATGAGACAAAGCTTTTTTGGCACTGAGATAGTATCTTTAATCAATGATAATCAAGTTTTAGTAGCTAATATTGCTGAGAATCTATCTGGTAACAATGAGCTAATACAACTTAGATCAAGGGGTCGTTTTACAAGACCATTTGATAAGGTTCAAGAAATAGAAGCTGATGCTCAACAAAGATTTAGACAGGAAGAGGCTAGATTTCAAGAAGAAGTAAATGAAACTAATAGACGATTAGGTGAACTTCAAGAAGGAGGAAAAGGAAATAAATCTGCTGGTATGTCAGAAATGCCAAATTCAAAAGCGGCTGTAATGGACAAAGCACTTCTTGATGAAATTCAACTTTTAAGAGAGAAGAAAAAGGACGCTCAAGCTAGATTAAGAAATGTCAGAAGATCATTAAGAGAAGATAAGGAAAGTTTAGGAACTAAATTATTTTTACTAAATTCATTTTTAGTACCACTTCTTTTAATTATTTTTAGTGTTTTAAAACTTCGAAGAAAGAAAGCTTAATAGTAATTAATTATGAATAAAAAACTTTTATCAAGCTTAGTTGTTGTTTCTATTGTACTTTTGGGGGTTTATTTTCTCTCACAAGAATCAAATAAGAATATTAAGTCAGCACCGGTTCTGCCAAATGTAGAATGGTCTAAGCTATCAAAGCTAGTACTAGAGAAGGAAGGTGTTAAGTTAGAACTAAGCTTAGATAAGAGCAGTCAGGCAATAAATAAATGGGTAGTTGCTAGTCAATCTTCTTATCCAGCAAGTTCGTCTTCGGTTAATGGGTTAATGTTTAAACTAATGGATTTATCAGGCTCGCAGTCGGTTGATTTAACTGATGCTGGATTATCTAGACTTGGTTTAACTGATGATTCTAAATCTGCTGGACAAGGTATTATCACACTCTTTGGTCAGAATGGTGAAGAGGTTGAACAGTTGTATTTAGGCGGTTTAAGGAATAGGAAAAATACTACAGTAGAAGAAACATTAGCTCTTAGTGGGCAGTACGTTAGAAAGAAATCAACTGGTAAGTCTTATTTATTAGCTTTACCTATTAATGCACAGACTACAGCATCTGCATGGCTAGATACTGAAATATTATCAATACCTAGCAGCATGGTTTATAAAGTAACGGCTGCAAGGGCTGCTGTTGATTCTTCATACGGAATATTAAGAACTTCTGCTTTAACAGCGGAAGGAAAGCCTGAATTCAGTTTAAAAGAAAAAGCACCAGCGAATAAAGAAATAGATAAATTAGTATTTGATCAAATAACTTCAGGGTTGGAAGATTTAAAATTAGAAAATGTTTTTCCTTCAAATACAGATAGTCCAGAGCTTAGTGATATGAAATTTTTACCTTTGTTAACTTATGAATTAGTTAATGGTCTAGTTTATAAAATAACTGGCGGTGATAAGGGAGAGAAGTCCTATATTACTGTTTCGGTAGAATATAACGATTCTCTAGCAGATGAGGCAATTGCTGTAGAAACTAAAGAGTTGGAAGGAAAAACAGTAGACCCTAAAAAGCCTAAGATATTAAAATCATCAAAAGAAGAAGCTGAAAAACTACAGGCAGGCTACGTAAAATGGAAGTATGAAGTCCCGAAGTATGTATACTCTAGATTCTCAAAGAATAGAGATAATCTTTTTAAAGACATTGTGACTCCAGCTGCAAAGTAGATTATTTAGTTAGTAAGAGATTTAAATAGTAAAATATTCTTTATTGTGACTCACTGGTTTAAAAATAATCAGGAGTATTCATGGCTAAATCACATGACGCAAAGAAGAATGTAAAGAAAGCACCGCAAAAAACTGCTAAGGAAAAGAAGGCCGCTAAGCAGGAAAAGAAGCAGGCTAGTAAGTTGAATAAGGACTAAGTTTTTTTCTACTTTGATCAAAAAAATGCCTAGCATCCTGCTAGGCAAGCAAAGAACCTTATGTCTTGATAAAGTGGATCTGGAAGTTTAATTTGTATCTTCTTCATATGCGTCGATTGTGTGTATATGTCTAATAGACGTCAAGTTCCTTTTTCTAGTAGTTTTGCAATGAGAATAGTGAGTTTATATGCAAATGATACTTAAGGGTCTTTTCATGTGTAAGATAATTGAATTACTAGAGAAGTAGGTTTAGATAAGAGACTGGTACTTAAACTTAAGAGCTCCCGGTGTGGAAAAAGGAGATAAGTCTTATGTTAATATTTCTGTTCTATACATTGATCAAATAGCTGAAGAGGCTATAGCAAAAGAAACAAAAGAGTTATAGGGTAAAACAGATCCGCTTAAGAAGCCAAGGATTATTAAATCTTTACAAGAGGAAGCAGAAAAGTTAAGTAATGAATTCTCTGAATGGAAATATCAAATCCCTAAATTTGTTTTCTCTAGATTTAACAAGACTAGAAGTAGTTTGTTAAAGGATGTAGTGGCGGTAGAAGATAGAGTTAGCGCTAATTAATTATTTTTTAACTGTGGCATATAATGCGTAAAGTTTTTCTTTTTTTATTTATCTGTTTTGTTTCCTCACTAGCGTCAGCAGCCGATAAAGTGAAAGTAGTAGGAGTTTCTGTGCCTCTTACTGGAACTAGTAGTTTTGTTGGTGAGTCTATAAAGAACTCTATTCTTCTTGCAAATGAAGAACTTTCAGAAAAAGATAAATTTAAAATTATTGTAGAAGATGATGGATTTAAGCCTGCAAATACTTTATCAATAATTCAGAAGTTTATAAACCAAGATAAAGTTCACTTCATTATTGTTATGGGAACAAATCAAGGAATGGCAGTAAAGGATGTAATTGCTAAAGCGGGGATTCCTTTTTTATCTTTAAATGTGAATAGATCAGTCGTTCATAATATGACACAATCCTTTCTTTTTGCTCCTGCTTTAGAGGATTTAACAGCGATAAATATTAAAGTAGCAAAAGAAAAACTTTATAAGAAGGTAGCGATAGTTTCAACAATTCAAGATTCTTGTCTATTACAAAAGAAGATTTTTGAAGAATCGAATGAATTTGAAATCACTAATTCAATAGAGATTAATCCAGATGATTTATTGGTAGTTAAGGATATTGCCGTTAAAATTAAAGCAAGCAATCCAGATGCTGTTTTTCTTTCAACTTTTCCACCACAAGGTGGAATTCTTGCTAGAAGACTTCGTGAGCTAGGCTATAAGGGTGATTTTTTTGGCGGCATTCAACAATATCGTAGAGAAGAAATTAAGAATTCAAATGGCGCACTTTTGGGTGCTTGGTTTGTCTCTGGAACGGAAGAGAGTGCTGGGCCATTCTTAGCAACTTATAAAAATAAATACGGAGTAGATCCCTTAGAGCTATCTACTTTCGCTCTCTATGCTTATGATAGTTTAGGTTTACTTTCAAATGCAGTTAAGAGTGGGGATGTGCTTAATTATTTTCGTACTGTTAAAGATTTTCAAGGGATTAGTGGAAAATTATCTGCCGATGGAAAAAATGGATTCGCCTTTCCCGTTGCTGCCCAGGTGCTTAAGGGAAGTTAATATATTTACTATTTATTTTTTAGAGTAATCCCTGCTCGATAAATCGGTTCTCTAAAGACTATACCATCTTGTCTTGGTATGGTCGCTCCAAATATAAATCCTTTTTCAGGGGAGTATTTTTTAATATACGAAGCAAAACTTTTTGCTTTTTTTACGCTACCAGCCTTTACTTCAATAGGAATGATTCCAGAGAAGCTAGAAACTAAAAATTCTATTTCAGCATTTGTACCCTGCCATCCATAAACTTTATCTACTCCACTGCACTTCATTTCTTGTAGAACATAGTTTTCAGCTATGTAACCTTTGTATGTGTGAAAATCGAAGTCTAATAGTATTTTCGGTGGAATGTCTATTAGAGCGGACAAAATTCCTACGTCAAAAATGTAGGCCTTAAATTTACTTTCTTGGATGTGCTGTATTATTGGAACTTCAACTCGATCAACAATTGGAACTTTGAAAATGAGTCCAGCCCCATTTAGCCAGTCAAAAACAGATGCAAATCTAGCATATTGAGAAACACTAGGAAGTACACCAGAAAATCTAAATCTTTTAACAGAATCATCCTGATTTTTAGCTAGTTGAACAGGTATCTCCCTAAATACTCTTTCAAGATGAAGAGCATTTATTTTACCTGAATGCTTAGCCATATCTCTGATATATTCATTTATTAGAAGTTTTTGTTTTTCACGAACATTTGTTAGTGCCTCAAAAATATTATCTTTGTAGCTAACATATGTAGAGACAACTTCAGGTAGTCCTCCAACAACAAGATATAGTTTCCAAATTTCCCAAAATTTGCCGTGTATATGAGGAGTAATTTCTTTATCTAATTCTTCGGCCAAAAGATTTAATTTTAAGGCGAGTAAAAATTCTTTGAAGGATAATGGAAACATATTTATCTCATCGACCTTGCCTACTGGATAAGATTCGCTAGATAAATGAATTCCAAGTAAAGATCCCGCAGCGCAGATATTTGTTTTAAAATTATCTTCTTGAAAATATTTTAAGCTATGTAATGCTTTAGGGCAGCTTTGAATTTCGTCAAAAATAATTAAGTCGTGTTGATGATCAATTTTTATATCTTTCTCAATCATTAATCCTTTTAGAATAGAAGCTGGACTGAGTGATGTTTCAAATAGATTTCTAAGGTTAGATTCAATTTCAAAATTAAAATAATGAACTTTAGGAAAGTTTTCTAATCCAAATTGTTTTAAAGCCGTACTTTTTCCAACTTGCCTTGCCCCATTTATTATTAGAGGTTTTCTTTCAGGATTATCCTTCCATTTTTTTAGTTCTTCTTGAACGCTCCGATAAAACATATATTAATTGTCTATTTGGGGAATAATTAATTTCTGCCTATTATATTAAATGCCAAAAATCATACAAGGATGCTGTTTTTAAGTATCAAAAAACATACAAGCTGTATGATTTTTGATACTTAGGGTGGGTCGTTAAGGGGGGGAGTTTAATGATTAGAGTAGGTTAGTGAAGAAATAGTTATTTCATCATTAACCGTGAATTTATGAGTTTATTTGTTGGTTTTGCTAAATTCTTCGATTAAGTTTTCCAGCAATTTTCTAATTTTCTCTTTTCCAGGCTCGGTCAAATCATCTATTTTTATACATTCAATTCTGAAGGCATTCATTTTGCTATCAGATATAGGAAATGTAAGAAAATCATCCCAGTCATATGGCCTGTCTTGGTTATTTAAGAATGACTCGACAGTTTTTGTAAGTACTTCCAAAGTCATTTCTCTGGGATTTTTACTAGTGCTGCGATTCGCTAGTTTGAAGAGGAAAAATATAATAAGCAAAGAAATTAAAATATACATTTTTTATTCAATACTATCTTGTCTAAATAATAAAGGAACGTCTGCACTGAGTTTCTCCGAAATGCATTTTATATGACAATATAGATTTTGTTCTTGAAACTGAGGTGTTTTGCTAGTTATTGGTGTTGTGGGTTTTTGTAACTTTAAAATTAAAATTTCAGACCATAAAATTTTTTCTTGGCACCAGCAACATTGATAGGGAGTTAATTTGTCTTTAGTTGAGGTCATATATTTAGGTTTGTTTTGATAAATGTTGTTAAGCTATGGATGTTAGGACAAGTAGTAATATATCATCTAAGCTAATATTAGATATATTCTGCATGTCATAAAAATGACCAGCACATTGTGAACATTTATAGATAGAATTTGTTCCAACTGAGCCAAGCTGTAATGTCGATTGTTCGCACTTAGGACAAAACTGAGGATTCGTATTTGAAGCAGCTATAAAGCCCTCTATCTTCGGAACTTTAGGGTTGAATAGTCCTTTTACGTTAGCTTTATAATATTCAATTTCACCAGTATCAAACCAATAACCAGAACAGTATTCGCAAATATCTAAATCTATATCTTCAATAGTTTTTGATATAAGTACTTTATCCTTGCAGATTGGGCATTTCATGGCAGAAGTAATTTAAGATGATTTGTTAATTTTATTCAAATCTATTTTAATTTTTTTAGTTCATAATTAAATGATGTTAAACGTATTATTAATCATGATTAGCGGTGGGGCAAGAGGTATTAGATCGAAGCTCTTTGCAGATGGCGAGGGGTGGGTGTTGCGCGGGCTCGATTTCGGAAATTGCCTTGCTCTGCAAGGGAAGTTCCGAAACGAGCGGTGGCTTCAGTTCGACACAAGAAGAGCTTTGATCTAATACCTCTGGGGAGGGGGATAGATTTATATTATAATATCTTAACCCTAATTTCTGAATCTGCTATCACGGTATTCCCAATAAACACCGGACTAACATCCTTAGAAGCAGCAAGAAATTTATCTTCACTTCCCTGATCAACTGATACTAACAGCCCACCACTTGTTTGCGGATCAGCTAATATCGCTCTTTGATAACTAGATATTTCAGAAATCTTATCACCATAACTATCCCAGTTCCTATTCGTCCCGCCAGGAATAGTACCCGCATCTATGTATTTTTTTAGATCGCATAGTAGGGGAATTTTATCGAAATGAATGTGTGCATTAAGATTACTTGCTTCAAGTACTTCTAGTAGATGACCTAAGAGACCGAAGCCTGTTACATCGGTAATGCTGTTTACGTAATTTAATTCGCCGTAAGCATGGCCAATGCTATTTAGTTTTAACATTGAATTTATTGCAGTATTGTAATCTTCAATGGAAACTGAATTTTTCTTCTTTGCAGTAGCCAGTATGCCGACACCAAGAGGTTTAGTAAGAAAAAGACTAGAGTTCGCTTTTGCTCCTGAGTTCTTTTTTATGTGCGGAAGACTTACTTCTCCCGTAACGGAGAGTCCAAAGATTGGTTCAGGGCTGTCGATACTATGTCCGCCAGCAAGTGCAATTCCTGCTTGCTGGCAGGCATCTCTTGCGCCGCATATTACTTGATTTGCATGCTCTGCTGAAATTTTGTTTATTGGCCAGCCTAGAATTGAAATTGCCATTAAAGGTTTTCCGCCCATGGCGTAAACATCGCTTATGGCATTGATTGAAGCAATTTTCCCAAAAGTATAGGGGTCGTCTACTATGGGCATGAAAAAATCTGTAGTGCTGACGATTCCTCTATCTCCACCAATGTCATAAACAGCCGCATCATCTTTGGTTTCGTTTCCGACAATTAATTTAGAGTCTTTTATTGTGGTCTTGTTATTTTGAAGTATGGATTCCAGAACTTTTGGAGATATTTTACAACCACAGCCTGCACCACTACTATATTCAGTAAGTTTAATTTCTTTAGATGAGTCCATTATACCTTAATAAAGTCCGTAACAATTTTTTTCGTTTCTAAAAAATTTTTATGCAAAATAGTATTCCAGCCAATACTTTTTGCAGCTTCTATATTTTCTACGAGATCATCAATAAATAATATATCTGGTGAGTCTATGCCGATGCTATTTTCTACTAGGCGGTAGATTTCTTTATGGGGCTTCATTACGCCTAATTTGTGACTTGTATAGGCATTTTTTGTCAGAGAATTTACTTTGTACTCTCGATCTAAATGTTCCCAATGTAGCTCATTAGTATTACTAAGTATGAAAGTGTTTGTAGTTTCTCCGCAGATTTTACAAAATTCAATCATCTCATGAATAGGGTTAAAAATATTTTGCCATTCTTTAATAATGGTAGCGGAGTCTACTTCTGAAGTAAGAAGGGTTTTTACTGATTGAACAAATTCTTCAGAAGTAATTTCTCCAGACTCATATTTAAAAAGAGAAGTAGCTTCGTAGAATTCATCTCTAGTAGAGATTGCAGCGCCGTTTTTAATTAAAAATTTTTCAAAGGGGTCAAAGGAAAAGTTCACTAGAACTCTTCCAACATCAAAAATTAAAACTTTCTCTTGGGTCATAGTTTAGGATTTTTTCTTCTTTTCTGATTTAGCAGCTGATTTTTTTGGAGACTTAGCTGTAGTACCTTCCGACTTTTTTCTTGGTTTCTTTTTCGGAGTCATGCCCTCTCTTTCTTTTAAAAGATCAACAGCAGTTTCAAGGGTGATATTCATAGGATCAACACCTTTTGGGGCTGATGCATTTGTTGTTCCGTCTGAGACATAAGGCCCATATCTACCGCTTAAAAGTTGTATTGGTAGACCTGCGGCATTTACTCCAATTTCTTTTAAGACTTGAGGTTTTGTTGTAACTCTACCTCTGGTTTTTGGTTGTCTTAATAGTTCTACTGCTTCATCTAGAGTTATAGAAACTGGAGACATAGTATCCATAGGAATACTTCTTCTTTCAGTTCCGCATTCTATGTAAGGGCCAAAAGGTCCAAGTTTTGCAAAAACAGCGGTGCTGTTATCTGGGTTCTGTCCTAAGTCTTTAGGTAGTTGTAATAATTTTATTGCAGTTTCTAAATCCACTGATTCAAGCGGCATGTTTGGTAGTAGCGAAGACATCTTTGGTCTTGTCTCACCATCTCCAATACCAAGTTGAACATAAGGCCCATATCGACCAACTTTTAAAAATATCGGTTCTTGAGTTTCTGGATGTAAGCCTAATGACTCAGGTCCTTTTTCTGCAGAGGTTAAAAGATCAGTAGCTTCTTTTAGTCTTAGTTCATCTGGTGGCATACCTTCTGGTACGCTAGTTCTTTGAACTCCATTTGAAAGAAATGGACCGAATTTCCCAATTCTTACTTCAACAAGACGGTCTTCAGAATCTTGACCAATAGGAAGCCCGCAAACTTCTCTTGGATCAATTTTATCTCCGCCTGTTTCTATTAATTCTTTTAGACCTTTTTTCTGTTCTTTATCAGGGGTACCTTTTTTATTTCCAAAATAAAAATCAGATAAGTAAGGAATATTTCCAGTTTCTCCTCTAGAGATAGCATCTAGGTCATCTTCAAGTTTCGCAGTGAAGTCATAATCCATTAATTGATGGAAGTGAACTTCTAACATTCCAACTACTGCCATAGCTGTGAAGGATGGTACTAATGCAGTTCCTTTTTTGAAAGCATATTGTCTAGATAAAACTAATTCTACAACTGATGCCCAAGTAGATGGTCTGCCTATTCCTCTTTTTTCTAGTTCTCTAATCATTGAGCCTTCTGTATATCTAGCAGGAGGTTGAGTAGAGTGTGAAAGTGGGGAAACTTTAGACAAAAGTATTTCGTCACCTTTGGTCATTTTAGGAAGTATTTTTTCTTGATCTGCGATGTCTGAATCTGGATCATCACTACCTTCGACATATGCTCTTAAGAAGCCAGGAAATTCAATTGTTTTACCACTAGCTCTTAGAGTAACTGGAACTTTTTTATTGTTTGAATCTAATGCTTCAACAGATAAGGTAACACTAACATATGTACCTCTAGCGTTTTCCATTTGACTTGCAACTGTTCTCTTCCAGATCAAATCATATAGTTTGAAGGCATCGTCTCCTAGCTTCTCCATTACAACATCAGGTGCCGTAAATTCAGCGCCGGCTGGTCTTATAGCTTCGTGGGCTTCTTGGGCGTTCTTAACTTTAGTTGAGTATACTCTTGGAGCTTTTGGTAAGTAGTTATCACCATACTCATCTTTAATAAAAGTTCTAGCAGCAGTTAGTGCCTCAGTTGATAAAGTTGTAGAATCTGTTCTCATGTAGGTAATGAAACCGTTTTCGTATAGGCTTTGTGCAACTCTCATAGTGCGTTGAGCTGAGAATCTAAGTTTTCTATTAGCTTCTTGTTGCAAGGAGCTAGTAACAAAAGGTGCTGGAGGAGTAGAAGAGAATGGCTTTTCTTCAATTTGTTCTACTTTTGCGTTTTGTCCTGTGAGGTTATTAGCTAAGGCTGTAGCCTCTTTTTCACCGAATAATTTTACAGAATCAGGAGATTTAAGAATTCCAGTAGCAGGATCAAAGTCCTTTCCTGAAGCTAATCTAAGGTTATCTACATGTGTAATGTCAGCTTCGAAATTTTCTTTTGATTTAGGAGTTTCACATTTCGCCTTTAGATCCCAGTAATCTCCAGATCTAAATTTAATTCTTTCTCTTTCTCTTTCTACTAAAAGTCTTACTGCAACACTTTGCACTCTACCAGCACTTAGTCTTGGTGCGATTTTTCTCCATAGTACAGGGCTTACTTCATAACCAAATAGTCTATCGATAATTCTGCGTGTCTCTTGAGCACGGACTAGGTCCATGTCTATTTCTCTGGTTGAATCCAGTGCTTTTTGAATAGCTTCTTTTGTGATTTCGTGAAAAACTAATCTTTTAGTAGGAACTTTTGGATTTAAAGTTTCTAAGAGGTGCCAACTTATTGATTCTCCCTCTCTATCTTCGTCCGTTGCTAGTAGTACTTCTTTTGCATCTTTTAAAGCTTCTTTTAATTTGGTGACTTGTTCTTTTTTCTTTGGAGGAATGATGTATAAGGGCTCGAAGTCATGTTCGATATTGATTCCCATTTTCGCCCACTTTTCTTTTTTTAATTTAACTGGGATTTCTGAGGCGCTATTGGGTAAATCTCTGATATGACCGAAGGAGGCTTTAACTATGTAGTTCTTTCCAAGAAACTTTGTAATGGTCTTTGCTTTTGTTGGGGACTCTACTATTACTAGTATTTTATTTGGAGCTGTTTTATCTGTTATTTTTTCTGGCATGGGTTTTGGGATACTATATATATAGGGTTGAACACAAAGTATAAGCTTATAGTTTTTTAGCTTTAATATTTAGCTGTATTATAATTGCCTTAATAAATATTGAGCCTTAGCGGAATTATTTAATTTAGGGTAATCACTTAATTGCAAAATGTAGAGATAAATTCAAGATTTTTAATCATACTAGAATAATCAAAAATGGATAGATGGAATTAGATCAACTGATTAGAGAGAAAATTTTATTTTTGGACGGGGCCATGGGGACCATGATTCAGGAGTATAATTTAACGGAAAAAGACTTTAGAGGGACAAGGTTCTTAGATCATGCGCATGATTTAGTAGGGAATTTGGATATCCTCTCAATAACTCGACCTGATATTATTGAAGCAATCCACTCAAAATATTTTGAAGCAGGCTCAGATATTATTGAGACAAATACATTTAACTCTAATTCAATCTCTCAAGCTGATTACTTAGCTACTGATTATGTTCGTGAGCTAAATCTTGAAGCAGTAAAAATAGCAAAAAGAGCAGCTGCAAAATACTCTCACATAAAACCTAGATTTGTAGCAGGGGCTATTGGTCCTACAAATAAAACACTTTCACTTTCACCTGATGTTAATAGACCTGAGTACAGGGCTACTTCATTTGATGAGTTAGTGGCTTGTTATAAAGAACAAGTAGAAGCGCTAGTAGAAGGTGGTGTTGATTTAATTTTAGTTGAAACAATTTTTGATACTTTAAATGCAAAAGCTGCATTATTTGCCATAGATAAAGTAAGAGTAGAGAAATCTGTTTCTATCCCGGTAATGTTGTCTGGAACTATCACTGACCAAAGTGGGAGAACTTTATCTGGGCAGACTACTGAAGCTTTTTGGATTTCTATTTCTCATGCTAAAGAATTAATTGGGATAAGTCTAAATTGTGCACTTGGTGCAAAGCAGATGAGACCATTTTTAGAAGATTTGAGTAAGATATCTTGGGTGCCAGTTGGAGCTTATCCGAATGCAGGTTTGCCAAATGAGTTTGGACAGTATGATGAAACTCCTAGAGAGTTTACTGCGCAAGTAAAAGATTTTTTAGACAGAGGTTTAATTAATTTTATCGGTGGATGCTGCGGAACTACTCCTGAGCATATTCGTGAAGTTGTTAAATTATCTGAAAACTACTCACCTAGAGTAGTGCCTGAATATTTACCAACTTTAAGATTATCAGGACTTGAGCCTTT
This sequence comes from Pseudomonadota bacterium, assembly GCA_027487795.1. Taxonomy (GTDB): domain Bacteria; phylum Bdellovibrionota_C; class UBA2361; order SZUA-149; family DAOLCO01; genus JAIYCX01. The sequence goes on along the minus strand of JAIYCX010000031.1, from coordinate 24,489 downwards.
AATAGTTGGAACTAATACTAATTTCATAAACGTTGGTGAAAGATTAAACGTCACTGGATCTAAGAAGTTTGAGCAACTAATTACTTCAGATAAACTTGATGAAGCATTATCTATTGGAAGGGAGCAGGTAGAAAATGGGGCTATCATCTTAGATATTAACTTAGATGAGGGAATGCTTGATACTAAAACTTTAATGCCGAAGTTTGTAAATCTTCTAGTTTCTGAGCCAGAAATATCTAAAGTTCCTTTTATGATAGATTCTTCTAAGTGGGAAGTTATAGAAGAAGGTCTTAAGTGCTTTCAAGGTAAGGGAGTTGTAAACTCAATTAGCTTAAAAGAAGGCGAGGAAGTATTTAAAGAGCAAGCTAAGAAAATTAGATCTTATGGTGCCGCTGTAGTGGTTATGGCCTTTGATGAAAATGGTCAGGCCGACAGCTTAGAAAAAAAGATTGCTATTTGCAAGCGAGCTTACGATATTTTAACCAAAGAAGTTAACTTTCCACCTGAAGATATTATTTTTGATCCTAATATTCTTACTGTCGCTACTGGGATAGAAGAACATAATAATTACGCAGTTGATTTTATTAAATCAACTTCTTGGATAAAATCTAATCTTCCACATGCCCGAGTAAGTGGGGGAGTAAGTAATATTTCTTTTTCATTTAGAGGAAATAATAAAGTAAGAGAGGCTATTCATAGTGCATTTCTATATCATGCTGTTAAAGAGGGTATGGATATGGGTATTGTTAATGCAGGTCAGTTAGAAGTTTATGAGGATATAAATCCTGAACTTTTAGAGTTAGTCGAAGATGTTCTATTAAACAAAAGATCTGATGCAACTGATAGGTTAATTACTTTTGCTGAATCTCTAAAAGGCGCTGTCGCAGGAGCGCAACAAGAAAAAATAATCGAATGGAGAAGTGGAACTGTCGATGAGAGACTTTCATATTCTTTAGTGAAGGGTATAGTTGATTTTATAGATGAAGATACTGAAGAAGCTAGACTGAAATATGTTCATCCTTTGAAAGTTATCGAAGGGCCTTTAATGGCCGGGATGAATCAGGTTGGAGACTTATTTGCTACAGGTAAAATGTTTCTTCCTCAGGTCGTAAAAAGTGCCAGAGTGATGAAGAAGTCGGTCGCTTACTTGCTTCCTTATCTTGAAGCTGAAAAAACTAAAGGCGCTTCTTCTTATAACGGGACCATAGTGATGGCTACCGTTAAGGGAGATGTTCATGATATCGGAAAGAATATCGTTGGAGTCGTACTTCAGTGTAATAACTTCAATGTTATTGATCTTGGAGTTATGGTTTCCTGTGATAAAATTTTAAATGCAGTTGAAGAACATAACGCCGATGTTCTAGGTCTAAGCGGTCTTATTACCCCGTCTTTGGATGAAATGGTTTATGTAGCAAAAGAGATGACAAGAAGAGGAATGACAATTCCACTTTTAATAGGAGGGGCTACTACTTCAAAAAGGCATACTGCTGTAAAAATCGCACCTCATTATAGTCATGGAGTTGTACATGTTCTTGATGCTTCAAGATCTGTTCCAGTATCCTCTAAGCTTTGCTCTAAAACTGATAGACCAGAATTTGTTAGTTCAGTAGAAGCTGAGTACGATGTTATTAGGGAAGAATTTCAAAATAGAGTAAGCACAAAAACGCAAATTTCTTTGGCTGAGGCTAGAGAAAATTCTTTTAATATTGATTGGAATAAGTTTAATTCTACTAAGCCAAAGTTTTTAGGAACTAAGGTTATAGAAGATGTTTCAATGGAAGAGCTTTTAAATTATGTTGATTGGTCTCCTTTCTTTTATACTTGGGAGTTGAAAGGTAAGTTCCCGGAAATTTTTAGTTCTCCTACTTATGGTCAACAAGCAAAAGAGTTATTTGAGGATTCTAAAAAGTATCTAGCTTTGATGTTAGAAAGGGGAATACCAAAGATAAAGGGTGTCGTTGGATTTTATCCTGCTGTTAGAAAAAATAATTCTGAAGATATTATTGTTAAGACTGAAGAGGGTGAAATTAAATTTTCATTTCTCAGACAACAAACTGAAAGAAATTCAACAGGTGCAAATTTCTCTTTAAGTGATTTTATTGCTCCAGAGAGCGCTAACAAGGAAGACTATCTTGGATTCTTTGCTGTAACAGCAGGATTAGAGCTGGAAATTTTAGTTGATGAATTAGAAGCCGCTAATGATATGTACGGGAGTATCATGGTCAAGGCTCTTTCAGATAGATTAGCAGAGGCTTTTGCGGAGTATCTTCATAAGAGAGTGCGAACTGACTTATGGGGTTATGATGCATTAGAAAATTTAACAAATGAAGATTTAATAAGAGAGAAATATACTGGCATTAGACCAGCTCCAGGCTATTCAGCTTGTCCAGACCACACTGAAAAAGGGAAAATTTGGCAGTTAATAAAGGCAGAAGAGTTAGCTTCGATAACACTTACAGAGAGTTATGCCATGTATCCAGCTTCTTCAGTAAGTGGTTTTTACTTTGCTCATCCGGAGAGCAAGTATTTTAATGTTGGTCGTCTTGGTAAGGATCAAATTGAAGACTATGCTGCAAGAAAAAATGTCTCGGTGGAAGAGGTAGAAAGATGGTTAAGTCCATATCTTAATTATTAGTAAGCGTTCACAATTTTCCGCACTCTGCGTTTTCTAAGTGGCTAAAAATGCTCATGTACTAAATGTACACTCCGCTTTTTAGCCACTTAGAAAGCCTTAATTGCGGAACAATTCTGAATGCTTACATATTGAATGAATGGCTACAATTATTAAAGAAATACCTAATAAGTGTCGATCTATAGAACATAATTAAAGGGACTTATGGAGGATAAGGGAAAAGATATTTTTATTTCAGATAATAATTTACCTGAGTCTTGTGAGTATCCACAGCCTGAAACAAAGTTAACAAATTTAGAGAATTTATCCTTAAGTCCAGAAGCAGGAATTAGAAAATTAATAACACGACTGGCATCTAAATTTTCCTTACCTAAATTTACAGATGAGGAAGTTAGAGAATCAGTTGGTTCAATCTTAGCTTCTTTTGCTTATTATTCTGCTACATCTTGGGAAAAAATTCCTGAACTCTTCTACAAGAAACCAGAGAAAGTACCACTTGCCTGTATTTCAAAACCAGCGGAGATAAAAGGGGGGATCGTTAGAGATTTTCTTTTTAAGACTTCTTTTAAATCAACTTATCAGGAGTATGAAAATAGAAGAGTAAACAAAGAGCAAGATAACACTGTAAAAGTCAGAGAATGGAAGCATATTGATATAGAATCTTGCGGTAGGATAGTCGCTATTCATGGTTGGATGCTGGGAGATGATAAGTCTAGAGCGCTTACCATGATACCTGGGATTTTTTATAGAATGGGTTTAGATGTCATTTCAATTGAGCTTCCACTTCATGGAAGTAGAAGTCCTGCTAGATTAACTCCTCTTAATTTATTTCCTAGTATAGACCCAGCTGTAACAAATGAAAGTTTTGCACAAGCTATATACGAGCTTAGAGCTATAAAAATTTGGCTACAAGAGCAAAGTGATAAACCAATCATCCCAGTGGGTTTAAGTCTGGGAGCACATACTGCAGCTCTTTGGGCTTCATTAGATAATTTAGATGCAGTAGTTTGTGCTGCACCTTTATCTTCTATGCCTCATATTATCTGGTCTAACGTTGAGAATACTCCGATGGGTGACATAATTAAAAATGCAGGTATCAGTTTTAATCTTTTAAGAAGGGTTTTTGCTGTAAGTTCACCACTTAGTTATCAACCTAGATTAGATCCTGATAAGAGGCTGATTATTACAAGCCAGCATGATCCTATTATTCCAGCGATTCAGGGTGTATTACTAAATCAGCATTGGGCGGGATCTCAGATTCATGAATTAAAAGATGGCCATATCGAGCAATTGGTAGAGCCTAGTTCAATAATAGCTGTGCATAAGTTCTTAGCTAAAAACGGCTTTGCCTTAAGTGAATTGATGGATCTGAACGCCTAAATCATTCTATTTTATTTATAGTATTAAATTTGCTAGTCTTCACCAGAGAATTTAAACAATTAATGGAGAAGTTTAAGTGTCCGATACTCATAAAGAAGAGCTAGTTGAAAGATCTGAACAAGAGCTTGTAAGAATAGAAAAACTAAATTTAAGGAAAGCCTCTGGGTATCCTTATCCGAATGATGTCAAAGTTACAGCATTATCTTCTGATGTACTTAAACTTCAAGAAAAAGAAGCAGAGCTTTCACCTGAAAGTAAAACAAGAGTCACTATTGCTGGAAGATTAATGACTATCCGTATGATGGGGAAAGCATCATTTGCAAATCTTCAAGATGCTGCGGGTAAAATTCAAATATATGTTAAAAAAGACGACATAGGTGAGAGTGCTTTTGAAGACTATAAAACTTTCGATATGGGAGATATCGTAGAAGTTACTGGTTATGCTTTTGTTACAAAAACAGGAGAGACTAGTCTTCATACTGAGTCGATTAGATTAATCGTAAAATGTCTAAGACCTCTTCCTGAAAAATATCATGGTTTGTCTGATGTCGAAGTTCGGTATCGTCAACGTTATTTAGATCTCATGGTAAATGAAGAATCTAGAGCCGTTTTTATTAAACGAGCAAAGATTATTTCAATGCTTAGAAAGTTTTTTGATGCGAGAGGGTATGTTGAAGTAGAAACTCCAGTACTTAGTTCAGTAGCATCTGGTGCATCTGCAAGACCATTTACTACTCATCATAATAGTCTAGGACTAGATCTTTTTATGAGAATCGCCTTAGAACTGCCGCTTAAAAAATTAGTCGTAGGGGGCATTGATAGAGTCTATGAGATAGGACGAGTATTTAGAAATGAAGGAATTTCTACTGAGCATAATCCAGAATTTACAATGATAGAGTTCTATCAAGCATATGCGACATATGAAGATTTAATGAACTTAAGTGAAGAGCTTTTTATTACATTAATAGATGAGATAGTTGGAAGCCGAGAGTTTATTTTTAACGAGAAAACTATTGATGCTAGCCTTCCTTGGGCAAGGTTAACAATGAGGGAAGCGGTAATAAAATATTCAGATGTGCCAGTTGAAAATAGTTTGGATACATTAGAAGAAATTAAAGAGTTGGCAGTTAAGCTAGGATATTCTGATATTCAAGATATTGAAGACTACGGCAAAGCTTTGTATGAAGTATTTGATCGACATGTTGAAAGTAAAATAGTTAATCCAACTTTTATCACTCAACATCCTCTTACTATTTCTCCATTATCTAGAGCTAATCAATCAGATCCAAGATTTACTGATCGTTTTGAGCTCATGATCGCTGGAATGGAAGTTGCAAATGCTTTTAGCGAATTAAATGATTCTTTTGATCAGGAAGAGCGTTTTAACTTGCAGTTAAAAGAAAAAGATAAGGGAGATCATGAGGCAATGCAGAAGGACCAGGATTTTATCACAGCTTTAGAATATGGACTTCCTCCTACGGCAGGCCAGGGCATTGGAATAGATAGATTAGTAATGTTATTGACTGGATCAGTTAGTATAAGAGATGTAATATTATTTCCTACATTAAGACCGCATTCCTCTTAATATGCAGCAATAGCAATGGCTCAAACTTAAGTTTTAATGTTTAAAAATACCTTTGAAAATTTTATTGCTCTTAGATACCTGAGAAGCAAAAGAAAAGAAGTTTTTATTTCTATTATTACTATTATCTCACTTATTGGAGTTGCCTTAAGTGTGATGGTTTTAAATATAGTATTATCTGTAATGACTGGTTTTGAAGAGGAGCTGCAATCTAAACTTATTGATGCAAATGCTCATATAACAATCAAGAAAAATGCAGGTAGTATAGAGCATGTTCCTGAGCTTATAGATATTCTATCAAAAGTTCCTGGTATTACATCTGCTTATCCTTATACCTATTCTCAAGCGATGATTAAGTTAGATAGAGTTGCTGGAATTCCGGTTAATACTGCGGGTCTTAAATTTGATTCAGGTGCTAGAGGAATTTTGATTCGTGGATTGGATAATTCTTCTAGTCCTAGGCAGAAGTTATTAAAGAGTGTTGTAAACGAAAGTGTACTAGATCAGCTTTTTTCTAAGGCACCTCTTGAAATAGAGAAATCTGATGGCAGTAAACAAACTGTTAATTTGCCTACAATACTTCTTGGTAAAGAGTTACAAAGAAAGTTAGGAGTTTTTGAAGGAGATACTGTAGTGGTTTTATCTCCAGAATTAAGCTCGTCACCTCTAGGTATAGTACCAAAGCATAGGAGATTTATAATAAGCGGTTTTTATTCTTCTGGTTTAGTTGAGTATGAGTCAGGACTTGCTTACATGGGAATAAAAGAGGCGCAGGAATTTTTTGGTTTTGGCTCTCAGGTAACTGGAGTTGAAATAGAGGTCTTTGATAGAAATAAAACATCTCAAATAATGGATTCAATATCTAATGCGTTAGTAGATTTCCCTGAGGGACTTTATATGTCTGACTGGACGGAGCAAAACAAACCTCTCTGGGATGCAATTAAGTTAGAGAAGAGAGTTTATTTTATAGTTTTGCTTTTGCTTATTTTAATAGCTAGTTTTTCAATTGTTTCTACTTTAGTCATGGTAGTAATGGAGAAGGGTAGGGATATTGCTATTTTCAAATCCATGGGTGCGAGTGATAGGCAGATACTTAGAATTTTTTTAATTCAGGGATCTATAGTGGGATTTAGTGGAGTGATTTTAGGAACATTGTTAGGATTTTTAGGGTGTGTAGGATTACAAACATTTGGTTTCCCTATTGATGTAAGAGTATTCTCAATTGATACAGTTCCGGTTCATATGAAATTTTACAATTTTATTACTGTAGCTGTCGTAGGCTTTATTATTACATCTCTTGCGGGAGTGTATCCTGCGAGAAGGGCTTCTAGGTTAAATCCAGCGGAGGCTTTAAGATTTGAATAATAATGAAGTTAATAATTTGAGTACTGCTAATTCAGGCTTATGTTTGAAGGCAGAAAATTTAGAGATGTCCTATTCGGATGCTGGTTCTAAGGTCGCAGTATTCTCAAATTTAAGTTTTCAAGTTGGGGAGGGTCAATCACTAGCAATCATAGGAGAGTCTGGTGTTGGAAAAACTAGCCTTCTTTATGTGCTAGGAGCTTTAGATACTCCAACATTAGGTGATGTTAATTTATTTGGAACGTCTTATGCTAAATTAAGGCAAAGTCCAGTGGAGCTTTCTGCCTTTAGAGGGGCTAATATTGGTTTTGTATTCCAGTTTCATCATCTTTTACCCGAGTTTGATGCTGTTGAAAATGTGGCAATGCCGCTGATTATTAGAGGTATTAGTCAAGATATTGCTAGAGATAAAGCAAAAGAAATACTTAGTAGTCTGGGCTTAAAATTAAGATTTTCGCACAGACCAACTATGCTTTCGGGTGGGGAGCAGCAGAGAGTTGCTATAGCAAGAGCCTTTGTATCTAGTCCTAGGTTGATTTTAGCTGATGAGCCGACAGGGAATCTTGATTTAAAGACGGCAAGTGAGGTATTTTCATTGTTGAAAAGTCTCCAAAAGTCTAATAATACTACTTTAATAGTAGTAACGCATTCTTTAGAGATAGCCAAAAACTTAGATGCTGTTGTAGAACTAACAAAATATGGTCTAACTACAAGAAACTTATAAAATTAAATTTTTAATGCTCAGAATGACTTCATTTAAATTAACTAAACATGTTCTTGTTAGCATGTTTTTAGTAACTTTTTCCTTAGGTTTGTCGGATTCCTTAGCTCAGGAGGGATTAAATAACGATGCTCCTGTAGATATAAATAGTCAGGCGTCTAATGGTCAGATCGTTAGCCGAATTGCAGTAAAAGGGAATTATCGAATAGATCAAGAAAGCGTACTTTCTGTTATTAATACAAAAGAAGGAGAGCGCCTTAACTCCACTACTGCTGAGCAAGATATTAAATCTATTTATAGATTAGGTTTTTTTGATTTTGTTGAAGTTGATTTAACTAACAGTAGTTCCGGGTTAATTGTAACTTATATAGTAAAAGAAAGACCAGCAATCAAAGATATACGCTTTTCTGGGAATGATGAATTCTCTTCAGATACTTTAAAAGAAAAATTAAATCTTGAAGCTAGAAAGTTTTTAGATAAAAGAAAAATAACTGCGTCAATCAAGGAACTTCAAAAGTATTATCAACAGGAAGGATATTACGGTACTGAAGTTAACTATAAGACTGAAGAAACTAAGCCAGGTGAAGTGGCTCTTACTTTTAATATTAATGAAGGTAAAAGAAAGCTTATTAGAAAAATTACTTTTGATGGAAACGAGAATATCGATAGTAGTAAATTAACTTCAGCAGTTAGTACAGCAAAATATTCATGGCTTTGGTCTTGGGCAACTGGATCTGGGGTCGTAAAAAAGGAACAACTTGAAAATGATGTTAGAGTTGTACAGCATGAATATTTAGTAAAAGGTTATGCTGATGTGAAGGTTGCTAATCCTGAAATTAAGGAATTAGATAATGGATTAGAAGTTGTTTTTGGTGTCGAAGAAGGGGCAAAATATAACTTTGGTAATATTAAAACTAGTGGTTCTGAATTGCCCGGTGGTAATAAGGAAGCTTTAAGGGATGTGAAGTCTGTAAAGGGAGAAGACTTTAACGTTGATTTGTTAAGAGAAGATGTTTTTCTAATTACGGATAAATTTACTGATATCGGTTATGCATTCGCTAACGTTGATCCTGTTAGTAAAATTAATAGAGATACAAAAACAGTTGATTTAGATTTTAGTGTTGATCAGGGTAGTAAGATTAAGGTCAATCGAATTAATATCGTTGGTAATGATAAAACAAAAGATAATGTTATCAGACGAAATCTAAGAATAAATGAGCAGGAAATTTATTCAAGTTCTAAAATAAAAAGAAGTCAGGAGCTTATTAGGCGTCTTGGTTTCTTTGATGAAGTTTCAATTTCACCTGAAAAAACAGAAAAACCTGGAGAAGTTGATCTTGCAGTTTCTGTAAAAGAAGCAATGACTGGGCAGTTCTCAGCGGGTGCTGGTGTGAGTTCTGGGGATGGATTTATTGTCACCTCTAGAATAAGTGAAAATAATTTAATGGGCTCAGGAAACTCGCTAAGTTTAGATATTAATTCAGGTCAACTCAGGCAGAATTATGTCTTAGCTTTTAACAATCCAAGAGTGAACGATTCTTTTTTCTCTTTTGGTGTTGAAGGTGCGGTTACTCAGAGAGATTTTCAGGACTTTGTTAGAAATCAGAACGGTGGATCTGTTACCACAGGTTATCCTCTATCATTTTTTGGAGAGGAAGCAGAAGATGATATAAGAGCTACTTTAGGTTATGAACTAATGCAAAATGAAATTACAGATATCGGAGAAGATGTAGCTCCTTTAGTAAGAGAGCAAGAAGGAAAGAGCGTTTCGTCTGCGATTATTCCAGGTATAGTTAGATCTACTATAGATAACCCATTGGATCCAAGTTCTGGATCTAGACAGTTAGCAAGATTTGAATATGCAGGTGTTGGTGGAGATCAGAAATATTGGTTAGGAACTCTTAATAATAATTGGTATTATCCAGTTGTTAAGACATCTTATGGTAACTTTGTTTTTTCTCAAAGAACTAAGTTTGGATATGGTGAGCCTATAGAAGGTGATAGATTTCCTTTATTTCAAAGATTTTTCCCGGGTGGTATAAACTCACTCAGAGGATTTGATGCTAGAAGAGTAGGTCCTCAGGACGATAAGGGGAATTATTTTGGTGGTAATAAGCAGTTGATTATGAATTTCGAAATGATATTTCCTTTAGCTCCTAGTATAGGACTGAATGGTGTTGCTTTCTATGACGCTGGTAATACTTTTGATGATTCAGAGAGTATAGATGTCGGAGGACTAAGACAAGCTGTCGGTTGGGGATTCCGTTGGAGATCGCCTCTAGCACCAATTAGATTTGAAATAGGGTATCCACTAGATAGAGAGCCTGGTGAGAGGGCAGTTATAACTAACTTTTCTTTCGGGGCGCCTTTATAAGCTGAAATTGAATAAATTCTCAGTCTAGTATATCTAATATCTGTAAAATTAACTTAAATTAAGTAATCAAATATGAAAATAGTTTTAAATACTTTAGTATTAACTTTAATAGCTTCAATGGCCTTAGTTACAGGGTCTAATGTAGCAGAGTCTCAAAATCAAAAAATTGCTTATGTAGACATTCAAAAAGCACTAGAGATGACAAAATCTGGACAGAAAGTACAAAAAGAATTCAAAGGTGAAGTTGATGATGAGCAAAAGCAAATAGATAAAAAGAAAACAGAGTACGAAAGAATTAAAGAGACTTTAGATAAGCAAAAAAGTTCCCTTAATGAAAAAGCTGTTAGAGAGAAGGAAGAAGATTTAATTTCTATAGAGAAAGAATTAAAAAGAAGTTTCCAAGATTCTCAAGAAAAACTTAGAAGAAAGAATGCAACTTTAGTTGGAGAATTAGTAAAAAAGATGAGAACTCTAGTTGAAGCTCTGGGTAAGGAAAAGGGTTATACTCTTATCGTAGAAAAAAATTCACAATTTCTACTTTATGCAGATCCAGAATTAGATCTTACGGATGAAGTTGTTAAAAAATTTGACGCAATGGAATAGGGAGTCTTGGTTAGATTGATGGAACTACCTTTAAAAATAGAGCAAATTAAAGAACTACTACCTCACAGATATCCTCTATTATTAGTTGATAGAGTAATTAAGATAGAGGGTGATCAGAAAATCGTCGGTCAAAAAAATATTACTTCTAATGAAGAGTTTTTTAATGGCCACTTTCCTGAAAGGCCAATAATGCCAGGTGTCTTGATACTTGAGGCTTTAGCGCAGTTAGGAGTTATTTTTGCAAAAATTTGTTCTGATGCAGTAGATAAGAATCAGTTATATGTATTTGCAGGAGCGGACGAAGTAAGGTTTCGCAAGCCTGTAGTTCCGGGAGATATCTTAATTCTACAAATGGAATTAATCGCAAGAAAGAGAAGTCTATGGAAAATGAAAGGAACTGCTTTCGTAGATGATGAGATCGTATGCGAAGGTATACTAACGGCGGCGGTAAGCAGAGGCTAATAAGCTAGAGGTTAAACAAATGACAACAACTATACATCCTACTGCAATTGTAGATAAAGGCGCTGAGCTCGGAGAAGGAGTTGTTATTGGCCCGTATTCAATAGTTGGTTCTAGGGTAAAACTTGCTGATAGAGTAGTTTTACATAGTCATGTTGTAGTTCAAGGAATTACTAACATTGGTGAAGATTCAGAGTTATTTCCTTTTTCTTGTATTGGTACTGCACCTCAAGATCTAAAGTTTCACGGGGAAGAATCAATACTTAGTATAGGTAAGCGAAACAAGATTAGAGAATCTGTTACTATACAGCCAGGTACTGAACATGGAACTATGAAGACATTAGTTGGTGATGATAATCTTTTCATGGCTAATTCTCATGTTGGACATGATTGTAGATTAGGAAGTCATTTAGTACTCGCAAATAGTGTAGCATTAGCTGGCCATGTTACTGTCGAAGATGGAGTGATTCTAGGTGGGATGGCAGGTATTCATCAATTTACAAGAATTGGCGAACTTGCATTTATTGGAGCTGGTGCGATGGTAAGTCTTGATGTCCCACCATATTGTATTGCTCAAGGAGATCGTGCTGTTATTCGAGGCTTGAACTTAATTGGTTTAAGAAGAAATGGTTTTACAGCTTCTGATGTATCTGAAGTTAAAAAAACATTTAGATTTTTATTTTCTAGAACTGATGATGGAGAAAACTATAAAGATAGAATTCTTAAGATATCACCAGATACTTTACAAAATCTAAAAATAAAGAAGTTTGTAGATTTTATATCTCAAACCAAAAGAGGCATAACAATTCCTAATAGATTGGAAGTCAGGAAGCAAGAGAGCTCAACTGATAACGAAGCTGAATAAATTGCTAGGCCTTATCAAGAGTTTTTTTTATAAGAAGCCTAATTATGGCTCACTGCTTGATACTAAGTATACTAAATTATCTTTTGACCTACCTGAAAATTCTAAAATAGGAATGATTGCAGGTAACGGTCCTTTCCCTTTAATGTTTGCAGATAGAGGAAGGAAGCTTGGCCATCAAATTTTTTCAGTCTGCCACACTGGCGAAACTACAAAAGATATAGAAAATTATGTAGAAGATCATAAATGGATACGAGTTGGTGAATTAGGAACTATTATAGATTCTTTTAAATCTTGGAATGTAAAATATGCTTGTTTAGCAGGAGGCATTAGCAGAGTGAAAAGCTTTGGTGATGTTGCTCTTGATGTTAGGGGAGCAATGCTAATTTTGAAACTTCGGTCGACAAAAGACGATGTTATAATGCGAGGGATCGCAAGTGAATTACTGAATGAAGGAATAGAAGTTATTCCTTGTACTGTATTTATGGATGAATGGCTGACGCCTTTAGGAGCATTGACTAGTAGATCACCAACTAAGGAGCAACTTAATGATATTCAAGTTGGAGTCGACGCTATTGTAGCGATGAGTTCTCAAGATATAGGTCAATTAGTTGTAGTTAGAGAAGGTGTGGTTGTTGCTGTTGAAGCTGCTGAGGGTACTAATCAGACAATTTTAAGAGGTGGAAGTTTAGGCAGGAATAATGTAGTAGTTGTAAAATGCGCAAAACCAACGCAAGATATGAGATTTGATGTTCCCACTGTAGGAGTTAATACATTAGAAGTATGTCATGAAGCAGGAGCAAAAGTATTAGCACTTGAAGCAGGTAGAAGTATTATTATAGATATAAATAAGGTTATAGAAAAAGCAAATACCTTAGATATTTCGATAATAGGTATTAAGCCGTTAGTGGAAGCTATACTTTAGGTATTTATATAAGAGTTTATTACTGTTATTCTCTTTTGATAATTTGTAAATTAATTTAACGTAAAATGGGCAACAAGTCCGATTCTCAAACTGATCATCACCATAATCCAATTAAACTATTCTTTGAGCTTTGCAAAGCCGAGGCTGGGGAGCTTGGTGTAATTATTACCTATGAGGTTGGTATAGGGTTACTTTCCTTGACTATTCCAATAGGGGTTCAAATAGTTGTAAATACCATTGCTTTTACACAGTTGGCACAACCAATACTTTTTTTAGCGTTAGCAGTTTTATTTGGACAAATTGTTGGAGCGATACTCAAAGTAGTGCAAGTCGTAATAGCAGAAAAATTACAAAGACGACTTTTTACGCAAATAGGAATGGAAATGGCATATCGTATTCCCAGGATGTTAAAAAGCCGCTCTGAAAGACATGAATTGGTAAATAGATTTTTTGATGTTGTAACTATACAAAAAAGTGTTTCATCATTGTTCATTGATGGTGTCGCTTTAGCGCTACAAATGATTATTGGCCTAGTTTTACTGGGATTTTATCATCCAGTTCTATTAGCATTTGATTTAGTGCTCGTATCTACAATATTATTTATAATTTTTGTTCTTGGTAGAGGTGCTGTCGACTCAAGTATAAATGAGTCAGTTGAGAAATATAGAGTGGCAGCTTGGCTGGAGGATTTAGCTTCTAAAAAAGTTACATTCAGTTCAAAAAGTGCGAGGTATTTTGCTTTGGAGAGGGCTAATGAAATAGTAGGTAACTATTTAAGTGCCCGAAAAATTCATTTTAGAATTTTATTGAGGCAGGTAATCGGTTTTTTAAGTTTGCAAGCCATAGCAAATACTTCTCTATTAGCACTAGGTGTTTGGTTAATTTCAGTCAATCAACTAAGTATCGGACAGTTAGTTGCTGCAGAGATTGTTGTATCAACTGTTCTTTATTCGCTAACTAGATTTCAAAAGCATTTAGATTCATTTTATGATTTGACTGCAGCACTTGATAAAGTAGCTACAGTACTTGATCAACCTCTTGAGGAAGCTGGCTTGGAGAGTATTTCATTTGTTGGACCCTTTACTATTGAATTTCGGGATGTTGTTCATACCTTTCCTAACTCAGCAAAGACTTTAGGACCTTATAATTTTACTGTCCAAGCAGGAGATAAGTTAGCTATTCATGGCTGCAATGGATCGGGAAAAAGTGTTATAATTGACTTCTTGTATGGACTTAAAAGACCGTACTCTGGTGTAATTTTAATTAATGGACATGATATTAAAGGATTCTCCCCAGAAGCTTTGAGAGAAAAAATTGCTTTAATAAGAGATGTTGAACTAGTAGCTGGTTCTATTTTAAAAAATCTCAAAATAGGCCACCCTTTAGTATCAATTGATGAAATAAATGATAGTCTAAGAAGAGTTGGTATTTTTGATGAAATAATCACTTTACCTCAGGGCATAGAAACTATTATTACTCAAGAAGGACTTCCGCTTTCAGTCTCTCAAACTAAACGCCTTATGCTAGCTCGTGCAATTCTTGGAAATCCAGGACTTATTTTAGTTGATGAAACATTTGATGGTCTTGACGATAATACTAGACCATTTGCATTAAATGCTTTATTTGATGAAGAAGCTCCTTGGACAGTAATTGTAACTTCACAACATTCTGGTATCGAAGATAGATGTGATCAAATACTTAATTTAGATATTATTAATGGGACAAGGTAGGTATGACTTTTCTCAGACAAGATTTTCATATATTTAATCGTTACCGCAGATTTTCCTCTATTAGAAGAGTTAGGTCATTAAGAAATCACAAAGCTTTTTATACTTTTTTTTGGGGGGTTATCGGTGGAGGATTAGTTGGCTTTTTATGTCTTCCATGGCAGCAAAATATAACAGGTTCTGGTCGAGTTTTAGCATATAGTCCTAATGAAAGACGTCAAGAAATTAGTGCGCCTACTGATGGCCGTGTTGAGAAATGGAATGTGCTAGAAGGTGAAAAAGTTAAGAAGGGTGAACCTATTGTAGAATTAGCAGATAATGATCCTGAAATTTTAAATAGACTCAGACTAGAAAAAGAAGCAGTTCAAAGAAGGCTTGATGCCGCTATTATGGCCTTAGAAACTGCGAAAAAAAACGTAGAAAGGCAGGCAAGTCTATTGCAAAAGGGATTGAGTGCGCCCCTTGCTCTTGAAAATGCTAGATTAAATTTGAATAGATACTTAGTTGATGAAGCTAATGCGGCAGCGGAGTTGGCTAGAGTAGAAATAAAATTATCAAGGCAATTAACTCAATTAGTTGTTTCTCCAATTGATGGAACTATACTAAAAGTTGTCGCTGGCCAAGGTGGACAGCTAGTGAAGCAAGGTGATTTATTAGCTGTATTAATTCCGGATACTGACTTTAGGGCGGTAGAAATTTGGGTGGATGGTAATGATATGCCACTTTTATCAAAAGGAAGAGAGGCTAGAATACAATTTGAAGGTTGGCCAGCTTTGCAGTTTTCTGGTTGGCCTAGTGTTGCAGTTGGAACATTTGGTGGTGAAGTAGGATTTATAGATGCTTCTGATGATGGGCAAGGTAAGTTTAGAATTATGATTTTTCAAAAAGAAAATGAGCCATGGCCTGAGCCGAAGTATTTGCGACAAGGAGTTAGAGCTAAGGGTTGGGTACTTTTAGACGAAGTCAGTGTGGGTTATGAATTATGGCGAATATTTAATGGATTCCCACCATCTTTAAGGCGCTATGAGGGACAGGAATATCAAACTGAGAATATTAAAAAAGATAAGAATGAAAAAAAATAGCATATTGCAGTATGCATTTTTACTTTTTGTTATAAGTTCGTCGCTCTCAGTATTCCCAGTGCTTACAGTTAACGCACAGGACTTAGCACTTAAAAAAACTATTGAATTAGATTCTTACTTAGAAGAGGTAAGAGTTAAGTTTCCATTAATAGTAGCAGCAGAAAGAGATAGAGATAGAGCAGCTGGTGAAAACATTTCTGCTTTAGGCGAGTTTGATATTAAGTGGAAAAGTAAGGCTTCTTTCATACCTGAGGGTTACTATGAAACTAATAGATTTGATAGTATTGTGGAAAAGCCTACTTCACTATGGGGAATGAATTTATTTAGTGGCTATCGCCAAGGTAATGGTAATTTTGCTGTATACGATGGCAAAGACGAAACAACCCCTGCCGGAGAGGTTAGAGCAGGAATGCAATTACCTCTATTAAGAGATAGGGAAATAGATGATAGAAGAGCTGGGCTCGCTATTACTGAAGTTGAAATGAAGACAGTGGAGTTTGGAATCCAAAACAAAAAAATTGAAGTAATACAAAAAGCTAGTAAAAGTTATTGGGTATGGGTATCTTTTGGAAAGCGTCTAGGTATAGCAAAAGATTTATTAGTTACTGCTAAGGAGAGAGATTACGGTATTAGAGAAAGAGTTTCTCAAGGGGATCTGCCAGAATTTGAGCTAAAGGATAATCAAAGGACAGTATTGCAAAGGGAAACACAATTAATTAAAGCTGAAAGATCTTATCAGCAAGCTTCCATTGAATTGTCTGTTTTTATCTCTGATGAAGAGGGATTGTCTGTCATGCCAAAAGAGATTCAGCTTCCTAAGAAAATGCTTCCACCAGGGCCTATGCCAGTACATTCCAGAGTAGAATTAGAAGAAATTGCACTTAAAGATAGGCCAGAAGCAAAATTATTACAGTTTCAAAAAGAGCAGGTATTAATTGAAAATAAACTTGCAAACAATCAAACAAACCCTAAATTAGATTTTCTTTTTGAAGTATCTAAAGGAATCGGACAAGGACAAGATAATAAAGAGCCAACAAACTTAGAGTCTGGGGTATTACTAGAAATTCCAATACAGGTAAGAAAGGCAGAAGGTAAGATAATCTCCACTCAGGCAAAAATGAACAAGCTAGATAGCCAAATTGAGTTTTTTAAACAAAGGATTAAAGCGGATGTTCAGGACGCTTTATCAGCATTAACAAATGCAAGAGAGCAAATAGATATAGTTAGAAAAGAATTAAAATTTGCTAGAGAATTAGAACAGGGTGAAAGAGATAGATTCGCTGCAGGGGAAAGTACTATTCTCATAGTTAATTTACGTGAGCAAGCTACTGCAGATGCTGCCATCAAGGAGATAGACTCCTTGGCGGAGTATCATATAGCAGAAGCTAACTTAAAAGCCGCTTTAGGCGAGTTTTAAAATTTTACGATTTCTTGGAAATAGAATAATAGGCTTCTAGGGCATCTTCTCTTGTTTCTTTTAAATCTACTATTGGATTTGGGTAATGAGTTCCTAGTTTAATGCCAGCCTGCTCCATGATTGAACTAGGTGCTTCCCAAGGAGCGTGGATAAATTTATTTGGTAACTTTGCTAATTCGGGAAGCCATTTCCTGAGATATATACCTTCTGAATCAAATTTTTGACTTTGTGAAACAGGATTAAATATTCTAAAATATGGCGCTGCATCTGCTCCTGATCCTGCTACCCACTGCCAACCCATAGTATTATTTGCAAGATCTGCATCTAATAAAGTATCCCAGAACCATTTGGCTCCTGAGCTCCAATGTATAAGTAAATTTTTAACAAGAAATGATCCGACTATCATTCTAACTCTATTATGCATGATGCCTGTGTGCCACAACTCTTTCATACCAGCATCTATTATTGGATAACCTGTTTCTCCTTTTTGCCAGGCTAGTAAGTATTTTTTATTTTTAGACCAAGGAAATTTTTCAAAAGAAGATTTAAGAGGTTTATCTGTAGTGTGAGGAAAATGGAATAGTAGATGATGAGCAAAGTCTCTCCATCCTAGCTGTCTTATAAATGGTTCAATCTCTGTTATATTATTTTTGTTAAATGCCTCTTCGGCCATACTCCAGATTTTATTTGGACTAATTTCGCCAAAGTGTAGATGTGGTGATAATTTAGAATTAGCACTGATACTTGGAAAATCTCTTTCGAGTTTATATTTTGATACTTTACTTTTTAGAAATTCTTTTGTTAGAGTTTCTGCTCCATTTTCGCCCGGTGTCCACATGGACTTAAATTCTTTATCCCAATTAATCTTGGGAAGTAAATTTAGAGATTCAACTTTAGTATTTTGTTTTAGTTCGACTGAATCTGATAGAGTCTTAGGTTTAGCTATGGTTTTTTGGGTATTATAGAATTTTTGTAAAGCTCTCCAAAACGGAGTAAAAACTTGATAAGGTCCGCCGGTGGTAGTTTTTATCTCCCAAGGTTCAATTAATAGAGACCCATTGAATGACTCACATGAAATATTTTGTGCGGTCATAGTAGATTTAATTTCACTATCTCTAAGAATAGTTTCAGGTTCGTAAAGTCTATTCCAAAAGATATTTTTAATTTTATATTTTTCAATAGTTTCTAAGAGTATTTTTTTAGGATCTCCTTCAACTATATTTAAAAACCCATTTAGATTTTTTATATTTGTTTGTAATTCTAAAAGAGAATGATGTAGCCACCATTTTGAAGCACTTCCCATTGGCCAATTTGAATTAATTTCTTCATCATGAATATATAACAGAATGACTGGTTCCTTAAGACTTAAGGCTTTTGTTAGGGCGGGATTATCACTTAATCTAAGATCTCTTCTAAACCAGACTATTGAAGACATTGTTTTTATTCAATTATTTTTTACTAAATTTAAAGACCAATTTTTTTCTTGATTTTTAGAACGATTATACTAGTACTAATCTTACAATAAGCCGATAACTATTTAAGTAATTACGCATCTAAATGACAGTGGAATCTAAAATTAGTAAAATTTCAAAGATTATACGTGACCCAAGGTTACCATTTTGCTTTTTTACTTTGATAATAAGTCTTTGTAGTTCAACTTCAGTTTTATCTGATGCAAGGGTTGATGGATTTTACGCGACAGACTTTGCGACAAGTGGTTATTTTAAGGATAAGGAATTTGCTAAAACTACTGTTGGAGAAACAAATGATACAAGACAATCTAGGAAAAAATTCTTCATCACTAGACAGGAAAGACTAGCTAATCCAGATCGAGCACCCAGTAATAATATAAAAATACCACAAACTAATATTAGAGTAAGTAGTAGATTAGTTTGTCTGCCAGGATTTGGAAACTGTTTTGAATCGTCAATAGTCTATCCTGTGACTATTAATAAATAAAAATTTCGAGAAATAATTTAGTTTAGTATCTTCTTTGGGGTCTTCTCTGTTGTTGTCCTCTTGGAGTATTGCCGCCTTGTACATTCCCCCCCCGTCTTCTAGCTTGTGGCGCTGATCTTCCCTGTCTCATCTTTTCAAAGTCTTGATGGAAAGGATGATCTTCGATCATGGAAACTTCACGTTTGATCGTTTTTTCTATATCTCGTAAATATTCTCTTTCATCAAAGTCACAGAAAGATATTGCGATTCCACTTTTGCCAGCTCTAGCAGTTCTGCCTATTCTATGGACATAGCTTTCAGGTTCATTTGGAAGCTCATAATTTATTACATGAGTTATTCCATCTACGTCTATACCTCTAGCAAAAATATCAGTCGCTACTAATACTCTTATATTACTTGATTTAAAATCTTCTAAAGCTCGCTGTCTGGCACCTTGAGATTTATTACCGTGAATAGCTGCGGATCTTATTCTTGATATTTCTAATTGTTGAGAAAGTCTATTTGCCCCGTGTTTAGTTCTAGTAAAAACTAATGCTCTGTTTATTGTCTTATCTTTTAAAATTTCTAAAAGTAATGATTTTTTATCTTCTTTGTTAACAAACATTACTCTTTCTTCAATTTTATCAGCTGTAGAAGAGACAGGATTAACAGTAACTCTGTGTGGATTTTTTAAAATACTAAGTGCAAGTTTTTCTACTTCCTCTGGCATTGTAGCTGAGAAAAGTAAGGTTTGTCTTTCTTTAGGAATCATTGGGATTATTTTTTTAACATCCCTGATAAATCCCATATCAAGCATACGGTCTGCTTCGTCTAGTACAAAAATTTCGACTTTGCTTAGATCTATTTCGTTTCTACTTACCAAGTCTAATAATCTACCAGGAGTTGCAATAAGTACTTCGGCCCCGTTTTTTAAAGCTCTAATTTGTGGAACTTCGGAAACGCCGCCAAATATTGTGATACATCGTATTTTTAAATTCTTCCCGTATTCATCAAAATTATCGCCGATTTGAATAGCTAGTTCCCGAGTAGGGGTAAGTATTAATGAGCGTACTTCTTTTGGCTTTGTTCTTCTAAAATTTATAGATAAATTTTGAAGCATAGGTAGGGCAAATGCCGCTGTTTTACCGGTTCCTGTCTGAGCACATCCGATGATATCTTCTCTTCTTAGCAAAATCGGTATTGCTTGAGCTTGAATAGGAGTAGGGGTGGTATATCCTTGGTCTTTAAGGCTGCTTAGTAGCGCCTCTGAAAGATTAAGGTCTTCGAAGGTTAAATTTTGCATTTTATGTTTAAGTGGCTATATATTAGGCTTGCGTTTAGCATGTTATTGATTATTTTGCTAAAGATGAGGCAAATCATAAATAATCGTATTTTATTAGAGACTTATATATTTTTTTATAGCGTATGAAGTTAGAATTCAGCTCAGAAGGCTCAGTAGAGTTAAATAATACCGGTATCATTGTTAGAGATCTTTTAGCGTCTTTGACCTTGGCTAAAAATAAATTACCATTAGGGATTCACGTTAAGGGTAAGGTTTTTGATTTAGAGACATTTGTTGATACTAGTGTTTTAAAAGTAGAGGCTGATGAATCTACTGACAAGACGATAAAGTCAGAAGTTTTATACTTAGAAGATGATACAGATAAAGTTAAGTTAATATATCGTCACAGTATGTCTCACGTACTTGCACAAGCAGTTAGAAGACTTTATCCAAATGTAAAGCTAGCTATTGGCCCTGCAACTGAAGAAGGATTTTACTATGACTTTGATACTGAAGTTCCTTTTACCGTTGATGATCTAAGAAAGATCTCTGATGAGATGGATAAAATTATTAAGGAAGCTCATCCTTTTGTTCGTTCTTCTGTCACTTCAGAGGAAGCATTAAAGGTAATGAATGAATCAGGTGAAATTTATAAGACAGAACTCATAGAGCAGATAAAAGGTCGCGGCGAAAATATGACTTTTTATACAGACGGAGATTTTGTTGATCTTTGCGCAGGGCCTCATGTGCCAAAAACTTCTACTGTAAAACAATTTAAACTTCTAGAAGTTGCAGGCGCATATTGGAGAGGAAGCGAAAAAAATAAAATGCTTCAGAGAATATATGGTACAGCATTTTTGAAGAAGGAAGATCTTAAGGCTTATCTTACTAGAATAGAAGAAGCTAAAAAGAGAGATCATAGAAGACTTGGAAAGGATTTAGATTTATTTAGCACTAAGCCTGATACTGTCGGTGGTGGATTAGTATTATGGCATCCTAAGGGTGGACTAGTTAGGTATTTGATCGAAGATCATTGCAAGAAGAAGCACTTAGAAGGCGGGTATGATTTCGTCTTTACTCCGCATATTGGTAAATCTACACTTTGGGAAACTAGTGGCCATCTCGAGTTTTATAAAGATGGGATGTACGCACCTATAGATATCGAAGGCCAAGAATATTATCTAAAGCCAATGAACTGCCCTTTTCACGTGCAGATTTTTGCTTCTAAGATGAGATCATACAGAGATCTTCCGATAAGATTCGCAGAGTGGGGTACTGTTTATAGATTTGAGAGAAGTGGAACATTACATGGTCTCACGCGGGTAAGAGGCTTTACACAAGATGATGCCCATTTATTCTGTAGACCTGATCAGATGCCAGCTGAAATAGATAAAGTTTTAAACTTTAGTTTAAGCTTACTTAGGGATTTTGGTTTCACTGAGTTTAATATTAAACTTAGCACCAGACCAGAAGAGCGAGTAGGGGATGAGTCGAGGTGGGATGCTGCAGAAGATGCACTTCGACAAGCTTTAGTAAGAAGCCAAATTGATTATACAATCAATGAAGGTGACGGGGCTTTTTATGGGCCTAAGATTGATATCTGTGTAAAAGATGCAATCGGCCGAGAGTGGCAGCTTAGCACTATACAGTTTGATTTTAATTTACCTGAGCGCTTTGATATTAGTTTCATTGGTGATGACGGAAAACAGGCTAGACCATACATGTTGCACCGTGCCTTATTAGGTTCAATGGAAAGATTTTTTGGAGTCTTAGTTGAACACTACGGCGGAGCATTTCCAATGTGGCTTGCACCTGAGCAACTTAGAATCTTACCTATAGCTGAAAAACATCAAGAGTACGGCAATAAAGTAAAAGAATTTTTTGCGAACTCTGGCTTTAGAGTTAGTGTTGATAATAGCAGTAATACTCTAAGCTACAGAGTAAGAGCTGCTCAAGCTGAGAAGATTCCTTATGTTATTGTTCTTGGTGAAAAGGAATGTGAGACTGAGACAGTTTCTATTAGAAGGCGTGGTGGGCTTGATGTTGGGGTTAAGAGTTTGAGAGAGGCAGTAACTTATTTTGAGGAAGAAGTTAAGAATAAGGATATAATTGAGGTTCCTTCGGAAGAGACTGCTACATAATTTTACCCCACCCAGAGGTATTAGATTGAGTCTCTTCTTGTGTCGAACTGAAGCCACCGCTTGTTTCGGAACCTTTCTTGCAGTCGCAACAAAATTTCCGAAATCAAGCCCACTCAACCACCCCCCCTTTCCTCGATAAACTCGGAACAGGCTGCCATCTACGAAGCGACTCAATCTAATACCTCTTACCCCGCCCCGTTTAATTTTTTCGTTGATTTATTAGTTAATGTCTAAAACGTGCACCTAATGTGTATGTGAACGAATAATATACTAATTTAAATTTCCATATTTATAAAATAAGAGATGCTTCGACCAGAACCCTGTTGCTTAAAGATTCCTAGTTGTAAGAGTTCTGTTAAATCTCTGGTTGCAGTAGCTTTAGATATGCCAGTCAGAGAGCAATATTTTCTTGCATTCATCCCACCTTCAAACTCTTCGAATGGTAATTTGTCTATCATTTTTTTAATAACTTTAAGTTGTCTTTCTGATAGAGTTTTTTCATATTTATAAAACAACTTAGACTTGTAATTTACAAATTGATAGCACTTATTTACACTAATCAAGGAATCATGAATTACCTTTATAAAAAAAGAAATCCATTTGCTGGTATCATTTTTCTTTTGGGCATTTTCTAATTCTAGGTAGTATTTCTTTTTGTTTTTCTCTAATGCACTTGATAAACAAAAATAAGTTGGATTAGTTATTATTTGTGCCAATGCTTTTTCTGCGAGGCATCTCCCAATTCTACCATTTCCATCTTCAAAGGGGTGAATACTTTCAAAATAAAGATGTGACAAGGCCACTCTAATTATTCCATAATTAAAGTCTTCTAGGGCTTTTTGCTTTGAATCGTTAAACCATTTAATAAATTTTTTCATCTCTTTATTTACTACCTCTGAGGGCGGAGCTTCGAAATGAATTTTAATTTTATTCATTGAGCCAGATATCACCCTCATCGGCTCCTCGGAGATTCTCCATTTTCCAATTGTTTGACCTTCTAAATTATATTGTCGAACATATGAAAATAATTTTTTATGCCATTCAAATAAAACTTCTTTTGATAATTCGTTATCAAATGTATTTTTTACATCGATTAGTAGAGAAACTATAGAATCTGCTCGTATGTCCGATATCTTATGTTTGTTTGTTTGGATGTTTAAATGATTAATAATAGAAGACCTGACATCTTCCCTTGAAAATATTTCACCTTCTATTTGAGAGGACTTTATAGCTTCTTCTAACAGCGAGTGAACTTCAGACTCGAATCTTTGTTCTTTAGAGATAATTCTAGAAGCACCGATATTTTCAGAAATTAATATTTTAACTTCCTGAATTTGTTGATCAAAATTACTAAGATTAAACTTAAAATTAGGCCAATCTTTATGTTGCCAGATATATTCCATGAGCCGATTATAGCCTATAATCGGCTCATAAACAAGCGTTTTTTTGAGCCGATTAGTGGGGCTAATCGGCTCATTTTAGATTGTAATATAGATCTAATGCACAATAGGTACATGCCTCTTTTAAAACCCAACAACTTGTTACAGGAGATGACAAACACTTATAATTTAATGACTTTGTCGTGAGTCTTTTCTTTAATAAAAGACAACAAAGAGTGAGCGTGAGCCAATAATGCTCGTTTGCAGACCCGTAGGGGTTGGGGTTGTTGGTGTGGAGCAATTAGGCTGGAAATTTTTTGCTCTGCAAAAAAAAGTTCTTTGCAGACTAATGCGCGGGGTGCTTGCAAGGGCAAAAACGAGGATTATTGGCTCACGCTCACAGGAAACTATAAAATATTAACTACAATATATTAAGTATAAGAATTAATCGGTTCTAGCTTACCCCCAACCACCACTAAGGAATAAAACTAGCCGCCTCTCCTCTGGCTTCAAAAAAGGGACTTTTTTTGGCGGTTGTTTTGAAAAGTTCTTCTGAGATTACTTGGGTGCGTCCTTTAGTGTCTAGTAGCCAAATTCTGTTTTCTGAATCTAGGCCTATTTTT
>JAIYCX010000045.1 GCA_027487795.1 Pseudomonadota bacterium | reverse complement strand
TAACTTACTATTAATATAAATATTCAAAAGCTCTGATTAGAGTTCTTGGATACACATATAATTTAGTAAGTAATAACGGTTGCTCGGGGTGTTGCTTTTTCATTTGAACATCTAGGGATTTTAGCAAGGTAATTCAAATATTCCGGCCCCGCATTGTCGGCAGAAAAAATGGCTGTATTTTCGTAGCATCTTGATAATCTTTCCATCAAAGTTTCACTGCGTGGAAGTACGAAGTAAAGCTTTGGGTTTTGTTTCGAAGGGTTTAAACGAACTAATCCGACTATATTTGGCTCTTCTATAAGACCGCATGCGATGTTAAACATTCGCATGTATAGAGTTTCCAGAATCCGCCGATACTCGACCCTAACTTCTACGATTACTTCTTCATAGATAAGAGAGTCGATTAAAGAATGTCCCCATCGAGAAATCGAACTATAAGTATTGTCATCGGTTGCAGATAACAACTCATAAACAAGTTGATTAGCGATAAGGGTACGAATCACCTTATCTTCTTGAAACAACTTGGCGACTACTGGTAGGTTCTCCGTAAGAAATTCTAAATAATAACTTAGGTCTTTAGTATTCCTTATCAGCAAGTTACGAAATTGGACTGTAGTCTGGTTCATTTCTTAGTCTCCTAAAACCTTGTGTACGTGGTAAACAAAAAGGACCTCATAACCGAGCTAAATTTAATGCCATTAGGCAAATATCTATTAAGCTCGGATGTTGAGGAACTTTAAATTCTTTTTCTTCTACGAATATTTGAAATGAGAAAGAGCAAGGCTATGAAGATTATCCAAGGCCTATTATGTTTATATGACATAGTATATTAACCTACTGTTTTGGTCAATATATTATATTTCAAGATTTTTTCTTTATTCTCAGTTACTTGTGATGCTATGAGAATAATTCATAAATTATAAAACCATTAAGAACTTAAAATGACTTTGTACGATCAAGTCTCATATGAAGACGAGCCATTTTCAAATACGCACCCAGAGACTCTCTCTGCGATAGGGACACTTTATGGACTCGCTCCAGCTTCTCCAAATTCTTGCAGGTTTCTAGAACTTGGAGCAGCAAAAGGAAATAATATTATTGGAATGGCTTATGCGCTTCCAAATAGTGAATTTATTGGAATTGATCTTTCTGAAAAGCAGGTGGAGGAGGGAATTGATAATATAAATAAATTAGGACTTAAAAATGTACAATTAAAACATGCTGACATTTTAGACTTAGACGAGAAATTAGGAAAATTTGACTATATTATTGCACATGGAATTTTATCTTGGGTGCCTGAGGTTGTACGAGATAAAATGTTTGAGCTCTGCTCAAAGTTATTAACTTCAAATGGTATATGTTATTTTAGTTATAATACTTATCCAGGTTGGAAGGCGCGAGAGATCTTTAGAGACATTATGCTAATAGATTCTAAAGAGGTAGTAGATACTGAAGATTTAATTAATAAATCAAGACGTGCATTGAAGATAACCAGCAATATGCTTCTTGGCAGTCAAAGTGATTTTTCAAAGCATCTTAAGGAGGAGATAAAACATTTTATTAGTAGACCAGATTGGTATTTTCTCCATGACTTCCTAGCAGAAATCAATAATCCTTTTTATATTAGCGAAATTTTTACAAAAGCTAAGCACTTTAACTTACAGTATTTAGTGGATACTGAATTATCTACCTCTACAACTATGGGTTTAGATCAGCATGCATCTCAAACTTTAAATAAATTAAAGGATGATCTTTTGTCATTTGAGCAATATGCAGATATTGCAAGGCTAAGAAGTTTTAGAAGATCACTATTCTGCAGAAAAGAAATTAAAGTAGATCGTAATTGTTTTCAGAAGAATATATATAATCTCTTTATTGCTACAAATTTAATTGAGAAGGAAATTTCTACTGAAGCAAAAAACAAAACTATTGAATTTTCTCATCCAAATGGAGGCTCTATTAGGCTTCAAGATCCTGCAGCCTTGACGGCACTTAGGAAAATAATTTCAGCCTGGCCTGTTGCGATCTCAGTCTCAGAGCTGATCAATAATCTATCTATGAGCGGGACAACTCTAAAACAGAATGAAAACATTATAGAAGTACTAATAAACGGCATTTTTGCAAATCTTATAGAAGTTCGATCAAGTACTGGCTACTCTACAAATCTTCTAGCCGAAAGACCTATTGCAAGTAAGCTTGCTAGACAGCAAGCACTGACTAAGCAATCTGTAACAACCTTGCTTCATCATAGCATTTCTATTGATAACAATGAAAGAGAGTTATTAATTTTACTAGATGGTACAAGGACATTATTAGAAGTTAGCGAAGTTATTATCAGAAAGAACCCTGAGCTAAATTCAAATTGGATCAAAAGAGCTTTATTTAAATTTCTAAAAGAAGGATTACTTCAAAGTTAGAAGATAAATTTACAAATAAAAGTTTGGTACTCTTAAGTCTTGCTGACCGGACTTCGAGTAAATTTTTTTTCCTCAGCTAAATTTAGCTGGAAAAAATTTAGGGCACCTCGCAGCTACATTCCAGGTGGAATGTGCGAGAATGAGGTCAGAAAGATTTAAGAGTACCAAACCCAATTGTAGAAAAAGTAAATAAGTACTAGCTTTAGCTAAACGCAACACACTCACAAAATAATCCAGGCCCAAATCCTAGCATATAGACTGGTTCATTCTTTCTTTTTTCTATTAATTTTTCCAGTATAAATATTACCGTAGCAGAGGACATGTTACCAAAGTCTCTCAAAACTTCTTTAGATATTTTAATATTATCCTCTGTTAAGTTCAGAGCCGTTTGAGTGGCTTGTAGCACTCTTATTCCTCCCGGATGAATTGCCCATAAAGCATTATTTGTATCGAGTTTTAAATCTTTAAGTACCCAACTACCTACATAACTCTCTATGATATTAGGTAGCTCAGGAGATAAGTGCATATTGAATCCATTATCCCCAATTTTCCAAGTCATAGCTGCTTTTGTATTTGGTATTAAATAAGAATATTGAGATTCTATTTTCAGATCTGTGTCTTTATTTTGTAGTGAACTAATCACAAGTGCTGAACTTCCATCTGCAAAGATGATGTTTGGAATAAGCGCATCTGTATCAAATGAAACATGAGCACTGCAAATTTCTACGGATACTAATAGTACTTTAGCGCTGTTGTCTGCTTTTACTATAGCAGCAGCAGTTGCTATTCCATTTATTGCAGCATGACAACCTAGAAATCCTAATTGAACTCGATTTATGTTATTTCTTAACAGAAGTTCTTCAATTAAAAAACAATCTATTCCGGGAGCGTAGAAACCAGTGCAGCTGATCGTAATAAGATGAGTGATATCTTCATTTGCAGTGTTAGAATTGCTTAACGCTATCTTAGAAGATTCCAGAGCAATTTGGGGAGCTGTATATTCATACAAATCCATTCGCTCTTTGGTGCTAGGACCCTTGTATACTGTCTCGCAAGGCGTTGCGGTCTTTTCCCATAAGCTTCCTTTATCGTTTTCTGAGTACATAGGATTAGAAACATATCTCTTCTCTATGCCTGATTTTTGCACTAGCTTAGAGATAACTTTTTCTGGAATGTTGACTGAGATTTTACTAATTATCTCACTGGTCGCATCTTTGGTTAGTTTTCTACTTGGTATTGCAGTACCTATGCCGTTAATAAATGCTTTGTTTGAAATCATGGGATTTTCATATCTTTATTTGTGGCCATGCCATGACCAAATAAAGTAGTCAGGTAGTGAGTAGAGTTTGGGATTTTCAAAACATAACTAAGAATCTTTGAAGTGGTCTTTGGATACCTCAGGCTATGTTTTATTATATTACATTTCAGCATCTCATTACCCTGAGTTTTTTTAAGAACCCGTTTCCAGTTTTTTTGATTTATTGAGGAACTTGTTAAGGTATTTTCTAAATATTCACTAATCATGACACCAGACTCCAGCGCCCAGCTAATACCTTGGCCTGTAAATGGTTCAACATAACGGTTAGCATCTCCTATTAGGAATACTTTTGAAATATTTAGTTTGGACTCTCTGGTTAATAGTGGGGTACCTTGCCAAACTATGTTTTGAAAATCATTTTTATTTTTAAAAATGTTGTTAGGTAGTATCTTAGATATGGTATCTTTAATTAGTACTTGGCCTTTTAGGCTCTCGTCTTTATGTGCCGAAATGGCACCTGCTAAATCAATGTTGCCGTCTTCTAGTCTAGTAATTCCAACATAGCCTTCTTTATTAACATACATTTTTATTTCATTATTTTTGATATTAATAGAATCACAATCTACCTTCGCCCCCACACCTATGTGTGAATTTTTGGAAATATAAGTTTTAAATTGCTTTTGTTCTTCGGGATCTATAAATATTTTGGGATTAGATAATCCAGTAGCTAATATTATAAAACGAGATTTAATTTCTAAATTATTCCCACCCTCTATTTTAATACTTCTAAATTCAGTATTGGCAAGTTGTGTATTAATTTTTACTTTAGTTGAAGGTAAAAAGGTAGTGCCGTTTTTTATCGCCTGTGTAATTAACAATTCATCTAATAGTATTCTTGAAACAGCAAGGCCATTACCTGATAAGGGGATGTTAAAATTTTTGTTAGCTATTGTCAGGGATAGATTTTCTAACTTAGAACTAACTTGCTCCATTACTTTATTCAAAACACCTAGTGAATCGAGTAGTCTTAAGGATTTTTCATTTAAGCAACAACCACAAACCTTATCTCTTGGGAAACTTGATTTATCAATTAAGAGAACAGACTTGCCTTTGGAGGCTAAGTTAATAGCTGCCGCACTTCCACTAGGTCCAGCCCCGATAATTACGAAATCCCAAGTCGTATTTTCTATAATACTACTCACTGGTGCGCTCCCAGTTTAGATTAAATCTTTCAGGCCAGTATGAGCTTATTTGAGTATTGGTCATGCCTGCTTGTATGCAGTAAGAAAATATTTCTTTAATACTCAATGCTGACCGCACAGAAATTAATGAATCAATATGAACAATAGGCGAAGTCGTAAATAACCTAGTTCCAATTAGTGCCATATAATAACCGAGTATAGATCTTTTAAGATCATTGCAAATAAAGAGTTTTACTTCACTTGCTACTATTAGTTTTAAAAGACAAATAATATCTTCCGTTTTTAAATGATGTAAAAATAAACTACAGATTGCTATGTCATAGTTCTCGTATGTTTCTTTTAAGAAAACATTTTGTACTTTAAATTGAATATTATGTTGGATGTTTTTCTTTAAAGCTATTGAATTCGCTCTGTCACAGCTTTTCTGATTAATATCAGCTCCAAGTCCGTTAATAGTAATATTATCCCTTTGAGCAAGTTCGCAGAGTTTTATTAAAATATCACCGCCTCCAGAAGCAATATCTAAAATTCGAACTTCTTTAACTGTATTTTTTATGTACCACTGATAAACTTGTTTCCAGATTTGCTGAGCAGTAAAACTAAGCTTGTGAACTTTAGCCAAATCACTAAGTGCAAAGTTAAGATCATCATCACTTATATTTGGTTGATCCATTACTTCTGGTTGTAGGTCTCTTTGTTTAAGCGAATTAGTTTTCAGATAGTATTTCCTTTAATTCAGAAACTTCTGCATTGTTAAATATCGGATATTCTCTATTCTCAGGCGAAAGCATTTTTTTTGTATTTGTAATTCCCTGAGAAGTAGCTCTCCAAAGAATGAAAGTATTATTTCTTCTATGCGAGTTTGTAATAAGTTTTTTAATGTTTTTTAATGAAAGTCTATTTTCAGGTTTTTCCCAGGGGAAATAAAAGTCTAGTCCATCATTAGTTACTAATCCGTCTTTAGTAAGAATAATGTTCGTAGCTGAGTTTATATGCTGATCTAGAAAAGTACCTGAATTAACTGAGTCGTCATTACCTGGGTAGCATGCGGGACAGGGATTTCTCCCAATTGAGTAATTTAAATTGTCGCTAATAACAAGAATATCTTTCACTAGTTTTTCTAAGTAACTAGCAGATTCTTTGTCTAGATTATCTTCCAACATGGGAATTATAAAATTTGATCCACCGGCGTTAGTATTTAAAATAAGTAAATCTTTGCTTGCTAGAAGATTATTTTTAAATTCATTTTGCAGTATAGAGTTGCTTAATATCTCAGTTCTAAACTGTTTAGGTTTTATATTTGTACCAAAACCTAAAGTTGACGGAGGATTTGCTTTCCTCTGCCATGGTCCGTTTCCGTAATATAAGTATAATTTTAATTTTGCTCCTTTTGAAGTTGATACTTTAATAATATTTTCTATGTTTTTATAATCAGTTCCAAAGGAGTTATCCATTAGCACTGATATCGCTATATTTTTTCTACAACTATCTCTTAGTATCTCTGCTATTTGAATAGATTGTTCTTTAGCTTCTGGACTAGTGCAGTGGAGACAGGCTAGTCCTATTGCTTGTTTTGATTGATTACAAGTTGAATTTTCGGCAAAAGAATATTCAGTAACTATAAAAACTATAAATATAAATAAAAAAGAGCGCATAGTTTTTAACTTTAAAGACAGCGATTAAAGCAGCTATAATTTCTATATTTTTAGCATGATTTGGCCTTTTCATATAATTTTGTTATTATCTTTTTAATGGTTTTTCTTTGTTTTAGCTTACGGGAGATGGATATGTTACAGGAAGTCCTAAGCGAGATTCATGATAGTGATGTTCTGTTGATTGGTTTAGATGAAACAATCGTAACGAATACAAGCCCTATTCATATAGAGGCAGCGGTTCGTGCACATAAAAAAATTAACATCAATCTACCTTTAGATCGAGCTGTCAGCTTGTATAAAGATACTCATTACCTGAACGAAGGTTGGTACTTTCGGATGGCGGAAGGAAATAATTTATTTGAAAAAACTTCTAACGCACTGAGGATAAGTGACATCTTTACTGACGTTGTTAGTAGTTTAATTGGAGAAGATTTGCCCGATCCGAAATTACAATCCGGAGCCAAAGAGTTTTTGCAGCTTGCATACGATAAGTTTGGTCCTGAACGGATTGCTTGTGTGACTTGTGTTCCGACAGAGTTGGCCGAATTGTTGCTCTCTAAAGTGAATATCAGATCTTACTTCGGAGCAATAGTTGGATGTGAGGCTCTAGTCGATGCTAGAGGAGCTAGACTCACTAAGGAATCGCCACAAATTTGGGAATTAGCTCGTAAAAAACTTGATAAAAAATCAAGTAATATGACGATTGCTGATACTGATTCGAAGGCTGCATGCTTTGCCCTTAGTAGCTACCATGTAAGTAATTTTATCGCAATGTGTCCGAATTTGTCGATGATTCCTCAAAAGAATGACGCGAAGTTTTTCTGCGTACGTAAGGTTGGAGAGTGGACTAATCTACGTCGAGAAGGTCGTGGATATTAGGAAAGAGAATTTTTGATAAGCGGATAGGATTTTGTTGAGGTTTGAAAATAAACTGACGTATCTATTTAGAGCGTCAGTTTTTTACTTTTTGAAAGGAATTTTTTATGATGATGAAATTTTTTTTAGGTACTGGAAATAAAGGAAAGATTGCAGATTATACAGCGATACTTTTAAATTCGGGAATTGAGTTAGTAGTCGTCCCACCGCTTGATCCCGAAGAGACAGAAGCGGACTTTATAGGAAATGCCATCCTGAAGGGTAGGGTATATGCCACTACATATAAAGGTATTGCTATCTCGGATGACTCCGGTTTAGAGGTAGACTATTTAAAAAAACTTCCAGGAGTTCATTCTGCAAGATTTTCTGAATGTGAGTTCGATTTAAATAAGGGTGCTATAGTCAGTCATACATCTTCTGGTCTTAGTCGAAGTTTAATAGATAAAAATAACAATGATCTGCTACTTCGTTTAATGAAAGGCGTGCCAAAAGAAAAACGCACTGCACGTTTCGTTGCAGTTGTTGTCGTCGTTGATTCTATGGGAAAAGTTCTTTTTTCTGCTAGAGGTGAGAGTGAAGGATATATTGCAGAAGACATACGTGGTGAAAATGGCTTCGGCTATGACCCTATTTTTGAAGGAGTCAGTACCCCAGGGTTAACTTACGCAGAGATCAGCCATGAGCTTAAGAATCAACTAAGCCATAGAGGCAAAGCCTTGGCTCAATTTCGAGAGTGGTGCGCTAGTTTCGTAAAATAAAGTAAGATGTTTCTTTACGGATAATTTCTTTATCTTTTAAGTACTTAAGCTATTTTAAGGTAAGCCATCATGTAGTGCCTTACTTTAAAAGAAACAAAATTATACACAAATGGCATAAACATCAGAGTCATAAAAATTCATATCTGGGTAGAAAATAGCTTTATTTTATAAAGCTTTAATAAAATATTAAGAAAACCGCATCGGCGTGTTTTTAGTTTGTTTTTTAAGGGTTCTTAGTTCTATACCTCCGAGAAAGGAGTCATCCATGAATATTAAGCCTATTCATGAAGTCTTGATTGGTGTTTTCTTGTTTAGTCTCGCCGGTATTCTGGTGGGGCCAATTAAATCTGAGCTTTCAATTGCTCAGATAGCACTGATCAGATCAGTGCTCGTGGTAATTTTTATGCGGATGATTTATTTCGTCCAAGTAAGAAAAAACCCTTTCAGGGATTTGCCTTTTAGCTTTTCGCCTTGGCAAATAGGAGGTGCTATTTGTCGAGCTCTGAATAACGTTTTCTTTTTCGCAGCCATTATCATTGCAGGTACCGCTAATGGATACTTGTTCTGTAATTCAGCTCCAATTTATTTGGCATTCTATCAGTTTTTTTACGACAAAAGACGGCCAAATATAATTGAAGTTTTAACGATTCTCATTAACTTTTTTGGTTTATCCCTTTTCTGGTTTCGAGGATTGGATTCAGGTCTATTTGGGATAGCAATGGGGGTTTGCGGCGGGGTAACTTTTGCTGGGCTAATATTTAGTCACACTAAAGTGTCTAAGGACGGTCCTGCTAAGAATGGTCTTGCTAAGAATGGTGAGGAGTATAAGGTAGGAACGGTTCTTTTGGGGAATATGATTGCAGTTCCTGCAATTCTAATCCTTGTTTTTCTACCAAGACTCTTTCTAGATTCTAGTAGTTACCTTGGCTCTTTTTGGCTATCAGATGTTGTCTGGGTTAATCAGTTTCCTTCTGCTAAGGCGTGGCTACTAATGGCCGTACTTTCGTTAGTGCAGTCTGCAATCCCTGAGTTACTTTGGGCTCGTTCGATGAATAAGGTAAATAAGGAGAATATCTTGCTTGCAAGTTTTGCTCCGACATTGGTAGCCGTACTTGCTCCTACATGGACAGCACTACTACTTGGGGAACGTTTCCTAGATGCGACAACTATTGTTGGCGCATTATTAGTTCACCTAGCTGTGGTTGTTTTGTTTTATTACCAAAAAAAATCGCAGATCAAGAAGTAAAGAAATTAGGTTTTTTTTATCACTCAAACCGTTGAAAGGCGGTTTTTTTAATATTTTACTAGTTACTGTGAGCTGCATCCAACTTTCTCTTCAATCTGCGTCCCTTCATTCCATTCATTCCAAGAAGTAATAGTGCTTATCTTATGCTTTGATGTTGATCTAAGATTAACATTCTTACTAATACTCGCTAAAACATCAAAAGTTCTCTCACCACTCGTACTCACTTCTGGAATAATTTCATGACTTAACATAGGACGCATTTTTTTATCATTATAGCTTGGTATTATTGTTGGATAGAATGGAATACCTAAAGTTGAAGCTATATACTGATAGTTAGCATAGAGTTTTTCTGTTTCACTAAAAAAACGATTCAAATCTGACTCATGCAAGCCTTCATAAGATTTAGTTGGATCGTATGGATTATATAGACCTATGGCATCAAAAGCTTTCAGTCTATTCCAGTTAGGAATATATTCTGGAAGTAGTACAAGTTTCTTCTTTTCTAGAGTTGGAACATGGAAGTACGCTTCGTCACCTATTAGGTATAAATCTAGATTATATTTATTCTTTATAGCTTTTCTAGTTTCTAAGATAGATTTAGAAACATTGCCCACTAGATGTCTAGTCGCATACATGAATACAACAGGTTTGCCGTCTATTTTGTAATAACGCTCATTTGAGAACATTTCTTTTGCTAAAAATTCAAAGGAGTTTACTAAAGTTCTTGTCATCTTTGAATTTAAAGTAACTATGCTATTAGTTTTTGGATAGTCCTGAATATCTAGTGACTCAAAGTGTACAGCGAATTTTAAATTGCTATTGTCTTTAATCAGCTTGGTGGATTCTATAACTCTATTTTTCAAATCTCTTCTACTTGGCCACCAGTCGTATATTAAAAGATCAATGCCGTGTGCCTCAATGTTTTTAAACTGAGTTTTGATAGTTTCAATATCTTTATAATTGTACTCTCCAATGGCAGGTTTATAGCAAGCTTCTGTTGTAAATTCGCTTGAGTTCCCATAACCTAAAGACCAGTTTTCTGGAAACCAACTGTAAAAATGAACTCCAGTAGTTACGGTATTGTTAGGCCAAAATACTGTGCTAAGAAACTTTATTCCAATTATCAAAAAAATAGTTAAACCTACAAGAGATAGTCTAAGCTCACTACTTTTGTTGGTTCTGTTCTGACTTGAAAATAGCTTTAGAGATAAAGCTAAGCTTATTAGCATTAAAGATATTAGCCATCCGTAATGAGTTATGATTTTTATATTTTCATTATGATATTCTAAATTTAATGCGCCTGTTATCCAGCAAGAGATAACTAAAAATAACGCTGCATTAATTAATTTAGATTTTTTTATTGAAAATACATTCGTTAGATTAATTATTAAAGTAATAAATATCCAAATAGAGGGCTCAAGAAGTCTTCTGATTGTTGGGTCTGCTATCGGTAGTACTAAGCGACTACTTAATGAGCCAGGCTCACTCAGCTCTTGATGGAAAACTCCAAGCGGCAATTGATTATTCGAAGATATCAGGAGCCCAATAAATATTAGACTCCAGCAAGTAGTTGTGAATTCATAAAGCGTAACTTTTCTAGATCTAAACTCTAAAAAGAAGTTTATTAAAGTTAGAAATAGAATTCCTAAGAGAAGATAGCTCATGAACAGGATGCTGTTAGCTCTTTTATAATTAGTTGTACTGAGGTAATTCCTTTGTAAGTGTTCAGCTCTAGAGAATAAATTATATCTACTAAATTTCCTCTTATTAGTAGTTTGTTCCCAGACATTCTCCAGCCTATGGCGGTTCTTGTAGTGTTCTCTTTGTGAAGTTCTACTTTTACGTGTGATTCGCCCATAATAAAAAACTGTTTTATTTCAGCAGCACTTGTTTTGAATAGCGGACTAGGATTACCTATTCCAAAAGGAGCTAGAGTTTGTAGTTCTTGTACTAGCTGTATATTTATATCTGAAAAGTTTAATTCAAGATCAAACTTTGATACCTTTTTTGGATACTCTCCCTTGAAAATTTCTTTTGCTACTTCGTTAAATTTACTTTGAAATTCTTTTAAATTCTCAGGTTCTAATGAAAATCCGCCAGCTTCTGCATGTCCTCCGTGTGATATTAGAAGCTTTGATAGTTTGTTTAAGGCTTCTGCAACGTGAAATCCTTTTACGCTTCTCACGGATCCTTTCACTAGTGGCTTTGCACCATCTTTAGCTAATGTCATCACAGCGACGGGTCTATACTTTGCTTCTACTATTCTTTGTGCGGCTATTCCAATAACCCCTAAGTGAAAAGAGTCGTCATATAAAGCATAAGCAAACTTTTCACTTTCTTCATCGTTTTCAAGAATCTCTAAACAAGTTTCTCTAGCATATTCTTCTAGACTTTTTCTGTCATTATTGAGTTTGTTTATGGTGTTTGCTAGTTTTTTAACTTCGGCACTTGAGTTTGATGTTAGTAAATCAAAACCAAGGTTTGCAGATTCTACTCTACCAGCTGCATTTAATCTTGGGCCAATTCCAAACGAAACACTTGAGCAAGAAAATCTGTTTCCTACTGGCAGACCTGCAATATCAATAAGAGCTTGTATGCCTAATCTAGGGGCTTGTCTTATTAGATCAAGACCTCGTGAAGCAATTAATCTATTAACTCCAGTAAGAGGTACCATATCGCAAATAGTGCCAACTGCGGCTAAGTCAAGCAGCTCTTTATTACTGGGTAATTTTGCGGAGTCTATTCCTAGATCTGTACTCTTATCTTGTAATTCTTTTAGTAGTACAATTGAAATTAACCAAGCGATACCTGCGGTAGCAAGCTTTTCATTATGAAAGCCGCATTCTACTTGATGTGGATTGATTATTATATCAGCTGGATTTTCTTCCTGTCCGATTTCATGATGATCTACTACTATCACGTCTAGACCTAGTTCTTTAGCAAGCCTAATTTCTTTTACGCTGGTTATGCCACAATCTAAAGTGATTAAAAGATTTGTTTTTTCTTCTGCTAGTTTTTTTACGGCATATTCAGATAGTCCGTAGCCTTCTTTTTGTCTATCTGGGACGTAGTATCTTAGCTTTGCTTTTGCGTTAGATAATACATGCCAAATTTGCGAAGCTGAAGTTATTCCATCTACGTCAAAATCACTAAAAATAGTAATATATTCATTATTTTTTATCGCAGCAATAATTCTTTCAACTGCAGGGATAACATTTTTTAATTCTCTAGGATTAGGTAAGTGATTTCTAAGAGTTGGTGTAAGAAAAGCTTTTGCTTGGTCTACGGTTCTAATATTTCTTTGAAATAGTATACGAGAAGTAACTGGATTAATACCCAAGTCTGTTGC
>JAIYCX010000070.1 GCA_027487795.1 Pseudomonadota bacterium | reverse complement strand
TACTAGATACTAGCAATTCAAAACTTAAACTAACTTGGGCTGTAACATCCTCCCACAACTTGTATTTCTACAACTACCAATACAACAAAACTACCTAAGCCAATCTCCTTGTATAAAACAACATCCATAATGCAAAGATTTCGATACTCCGTGAAATCTTCTAGAAACTTCCTTGCTGGACAACCTATATACATACGACAGTTTTAAGGTCTGAAATATAGAGCTCTCCATACTCTAAGGATCGGGAATGACTGGAGATTACTTTAGGGACTATTTGGTAACAAATTTAGGTCTTTAAGTAATTAATTTTATTAGATAATTTTATCAAATTTGTATGTAAGAAAATAATAAGTTTCTTATTTTCTTACATACCCTTTCAGTGAACTGATAAAAAGTCTTGACCTTTTATCAGTTCACTGAAAAAATAGCATAATGAAAAGCCCTATTCGCTATCTTAAATCAGCTATTGAATCTGATTCTATCTCAAAAGAAAAGATTACGTTTATATCCGGACCTAGACAAGTTGGTAAATCTACTTTAGCCAAATCTTTGCTTACAAATGAATCAAATTATTTTTTATATGATGACGAAGATTTTTTACGAAATTGGGCTAAGTCACCAGAAAAAAGTATCTCATCTAGGGGGCCAGGCGTTGTAGTCTTAGATGAAATTCATAAAGATCAGAAGTGGAAAACAAAAATAAAAGGCATTTACGATAAGTATCATTTACCTTTTGTGGTTACAGGAAGCACACGTTTAGATCTTTTTAGAAAAGGCTCGGATAGCTTACTTGGTAGGTATTTACCTTATCATCTCCATCCCTTTAGTGTAGCAGAATCTGAAATATCTATTACACCAGATGAAATTTTTAAAAATGAAAAAATTATATATCCATGGAAAGATCTACTAACACTAGGAGGATTTCCAGAACCTTTTTTTAGTGGTTCACAAACTGAAGCATTAAGATGGAGTAGATTAAGATTAGATAGATTAGTACTAGAAGACTCCAGAGAGATTAGAAATATATCTGATCTTAACTCTTTTAGGGTTTTAATATCACTACTATCAAATAGAGTAGGATCGTTATTATCTACTAATTCATTAAGAGAAGATGTTTCAAAAGCATATGCTACAGTTGGTGAATGGTTAAAAGTTTTAGAGTCACTATACTACTCCTTTACAATTAAGCCCTATTCTAAAAATATTTCTAGAGCTTTAAAAGCTGAGCCTAAATTATTTTTATATGACATTATGAGAATTCCACCAGATCTAGAATCAAAACGTCTTGAAAATCTAACCGCATTACATCTACTTAAATTAGTAAATTTTTGGACTGATACTGCTCAAGGAGAATTCGAATTAAGATTTGTGAGAGATAAGGAAAAACGCGAGGTTGACTTTCTTGTTACTAAAGACGAAAAACCCTGGATGCTGGTTGAATGTAAATCAAATAGCACCACACCCTCTCAAAATCTTATTCATTTTAATTCATTATTAAAACCAAAGTTCGCGATACAATTAGTCACTAAAAACAATTATCATAGAGAATATTCACATTATAACGTACAAATAATGAGTTATGAAAAATTTGCAGCTGGATTATTGTAGATTTTTATATCATACCTCCTAGCACGCAACACTTATCTCCACGCATTCTAGGCGAGCCCTACAGATCTCGAAGCAGGTTCAAAACTAGTTGCGGCTGCTGGTTAGCCTGCGCTAAAATACTTGCTGCTGATTGTTGTAATATCCTTGTCGCTGCTAGTCTAGATGACTCTTCTGCGACATCGATATCTGTGATTCTCGAATTTGCTTCTTGGTAATTTAATGAACTAGTTTGTAGAGTACTTGTTGCAAAATCTAAGCGTGATTGGAATGCACCAATTTCACCGCGCTGTTTAGAGAGTCTTGTAAGAGCTCCTGATAGGTAATCCATTGCTAGCTTAGAATCTTGCCTAGTTTTAAGAGAAAACGATTGTAGTGCAGATACGCCATCATTTGCGTTACCCAAAAATATACTTAGAGTATTTGAATCGCTATTCGTAGATACGAAATCGGAAACGCCATCGCCGTTAAAATCTCCTATTTCTATAGATACAGGGTTGTCTCCGCTAACAAAAGATGTACTAGCTTTAAAATTTCCATCACCATTACCTAACAATACTCCAATACTATCGCTTGTTGGATTTGTAGATACTAAATCAATAAATCCATCACCATTAAAATCACCTGCTCTTATAGAGTTTTGGGTATCACTGAAAAATGACGTTCTAGTTTTAAAACTACCATCACCATTTCCAAGTAATATGCTAACTCTAGTATTATCGGAAGTTGCTAAATCGGAAATTCCATCGCCGTTAAAATCTGCTACAACAACCGACCGCGCACCTCCTCCAGTGACGTATGACTGCACTGCCCTAAAAGTACCATCTCCATTTCCAAGTAATATATTAGCTCTGCCAACAAGTCTATCAGGCGTAACGAAATC
This sequence comes from Pseudomonadota bacterium, assembly GCA_027487795.1. GTDB lineage: Bacteria > Bdellovibrionota_C > UBA2361 > SZUA-149 > DAOLCO01 > JAIYCX01. Next base: position 1,265 of record JAIYCX010000070.1, on the reverse strand, counting down.
AAGAATACCATCACCATTGAAATCACCTGTTCTAGCTTCTAATACTTGACTCCCTACAATATACGATGAGGAGACCTGAAAAGTACCATTAGCATTTCCTAGTTCTACTAAAACTCTAGTAAAACCGCTCATTCGATATGAATCAGTGATACCATCGTTATTGAGATCTATATAATTATTGAAGAAGTTAGTTGGTGAACCTACTTGAGAAGAACCGTCAGCAATTGACTGTCTAACCTGAAAAGTACCATTACCATTTCCTATATATAAACTAAAGCTATTACCAAAATCCTCGTATGTAACAAAATCAGAAATTCCATCGCTGTTATAATCTAAAATCTTAATCTGACTGGGTGCTAAACCTGCAGAAATTGATTGACTTGCAAAAAAACTCCCATCACCAATTCCTCCGCCAAGGCCATCCACTATTAAACCGCTACGCCCAATACCCGCAGACAAACTCAACTCTCCAAAATCGCCATTAAAAATCTTTCTTCCATTAAACTCTGTAGTTCTTGCTATTCTATTATACTCCTTAGATAAACTCTGAGCTTCTTGATCTAGGGCGACTCTCTGCTTATTACTAAAAGTTCCATTTGCACTTTGAGTTGCTAATTCTCTTAGACGTATAGTAATATTTGAAAGTTCATTCAAAGCACCATCTGCGATATTTAATAAGCTAACTCCGTCATTTAAATTTCTTATGCCTTGATTGAATAAACGAGTGTCGGCTTTTAGAGACTCTGAGATAGATAAGCCTGCAGCATCATCCGATGCTTTATTAATGCGAAGTCCAGAAGATAGACGAGTGTAACTATCGCCGAGTTTCTTTGTAGCGTTAGATAAACTACGCTGGGCGTTTAGGGATGGAATGTTGGAATTTATGGTGAGTCTAGACATGCCACCACCGTTCATAAAAAAAAACAGGAAGGGTAGGAGGATAGGAGGGGGTTAATAATTTAGATCGTATTATGTGAAAAAGAGAGTTTCGGTAGCAGAGAAGATTCTGCGCCTTTACAAAAAGTTTGCGTGTTACAAACCCCAAACTCCCCCCTTCTATCCTCCTGACCTTCCTGTTTTTTCTCCCCAAACAAAGACAACACTTAACCAACTGACAAAAAATTTGCCAAAGAAAAAAACCTAAGATGAATTTACTAGATACCAGCAATTCAAAACTTAAACTAACTTGGGCTGTAACATCCTCCCACAACTTGTATTTCTACAACTACCAATACAACAAAACTACCTAAGCCAATCTCCTTGTA
>JAIYCX010000023.1 GCA_027487795.1 Pseudomonadota bacterium | reverse complement strand
TGGCTAGAGCTCAATCTAGGTATCCGGTGACTATTGTAGCTTATGTAATGATGAGTAATCACTTTCATATAATGATAGTAGTCAAAGATCCGAGCGATGTTCCTAAGTTTGTTGAATATTTTAAAAGAGAAACTGCCTACATAGTAAATCGCTTAAAGGGTAGGATAAAAAAAACTGTTTGGTCAGATGGATATGATCATCCCGTAATACTAGATCCGGAAACTGCGATAAATCGACTAAAATACATTCACCTAAATCCTATCAAAGCTGGATTAGTAAAAGACTATAGTAATTGGCTTGTTTCCAGTCTCAATATAAATAAAAAAAGCACTAATAGAGAACTAACAGTTAAAAGAATCCCGAGGAATAATATTCCAAAACTACCAAATAAAAACTTAACTCTAAAAGAAATTAATAATATAGCTGAAAATATAATGGATGATGGGTCCGAAGAGTTATTTACTTTAAAAATTGAACCAGATGCTTGGATACAATGCTTCAATGAAACAAAAAATACAAATCCAGCTCAGCTAAGAGAATACCTAGAACAGGAAATAAAAAAAGATCAGGAATTTATAATTAAAAACTTAAAATTTCCAATACCTGCAATTGAAAAAGTTCAAACTCAGAACATCAGAACTCATTATATTCCAAAAAAGTTCAGTAAAAGAATGATTTGTCTTGCTAAAAATAAACAAAATAGAATTAAATACATTTCTTGGTTTAGAAATTATTGTAAGAATCTACCTTGTTTTCTTAAGAGAATAAGTAAAAATATAGTATTTGAATCTCACTATCCGCCCGGCTTCTTTGCCCCTGGTAGATTTTTATCTGCTAATCTCCTACCTCAATTTACTCCAGCTCCTCTAATCGCATAGATTTCATTAACAATCGCATTTGCTGTATTAAGAATAAGTAAACCACACATAAAATGATCTCCTAAATCATTTGTCGACTTGAATCGACCCTGTTTTCACATAAATATAACTCTAATTTTGAATAATTTATTACTTTTTTAAAAAATTTCTTGCCTGGAACGACCTTCCTAGATCATCTTAGCTAGATCTCTAGCTAAGGAACCACCTTCTAGCTAAAAAGCTGCTAGCTAAAACTCTTCAAGCTAAAAGCTTTTTTAAATTCTGGTAGTCAATTTTACCAATGGATATTCTAGGAAAGCCCTGGAGTACTATTACACGGTCTGGTACTTTGATTTTTGTTAGCTTAAGTTTTAAATATTCTAATATTTCATCAGAATTCAAAGTGCTTGTCTCAATAAACAAAACTGGTCTAGTGCCCCACTTTTCATGAGGGACTCCGATCGCAGCTGCGGCATTAACTCCATTTAATCTTTCTGCCATAATTTCGATTTCTCTCAAGTGAATATTCTCACCACCAGAAATAATCATACTATCACTTCGACCGATAATATTTAATTGATATTGATCATCTAAAAATGCGATATCACCGGTATCATACCATCCTTCAGGAAGAAACTTATCTGCCCCAACTTCATCGACATAACTTAAAGCCACAGTCTCTCCCTTAACTTGCAGCTTACCCACAAAATTTGGCGCGTCGCTAAACTCCCCATTTTCATTTTCAAATCTAACTTTTGTATGCTTAAGAATTTTTCCAGAAGACTGAACTCTAGTTATAGGATCATTTAAACTTGCTAGCGAAATATGACTGCAAGTTTCTGTCATTCCATAAGTAGTCAGTACCGGAATATTTAAATTAATAATATCTCTTAATAAACTCTCAGCAGCAGGTGCCCCGCCTAATAATATACAAGTCAGAGACTTGAGATAATTAATATTTTCAGTATCTTTTAATAATTCTTGCAGCTGAGTAGGAACTAAAGATAAATGAGTTACCTTGCCAAGCTTTACCATACTAGAAAGAAAACTTATTGATAAGCTTCCCGCAAACTCTAAAGCTGCTCCAGCTATTGCCGTACGATAACTAATTGCCAGTCCACCTATCCGGGCAAGCGTTAAAGAAGAAAGCCAAGTAGATGCTTCAACTAGCCCCGTACAAGAATTCGAGGCTTTTGCACTTTTAAATAGATTATTTAAACTGAGTACAACTCCCTTTTCAATACCAGTTGAGCCAGACGTAAATAATACAACAGCCTCAAGTGAGAGATCTAAAGTCGTATTAATCTCTGATAAATTATCTAAGTCCTCTAGCTTAACATTATCTAAATTTAACAAAGTAGCTTTCGATCTTAAAATTGCCTGCTCAAAACCCTCAGGTGTTGAGAAATCACCTAGTATTACTACCCTAATATTTTCACGATGCGCTGCAAATAAAAGCGCCAAGAATCTGATACTCTGCTCAGACCTTAGAGCAATAGTATGATTTTGTTTAAAGTTTAAACTTTTTAAATAAATCTGATTTTGAGAAATTAAAAGATTTGCTTCTTTGTAAGATAAGCTTGCTTCTTGGCTAGTCCATGCAATATTTTCAGGGTACTTTTCTAGTCCTACAAAAAATGGACAACTAATCACTTCTTTCATAAATAAAGTCTTTTAATATTATTAAGACTCTATTACTATACCTTTTTAGACTTGGGAAAGTTACGCCACTTTTTGCTTCTTAGTATGATCTTCCCAGACTAAAATTATCTGATAAGATTGATCTTCTAGCTGACGAAAATTCCAATGATCGGCTCCAACTTCCATAACTAACCGATCTAAATAATCTTTGTACGTAGGAGTAATTTTACTAGTTGAAGGATTCAAAACTATACTTACTAAAGCTGTATTACCTCTTAAGCCTAAAATAAAATCCTTATCAATTACTGCTTCTGCAATAGCTTCTTCCGTACTTCGATATGAAACAAACATTTTTTACTCCGAAATTAAATAACCTAACAACTCTAGAGTTATGATCGTATTTTAAGAATTGTGTGGGAAAATCACTAGAAAAGACATTCTAGTTTAAATAAATAATGCACCCGGAGCGATTCGAACGCCCGACCTTTTGGTTCGTAGCCAAACGCTCTATCCAACTGAGCTACGGGTGCAAATAAAGATAAGTACCTTAAGTAGTTATATTAAAACTTTAAATTTTGGATTTTAGTCTTATATTAAGAGATTTTATTCCCTCATTATTAATAATTTCCGTAAATTCAGATCTATAATTACTTATTAATCCAATATTTTCAATAATCACGTCATAAACTTTCCAAGTATGCTCAGTTTTATTTAATTCAGCACGCTTAATTAATCTATAATCTATTTTAATAAGACCCTTATCATTATCTACTTCAGTATTTACAGTAGCTTTTGTAGCTTCTTCATCCGAGCCCAATACTTTAAAAGATGACTTTGCAGCACTTAGTCTAATTTGTTTCAGATAATTCTTTGCTAACAGTTCAGAAAAAAGCGATACAAATTCTTTCCTGTCTTGCTCACCTATCTCTTTCCAGTTAGCACCAAGACACCTCTTAGACATCTCGTCAAAGTCAAAAACCGGCGTAATAATAGTTCTTAATTTACTTTCAAGTTCCGCAGGTGCCCCTTTGCCTCCATCATTCCTCACTTCTTCCTGAACTTTAGTTACAGTATTATAAACTACGTCTTTTGCTGTAACCTCAGCACTCAGCACACTCGACCTAGTTACTACAGTTAAGCCAACTAGAAATAAACAATTTAATATTTTATTTTGCATTTTTATCTCCTTCCTTATCTCCATCATTCTTACCTAACGAATGAATAAACTTGCCTATTATAGCTTCAAAATCTACAGATGGCTCAGTATCAGAAAGTCTATCTCCGGCTTTTAATATTTCATCAGATCCGCCCGGTGAGATTCTTACATACTTATCTCCGATGATACCTTTAGTTCTAATCTGAGCGATATCATCTTCTCTTAACTTAAAATCATCATTTATTAAAAGAGTGACTAAAGCCATTGTCTTATCTAAGTTAACTGATTTTACTTCCCCAATTTGCACACCAGCAATTTCCACTGAAGCCCCTAGCTTCAAACCGGAAACATCGGAAAACTTGGCAATGATCTCGTGATATCCTCTGTCACTGAGTTTCATACCAGCAATATTAATCCCTAGATATGCGCTACAGAGAAGGCCAACTAGAACAAACGACCCAACCCAAAAGTTTATACCCAGTTCTTCTTTTTTATATGTACTTTCGCTCATTCAATTTTCCTATTTAGTGCAGAGACATTAGCAAAAATATCTAATTTTTTAAACATAAATTAAGATAGATTACTGATTAGGCTTTATCGGCCCTTCAATATCTCCATTTTTAAATTGTTTAACCACTGGATTCTCTGAGTTTTCAAATTCACTCACACTTCCATCAAAATGTACGTCGCCACCATAAAGCATAACTATTTTATCAGAAACCTGATAAACTTCTGGCAACTCATGGCTAACTATTATCCCAGTAAACTTACTTTCTCTCTTAAGATCTTTTATAAGATCATAAATCTCTTGGCCCACTAAAGGATCAAGTCCCGTATTTGGCTCATCAAATAAAAGTATTTCTGGCTTAGTTATCATAGCACGAGCAATGCCCACTCTTTTTCTCATACCGATAGAAATCTCACCAGGTAGGGCATTTTCATAATCTAACATGTCTACTTTCTTAAGTTCCTCACGAGCACGTTCCACCATAACCGAATTAGAAAGATCTTTTTTTTCAGAATAGATTAGTGGAAACATCACATTTTCTAAAACAGTAATAGAATCAAAAAGTGCTGCACCCTGAAATAAGAAACCTATTTTTCTACAAATTGAAGATCGAACTTCTTTAGTACTATTAGTAAAGTCTATGTTATCAAATAATATAGAACCACTATCAGCTTCAAAAAGTCCTGTTATCAACTTCAACATCACACTTTTCCCAGTTCCACTTGGTCCAACTACAGTGGTGGTAAGATTACTAGGGAAATCTATAGTGAGATTTTTTAACACGTTTTGTGTTTTAAAAGACTTACTAAGATTTTTAACTTTTATATTCATCTTAACTTAGTTTAAAAACATTGAAGTTAAGATCGCTGTTAAAAAATAATCTAAAACCAAAATACAAACTGAGGAAGTAACCACTGCACTAGTAGTAGCCTTATTAACTCCGACAGCACCAAAGCCGCATTTCCAACCTCTGAAACAAGATATCCAAGTTAAACAAAATCCAAAAATTAATGACTTTACTAATCCTGAGATTACATCTGTTGGAGTAACTGACTGCTTCATAACAGAAATAAAAGTTCCAGCAGCTAGATCTAATGTTCCCACTCCTACAAGATACCCGCCACCAATACCTACTGTGATAAAGATTGCTGTTAAAAGTGGCACGGAAATAGTTCCTGCTAATAACCTAGGAGTTATTAAATGATGGATTGGGTTTATGCCCATCGCTTTCAATGCATCTATCTGCTCACTGATTTTCATTATACCAAGTTCTGCAGTCATAGAAGATCCCGCTCTTCCATTTACCATCAATGCAGTAAGCACCGGACCAAGTTCTCTAATTAAACTCAAAGCTACAGCAGAACCTGTGTAAGCAGATGCTCCGAACTGAGACAATGTATATTCACCTTGAACTGCAAGTACTGCTCCAGTAAATCCTCCAACAAGAGCAACAACTGAAATAGACTGAACTCCAATTACATAGAGTTGTTTGATAAACAATTTAATTTCGTAAGGCGCCTCAAATGCTTCACTTAATGCTTTAAAAACAAAAACCCAAGACTCCCCGAGCGCATTTAGATAATCTACGAAACCATTACCAAGTGATGAAATTCTTTTTATCATTTGAATACTCTATTTTTAATCTTATCTATAACTCTTTATCTGGGAGCATATTTTACATACCCCTTCCTACAATATACTTTTCAATTGAGCTACCTCTAGTAGACTTTAAACTGAGAGTTTGAAAGGTCCCCCACTTCTTCCTTTCTTCCTTAACAAAAAGATCACAATCATGACCGGGGAAAATCTTAGCGACAAATGTTCCATTTTGCTTAAGCACTTCTCTTGCAAATCCAGAAGCTAGCTGAAGCAACTCGGCACTTCTAGAGTCATCGCTATCTTTTATTCCTGTAAGACTAGGACTCATATCTGATAGTACGATATCAAACCTCTCTGGGCTAATGTTTAGAATTTCATCTCTTGCACTAGCGTCATAAAGATCACCTAGAATAATCTTAATATTAGGATTAGGTAAAGCCTCAGTAGAAACTCTATCAATCCCAACTACCAATCCGCTCTCTCCTACTAGCTCTGCCGCAATCTGCAACCACCCACCAGGGAAACATCCAAGATCAAGAACACGGTTACCAGCATTAATAATTTTTAATTTATCCTGAATTTCTTTAAGCTTGTACGAAGCCCTGGAACGATAGCCAGACTCCTTAGCCTGAGTATAAAAACGATCTTTTCTGTTATAGGTTTTAGACACTGAAGAGTCGCGAAGATAGATAGCTGATAAATTTGTAAGAATTATGCTTCAAAATAGTCGATTTATAAGTACGTAAAATACTGGTTTTTATAATAATTACCAATATTAAAGTACTAAGAGGGAACTTAAAAATTTATCTTGCTTTCGTTCTAGTATTATTCTATAGAATGAACATAGATTAAAGCCAATTATTTGGAGAAAACTAATGAATATTCTATCTTTATTCGAGTCAGATTACACAACAGTTGCTGAACTTGGAGTATTATTTCTGTCCTTTATATATATAGTAGACAGTCTGCTTGATCCCATACCTTATATTAGAAAGGCATTGAACGGCTTATCTAATTTAAGCTTTAAAATATCTAGTGAAAAAACATTAATAAATGTTTTAATCCACGGTGCTCCCTTGGGCTCACATGCAGCATTAAGTAATGCCTCAAAGGAACTAATTAGGGAATCTGTTAAATCTAAGTCAATCAGACCTTTGTTTAGAAAAGTGGAGTCCAATGTTATTAAATCCACTTACAGACTTAGAAAGATTGCGGCTAGCAACAAACTTTCTACCTGTTACTCAGTGGGGCAATCGGTAAATTCTCATAATGTCGCTAGATAAATAACCCATAAGTTTAACATTCCCACCGTCTTCTTCATGGAAGCGGGGACTTACTATTACCCACAAGTCTGTCATCTCCGCTGTCTTCCTCGCGAAAGCGGGGATCCAGGACATGATAAATTAATATTACTGGATCCCCGCTTTCGCGAGGAAGACGGATTTGAAAATATAAATTAAAAGAATAGTACTTATTCCTAACTCAATAAATCTAACTTGTGGGTAATAGTTAGGCTTAAAGCAGGCGATAAGCATAGCGTAGATTGCCCTTAGAGATAGATACATATATATGTATTAAATGTTTTTTTAGGTTACTGTTTATCTTATTTCTCTGAGGGGGACTAAAGATGATAAAGGGTAGAGGAGCTTTTGCTGCCGGTGTTATTTTGGCAGCCATAGATGGCGGACTCTTGGCAATATGGGGTCTTATTGCTAAATTTTTGGGCAATACAACTCCGAATATACTTTCTTATGCCTTAGTTCTTTTCACAGCTGGCGCATGTTATTTAGCATTGGCAAAGATTAGTAAGCCTTCTGAACGAATAATTAAGGCGGACAAGTTAATATTCTACTTAATTGCTGCCTTCACTATAATTTCAGTAATACAATTTGGGCTCGCTGTATTTATTTTTGAATTTAAGGATGCTGAGATTGCAGTTGCTGCGTTGATGCGAAATTCTAGTTTGATTTTTGCTGCCTTAATTTGCCATTTTGCTTGGTTATATCCAGCCATTTGCAAACAAGTGAAAATAGATCTAAGGATCATAGTTGGTATTTGTATTTTTACTTTTGGTTGCTGGCTATTTGTCGGCATGCCAAATAGCCTAAATCAATGGCGCGAAGCTATTTCAGTATGGGGAGCATTAAGCATTTTGGTAGGACTTAATCGAGCAATAACAGAAGTACTCACATTAAAACTCAATCGCCAAAGTAATGCGTTCACTATGAACCAACTAACTGGAATTGGGCTTATTTGTCTTTCATTTCCTGCAATTCTTGCCTACCTAATCTCTGGATATACATTACCATCTAGTTACCAGCTATTGTTAATTTTCTTGATTGGAGGAATCATTCCATTAACACAGGCTTTTCGATTTCTTTCCTATAATTATCTAAAAGATATTATAGGAAAAAAAGGAATTGCAATCTTGGCTTCATTAATAGTTAGCTTTATTTTTGGAATAACTCTTGGTGAAAGCTTTAGCATAGAAAAAATTGGCGGGCTGTTATTTGCCATAGCCGCAATTGTAATATTAGAAGATGGTTTCTTTAAAATGCTATACAATAAACCCGCGCAACAAAAAGCTAACTAATCATTATCTACTTATAGATGATGATAAAGGTTTTTCAAACTGGCTAGTCTATAGACTAGCCTCTTTTTAAATCAAGCTCTATAAATTCTTGCAATAACTTCTAAAAATAAAATCAGCTTGGTAAAACTAATTAACTACCAACTCTAAACTATTCAACTTAGGTGCTGTAGGTAGTGAACTTGATGGATCGGATTTTAAAATATTAATTTCATAGTCATCACTAAAGCCGTCGCCATCTGAGTCAACTTTTAATGGACTAGAATTATAAGTAAAAACTTCTGCTCCATCTAAGATACTATCACCATCAGAATCTCTACTAGAAGAGCTAGTACCAAATTTAGCTTCTGCAAAATCATAAATACCATCTTGATCATTATCTGCTGGTTTATTCACAGCACTTTTATCTCTCAAAGTCTGAGAAGCGAGTAAGGACATTTGATAATGTCCTATGGGATTCGGATGTAAATTATCACTTCCTATTATAGCTACTCCCAAAGAAAAGAAATCTATTTGGCTATAGCTTCTAATATTATTATTTACTGACCTGACCCAAGGCACTTGTAAACTTCTTGTTTTGTAAGGTCTCACAGCAGTTAAGGTAGATAATAAAGTTTCTGCACCAACTCCACGAGCAGTTCGAACTATTGAAATTAGATTATCTCTTGTTGAGATAGAGCTCTTATTTAAAGACCAAAAATCATTAGTACCCTGAAGAACGATTGTGTAATCAACTTCTGGAATTAAAGGTAAATCTCTCTTAGATCTGAGTTTTCCAGTAGCAGTGGCTTCTCCCCTAACTCCCAATTTCACTATTTTTGCATTTGGGAAAATCAGTCCTAAGCGACCTGCATAACCAAGCCCTTCAAAATCACCAACTCCGTACGTAATGGAATCTCCAAAAGCTACAATAACAAGTTTTTTGTCGCAATTCCTATCAGTTAAACCATCTATATCAGGACAAGCAAAAACTGGACGTGCAAATAGAACTGTTGATGAAAGAATTAAAGCGAGCGATAAGAGTGTTGAGATTCTGTTAATATTTTTTAAAAACTTATTCATTTTACTAGAATATATAATTAGGTGATTTATCAACTCTTCAGACTCTCAAATTAAATCCATTAATAACAAAGATTTAATTATTCGAATACTATTGATTGTAGCACTAATTAGTCAATTATTAGTGCCTATTTACTCGGATTTTAATTTTTTCAGTATCGCAGTCGGTAATATAATATCCTCGGGGAATTGGTCATATTTCTGGACTCCCATAGCAGAAGGATACGGAAGGATACTTTTTGCTGCAATAACGCTTTTCGGCCCTGAGTCTTTAATGATTTTTGATTTAATTATTAAAGTATTAATTACCTCTTCCCTCTTCCTTATTTTAAAGGATTTAAAACTCAGGGACTTAACTCACAATACTCAAGATGCGAAGGAAGGTAGTTCCAGCTTAACTTTTTTCTTATCGCTCATGTGCGCAGTGGGCATGTTCTACGGTCATGACCTATCTTCAATTCAGCTATTTCAAATATTTATTTTATTGCTAATTTGGGCTTCGCCTAAAATGTCTAAATTACAATTTGATACTCAATATAACTTAATATCTTATATAGCATTAGGTGCGACTATTTACTTTTGCGCTTACATTGATGTCAGAATAATTTTTACACCTATTTGTAGCCTTCTATTAATAGGAGGTTTAAATAAGATAAGTTATGAAGAAACTAAAAGATTTCTAATTCGGCTTCAAACTATTATATTATTGATGGTTGGACTAAATCTATTTATCATAAAGAGAATCTTATGGCTTTTTGCAAACTTCTATGAATACTTAAAATTATATACAGCTCAAATACAAACAGCACCAATTGGCTCTTATGTTTTAGGCCTAAACTTTTCCGGCTCAGCCATAGTGCTTTTGCTCTTTATTGTACTACTTAATAAAAGAAGCTACAGTACTTATATAAAAATAATTTCTCTTGTCATACTTTCTATTTTCTCCGAAGTAGCCTTTGCTTTATTGCCACTGGTAGCTTTTTTCACACTACTCGATAGCAGCACTTACAACATTGGATATCAAAGACTAGAAGAATTAGCTTTTAAAATTTCTTCTTTTTTAGATAAATATTTCTCCTTTACTGCTAGGTCTTTTTTCCTACTTGCATTCACCTACGCTCAACTTACTGGCATCTGGAAAACCCCTATTACCGACTTACTTATGCCAGCTGCAATGACCGATAAACACTTAGAAGATAAAAACTGTGATTTTGGCACTTCACTAGCTTACGGAGGGTATATATTCTATAGACTTAGTCTATTTAAAGATTCTCAGAATCAAGTAATATGCCCTGAGAATAGGCACTATTATAATTTATATAGTTATGACGGCCATTTTGGGCAATAACACTAGGAATGGAAGCCAGAACAGTGTAATATAACGACATAATTTTTTCTTAATTCATTAAAAAAAACTGATGTTTTCTTATATTTTTTCCTCCACTAAAAGTATCTACGTTGTCGTTTCAGCAGAAGCGCTAAATTCTAAAGATGTCGCCACTTTAAATTGGCTCCTTGAAACCAATTGCACCCTAGAAGAACTTAAAGAAAAAAATACTATAATTGGTAAATTCATAGGCCCTAGAAATGAGTTCGTTTCTCCCTTCTCAACAAACTCCACAGAAATTGCAATAAGATCTGGAGTAACATCAATTTGCAGAATCGAAAGCTTTAGACAAGAGAGCGAAAGTTCAAGCTACGACAGAATGATAGAAGCAGTATACTCGCCTCTAGTAGCAAAAGATTTTGAATTAGCAAAAACAGATATTGAAGCTCAAACGATATCTGATATAAAAAGTTTCAGTGAAAGCTCCGGGCTTGCTTTATCACAAGTAGAAATTCAATATCTCGAAAACGAATCAAAGAAGCTAGGAAGAGATTTTTTCGATGCAGAAATATATGCATTTGCTCAAATTAACTCTGAGCATTGTAGACATAAAATATTCAACGGCACTTTCATTATCGATGAAATAAAAAAGCCAAAGTCTTTATTTAAAATGATCAAAGAGACCTCTGCCAATGCTCCTGAAAACCTAGTCTCTGCATATAAAGATAACGTAGCCTTCTTTTCAGGTCCTGAAATTTCAAGATTTCATATAAATGCTGACAAAGATACTAACAAAGACACTAAAACAAGATCTTTCTCTCTTAAACAAGAAGAAGTAGTGTTATCACTTAAGGCAGAAACTCATAATTTCCCCACAACAGTTGAACCATTTAACGGCGCCTCTACAGGTAGCGGCGGAGAGATTAGAGATAGAATGGCTGGCGGAACTGCCTCAGTTCCCTTAGCTGGGATCGCTGTTTACATGAGCTCTTACTCAAGACTGGAAGGAGCAGAAGCTACCAAACACGAATCAAGTACTAAGCCTCGTGACTGGAAGTATCAGACACCTGCACAGATTTTAATTAAAGCATCAAATGGCGCATCTGATTTTGGAAATAAATTTGGACAGCCTTTAATTTGTGGAAGTGTTAGTACTTTCGAAGGAAACTTAGGCTCAGAGCTTTATGCTTACGACCGAGTTGTGATGATGGCTGGCGGTGTAGGGTTTGCAAAAAAAGAAGACGCATTAAAGAAAAAAACAGAAGCGGGAGATTTATTAGTTATCCTAGGTGGAGATAACTATAGAATCGGAATGGCGGGTAGCTCAGTAAGCTCAGTAGATACGGGAGCTATGTCTAGAGAGCTAGAGCTAAGCGCTATTCAAAGAGCAAATCCCGAAATGCAAAAAAGAGTCTTTAATGTGATTAGAGAAATCTC
>JAIYCX010000005.1 GCA_027487795.1 Pseudomonadota bacterium | reverse complement strand
TTATTTGGTGCTATAGAGCTTTATTGCTTATCGTAAGCGAGATATTTTTCTACTAATAATATTTTTTACTTTTTTTCATTTTTAGGCTTGATTTTTAACACAGTCGCTTCCTGTTTTTTTCTATCTATAAACTAAATAAAAAAGGCGCTGAGATTGCTCTCAGCGCCTTTAAAGAACTCGTTAAATTAACGAGTAGGTATTAGATACCAGTAGCAAAAACTACTTATCTAATTCTACACACTCAACTCTTCTGTTCTTTGACCAAGCAGCTTCGTTATGACCTGCTTCAGCTGGCTTTGATTCACCATAGCTTACAGTGCTCATACGATCCTTTGCAACACCCAAACTTCTTAGGTATTCAAATGCTGATCTCGCTCTTCTTTCTCCTAAAGCTAGATTGTACTCGTCAGTACCTCTTTCGTCGCAATTTCCTTCAAGAACGATCTTGCTACCTGGAACCTTAGCTAGGTAGTCAGCATTTTCTTTTAGAGTTTGCTTTGAAGCAGCTGTTAGGTTTGATGAATCAAATCCAAAGTATATGTTCTTTAGATTAGGATTCTTCTTGCCCATTGAAGTATTATCAACATCTGAAGCTTCTGCAGCAGCAATAGCCTTAGCTCTTCTACCCCAACTGTAAGTTAGAGATAGTAATGCCTGTTGATTAAACTCAGTATCGTGACCAACTACAACTACTTGATAATCAGCTCTTAATCCAAAACCTTTAGTTAAGTAATAAGTCATACCAAGATTAAGACCACCGTACGGATCCCAACGTTGATCGTTTTCCATCTTATCACCGTAGTACATTAAACCACCAGTTAGACCGACGAAAGGATCGAAGTTGCTAGCTGGGTTACTTACTAAGTGGTAAAGCATGTTAGTCGAGAATCTAAGACCAAAAGTATCATCACTAAGTCTGAACTGATCAGGTCTTAAATGATCGTCATTTGCATTCATGTGAGGCAAATAACCAACGTTACCTTCTAGAGTCCATCTGTTATTGAAATCATAACCAGCTCCGATTTGGTAAATTGGAGATGAATCAACTTCTTCATCGCCTTCATAAAACAACATCCCACCACCAAGGTTAGCATTCCAACCCTTGTAGTCAGTAGTAGTATCTGCAACTGTGCTAGTAGCAACACAGAGAGATGCTAGACCGGCTGCAAGTATAGAACTTATCTTACCGTTACGCATAATATCTCCTTAAAATATAAATAAACAAACAAAAACGAATAAATATTAATCAACTAAAACTAAAAACTGCACCGATGTGAACTAAACTGCAAAAGATCTAGTTAGAAAATAAACTAACTCGAGCTTAGCACAAAGCCCACGGACACTAGTGATCTGCTTAAAAAAGAACAACTCTTAGTTTAGCAGAACCTTTTCTCAGCAGAGCACAGCGTATGTGAACAATGCGAGCTTTCTTAAGTTTAAGTCGATTAAAAATAATTCCAGACACATACGAATAAATTTGAATATATCTGAATTTCAATCGTCGACAAAAAAGATCATAAACGGAGCCCTTCTGTCAACTAGATATGTATCAAAAAAAAGCTTTCCTGTATTAGTTTTTTTTACTTAAAGTAGATACTTAGAAAAGAAATTGGACCGAGAACGTCTTATTAGTTGAACAACGAACCGTAATTACTTACTTTTTTACTGTCCATTTTAATGATAAATGTCAAAGAAAATGTTTTTAACGAATATTTAGAAAAACTAGAGGGGCTGACTTTAGAAAAAATAAGTCCAATATTGGACATCTTGAGCGAAGATGTTCAATTCAAAGATCCCTTCAATAACGTTAAAGGCAAGGCTGCTTACCGAGGTATTTTTGAAAAAGCTTTTACAGATACAAAATACATGGACTTCAAAATCCACTCAAAAAGCTTCACGGAAAATATATGCCTCTGTACTTGGACTTTAAATTTTATCTCTAGTAGCAAACTAATAACACAAAAAAAAATACAGATTAAAGGCTGCTCTGAGATACTTTTAAATTCAGAACAATTAATTTGTGCACATATAGATTACTGGGACAGCTCTATTTTGTTTTCGGAAATTCCAATTCTGGGAAAAATTATTAAATACTTGGTCAATAGAGTTGGTTTAAATAACAACTAAATTTTTGCAATTTTTTTAAAGTCCTAAGCTATCCTTAAGTATCATTTGAAAAGCTTTAAAATATTTAATTGGATCTTCAGTAGCTCCTTCTGAAAGCTCACCATAAAGTACTCCGACCCTAGATTTCTCACCGAAGCCACCAACTACGACTGAAATTTCCTTTTTACCCGCTGCTCCAGTATCACTTATACTGATGCTTTGCCTAACTGGCATTGTCATTTCAAGAGACGAAACAACTAAATCATGAAATGGATTTTTTGCACCATACAAAGGTATAACCTTTGGCTTCACAGTAGAAAACTTACCAAGTGATAATGATGGATATAAGATAGCCTCCAAAGGATCAAATAGGTATACAACAAAATTATTAAAACTTGAGGCTGGGAAAATTTCCTTAGAAAATATCTTCAAAGATTCTGAGGGATTTGATTGTTTTACAATTGCTCCATATGTTTTTCTGAATAAATCCTTAACAGTTGGCTCCAAATATTGAACCCAAGGATTAGTAGAAAACATTTTTCTAACTTTTTTCTCAGAAGATACTAATTCCGTAAAATCACTTTCAAACGTATCTGATATTAACTGCGAAAGGCCCTCTGAACAAGAATCTAAACTAACCTTAGCTTCAGTAACTATTCTAGATACTATAGAAGTTCCAAAAGCTTTTGCTAAAAATTGAAAAGAATTAAAAGCATCAACTTGAGCACTCTCGTATACGCTTGGATTTAAAGCCCTAGAAAAGGACTCTCCTACTCTGCATACTGTTAATAAGTATAATGCAAGATCGTTATTTTCTTTCTTAAGATTTGCCTCATTTGGATTCTCTGTAACTAGTGATTCAAAAAGCTTATTTATTTCCCAACTTTTAATTACAGAGTGAGCTAATAATAATGGAGTGAAACCTAATATTTTTCTAATTTCAGAATCTATACTAACATCAACAGTTTTTGTAAGCCATATTTTTTCAAAAACTCTAGGATAATTCCATGCTATTAAACTAAGTCCTAGCTGCCTAAGAAGTGAAGTTGAAATAGAAAGGTTTTTTGAAACTTGAGCTTTTGATGCAAGCTTTGATGTTACTAATCTGCTTAAAGTTGTTTCCGCTAATCTTATTTCTTGAACCTTTGTAAGATCTTTCATCTGATGACCAATCGGATGATTAATCGCCTCGACCAAGTATTTACTTATGGTATCAGGACTAGCTTCATACATTTCTTCATATGTAGTAACCGGATTCTCATCTCTATCCTTAGAAGCTGAATAGAATTTTAAATATAAAAGAAACAAAGAAGGGTCAGAAGATAAACGGTCCCAGAATAAATCTCGATTTGCAGAGAAGCTACTTTCTTTTAATGTTCCTAACAAAGCTTCTGCATTAGTTCTTGAGTACGGGAACCACTGCGTAGAAACTAGATTTGTTGCTCTATCGAGAGGTGATAAGTCTTCACTCATTATTTCTTAAAATCCATATTCTTGATTACGTCCTTCTTAGTTGTAGAATGTAATCGGCAGATTTTAAGAAAAAAAAGAGGCAAGATATGAGATTTAATAAATTAAATTCCATACCTTGCCTTCGGGGGTGTTCGAAGCAGTTGTGTTAATATTTATAATGCGGATACTGTACCAACTTTATCCAATATATAAGTATTTAAAATCTTTAATAAATAATTTCAGAGTTGCTTGAATTGTTACTTAGACTACTAGAATGCTATGAAAAAACTACATACCAAAAATTTAAACCTTAGGACCTAGCTTGGACTCCTTTAAGCTACCAGATCATATAATTTCAAAATTAAACGGCTCGCCTTATTCCGAGTTATTTCAAGACATTTTCCATTCAAAGAATGGCGCGCTTGAAGAAGCCAGTCATGTTTTTGTAAACGGTAACTTTTTGCATGAAAGATTAGAAAAATTAGAATCACCCAAATACTTTTCTATTTGTGAACTAGGATTTGGTTTCGGTGTTTCACTACTTAGCACATGGCAACAATTACAAAAATATCCTGATCTATATTTATCATATACTTCAATTGAAGGCTTTCCAGTAAGCAAATTAGATCTAGAAAATTTTTATAATAAATTATTAATAAACGAAAATAATGACACTACTTTAGAATCTTTAAGAGAATTCACAAATGAACTAATTGAACTTTATCCTCCTAGAATAAAAGGTCATCATCAAATCTTATTAGCTAATGGTCGCTGCTCACTAACATTAATTTTTAACAAAATAAATACTGCTCTACATAATATTAATTCTAAATTTGATGCTTGGTATTTAGATGGATTTAGTCCAAAGAAAAATTCAGAAATGTGGAGCAAGGAAGTTTTTAATAATATCCGAAAGAATTCGAAACTAGGAACTACTTTCTCTACATATTCCTGCTCAAGACCCGTCATAGAAGCCGCTGAAGAGGCTGGCTTCAAATGCACAAAAATCAAAGGGCATGGCGAGAAAAAAGAAATGACAATTGGTGAGCTATGCTTAGATAATGTTTCAATAGAACAGAAAAAAATACAAAATAAAAAAGTAGCTATAATAGGTGGCGGACTATCAGGTATTGCTGCTGCTCACTCCTTAAGTCAGAGAGGATTAGAAGTTACTATTTTCGAAAAGGAACCAGACTTCTCCACCAAAGCTTCAGGTAATTTAAGAGCTGTAATAATGCCTCAAATCTCATCGGTGCCAGACATGCAATGTCGCTACTATCTAGCTGGATATTTATATTCTCTAAGGCTCATCGCTCAAATTAACAAACAAATAAAAATAAAAACCTTATCACTTAACGGGGCACTACGTTATTGTAATGTAAAAAAATGGAAATCAGTTTGGTCTAAAATAGAAGAACTTGGTTTAGAAAGTATAATTACAAAACAAAACGATCCGGATAGTCTACTTTTTAAAGAAGGAGGATCAATTCAGCCAAAAGAGTTGTTACAGGCAATATTAGAACTAGGTAAAAAAAACATAGAATTAAAGTTAAATTCTAAAATAGAAGATATCAAAGAATCAGAAAGTAAAGTCACAATAACCTGCTCAGGAGCCGAATACGAGTTTGATCATCTAATATTTGCAGGTGGTTTTGATAGCGCTTTTCAAAAAATTCTAGAATGGGTTCCCGTAGAAAAAATAAAAGGTGAACTCTGTCATATTACTCTAAATAACTTCTCCCCAGAAATGCCCTTATGTTACGATGGCTATCTAGTACCAGTAAACGACAATGAATTTGTTTTAGGAGCAACTTACGAACATAATAGTCATATCGAAGAAACAAATCCAAAAATTTTTGACGATCTAATTCATAGACTAGAAAAAACATTAAACTTAAATTCGGATTCAGAAACTAAACTACAAGATAAAAACCCACTTGGAGCTGAATACAAAGAAGGTAGAGTATGTTTCAGAACAACCAGCCCTGATAGGGTACCGATAATTGGACGCATTTCAGAAAATTCAAAAATTCATCTTTCCTTAGGACATGGTTCAAGAGGAATGGTTTCTACTTTTCTAGCAGCTGAAATTATTGCAGCAGAAATATTAAATACCACTAGTCCAGTTGAAGCTGATCTTTTAAAAGAACTTAGTCCTGTTAGATTTAAGAACAGAGAGAAGAAGCGAGGAATCAGTATTCAAGAAATATATCCTGCGTCTTTTATTTGGAGAAGCTGAGCATTACTTTACTGCCTACGCATTATTCAAAAAATTAGCATATAGTTCCCCCCCAGAGGTATTAGATCTAGTCTCTTCTTGTGTCGAACTGAAGCCACCGCTTGTTTCGGAACAGCCCTTGCTGAGCAACGGCGTTTCCGAAATCAAGCCCGCGCAACAACCTCCCCTCGCCATCTGCGAAGAGACTAGATCTAATACCTCTTGCCCCGCGCATCACTTATTTTATTTGACCATTTAGTTAAAAACTTGTGATAATTGATTTCGATTCATTAATCTTTTTCAAACTGTAATCTCGATACTTACACGCCATACCCCTTACACTTACGACAACAACGTCATCCCTTTGAAAATAAGGATGCAGTATAAATATCAAACATGTAAATATTAGAATTACGATTTCTCTAATACAAACTGAAATATTTTATCAGTTCATGGAAAGTTGTTAACTAGTATGAGGTGAAGGATAATTAATAGTGGTAAGTATTTAAGTAGATCCTACAAATATTTTATGATATTTATTTCATTGAAAATACTAGAACAAGTCAATTAGTGTAAAATTATATTAGCCCTCCCGAAAAAAGGAAATATCTATGTCGAACTTTTTTAACGATCCTCTAAAGTGGTCGAAATATCTAGTCGGCTCTCGTTCTCGATATATAGTAACACTAAGTATATGCTTTTTATGTTTTTTAGGAGTCCTAATTTCGATGTCCGAGTCTCCCGTTAAATCGGGTGATATTTTTTTAATAATACTGAGTTCGGTAGCAATACATGGAATTATCGCAAGTCGGGGCTTGTTGCTTCTCTTTAGTCCATCGCTAATTAGTAATGGAACGCCTTTAAAAATGTCAGAGAGATCCAAATATGTTGCTGGTTCTCAAAGTCGTTATATTGCAACGTTAAGCATATGCTTTTTGTGTATTTTAGGAGCTTTAATTCAACATCTAAGTCTCCCGTTAATTCAGGCGAAATTTTTTTTAATAGTACTTAGTTTAGTAGCAATATACGGGGTAATAATATGTCGAGGCTTAGTGCTTCTCCTTGATCCGTCGTTGCGCAGTAATAAGCTGCCTTTGGAAAAATCAGAAAAGATTAATTTACTTTTTGTTTTCTCATTTCTATTCTTCTATTTGTATCGATGTATCCAACAATTTCTTGAAGTATTATAATCAAAGAAGAACGTCGTGATATAAAAAATTGAAACTTTTAATTATTTTTCTGTCTTACTAGTGTGAAGTTACAGAAGAAAGAATAGTAAAAAATACTTTCAAATAACAATACGCATACTTAATAAATTATTTTAAATCTATGAACTTTTTTAATTAAATATAGAAAAGCAAAAACCGTCTGTTTGAACAAAATTTAAATTATTGCAGACGCAAGGGGGTGGCTTAATTGCGCGGACAAGACTCCGGAAACCACCTTGCAACTGCAAGGTATGTTCCGGAGCTTGTGGTGGCTTCAGTCTTGCGCAAGATTATTTAAATTTTGTTCAAACAGACGGTTCAATAAATATTTATTAAACCAGAGATAATATTCGCTATACTAGCAAGTATTAAAAAGGAAATTACAATGAAATTTGGATATACAATCATCTATGTGCCTCACGTAGCTACATCACTAGAATTCTTTAATCGTGCATTTGGTCTTGAGCGTCGTTTTCTACATGAGTCTGGGACCTATGGTGAACTTGAAACTGGCGAAACTACTCTTGCATTCGCATCGCACGAACTTGGAGAGATGAATTTTCCTACAGGTCACATAAAGGCACATAGCTCAGCTCAACCACTAGGCATAGAGATAGCACTTGTTACTTCTGATGTTACCACTGCTCATAAACGTGCAATAGCAGCAGGTGCAACTACCCAAAGAAAAGCCTTGGGGTCAAACCGTGTCGTATGTTCGTTGTCCTGACGGAACATTGGTAGAACTATGCACGCCCATTATTGTTTGAGCCTGTGACATGATCAGTTAATCGTAATCCGAAATTGTTAACTTTGTCTCGTAAAAAAATTACGCAGCTACACAAACAATTGTTCATATAACTGCCAAGTAAACCTTTATTTATTATCAAACATTAACTCGGTGGCAGAGAGAATCCCATGGATCCCACATACCAGAGAAGCTATCGATTCCTCCCCCAAGAAGTGAATACACAATGGGCTGATCAATAGTCGAAAGTTTCATCTTTTCATCGACAAGACCAGTTTGCCTTAACCCCTCCCTGTCTAAGCTAGATTCAAGCTCTTTAGGTATAGGGTTTCCACCGTGATCACATACCAGAGCAAGGGAATCGATCAAATTTTGCTTCCCTTCTTTCCAGAGATCCAAAATAATGCTGACGACGCGCAAGAAATCTGATCGCTTACATTTCGAACGATTCTGAAGAGAAATATGACTATTCCAAGGTAAATATTTCCTCCATCCATTAGATTCTTTTTCGAGTTGCGCGACAACAAATCGCCAACCGTCCATTCCCATCAAATACTTTTTCATTTTAGAACTTTCACTTTCTTTGAAAGAGATTGAAACTGCTCACCAAAAGATACTGCCGTGTCCCACGTATAGAAACCGCCCCTACGACTTCCTCCTATAATTTCTCGACCACCCGATCCAGACGGAGTTAATTGTGAATATATCGACAATAACCCCCCATCTCCAAAAAGCTCAGTTGCTGTAGCAAAGTCGCGACAGACAAAAGAACAATTGCCAACACCCTCTGGTCCACCAATAAAGGCAACCAGAACATTAATATTCGACCTTTCAAACCAAGCTCTATAATAAGCCGAATTCGGGCCAAACTCAGAAAAGTCGACGACTAAAATTCCTTCCCCACATTGCTTTTGTCGAGCTCCAATCAATCGCTCTATACGCTGCTCTTGAACTTCCCGACTAACTTCAACAAAACGGTCACCTTGAGTAGTAAGCAGACTTCTCCAACGACTGACGCCACCATACCATGCAAGTATATCACGAGCTGTCGCATGAGTTTCAAGCCTCCAGTTAAGCACCATTCGTCCAAAAAATGTATCCACTAACTTTAATGCACTATCCGGATCGATATCAGCTTCCGCGATCAGCTCAGCAACGTGAAGCATGTTTTGACGCGCGGAGAGCAAAATACCAGATGGTGCATTAGGAAAAAGATTAGCAAGTGACTGATGAGGTATGCAACCAGCCAATGAGCAAATCGCAAATGTGGCATCTTCATCAGGAAATCCCGTAACCACAAATCTAGGGTCGTGTCTTCGAGCTCCAAAATGATCTCTGTAAGCACGAACTGCGACACTTTCCTGGTGACTAAGTGCTCCGTGGTGATCCATGCTAAAAACATCATCAACCACGCTTTCTCCTCCAAAGGAACACTCAATGGGGACATATCCCTTATCACGATAACGCCTAGCCTGCTGTATAGTAGATGCATAAACAATTTTGAATTTTGCATCTACGTCAAAAGGAGTAACTTTCAAAGCCTTTTTCCGAGTCATAAAACCTTCCTTCTACCCAAGAATAGATTCCTTAGAGAACCTGAAAATTAACTAAATAACTCTACTAGGACTGGCTAAATAGTCAAATCGATAAATATGCTAATAATATTCAACTATTTATGTATTTTTGTTTTGAGAATCTGTAATAAGTTAGGAGTAAACCTTAAAAATTTATACATATGCAAGAAATAACATTGGAAGATTTTGAGAAAGCTGAATTACGTGTTGGTACTATTATAGAGGTTAAAGACTTCCCTAAAAAAAAACAGATTGCAAATTTCTTTTCCGAATGTTTAATTACCGGCCTACCAGGCGAAGCTAGTGCTGTTGTTTTGGTTTCTCCCAATAAAAAAGTACCTGATGGAGCAAAATTATTTTAGCTTTGTTATAAACATAACAAAATGTTATATTTATTGATATTTATTCTAATAAAATTGACCTTTCTCCCGCAAGGGCACTAAAAAGCTTTCAAAATATAGACTATGGGTAGAAGACTAATCTATCTTACGGAGGAAAATCGCTTTTCCTCCGTAAGGTGCGGAATAATTTTGGTTTTAAAGCTCTAATGGCAGAGGAGATTTGCCGTGAAGAATGCGCAATTTTGTTTTGTGGGATGCCCAAATCTTGGATACGAAGGCTTTGAGATAATTCGACGATATATACCTAACGCCGTTTCTTACATCTGGAAACGCGGCGACAAGGCTGGTAAAGAATCGATCAAGAGGGATATCATAAGCAACCCTCAATCCGTTCTGTTTTCGTTTTACAATGACTACATCTTTGAACCAGAAGAACTTAGTAAATTTCGTCTTGCCGTAAATATCCATCCGTCATTGGAAAGAGGGCGCGGATATGACACGATCCCGTTAATTGAAAACCACTCAACTCACGGAATCATGTTACATTATGTTACTGAAGCAATCGATGCAGGGAATATCATTCAGGTCAAAGAACAAAAGATTCCTGAAGGGATAAACTACACGAATTTTCGTCGCGTAAATCAAGCTCTCTGTCTTAAAATGTTAGAAGACTTTGCTAAACGATTCGTAAATACATTATGCATTGAAGAGTTGGAAGATGGTCTTGCAAACGAAGCTGAAAAACTTTCACGATCTTGGGGCGATCGATATATCTCAGCGAACTATCTAGGCAGGACTCTAAGAACTCTGAGACAATCCGAACCGGATCATCGAGTTTTTCAAGTGTTGCCAGAAGAGATCATCCAGTACGATTCGACAAGAACGACGAAAGAAATTCAAGTTGCTTGAAAAGCTGTATAAAACTTTAAATGACTATTTTTACATGCGGTTTTTTTTAAAGGAAAACCGCACCTTAGGAAATTCAAGAAATCTATTCTACTTCTTTTTTAAGCTCAGTGGTACGGGGTTACAGTTTAAAAGCAATAAAAATACTTACAAACATAAAAACTAACTACCTAAACCCAATCTATCGGATTCCGCAAAATATTCTCTAACTCTTTTTCTTTCTCAGTTTGAGCAAGATTATTCTCATACTGCCACGTAGCAATCGGAGGCAAGGACATTAAAATAGATTCAGTCCTACCATTAGTGTGTAAACCAAATTGAGTGCCACGGTCATATACTAAATTAAATTCAACATAGCGTCCTCTTCTAGCAAGTTGAAATTCCTTATCTCTTTCCGAAAAGCTAGCTGACTTTCTTTTTTCTACTATCGGGAAATAAGATGGGATAAAACTTTTAGCAGTTGTCTTAACAAAATCAAAATAATGCTCTATTCTTTGAGGCTCATCTCGACCTAAGTAATCAAAGAAAAGACCACCTACTCCTCTGGTTTCTTTTCTATGCTTTATATAAAAATACTCATCGCATTCTTTCTTAAATGCTTGATAATATGAATCTGAAAATTTATCGCATGCATTTTTTAATGTTTGGTGAAAAGATACTGCGTCTTCTTTAAATAAAACATATGGAGTTAGATCGATCCCTCCTCCAACCCAGCACTTATCAGCTACTTCCAAATAACGAAAATTAGCATGAGTTGTTGGTATTAACGGTGACCTAGGATGAAATACTAAAGATACACCTGTAGCAAAAAAAGTTTGCGGAGTAGTGGCTCCAACTAGTTTACTAGACATAGCAAGTGGTAACGTTCCATAAACTTCACTGAAATTTACTCCAGCTTGTTCAAAAATATTACCTTC
Organism: Pseudomonadota bacterium; assembly: GCA_027487795.1. Taxonomy (GTDB): domain Bacteria; phylum Bdellovibrionota_C; class UBA2361; order SZUA-149; family DAOLCO01; genus JAIYCX01. The sequence goes on along the minus strand of JAIYCX010000005.1, from coordinate 41,433 downwards.
TTTTAAGATTCTAGTAATACCCCCACCGCCGTGCCCCCCAGTTTCATCTTCTCTGGTCCACTCATCCGTAATGAAAAACTTATCACCTTCATGGCGCTCTAACTCATTACAAATATCTGTTTGAAGCTGTTTTAGAAAAGATATCGCTTGTATTTTTAGTTCTGACATATAAATTTTTTAGATGGTTACATCTGAATTATACGCCGATAGGAACTATTGTAAAGATCTCTATAACTAGGCTACTCTTCTTTTAATTGAAGCCGTACTTTGTTGAATACGATCTAAAAGTTGTTTCACTTCTGACCTTACTTTTACTAGTTCGGTACTAGGTATCGATGAAAAACTAATTAGAGAAGAAATAGTATCAGCAGAAAATTCTAAAGGTCTAAATACTACCGCTATCTTATCTTTATTATCTATGAATAGTGATTTTTTTTCTTCGGTTATAATTTCTTCGATTACTGAATCTATTTCTTGTTTTCTTACGGTCAAAGATTCAATATATGCTCTAGCAATAATAACTTCCTTTGATGCACTTAAACTACTTGCTAATACCTCGGTTGCGTAACTTCTATGCTCTGAGAGTACATTATTTATTGAACTCATTTCTATCTGTAGATAATAAGACAATCTTGCTAAGTTTTCTTTAGTAAAAAGTTTAAAATCAATATCAACTTTTTCTACAACTTTATCTTCTATCTTATTAACAACTATCTGACTTTTACTTGAATTTAATTTACTTACTGAAGTTCTAGTGTGAGAAATAAAACTTGTGCGATCTTCATCATTTTTTAAATTTCCAGAAGAGCTACTAGAAATCCCTCTTAGGCCTTGGGCATTAATAAACATATCATCAGAACTATTATTAGCTTTCTTCAGTTCTAAAACTACCCAAACAGTTAGCATCAAACCAACTACTCCAAGAGCAATAAAAATTAAAACTGTCATTTACCCCCCTTAAAAATACCGTTAACACCTAAAATAAAACGAACACTGCTTAGCAAACACTAGTCATGACATCCCTGCTAAATGCTTCTATATTTGTCGTCTTTTTATTTTATCTCAATAAATACAGCATGTTAACCTAAGCATTTAAAAATATTTTCGCCTCTGCAAAGATACTTTGAGAATTGTTCAATTAGGCGCTAATTAGTAATGCAACTAATTAGTTTAATTATTGAAAGGATAATTCATGAGCAGCTGTGATATAGGTTTAATAGGACTTGCGGTAATGGGAGAGAACTTGGTTCTCAATATGGCCTCAAAGGGCTTTTCTGTAGCCGTATACAATAGAAGTACAGACAAAGTTCAATCATTTATTGACGATAGGGCAAAAGGAAAAACAATCACTGGTTGTTTTACTGTAGAAGAATTTTGCAAGTCACTTAAGAGGCCGAGAAAAGTAATGATTATGGTTAAGGCCGGAAGTGCAGTCGATGGCGTGATCGAACAACTACTTCCTTTTCTAGAAAAAGGTGATGTAATTATCGATGGTGGAAACTCACACTATCCAGATTCAAATAGAAGAACAAAAGATCTTAAAGCAAAAGGAATTCACTTCATTGGAGCCGGCGTATCAGGTGGTGAAGAAGGTGCTCTGCTTGGACCTTCGATTATGCCTGGTGGAGATGAATCAGCTTGGCCTTTAGTAAAAGGAATTTTCCAAACTATCGCTGCAAAAGTAGAAGACGGGTCTCCTTGTTGTGACTGGGTAGGACCTGAAGGATCAGGACACTTTGTGAAGATGGTTCATAATGGAATAGAGTACGGCGATATGCAGTTAATTTGCGAAGCCTATCACGTACTAAAAGCAGTTGGTGGACTAACAAACAAAGACCTACATGAAGTTTTCACAGAATGGAATAAGGGCGATCTTGATAGCTTCTTAATAGAAATTACTGCTGAAATTTTTGGCAAAAAAGACGAAGAAACAGGCAAAGACTTGATAGATCTAATACTTGATACAGCTGGTCAAAAAGGGACTGGTAAATGGACAGTTAACGTTGGTCTAGATTGCGGCATACCTGTTACTTTAATAGGTGAAGCTGTATTTTCAAGATGTCTATCCGCAGTCAAAGAAGAAAGAGTTGTAGCTAGTAAAGTTCTAAAAGGTCCTAAGCCAATTCTTAGCACTAAGAAACAAGAACTAATTGATGCAGCTAAAGATGCTATCTACTGTGCAAAGATTATTTCTTATGCACAAGGATTTAGTTTACTAGCCGCTGCAGCAAAAGAACTAAACTGGAAACTAAACTACGGAAGCATTGCCTTAATGTGGAGAGGTGGTTGTATTATTAGATCTAAATTCCTAGGGAAAATTAAAGAAGCATTTGATAATAATGCGGACTTAAATAACTTAATGTTAGATCCATTCTTCAGTGAGGTTCTAGAAAAGGGTCACACAGGCTGGAGAAAAATAGTTATGACGGCTGTTGAAAACGGAATTCCAGTTCCTGCTATAAGTTCTGCACTTTCGTACTACGATGGATACAGAGCTGATAGACTTCCTGCAAATCTTCTACAAGCTCAGAGAGATTTTTTCGGTGCTCATACATACGAAAGACTTGATAAGCCTAGAGGAGAGTTCTTCCATACTAATTGGACTGGAAGAGGCGGAAATACTTCATCAACAACTTATTCAATATAAGTAAAAATTAAAAAGGTTCTGGTCACATTAACTGAGAAATGAATCTCAGAACTGATCAGAACCTTTTTAGAAACTCCTTTCTTAAATTTACCAAAATCAGTGAGTGAAGATTCTCTGTAAGATCTCAATGTAAGGATTATTTAAAATCCCTCCCCAACCAAGCTCCTTAATTAAGTTAAATGTCCAAATACTAACAGGTATTGCAACTTCAACTGAAATCAAAAGAATCACAACGATTTCTAAAATGAAACCCCACTTATGCCTCTTAATTTCTATCAGACTGTCATAAGTTTCGGTTAAGCTTGCAAGTTGAGTTTTGACTTGAGATCTCATTGCTTTCAAATCAAATGCTTCTCCAGCTGTTCGATAAACTGAAGACAAAAAAGGATCCTGTGTTATCTCTAGTGATCTTTGAGAGGCTGAAAGTACAGCATCTGCTCTCTCTTTTAGCTCAATAATTGAACACATCATGTTTTCAATTGGAAGCACCCTAGGAATCCTTCTCAATAATCTACGAAAGAATCTCCTCACATTCATAAACCCGAATACAAATCTTATGACTTTTAAAAATCTTGGTATAGTATCCTCTTTGAGAATTTCCGTGTGGCGCTCTGCAAACTCTGCCCGTTTTCCTCTCAAAATCTTCAACAGTGTTTTAAGTTCAATCATATGTAGATTGATTAATTCAACAAGTCGTTTCTCATCATCGTTATTCTTACCATATAAAAAAGCGACATCATATGTAACAATAATCAACTCTCGTCTATTGTAAGAAAGTTTTTGTTTCCAAACCTCTTCAATTTGGCTCTCAGATAATGACATAAGTCCCTTGCAAAATCTCTCTTGTCTTACAATATGAGCTATTTGAGAACGATACTTTCTTAAAAGTGTTTCTTCTGAAATATTCTTACTAAATGAGGAAATCTCGACCGATACATAGTCCTCGCAATAAGTAGGCTTATGCATATCAATAATAGAACTATCTACTCTTGATAATATTGAATCTACAAAAATCTTGGACTCTTCTCTTAAAGTAGAATCATATCTCATTTCAAACAAAAAATGGGAAATGTTAGTTAGAGTAATTTTTTTATTCTGCGCTGCAAGATCAACCGAAAACTCTACTCCTACATAACCATTTGGCCAAAGCATGAATCTTGCTTTAGATTCAATTTGTAGATTAGAAAACGAATATAAACTTCTAACATTACTTCTCCAAGAAATAGGAAGTCCTGTAGTAAATTTAAATAAATCACTTTCAACGTGTCTTGGTAGAATTTCTTCAGGAGTTGCACCTTCGAATTCATTCTGCTCAAGTACTTCATCTAAATTAATTTCACTACCGACGTCATAGACGAATTGGAAATATATCTTACCTTTCTTAACATGCAATGGAGCTACTTTTGCTGGAGACACTGTCAAATCGTTCATAACAACCTCCCTCTTCATCATAAAGAGAAAAACCTTAATGTGACCATCTACCCAGAAAAATGTTACTTGATTAATTTAAAATAGCCAAGAGATAATCTTAAAACTTATCTATAAAAACTATAGTTAGTTAGATAGTTAGTTAGTCTGAAACTCCTTAAATTTAAGTAATTTTTCATAAGTACTCAAAAGTTCTTGTCTAACAAATTTGATATAAATTACGTTGGAGGATAAAGATATTTTTTAAGATTTTTTAATCTGGTTTCAGAATATGGTCGAAGGGTTTAAATTGGAGGTGCAATTATGACTTGTGGATAATAGCAATACTTAAGTTCCCCAGGAAGTCCCCAAAAATAGTCGATTAGGACTTAAGGTGTCAGAAATTATAGAGATTTTTAGTAAATGATTGCTTTCTTAATCTTGATGAGTAGTCTTAAAAATGGATTTATTCTTACCCAATTAACAAATTTAAAACTAAAAGATCCTACGATTTGATCGTGGAAATTTCTGAAAGATTGAGTTTCCGATCTTAGTTCATTGAGTACATTTTCCCCTTCCACAATTTTATTTACAAGTTCACCGTGGGCTATTTGAACCTGCAAATGCTTACCATACCAGTCTGAAAGATATTCTGTTTTTAATTTTATCTCTTTTTGCGACTCACATTCAAGATCTTTAATTTTATAAACACTCTCCAAGAAAGACTTAGAACTAGTTGCCCAATCTGGCCAATTTTGAGCTTCTTCTAAGGCACCTTGCTTTAAACGCTTTAAATATTCAGGCTCAGCTTTTAATTTATTTATTGATGCTATAACACCTGCTTCATCATCAACATCAAGAATAATACTATTAATATCATTCTTCATATACTCTTCATGTCCTGTAACATTATAGATGATAGCAGTCCCTCCACAGTGAAATATTTCAAGCGGCGGTCCAAACATACCTTCAACATAACTAAGCTTAACTAGCACGTCACAAGATCTATAAATTTTTGCAGTCTCTACATTCTTTACGGAAGAAAATATCCTATCAACACCCTCGATCAACTCTACATTCTTTGACGATGTTAGAAGCCAGATTTCATCGGCATTACTTTTTTTAGCAAGCTCTATTGCCTTCTCTGTATTTTTAAAAAATACTCCTAAAGGTCCTTCAATAAGAACTCTTAACTTACCTTCTTCCTTCTGAGAATAAGCTTCTCCACTTGTATTATAAATATCTTTCCTGATCCCATTTAAAACAAGTTGAGAGTCTCTGTTAAAAAAAGTTTTTACATGTTCCTGTATCCAGCTAGCCTCTGTGATAATTGGTAAGTTAAAAGTATACACTCCATCTGCCCATTTTCTTGTTGCGTAGTCATTTGGCAAATAAAATCTTGATTCAACTGATTGAGTGAAGAAAGAATATTTTTTTGCGTTTACCTTATGTAGCTTATAAACAGTTACCCACCATGTTGCCATAGCTATATCAAACTCTTCAGACTCTACTTCTTCAATCGTTTTATATTTAAAAGTAGAACCCTTATCATGCCATAGGGGAGTTTCTGGATCTACTGGGTCTTCTGTTAAAATTGTAACATCAACAAGTCCAGACTCCTGAAGAAAACTTGCATGTTGAAAGATCACATAGGTACCACCACTGATATCAGCAGAACCTATAAGAATAGCTATTTTTATCATAGGTTCGATATCATATTCGCCATACCTTTCTAACCATATTGAATGGTTTAGATTGCTGATCAAAGGCAAGCTTAAACAAATACCATCCATAGAAATGCTGAAGGAAACCTAAACCAAGTTTTCTTAATGTGATAGCAGGCCACATACTATAAGTTAGTATTTTTTGTGGATTCTTTATAAAGTTAACTAAATTCACAACTCTTGTAAGCGGATTAATTCGTTCTCTCCTAAACTCAGTGAACTCGAAAACACCAAAATTTTCAAAATGAGAAATACTCTCAACAAAAGCCATCTCTTCTTCTTTAGGCATCAGAACCATTTGAGCATGAAATTCTGCTATCATTCGATCAAAAAATTCTATATTAAAATGCGTACTGTTAAATACGGAGCATAGCTCTTTGAAAGTTTTATAATAGGAATCTAAAAGAGGCGAAATTTTTTCATTATACAGTTGTGTTTCATACGGATGCGCAGTTAAAGAAACCCCTACAGAGTTACTACCTTCAGAAGAATTATTAGAATCTAAAAAATATTCCGTAGCACTTCCGTGTGAAGCTCCAAGTAGAATTTCGTATACCGTTATAGTATTACTATATATCCATGCTCCATATTGTGTTGCCTCAGCAGGTGGTGAAAATTTTATTCCTTCTTTTCTGTTTGATGGGTTAATATTCACATTCGTCATTAGACCAAAATAATAGCCATGAATACTGATGCTATCTGGAAGCAACTTACGAATATTATCCTGCATAGTACCCTTCCAGCCGACATCAACAAGCGAGAATGTACCTCCCTCTAAATTAGCTCCGAAAGAATCTAAATATTTTAAGAATAATTCTTTTTGCTCTAGTCTTTTTCTCTCATATTCTCTAATAAAGCTTGAATGCTTTATAATTTTGGTAAAAACTTCGCTATTAGGAAAATCTATCTCTCTGACTTCAATGTTTTCTGAAATTTCTTTCTGAAAACCTTCTATCCATGATTCATCAAGATTGAGACTTAATAAAAACTCCTTACCGGAAATACGTACATACTGTCTAAAAAGAATTTCAAAATTCTCCTCTCCTATCGGCCTAAGAGAAGGCAAGAATGTCGACCTTCTGGAAGCTAAAAAATAATGAGAATTAATCGGATTATTAATATTCAAAGATTCTTGATAGCAGTCGAATATCTTCTTTAAAAACTCTCCTTCTCTAGAAAGAAAAAAAACATCCTTAACATTATCCTCTCTCAATCTATTATATAATCTTGCAATGTAAGAATAAAAAGTTAAAGACATATTAGAAAAGAGTACCCCTGTTCTAATTCTATCATTAACCTGATTCCAAATATTCTGGCTTGTCACTGATTGAGAAAGGACATCTTCTAGTAGTTTTTCATCAGATCTTTTCTTGTCTGATTTATCAAGATGAATTGCTTTTAACCCCTTACTTTTAGGAGATTCAAAATCAGAATGTAAATTATCTCCTATCATTGTAGTTTTTTGTGGATCTAGGGCACATTCAGCAATTACAATATCAAATAGATTGCCACTTCGTTTATTTTTTAAATACTCGCTTGATACATATAACTCTGAAAATAAATCTTCAATTTTATGATGTCTTAAAATTTGAGCGAATTCAGATTTTGAAAGATAAAAATCTGATACCAATATCAGAACTTTCCCAGACTCTTTTTCCTCTCTTAGGTAATTTATCATTTCATCAAGAAGAATCTGATGTTCAAACTCTAAATCTAATTCTATCTTAGAAGCAAGCGCTACGAATTCACTTATAGTATATAAAGAACTTAAGGACTCTATAGTTTTATAATGTATTGAAATATAATCATAAAAAAACCTAGAGAATTCTGGGAAATAAAAATCATCATCATGTCCTGCATTCTTATTTCTGATACATAATTGAAGCTCCAGTGCAGCTCTAATTTGATAAACTTCTTCGCTGGAAATTTTTAAGCCTAAAGCTTCTCTAATTCTTGCTGACCAAAGATACTTAATATATTCAGGATGAACATCTCTAGTTACACAAGTATCGAAGAAGTCGACTAATAAAACATCATTATTCATATATCGATAATTTTCTAAAGTTAAAGAATTCATATTAGCCCTCTAACAATTTCAACTTAGCGTCGTATTCTTGAATAATCTCCCAACGTTTTTCAAGTACTTTTTCCATTGATTTAATAGCTTCATCTCTGCTATCAATAAAAATCTTCATACTAGCAATAGCTTCATCTCTGCTCTCAATGGCAATTTTCATACTGTTAATAGCTTCATCTCTACTATCAATTGCAATCTTCATACTAGCAATAATTTCATCCTTAGAATCTACTAACTTTTCAGTAGTTAGAATTAGCTTATCTTTCTGATCTATTAATTCTTGCTGACTTTTTAATGCCTCTCTTAAAGGACAAGTTAATTCTTCATCATATTCAACCATGCTAAGAGCAGGAAGAAAAGCGCCGCTAATTCTGTTCATTTTATTTTTAAGATCCAAATTCTCTTTTGATGCGAGAAAAAAATAAGATCCTTCTGGTTTTTGATATTGGATATCTGAAGTGTCATATCTTTGGCCCTCTATAAATGAGCCTATCATAAAACCTACAGTTACAATCTCCACTTCAGAAAAATCAGTTTTAAGAAATTCAAATAATTGATTCTTTGAGAATTTATGTAAGTGATAAGGATTTGGGCCGTAAATTCGCTCACACTTTTCATCATAACTAGCCTCCGGCACAGTGCCAATAAAAAGCCCATTACTCTTTAGTACTCTAGACAACTCTTTTAAAGCTGTCTTTGGATCTGCTATATGTTCTAAAGTTTCTAAAGAAACTATAGTATCAAAAGAATTATCAGGGAAATCAAGCTTACAGATATCTCCCGTAACAAATTCAGTCTTGTCTGATTTAAAATTTAGATTTGCATAATCAACATCTTCTTTTGAGATATCAACTCCAATACAGGACTCGACTTCTAAAAACTCACTAATTATCTGAGATCCATACCCTATACCACAAGAAATATCTAAGACTTTTCCTCTTGATAAAATAGAACTTAACTTATAGCGATGCCTATGTTCTTGTATAATTGCTTTTCTATCAAACTCTAAGCTGATTCTTTCCATTACGTCCCTATATAATTTCCCAGCTTCGGTTAAGATCAATCAAACCTACTGCTTCAAAATTATCCTTAATACTAAACTCACAGACCGGTACTGCTTCAGTATAAATACCCAGTCCTTCTTCATCATTAACTGCACATCTCCACTTATACTTACCTGCAAGTAGTGGCAATTTTTTAAACATTACTCTAACTTCTCCAACTTCACCAGGTGCATGAGCTGGAATCTTATCCATCACAGAAGTGGCTCCACATATATAAAAATCATTATGTTTATATAAATTAAATACAAAAGAAAGCTTTCCTTGAAAGTCCCCTACTACTTTATAATTAAAACATAACACTATGCTGTCACCAGTCTTTATTTCACTTACTTCTTCGCCCTGCAAGTTAACTAGCCTAGCATGAGTTATTGAAATGTGGTGATTATTAGAAGATTCACTGACTGCGTTTTTGTCTTCTTGTATTTCGGCACTGATATCACTTATCTGCTTTGCTTTTGATGCCTTAGCTCGTATTTCACTTTCCTGATCATATGAATAAGAATCAACAACTTCACTAGAACTTCCAAAGATAACGACTTCGCCGTTCTTTAAATACAAAGCTCTCTGACAATAGCCTTTAACCTGAAATGGATCATGGGACACAAAAAGGATAGTGCTGCCCTTAGATCTTATTTCATGAAACTTGTCGAAGCATTTTTTTTGAAACACCATGTCTCCAACCGACAAAGCTTCATCAACTATTAAAATATCTGGATCAACATGAAACGCTACTGAAAAAGCTAAACGTGCAAACATTCCACTTGAATAAACTTTTACAGGTTGATAAATAAAATCACCAATGTCGGCAAATGCGAGTATAGAACTTAGCTTAGTATCTAGCTCTTCTTTAGAAATATTTAAAAGCATTCCATTAAAGAAAACATTTTCTAAGCCGCTTAATTCTGGATTAAATCCCGTACCCAGCTCTAATAAGCTAGAAATTCTACCGCGTACTGAATACGACCCACTTGATGGAGTTAGGACTCCTGTTAATATCTTTAGTAGAGTAGACTTACCTGCTCCGTTTTTACCAATGATGCCAAGTGTCTCACCTTTATAAACATCAAAGGTTACGTCACTTAGAGCATTAAAGTCGGTATGATACTTTTTTCTAAAAGGATGCAAAGCTTCTTTTAATCGATCAACAGGCTCAGCAAAGAGGCGGTAGGTTTTAGATAGCTTTGATGCTTGTATTGCTATTTCTCTAGTCATTTATCTCTCTAAATAACATCTGCAAAATGTGGTTTCAGCTGTCTAAAAAGTATAGCTCCTCCAATAAAAATGAGCATACTAATAGTCCAAAAAATAAATGTTCTAAAAAGCAAATCTCCTTCCCAAAACCATTGTTTATAAATTAAGCTTTGCCGATAACCGTCAATTATATAAAAAACAGGATTAAGACTAAAAAAAGACTGGTATTTCGGATTAAGACTAGAGATGTCCCACATAATTGGTGTTAACCAAAAAGCAAAACCAAGAAGCATAGTTACAATCTGACCGACATCTTTAAGAAAAACGATAAGCGCTGATGTGATCCAACTAACTCCAAGAAGAAGTACCACTGCAGCAAATAAGTAATAAAACACTTGAATGCTTTCTAGGCCGAGCGGAAATTTATAAATAAGAAACAAAATGAAGAGTCCGAAGACAAAGAAAATATGAATTAAAAATGCTGATATGATTTTTATCACAGGAAGTAAGCTAACTCTAAAAGCAATCTTTTTTACTAAAAAGCTATATTCCAAAATTGCACCTGTGCCATTTTGAATTCCTTCAGAAATAAAAAACCAAGGAATCATCCCAGTAACAAACCAAAGAACATAGGGAACATCTTTAATAGGCTGAGCTTTAAAGCCTACTTCAAAAACAAAAATTAAAATTAGAATAGTGATTGTTGGTTGAATGTATCCCCAGAAAAGCCCAAAAGCAGATCCCAGATAGCGAGACTTAAAGTCTCTTTTTGCCAGCTGAACTAACATAGCTTTCCTAGAGTAAATCTCGGAAAGAAAGGCAATAAAAGATAAAATTATTCGCATTAGAATTTCTTAATTAATCAAGCAATCTAGTATAATAATTAGACGATATAATCCAGCGATAGCAAAGCGTCATGTCCTCAAATAGGTTGACTACCTATGAGGAGAAAAAGAGAATAAAATCGATGGAAACAGAGTAGTAAACTCGCAAATTAAATACCCAGAAGTATTTAAATACGAAGTAGTAAATAAATTATCAAAAGAAGGCTTGAGCCTAGAATCAGCAAGTCGTAAATATGGCATTAAAGGTTATGAGACTATAAGCTAAACTACCTAGCCTAGATCAGGGCTACATCTAATAAACATCTGCTTACCCATAGGTCTAAAAGGAAGCATTAAATATAGTCGAATTAAAGTTCTTGATACTGGGAAAATAGACTTAACCGTTAAAGGTAAAAATCTTGGCCAAATATCGATAACCTTATACCCGTTAGCTTCAACGAAATCCTTAATGCTTCGATCAGACCAAACTGCAACATGAGTGTAATCATCAAAATACTCGTCGAAGCAAAATCTATAGTTAGGTTGCAAAATATTAATCGTTCCCTGAGGTTTTAAAATCCTACGAACTTGTTTCAATGTTTCTGCAAACTCTTCCTTTGTTAAATGTTCAAATAGGTTGCTTGCAAAAACAAAATCAACGGAATGATCTTTAATAGAACTTAGTTGTGACGCCGTACCAACTATAGGTGTAACTTCTGGCTTCGCGAACTTAGTAACTCCATCCCATAGGTCAAGAGCATATTTTGTTTTACCACTTATATTATTTATAAAATGACAATACCCAGCTCCAAGTTCCAATATAACAGAATTGCTATCAACATATTTAGAAAACCAAAAATCACATAGTGCTTTCCAGAGGGTTTCCCTTCTTTCATCAAAAGTAAATCTAGTATCGTGATAAGATTCTTGTAAATTATGTGCCAAATTATTCATATCTCTTGAAACCAAATAGTAATCCTCTTATCATTCTTAACCCAACTTTTAATGCACGCATATCATTAACATTTCCCCCTTTGCTAACTCCTATCCTTGGAGAAAAGGTAATGGGACATTCAACAATAACATGATTTAAAGTCAATACTGCATCCATAAAATAGGCATTAAACTCTAGATTAATTTGAGGATCTAAGTACGGAATAATTTTCCTCAACGCATCATTTCTGCACAACTTATACGTAGTCCCAACATCTGTAAAAGTTCCCTTACCTAAGTGTATTAACTCTAGTAGTTTACCAACAGCAAAATTTCCATAATACATGAAACTTGTTAACTGCGTTGAAAACTCACGGAGTTGCTCCACTATGCGAGTACCATTTACAATATCAGCATGTGGTATGTAAGCAAGAAATTTATCTATATCATATGCTCTGAAAGTCATGTCACCCTCACAGAGTAGAGTAAGTTCAGTGTCAGTATATTTTAATCCCTCCTGATAGCAACGATAAACACATTGACCATATCCTGGCTTTTCTTCAAGAACTACGATTGCTCCTGCTTCCCTAGCAAATTCAGAAGTTCTATCCTTGCTGTTATTATCAACAACGATAACTCGCGCAACTTTTGGGTGATTTAAAAAATCTTTTACCGATAAAGCAATACTTAGTTCATCATTATATGCGGTTAAACATACAGTGACAGAATCTACTTTTACATTATCAAATCTAACTGGAGTCCGACCTCTTTTATTTTCTAAGAAGAATAAAAGACCAATAGCAATTGAAAAAATACCAATAATAAGAGGCACTCCACTGTACCAAACAAGGTTTTCTGCCATTACAGTCAAGAAGCGTGGTCTTGATAGGATAAAATTAAAAAACCCTAATATAGTACCAAAACTGTATAAAAATATCGCAAAAATAGTTGAAAAAACACCGATTAAGGTTAAGTTCGGGAAACCACGCTCAGGTAAGTTCATAGATTGAGATGATTAGATACTAAATTTTATTATTATAACTTGCTACAATGATTTATTTCATATCTCAATTTTGAGTCCTTGTAAAAACTGAGGACTGAACGTAGGGCATATCAAAACTTTGATATCCTGAGCAGTTTAATTTTGATTTACCGATGCTAATAACCGCATCTATCTCATGATTAAAGCTGGAACAGTCTTCCCCCATTTGCTTAATACTGGTTATTGGTAGTTCGATTCCTGCGCAATTAACACAATTGCCTTGATTATACCGTATTGTAGATCTTAGGTGAGCTAAAAGAACTCTATCCCTGTCGGTCCCACTCATTTGCTCGTCCCCTATCGCCAAATAAAAATTTTTACTTTTTGGACTAGAGATCAATGTTTTTTCTTGAAACTCTAGAGTTGGTATTAAGCCGACATGAATTAATAAACTAGAACGCCCACTCAAATCAGAAAAATATGAGATCTTATCGAAAGATCCTCCAATAAACTGAAATATAAAAAATATCCCTATCATTAAGGAAGAAATAACTTTTCGAGTGAGCAGACTTTTATTAGTAAAGCCAAAAAGTACAACTATGAAAATCGGTATCAGGCAGCTTAATTGGAGGAGAGATTTAAAATATACATAAGGTCTATTTTGAAAATAGTAATATAAAATAAATACAGACCAGACCAACGCTTGAGAGAATACTATTTTTAATAACGCTGCCTCATATTTAGATTCTTGTTTTTTAAAGGATTTCAGTAAAAGTTGCACGAGAAGAGCAACTATCAGAAAAATTGATGTGTATGTTACAAAACTACTCTGTTGGAAATTAAAAAATGAACTAAGATATGTTAAGAAAAAAGGAAACTCTTCACTAAATTGTGACCAGTAATTAGATCGTACATGCCAAGAAATGATTCCGGTCAACAGCGAAAATCCTTTCAAATCTAGGTATGGCGTAAAAACAACACCAACCGCTAGTGCATCCAAAGATTCAAAAAATTGTTTAGTATCAAAAAATCCATAAAGCGTAATGAGATTCAAATTTGAAAGCAATGCAACGCTAATACAAATTTTAGCTAAATATTTAAAATCACTCTTTGAGCTTTTTAATAAATCCCTAATAAATACAAATACGACTCCGGCTATTACAGGCAGTAGAAAATAAGGATATACAGATAGTGCATATGATGCTGTGAAAATAAATGCCAAAATCTCGATTGAGAAATTATAGGTTTTATTTTGTAAATTTAAAAATATATTTGGCCACAGGACCATTAGGATCCCTAGGGCACAGGAAAAATAATATTGTGACCAGTAGCCTTCATCATATGTGAAGATAACTCCAACCATAGTACTAGCAATTAGGGTCACTAGTATTTCACATGACTTTGAATAATTCACTTTACGTGAAATATAGTCTGAAAGCATTAATCCATATAGAATATAAAATATAATTGCAGATATAATAAACCCAAATCTAGTCGGCATATAAAAAACTTCAGAAACAAAAGAAGCAAATACCGAATCAATAGCTCTCCACTCAAATCCCGCTCCAGAAGTTACTACCCCTGAACGAAGACTTTCAAAATCTCCCCTTAGATTTATTAAAGACTTCTGCCTTATCAAATCAGCTAAAGTCGAATATTCATATATATCAGTATGATATTGGCCTAAAAATCTAGCCCCATAATATAAGATTGGATAAAAACTAATTACAACGAATGATAAAAATAGTTTTCTCTGATTTATATAAGAAACGAAAATATCAAGATCTAGCTTATTCGCTCTCCATCGACTTGTAAAAACTAGCAGTAATAGCAGATATATAATAAATTTCTGAGTTTGTGTTGGAATAAAGTACGAGAGCGATCCTGATAGTACGGCTAGAAAAAAAAAGCCCAATACCATCTTTAAAAGTATCTCCCCTGAAAGATAGCTCTGACTTTGAAACTTCCACACTAGCCAATCGCCGATAGAATAACTAACGAACAATAAAACAAGTGTCATTAAACTGAGTAATAAAAAATCCTGGAATTGATTTATAGTGAAAAAAAGAATTTCCCACCTATCAATCAGAATGTTCGAAATACTACTTATAGTCGAGTCATAAATATTTTTACCGCCTACTGCAATTACTAGCCTGTCACCCAAGAATGTATCATTCAGAGAACTAATTTCTTGATCTCTTAAAAAAAAGAATCTGCTCGTATGATTATATGAAAGTCCGCTCTTTAAAATAACGCTTTTCCAAGTTTCGGTTGGGCAGTTTAAATTAACTTCCTCTGTATGGGAGTTTCTTTTTATTTGAACTAATCCTCCTCTTTGAAAGCATAGAAAATCAATTTTAACATCTCCAAATTCTCCATCAAATGCCAAAGAAGCTTTTACTTTACTTGATACAAAACGTCCCAAGTCTTTATCATATACAAAATCCATCATTACTGGTGCCATCTTGATTTCTCTGCCATCTAGAAATCTTGGTGGTGTCATTTGAACTTCATTCAAATTGGAACGATGATCTAAAGATAGAACCTCGATTTTACTTTTCTCAGACAAGTCCCTTCTAATCAAATTGAATTTACGAGAACCAATACTCAATGATGTTGAAGGGCTATCACCAGAGGAAACAATAGCAAAGTGTAGTGGAGTAAAAACTGCTTGTAATATGAATATTACAATTAATCCTAGTACAAGAGGTAAAAAATATTGTATGACTTTCATCTTCAATAACTTTGAAATATAAAATTAACCTAGGTGGTTTTCAGCCGTAAGTGACAATCTCCCATTTTATGGAAGTCTAGAGATACAAAAATAGCAGTGTACAAATTGTTTAGGATTTTGTCCACTAATCCAGTTAAGAAATTTTAGATCTTCATACAAAGTGAGAGTAAATTTTCATAAACACTCAAAAGTTCTTGTCTAAGAAATAGAGATTCTTGATATAAATTTCTTTGTTCTAACACATACTCCTCTCTCCCTTCTTTAGTTTCTATCGCGATTGGTGAAAATCCAAAATTACTTAAATTGTAAGGACTCGCTTTCATATCAATTTCCCTAGCTTTTCTTGCTAGTAGAAATAAATCAGCTAAAAGATCTGAAGATATAAACGGAGCTATTTTATAGCCAAATTTATATAAATCCATATTAGAGTGAATACATCCTGCTTGTTCAAAATCGACCACATTAGTTCTCTCTAAGTTATTTTTATTCAAAGTATTAGCTTCATCTGAAAAGAATCTAAAAGCATCATAATGAGTACAACAAAGTGCGCTCTCTTCTATGAGTTTTTCAATTATAGAATTATTAACCCTAAGGGGAATATTCGGATGTTGTCTATTCATAGTCTTATAAACCATAGCCCATTCATGTAGACCAAAACAGTGGAATACTGGAGGACGTTCTATAGTTAGTTTAAAAAAGTTTATTGCCCAGTTCAGATAAGGTATTCTTCTTTCAGGAAACTGGCCTATATCAAGTGATGCGAACTTATGGTCTACCTTATAAAATTCAGACCAGTCTAACTCATTAATATTTTCAACCTTCAGTGAAACCCCAACTCCCGGACTCCACCTAAGTAATTGCCCTCTACTAAAACTATAATAACTAAATAAAAAATCATGAACTGGATGTTTTAGTCCCAGAGTTCTGTTAACTCTATGATCTTCAATAAATTTTGATAACTTATTGATGTGCTTATCTTTTGCAGACTTCCAGAGATTAGCTTCTATGATTTTATGTTCTTGATTCACTATTTACTATAGAAAAATAGATTTTTTAGCTCTTCTATAATACTTATATAGGAAAATTCATACGCTTATCAGGGAAGAAGTAAACTTTGTATTTTTAAGTAAAAATGCAAAGTCGCATTTATTAGGGTTTTACCTATTCAAGGTTTTTTTATGGAGATCAAAATGAGCACAGTAGTTGCTAAGAGTTTAGTATTTGATGGAAGAGGTCCTCAAATTTTTCCGGGACAAAATCCCGATGCCTTACCTATTTTCCCAAACTTTAAAGGTACATTCACCACAAAAGCTAATATTGATGGTACTTACAGAGTCAATAATCAATTTTTGTTAGGTGGGTCCGAGCTCAATGTTGATATTTTGGCTTATGTCGCTGGTGACGTTTTGATCACAACTAACAGAAAAGAAGGTGCTGTTGGTGGAAAATTAGAACTCAAAGTTTCGGCTGTAATTAACGGAGACCTAACTGTATTAGACGAGACATCGGGAGGACTTGCAACGAAAAGCATTGAAATTATATGCGCTGAAACATGTGGTATAGTTATTTGTCTCAAGGGCAGTCTTAACAACTTGAGTTTTGTTAGCATCATTATCAAAGATGATATTGTTATCGCTTCTGGTTTTAGTTCTTCAAATAATCAAGTTAAATTAAGTATAGACTATGAGTTTATTGATACTGGAAGGAAAATAGTTGTTTCTTATCCTTGATAAACATCAAGACAAAAACTAATTTACCAAGCCGCACTTTGTAAGTTTTAACTAAGTTAGTTAAAAGGTTTTTCAAGTTAAACTATCCAGTTAAAACAACACGGTTAAAATAACAAAGTGCGGCTTGCTTTTTTATTTAGAAATTAAAAACTGGAGCGTAAATAGCTTTATTATTTTTGATAACGTTAATTATACCATTACAATCAACAGTAATATTCGCTGGTTGACCTGGTGTGATTTGTATACTAACACCGCCGACTCCAGGTAATCCTGCCCCCGCAGCAGCTGAAAACGTGCAATCAATATTACCTGTTCTATTATTCATAGTACAAGTAACATTGACTCCAGCACCCGCAGCACATACTCTGCCAATGCAACCTGCTGCAGTTCCATAATCTAAACTAATCTGAGTTACTGGTCCTGAACAGAATAAACCTCCACCTATATTACCACCAATCACTGGTACCCTAATTCTAGGAAATCCAATTACTATACCACCTCCATTATTTCCAGCATTATTCCCTCCATTATTCCAAGGATAACCACCACCTGGAATACTTTGAGCTGTTGCTATTGAAGAGACAAATAAAGCTATAAGTAGTGTAAAATATTTCGTATAAAAACCTATTTTTAGTTATATGCTATAGTCCGCTTGATACTTACGTTTACTTCTATTTATGTGCTAAGAAAAAATCGTATTTTATAGCTTTATTAATTTTACGATAATAAATGAACAATAATAAATCATTAGCAATAATCGGCGGGGGTGCGGCGGGGTATTTTGCAGCGATAGCTGCTGCAGAGCTGAATAATGGCTGCAATATAGAAATATTCGAAGCTAGTACAAAAGTTTTATCAAAAGTTCTAATTTCAGGTGGGGGTAGATGTAATGTAACAAACCACACTCTCGATCCTAAGATCCTAGCGACTAAATATCCTAGAGGTGGGCAAGAATTACTAGGGGCCTTTAGTAGATTTAAAGTCCAAGATACTTTGGAGTGGTTTGAGAAAAAAGGAGTCAAACTTAAAGTCGAAAAAGATAATAGAGTTTTTCCCATTACTGATAGCTCCAGCACTATAGCTGATTGTTTAAAAAATACTGCTAAAAGTTTAAATATAAAACTTAATATTAATTCAAAAGTAACTTCAATTAATAAAGTCGATGAAAGCTTCAGAATTAATCTTGCAAATAACGAAGAGAAATATTTTTCTAAAATTATACTAGCTAGTGGTAGTCAGCAAAAAGGTTTCGAAATGGCTAAGAGTTTGGGTCATAGTATAATTAATCCTGTTCCTTCTTTATTTACTTTTGAAATTAAAAGCCCAGTCCTAGAAGGCTTATCTGGAGTTAGCTTTGAAGATGTTGAAGTTAATCTTAAAGTAAAAGATAAAGCTTTTAAGAATACTGGTCCACTCTTAATAACCCATTGGGGTCTTAGTGGTCCTGCCGTAATAGTTCTCTCGGCAATAGCAGCAAGAGAGCTCTTTGAGAATGATTATAAAGCTAACTTAAAAATAAACTTGTTATTAAATAAAAACTTTGATCACGTTTATGAAAGTCTACTAAAGATTAAATTAGAGAATCCCAAGAAAATGGTTGTAAAAAATAATCCTTTCTCAATGCTAAATTTTCAAAATATACCTAACTCATTTTGGACTAGGATAACAGAACTATTAGAAATTAAAGAAAATTTAATATGGGCAGAGACTCCAAATAAGACACTAAAACAAATCACCAAATATGTAATAAGTTTAAATTTGGAAGTTTCTGGCAAAGGTAAATTTAAAGAAGAATTTGTTACCGCAGGTGGTATAAATCTGAAAGAAGTAGATTTTAAAACCATGGAAAGTAAAATTTGCCCTGGTTTATTCTTTGCCGGAGAAGTGCTTGATATAGACGGTGTAACAGGGGGATTTAATTTTCAAGCAGCTTGGAGTACTGGATATATTGCAGGCCATAGTGCAAGTAGTTAATTTTACCAAGAATTCTATTAATTCATAAATCCAGTCTTCTCATAACTTACAGAGCGTAAGCCAATAATGCTCGTTTTTGCCCTAGCAAGCTCCCCGCGCATTAGTCTGCAAAGAACTTTTTTAGCAGAGCAAAAAAATTTCCAGCCTAATTGCTCCACCGCCACCAACCTCAGCCCCTACGGGTCGGCAAACGAGCATTATTGGCTTACGCTCATTTTTTTTCTTTTTCTATACTGAATTTATTCTATGATTTTTAATAGTCTTATATCAACAATGAAGTAATAAGAATTATTGATAACTTATTTAGTGTTAATAAAGAACTTTTTAAACAAACAAATTAGATTTTGTTAAAAAAATAAAAAGTAAGAGAGGGATAATTATTCTTTTTTGCAGACCCGTAGGGGATTGGGTAGGGCATGGTGGAGCAATTAGTCTGGAGATTTTTTTGCTATGCAAAAAAAGCTCTTTGCAGACTAATGCGCGGGGTGCTTGCAAGGGCAAAAAAAAGAATAATTATCCCTCTCTTACCGTTGATTTAAATGAATAAATTAGTGTGCTTGAAAACATGTGAGTAATAGTAAACACTTCTAATACTGGCAAAGTTAGTATTTAGTGATTACAATATCAAAAACATTAAACAAGAGTAGATATGTTAAAGCTAATAAAAAGTGAAGATAGAGGAGTAACGAAAACAGACTGGCTTGATAGTAAGCATAGTTTTTCCTTTGGGGATTATTATGATGCTAATAATATGGGATATAGAACTCTTAGGGTTATAAATGAAGATATAGTTGAGCCAGGACAAGGCTTTGGTACTCATCCACATAAGAATATGGAGATCATAACTTTTGTTCTTAGTGGTGCACTTCAACATAAAGATAGTCTAGGTAGTGGGTCCATAATAAAACCTGGTACTATTCAAAAAATGACTGCTGGACGCGGGATTACTCATAGCGAATTTAATTCTTCACAAACTGAGCCTGTGCACTTACTTCAAATTTGGATAATACCAAATGCTACAAATCTTCCTCCTAGTTACGAAGAGGCTGATTTTACATTTGAAAATAATATGGCGTTACTTGGATCTCCCAAAGGAGACGGTGGAGCTGTTAGCGTTAGTCAGGATGTAAAGCTCTATGCAATTGGGATTGAAAATAATAGCGAGAAACGTATTGAACTAAATCCAAATAGATATCACTGGTTTCAAATGGCAAAAGGAGAAGCGGACATTAACGGTTTGAAATTGAAACAAGGTGATGCTTTAATAGTAGAGCAGGAACAGGAAATTAATATTTCGAGTAGCAGCAATGCTGAGATATTAATGTTTGACTTAGCCTAGAAACTCTTTCATTCTATCAGGCATCTCTGACTTGAATGATAGCTTCTTACCAGTTGTTGGATGGGTAAATCCTAGTGTTTCAGCATGAAGTGCTAGATTTTTATCTGTCCACCTTGGATGTTTTGCTAGCTCAGTTTCGTATCTCTTATCACCTATAACTGGATTTTTATTCTCTGAGAAGTGAACTCTAATTTGATTTCTTCTTCCAGTTTCTAATTTCACTTTTACCCAAGTGGCATCGTCTAAATATTTTTCAACTTGATAATGAGTTACTGCTAGCTTCCCCTCCTCCTCTTCCCCATCTTCGACAGAATACTGATTTAAATCTTCGTCTGTAGCCATAAAACTTCTAAAAAAACTTTTTTCAGGTCTCACTAGTCCTTTTACAAAAGCATTATAGACTCTTTCGGGTTTTCTATTTTCAAATTGTTCTTTTAATTTCCTACAAACTCCAGGACTCTTCGCGAATACTAATAAACCAGAAGTTTCTCTATCCAATCTATGAACAACATGGATACTAACAGTACTTGGCAAATAATTATCTATTTGCTCCATTAGGCTGGTAATGTTTCCACTTTTTGCAGGAACACTTAATATCCCAGCTTCTTTATCAACGACAAGTAAATTACCATCTTCGTAAACTATTTTAAAATTAGAATTTGGATCGGGTAGTCGTTTTTCTTTATATTTTCTATTGGCATCAGACCTAACTTCAAGCGTATCGCCAATCGCAAGTGAAGTTCCTGGGTTTATGCAAATAATATTATTTATATAAACACAATGATTTTGAAAAAATGCTCTAATCTTTGACCTTGGAAGTCCAGGATATAAATGTATAACTATTTTATCAGCCTTAGATAATTCTTTAGACTCGACTTGAAAGGATTTAATTTGAGTATTAGACACTGATTTATCTTACTTAATCTGATAATGTTTGAGTTGGAGTTCTGGCTTTTCTACCAGCTTCTGCATACCCAAGCTTAGATTCTAAATAATCAAACAAAAGTAAAACTGTAATAGTCATTATCGTTAAAGTTATTGCAGCACTTATATAACCAAGGCCAATTACTGCACCAACTGCGGCCATGATCCAAATTACGCTGGCAGAAGTTACTCCCATTACATAATTTCCTCTTCCAAGCATTACTCCAGCACCAAGAAATCCAATCCCTGTAATAACCTGACCTAGTACTCTGGTAGGATCACTAGCTGGCCCACTAATTGTAGTACCTAAGTGAACAAAAATTTCACACCCTAAACAAATCATTATACTTGTTCGAACTCCAACTGGTCGACCTCTTGCTTGTCTCTCAAGCCCTAATAATCCACCACATAACATAGCAGTTCCTATTTGAACCCATGACAGGGGATAAATTGCTTGAACTATAAAATCTAACATAAGTTTACCGATTCTTTTTTCTTGCGCTCTTTATATCTTTTGTCTTTTTTCTAGACTGAGATCTTTTTTCTTTAAGATTTTGAGACTCTGCTACCTTAGTAGGCTGATAGTCTGAAGTATTAGCTTTAGGTCTAAGATTTCCAGCAGGCTTGTTTACTTCCTTACCTTCAGCTGAATTATTTACAGTAGGATCTACATGCTTCTCTATCGCTGATTGTTCTCTAAGTTTTAGTCTTTCCTTTTCCTCTTCTTCTAATCTTCTTATTTCCTCCTCAGTAGGAAGCTCAGCTAAAAATAAATGCTGTATTAAAGAAGACTTTACAACTTCCATCATAGTAGAAAATAATACAAAAGCTTCTCTCTGATACTCATGAAGTGGGTTTTTCTGAGCGTAGCCTCTTAAATTTATGCCTTCTCTTAAATGATCAACTTGAGTTAAGTGATCTTTCCAAAAGTAGTCAATTGCCTGAAGATAAACCAATCTAATTAGATGATTCATTCTTTCAGTACCTAGAACTGCTACTCGCTCATCGTATCTTGTTAATGATAATAATTTAAAGTCATCATAAATTTTTTGCGGAGCTGATTTAAAATCTGATTCTCTGTAAGATTCAAGCTTTGCTAAATCAACTTCAATACCAGTCATTCTATGAAAATCTTTAGCTATCTCTTCTATATTCCAATCACTTGGAGATAGTTTTATATCGATCTTAGTAGAAACTAAATCTTCTATAACATCTAGAACAACTTCTTTAACTTCAGCTTCGGTAAGCTTACCTAATAATATCTGCTCTCTTAGTCCGTAAACTACTTCTCTTTGTTTGTTTAAAACGTCATCGTATTCAAGAAGATGTTTTCTAACTTCAAAATGATGCCCCTCTACTCTTCTTTGAGCTTTTTCTATTAAGCTAGAAATTGTTCTGCCTTGTATACCCTCATCATCCTCACCTGCTACTCTTAGCATGAAGTTTCTCATTCCTTCTCCACCAAAGCGCTTCATGAGATCATCATCAAAGGCCACAAAAAACTGAGAACTACCTTGATCGCCTTGTCTACCTGCTCGACCTCTTAATTGATTATCAATTCTTCTACTTTCATGTCGCTCAGTACCAAGAATATGTAACCCTCCTAAATTTTTTACTTGTTCTTTTTCTTTAGCGCAGATCTCTCTAAATTCTGCTAAAGCTATTTTATAATCTTCATTCTCTGGATCTCTTGTTCCTGCCTTAGCTGCTGCTAAAAATTCAGGATTTCCACCAAGTAAGATATCGGTACCTCGTCCAGCCATATTTGTTGAAATTGTAACCGCACCAACTCTACCAGCTTGGGCGATAATATCAGCTTCTCTTTCATGCTGCTTAGCATTTAAAACATGGTGATCAATTTTTTCTTCCTTAAGTATGGAACTAAGTAATTCTGATTTCTCAATACTTGCAGTTCCCACAAGAACAGGCTGTCCTTTTTCATTAGCTGATCTTAAATCCTCAACAACAGCCTTAAATTTAGCCTTCTCTGTAAGAAAAACTATATCATTCCGATCATTTCTAATCATCGGAACATTTGTTGGCATTACTATAACATCAAGATTATAAATCTTTTTAAACTCCACTGCTTCAGTATCGGCAGTACCAGTCATTCCTGCTAATTTAGAATACATTCTGAAATAATTTTGAAATGTCACTGTTGCAAGAGTTTGATTTTCTCTTTGTATAGTAACTCCTTCTTTTGCTTCTATCGCTTGATGTAATCCATCAGACCATCTTCTTCCAGACATTAATCGCCCGGTGAACTCATCTACTATTATAATCTGATCATTTCTGACTACGTACTCAACATCACGCTTAGTAGTGATATGCGCTCTTAATGCTTGAGTTATGTGATGCACTAATTCAATATTTTGAGGCTCGTAAAGATTATCAATATTCGCAATCTTTTCTACACTTCTTATTCCCTCTTCAGTTAATGTAACTTGTTTAGATTTTGCTTCAACTTCATAATCAGTGTCTGCTAATCTTCGTACTATCTGATCAGCTATCTGATAAGTTTGTGCAGGCTTATCGCTTGGTCCAGAGATAATTAAAGGAGTTCTAGCTTCATCAATAAGAATAGAATCTACTTCGTCGACGATAGCAAAACAATGCCCTCTCTGAGCTCTTTCTGCAATATCAAGTTTCATATTATCTCTTAGATAATCAAAACCAAATTCATTATTCTGACCGTAGGTTATATCAGAACGATATGCATCTTGACGCTCATCAGGATCAAGACCAGAAAGCACACATCCAGTAGTAAGTCCTAGAAAGCCATATAACTTAGCCATCCATTCAGCATCTCTTTTTGCTAAATAGTCGTTAACTGTAACAAGGTGAACACCTTTACCAAGTAAAGCATTTAAATAAACAGGAGCAGTCGCAGTAAGAGTTTTACCTTCTCCAGTTTTCATTT
This sequence comes from Pseudomonadota bacterium, assembly GCA_027487795.1. GTDB lineage: Bacteria > Bdellovibrionota_C > UBA2361 > SZUA-149 > DAOLCO01 > JAIYCX01. The sequence continues at coordinate 16,963 of JAIYCX010000005.1, read as the reverse complement.
CTGCGATTTTACCAGAATGTAAAACCATTCCACCCAAAAGCTGTACATCAAAATGTCTCATACCAAGGGCTCTAACAGAGGCTTCTCTGACAACAGCAAAAGCTTCTACTAAAATATCATCAAGCGAAGCTCCGTTATCTAACTTAGTTTTAAACTCAGCTGTTTTCATTTGCAGCTGCTGGTCACTAAGCATCTTAACAGCAGACTCGCTCTTGTTAATTTGATCAACTAAAGGCCATAACGCCTTTAAGCTTCTATCATTAGCTGTACCAAATACAGATTTTAAAATCTTTTTTATCACCTAACTCACTCTAACCCATTAAAACTGGTAACTTAACGTTCCTACTAAAAATCTCTCTTAACTCAGATCCCGCAGCAGGTGCTCCACCGGCAATCTCTCTCCATGCGGCTGAAGTTTCCATACACATGTAAACTGGAACATCGGCATCTTTTTCTTTTATTTTATCCCAGATAAATCTAGTTAATTTAAATCGAATTGGTTGTATATACCGAAGCTTAGAATCTTCTGAAAGTAATTGTTCTCCAAAAGGTAATTTACTCTCCGGAAACCTATGTTTCATCATAGTTTGTAGTTCTGGCTTATACCTTAAGGTAGATATACTCACCCAAGCTAGTTTTTCCTTAGGTACAGATTTAAAAACCTTATTTATTGTTTCAGTATATTCAGACTCCCAGCCATTAAAATGCACTACGGGATCAAAGTGAAACCCTACTCGGTAACCTGCTTCAGCTACATCTCTAGCAGCCTCTAATCTCTCGTCTAGACTAGCGGTGTTTTTCTCATCTAGAGTTGTTACCGTTTTTGCATTAACAGACCAAGAAACAACGATATTACCTGCGTTTATATCCTTGGCTTTTAATATATTAGAAACCCCATTATCTTTAGTTTTAAACTCAAGTACTGCATTCTTAAATTTAGAAAAAAAGCTGATAAAATCAATAGAAGAAGCAGTTAAATCATCCCATACCAAACTATCTATTAGCTCCCCTGTACCAACACGAAATAAACGATTAGGAGAAGCTATAAAAAGCTCTTCTAATTCTTTAAACAAGTCAGATGTATTTGTATACAACTTTAGAGTAGGATTCTTTTTTAGATAAGATTGTAAATAACAATAAGTACAATCAAGTGGACAACCCTCTCCAGGGTTTACTATGAATAAGTTACAACAAACGTGCGAGGAAGTTCCAGGACAAGACTTTAACCAAGATCCTTTGTGTCTCGTTAAAAACAAGACCCTCTTACCATCTGTAAACTTCTCATGCTCAGAAGCAGCATCAGAATAAGTCAAAATCGGATCTTTTACATCCGAGACGTACCTAACTTCAGCATCAGGTAAAGCACCAAGAACTCTTTGTGTAATTTCATCCTTAATTGAAGCCTCATCGACAAATATCAATCTTGGATAAATACTATTTTTTGACCTCAAATATCTCCCTTCAACACTTTAAACAATTGTGTCAACTTGGGTGAACTAGAAAGTGATTCAAGCCGTTTAGAATTTTCTAATAAGCTCTCTGGATCTTTAAAATTTACAGAGATCGAAAGTATATCTCCCTCTAGATCTTGTGGCAGCTCAAGTTTGACATTAAACTCGCGTTTTATATCAGAAACCAGACTATAAATCTCTTTTTCTATGCGTGTTTTTTCCGGAAATCTTATTTGTTCAAAAGCTTGCCTAATCAACGAAAATTTCTCTTTTCGTGCCCTCTTAGTATCGATAAGTGCCTGAATATTCACAGCTTTTATAACTTCAGAGGAGCTAGTACCGTCTCTTAAAGAAATCTCTCGCACAATCTGTAATATACTATTAATAGAGTTTGCCGAAGGGCCTAGTTCAGACGCTAGTAAAGTTAAGAAATCAATAAGTGGCTTATCTAACTTATCTAAAGAATCTAATAATTCCTTACTTGCGCTCTTTTCAAGCAAGTAATTAGTCAATAAAGATTTATCAAGATCCAAAACTGCCCTAGTTATCCTTATTATTATCCATTTGTTGTTGTCTCTTTTCGTACAACTGCGCGTACTCGATATCTAAAGCATCGTAAGCTTTCTTCAGACCAATATATTGTTTATTAATCTTAGTTATTTCTATTTCATAGAAAAGAATCTTCTTTTCTGCTTCTATTAAATGTTCTCTAGACTTGCTCAATTCAGCTTGCGCAGCTTCATTATTTTCAAGCATCCCGATTAATAAATCTATTTGATCAAGCGAATACTTGATTTGAGACTTAATACCTTCATTTTGATTTGCCATATCTCGTTGTTGAGCTTTAAGCATTTCAACTTCTTTTATAGCATCTAAGTTACTTACCTCTAATTCTCTTTTTAACTCTTCTAATTCACGAAGTCTTAAATCCAATGCTTCGACTTCCGCTTCCGCAATTGCCTGCTTTCCTTTTTCAGAATTAAGCTGCATTTCGATTGATTGAATAAGATTATTAGCATCAGTGATTTCTTCTGTTTTCACATAACCCAGTGCTAAAGAAGCAAACTCTGTTAATTTATTTTTTTTGTTTGCATGCTCTTCTTTTGCGACTCTTATATTTTCTTGCTGAGCTTGATCGACTTTCAGTCGACTTTCTCTAATTTTAATAAAGAAAAAAATCACCGCTACAATATAGATTAATAAGATTATCAATATCCAAAACATATTGTAGCTACTCCGACTCAGACATTTCTTCAGTTTTATTCGAATCTTTTTCATCTATAGATTCACTACTAGTCCCGGAATCAGATGAAGAAATATTACTAGATCCAGACTTTGCTCCAGTATCACTTGAAGTTTCAGTGTTATGACTTAAAGATTCTGAAATCTCAGGAACAAGTTTAAAAATTTCTGATTCTTCTTGGTATGGTGCTCTCCTTGAAGAAGTACTAAGTTTTTTCAAATTTTCTAACTCCTGTATCAAATCTTCTGGTATTGTATATGCTGGTCTAACGACTATCTTTACCCCACCTTCGCTATTGGACTTATTAAGTAAAAATTTACCAAAGAAAAAAGATACTAAAGTAGATACTAATATAGATAAAATTCCATATATAATACTAGGAGAAGCTTCTTCAACAGTCTCTGTATGATCATCTAAAATTTCCACATGACCATCTTTCCCTTCCTCTAGTTTATCATGTTTTTCAGCATGTTCAGGAATAATAATTTTTATTTCTTCACTCTGAGCACTAATTTTTTCTTTATTGGAATCAACTCCATTTATAATAGCAAGAATCTTGTTTTCTCCAGAGTTCAACTTCTCAAGTGGTATAGTATAAATATCTTCACCTGTTTTAAAATTTTCTAAATTTAAACGATGAGCAAGATCTTGACCTTCGCTTTTAGCTTGTAAATAAACAACTTTATTAGTTAATTTTTTACCTGCGGCCCTTACCACAACTCGATAAACATCCTTTACCTGAGTAAATTCATTTGCTGGAATATGCTCTATTGTAATAATTCCCTTTGATACACTTATTGGTATCTGTGCTTGTCTAACAAAAGTAGGTCCATTTGCTGCTAAATATAACTTAAAATCACTTTCTTCATTTAATGTTATAGTATTTGAAAAAATAAAATCATTTGCAGTTTCATCACCATGCTCGCCAGTATCAAGTAACTGTCCTTGATCATAAATTTGTCCACTCTTAGTGTCTATAATTCTGTAAGTAAAAAATATCAGTCCTTGTAATTCTTTAGAATCAAGAATCTTTCCATCTTCTACTACTCGCACTTTTAATACAGCCTTATCTCCTACCGAAAAAGATGGACCTGGAAAACTATATTCTAATTTTAAATTAGAAAGTAACTTTGCAAAGCCACTTAAATCATCACCAATAATATCAGTGCTAGCTCCCCTTATTAGCCAACGACCTGGTAATGGTTTCGGAATTGTTATCACATCAAATAAATCACCCCTAAACCACTTCCAACTAACTGGGAAATCCTTATTTACATATTCTTTATGCGAAGGATCAACAACTGTAACTGTATCTGTTTCTAACTTTCTGTTTATAAAAAAAGTTGCCTCTTTTGTATCTCCATCTATTTGGAAGCCGCCTTTATCTAGCTCCAAAACTTGAGGTCTTTTTATAGATAGAAATAAATCTGAAAATACTTTGTGTATTGAGTTTACATCCTCTGCATATGAAGAAAATCCACCTGTTTTCTTTGAAATCTCTTCTAATAAATCCCTATCTGCTAAAGAACTTAGTGCTAAACTAAAAATTTTAATTCCTGACTTTGAATATTCAGGAAGAGTATTCTCTCTAAGTTTAGCTAGTAGAGTATCCCTCACTGCTGGATCCCCACTTGGATCCATTTGACCATCGGTTAAGAAAATAACTACCTTAGGCACTCCTTCTTTTCCTGAATTTAATAGTGTCTCAAGAGCAGAACTAAGAGGTGAGAGAAAATTTGTAAAATTACCTTCGTCTTTTATCCCTTGTAGTACTGAGTTAATTTCGTCGTTGGAAATATCTTTAATTTGAGTAAGTGGTAGTAGAGTATTTGACTGATCAGAAAATTCGATTATAGAAATTCTATCTTCTGCTTCTAAAAACTGTAAAAAAAGCTTTGCTCCTTGATCTCGAAGTCTACTTGGATCAGTTTTTTTCATACTCCTTGAGGAGTCTAAAATCAAAATGGTATCAACAACTTGGCTTAACTGAGCACTTTTATTCTCTGCCGGAAATTCCGTCTCTTCAGATTTCGCTTTTGGCTCTACGATTTCTTCATGTGCGCCATCTTTTTTAGTTTCTTTTTTCTTTCTCTTTAAAGTTCTTTCAGCAGGTTTTGTTTCAGCCTTTTTAGTCTCAGAGTAGGCATAATCCTGTGTAAATATATAACCTTCAGTATCTAGGTTAACTAATACATGTAGAGCAAGAAATAGGACTACGAATCTCCCACAGAATGAAAGAATACTTTTTATATTTAATTTTATTGTTAAAAAAAAACTCATTGCTTATCTATACTTGTAAGTAACAAATGAGGAAACCTATTGCTTTTCATCTAAAAATCACTGTTCGTAAGATAATCCCCACCTTCCTTAGACCTTTCACTTTCAGAGTCCGAAGTTGTAGGAGCAGATTCGGTATTTGCGGTATGCTTTAAAACATCCGAATCAGCCTTAAAGTACTCTATAAATGCTCCTTGAGCTTTTGGATCTACAGGAATTCCAGAATTAACATCAATGGCGACAGGAACAACTCCTTCAGGAGGAACAAAATCAATAACCGGCGAATCTCCTAGGAATTCTTTCATAAATCCTATAAAAACTGGAGCTGCTGCCTTTCCGCCCGTTTCTAATTTACCTAGTGACCTTTTTGCATCAAAGCCTACCCAAACTCCCGCAACCCAATCCGGAGTAAAACCTATGAACCAAGCATCCATATGATCATTAGTGGTTCCAGTTTTTCCTGCAATTGGTCTTCCTAATTCTTTAACATTCTGCGCAGTACCGCGATCGATAACTCCTCTCATCATATGAGATAGTATAAAAGCTGAAGGAGGATCTATTATTTCTTCATTAGTAGGAACACCCTTATAAACAGACTGACCCGCTCTATCATCTATAGAAGAAATAACTTGCAGCTTAGGCAGCGCTCCACCATTAGCAAAAGCAGAATATGCTCTTACCATTTCTATAACATGAACTTCTGGAGTACCTAAAGCAATAGACATGTTTCTCGGAATTTTTGTAGTAATACCAAGCCTAGAAGCTAATGAAATAACAGTATCAACTCCTACTTTATTTATTAAAAAAACAGAAACTACGTTTCTAGATTTTTGAAGCGCGGTTCGCAAAGTTATCGGGCCTAAAAACTCTTCATCAAAATTCTGAGGTGCCCAAATTCCTTCAGCCGTCTGAAAGCTAATAGGAGAATCAGGAACTAATGTAGAAGGTGTATAGTGAAGTTTCTGAATCGCTGAAAGATAAACAAAAGGCTTAAAAGATGATCCAGGTTGAAGATTAGCTTGAGTCGCTCTATTAAATTTACTTAATTTAAAATCATAACCACCAACTAGTGATCTAACTTCGCCGGTTGGAACATGTATTAATACAAAAGCTCCCTGCACTGCTGGAGTTTGATTTAGCACACAAACAACTTGATTCTTTTCTTCTCGAAATGAAACTTCAACAATATCGCCTGGGGAAATTAATGTAATCGGATTAACCTGTTCTTTTTTAATCTCAGGACTACCTGGCTCAAGAGTAGCTTTTGTTTTTATCCAATTAGCTTGGGTTAGATCTACTTCAGAAGTATAGTCTCCCATACTTACCTTAATACGCCCCTTAGCTCGTATTACTTCTGATACCAACGCTTTATATATAGTGTTAAATTTAGGCTTTTCTTCTCCATAAAACTCATCCCAAGTTACCTTTAAAGGATTCTTAGAATTTTCTGGCTTCTTGATACTGGTTAAAGGCCCTCTCCATCCCTGTCTCTTATCTATTTCCTCTAAGCCCTTTTTTAGCTCTCTATCAGCGATAGTCTCAGCTCTGGAATCTGATGTAGTTCTAACTGTAAATCCTCCTGGATCTCTTAATGAATATTCAGGATTATAATTTTGAATTAGTTCTTCAGCTTCCTTTATTGCATATGAAGAAAAATATGGAGCTCCAAATAAATTTTCTTCTAATTGAGGATAAATTTTAAGCTCTTCTTTCTGTGCAGTCTGATACTCCTCTTCAGTAATAAATTTCTTTGCATACATTTGTTTCAAGACATACTTTTGTCTATTTTCAGCCATTTTTATATTTTCAGGCTTAGTTAGTTCGCTTGGCTTTTTAGGAAGTGACCCTAAAAAAGCAGCCTGCGCAATAGAAATTTCATTCAAAGGTTTTCTAAAATGAACAAGTGCCGCAGCCTTGATTCCATATGCACCGGAACCTAGAAATATTTGATTTAAATAAATTGATAGTATTTCATCTTTGCTTAATGAAGTTTCCAAACGGTATGAAAGCAAAGCTTCCTTAAGTTTTCTTTCATAAGTTTTTTCTCTACTTAGTAACAACTCCTTAACTATTTGTTGAGTAATAGTAGAAGCTCCTTGTTTATTAGCTCCAGATGTAAGATTGACCCATACGGCTCTAAAAATACTCATATAGTCGATACCAGAATGCTCATAAAAAGAAGCATCTTCTGCTGCTAAAAAAGCATTTTTAACATGAGGCGGTATTTCCGCTAAGGTAACAGGGTACCTTCTTTCATCCCAGACTTCAGCTAATAATTTCCCATCAGCCGCTAAAATTTGAGAAACTGCTCTTGGACGATAATCACTAAGTTTTTCAATTCGAGGAAGATCTCTATCTAACCTATTATAAAAATATAAAGCAGCGAGACCACCAAATATAAATAAAAAGATACTGAAGATACTTGCTGAAAATAAAAAAATTCTAATTATTGCTTTCATCTTACTGTACTACCTAGAAGAAACTTTACATATATCTAATAGATACTTTTCAAGATCAGATTTAAGCAATGAGCTTATTGAGCCATAATATGAAGGTTTATTATCTTTCTTAAACTCTAAAATCGAAGAATATGTTTCCGCATCTGTCCCAGCTTTTTTTACAACTTTTACAATGCGAACTTCGCTGCCAATCTGAACGGTAACATCAAATCCTAAATCATTTTGATAGGCGTTAATTTCGGATTCTTTAAGAATAGCATCAAACTTAAGACTATTACCAAATTCACTGAATAAGCCAAGAACCTGATTACTTTTACTACTATCATCAAGTTTGTAAGAACAAGAGATATCAGCACCAGAAATATTACCAGATATAGATAGTGTTTTTACTTCTTTTCTATTAATACTTTCTAAGGGTTTTCTAATTCTAAAATGATCAGCTCCCTGTAACCAGTCCCCAATAAAAGATCTTTCTAATTCATAAATAACAGGTCTTCCACTAATCTTTAGAAAAAAGAATTGTTTTTCGCTAAGCGCAGCTCCAATTCCTTTTCCAAACTGAAGTATTACTTCTTTTGTACCTTCATCTAAGGAACAGACTTCTTTATTTTGAGCTTCTTGATCTTTCAATTTCAAAGTCAAAATAAGCTTAGGATTATCAAGTCCTGTGAAGGAAAGAATATCTCCAGGAGATTCGTAAATTTGACTGACAGATATATTAGATAGTGCAGCTATTTTTTCTTTTAAGAAAACCTCGTCAATACTATCCTCAATATTTGCTGAAGTTACCGACCAAGAACTTAAACTATCACAAGGTTTGTTATGTAACTTAAAGTAATTATCACCTTCTAATACTTCAATACTAACAACAGAATTAGGATCTATGCGAAGAACTTTATTACTACGAATTCCCTTATTAGCTGTTTCAAGAAATTCTAAAAAATCTCCTTGATATTTATAAATCTCTTTAATACCTTCTATTTGCATATACCTAGTATGCGTAACTGGATTAGCTATACCAAAACTTATAACTGTTTTATTCCCATCTTGTTTTTCGAGTAACATAAAAACATCAGGAGGAGTTAATCCTAAATCAGCTTCTGATATACCGTTAAGATCTGCGTCGCTTTGTTTTTCTGCTCTTATTGCTAATATTTTAGTAACTATATCTTCAACAACTTCTTCACTTGCCGGAATAAGACCACTTTGTCTTAAAAGCCAGTTACTTTTCTTAAGTATTGGTGATTCTTTTCCAACTTCACTACTTCTTATTAAATCTACCGTAGATGAATCTTTAATTATTTTTAACGCAGTGATTTGTTCTTTTTTAATATCAGAAAATAAAAGCTCACCAAATTCTTTTTGCTCTTTAGTACCTTTTAGCAAGAAGGTATTAGCTAGTAATAAAATTACTAAAACAAAAAGTGAGATTAGGACTTTATTTTTCATGGTGGCTAATGTCTTTTACTCCAAAGATAAGCACCAAATAATATAATAGCCTCCGGTAAAATGATACCCAAGGCTATAAATAAAACATTAAATACATTAGGAGGTATGACTTTCTGAGACTCCCTTAGTGTAGAAGCCCTTATAACAACTGTAGAGTCCTCACCATTAGTCCAGTTAACTAAATTTAGCGCAAAATCTCTATTAAATAGCTGCCTAAGATTTATATTAGCTACAAAATCTATATCCCCTATTACTAGGCTACGAGATTTTGTATTTATTTGATCTTTTACAGCGGCAATTGATACAGGCCCTAAAATATCACTCGCCTCCTTAACAGCCTTAGGAGTTTTTGAAACTAGTTCTTCTAAGTTCGTTTCTGCCCAACTTTCCTCCGCACTAAAAGCCAACTCCGAGACATCATCGGACATTTCTTTTTTTAATACCGGCCTTGCTGTGCTTAAAATTATAGATTGCTTAAAATTAAGAATAGCTGGATGACTTGCATACTGATCGATTATTGGCTGTACCCCTAACTGAGCTTCCTTGAAGTTCAGCATTTCTTTACCAACTATTAAAGAATTAGGAAGTCTAAAACCCTGCTCTTCTAAAAATGAAATATAGTCTGCTGAAGTATTTTGCTCTAAGAATGAAACTAACTTACCACCGGACTGTAAAAAATGATTTAAGCTATCTAACTCAAGTGGTAGTATGGTATTTCTTGGTGACATCATTAACAAACATGCACTTTTAGGATCAATTTTATCCAAATCAGATAAAGTTATTCTAGCGATGCTATAACCTTCGCCTTCCAAAGCCTCTTTAAAAAAAAGAAAACCACCTTCAGCCTTATTCCAAAGATCTCCTTCTCCGTGACCTGTTACAGCGTAAAGTTTTACAGCTTTTCCCTGAAGTAACTTTCTTAAACCGTTAGTAACAGTCTCCTCATTTACTACTCTTGATACCTTTATTCCCTTATCATCTTTATCTTTAAAGTTTATATATAAAGTATCTTTTTCACTAATTCCCAAAGCCTCTACTAGAGTTGCATTTTTATCTGTATCGATAGCTTTCCAAGAAATTTTAGCCGAATCTCTAACATAACGATCTAGAACATCGCTTATTTCCTTGGGTACTACCCCACCAACTGAGAATACTCTAATATTTACTTCTTCTTTAAGATCAGAAATAATTTTTTTTGTATCACTGGATAAAGAATAAGCTTGAAATTCTGTAGGGTCATATATGACATTAAAATGCTCCCTAACTATATTATAGCCAACTAGCCCTACGCTAATAATTAAAACAAAATATATAAAACTGAAGAAAAAAGAATAGTTAGAAATTTTATTCTTCTTAAGACTAGAAACTCCACCGTTAAGTAAAAATAAAATTAGTAATATTACTGCTCCAGCGAAATGAGCATATGCTATCCAAATTAATTCACCAGAGATAAGTATGGAGCATAGCACTCCAACTATAAATAATGCGAGACTTGCTAAGAAAAAAAACGATCTGATAGCACTTGGTTCTTTTTTACTCACTTATTCATCCTGAGTTTTGCTACGATTAGAAAATTTCATTACTGATAATTGGATCGCAAGAAACGATACAAATAAAAGTATATAAATAGTTAAACTAGAAATTAAACCCTTGGCTAATAAATTAGAATGCTTAGAAAGACTGAAATCTTCAATCAAACCACTAAATGATATATCAAGATTTTCAAAAGGAATATCGAGCATAAACCAAAGTAAACTTACGAACAAAGTTAGTGTTGAAGCTGTTACAAAACTTCTAGTTATAGATGAAAATAAAATACCTAAAGAAGAAAGTACTACTGATACTAAAAACAAACCTAGTAGACCCGAAAAAACTGGTAGAATCTCAGGATCACTTAAAAAACATAACGACAGAGGAAATAAGAAGCCTAATAATATCATTATCGAAACTTGATATACGACCCCTAACCACTTACCGAGTATTATAGAAATATTACAGATAGGAAGAGTTAATAATAATTCCATAGTGCCACCTCTTCTCTCATCTGAAAAACTTTTGGCTGTTATCATGGGAAGCAATAAGAGAATAAGCATTACCTGAGCATCGTATAATGGAATAATGACAGAAGAATTTATACTTAAAGGTTCTTGTTCAGAGAATGCTGCTATTTTTTGAAGTGGGTTAAAAACTTTTAAGTAGGAAAAAAAGAAAAAGCCACTTAAGAACAAATACATTGAAGTTAGAGAATATAAAACTGGAGAATTTAGAGACGAAAGAAAATCTTTCTTTGCTATTAAATTAGTATCTCTAAAAAGCTTTCTGTAAGACATAATAATTGATGTTATGAATGTTTCTCTATAGCATCTAGGAATATGCTTTCTAGGTTTAAGCTTATTGCTTTATCGCTGATATCTTGATCATGAACAATTTTTCCTTTTACAAGAATTAAAATTCTGTCACAGATTTGTTTAACTTCTTGAAGAATATGAGTGCTGAAAATAATCGTTGTACTTCCTTTAAGTCCAGATATTAATTCTCTAATCTCCACCACTTCAGCAGGATCAAGGCCACTTGTAGGCTCATCTAAAATTAAAACTTTAGGATTAGAGATTAACGCCCCTGCTAGACCAAGTTTTTGTTTATAGCCCTTAGAGAGCATATAGGAGTACTTATCGACTACGCTTTGAAGTCTACATTTTGAAATTACTTCATCTATTTTTTCTTTAATTTCAGAATTGCTTAATGATCTACCGTTCACCTGTTTTAGTTTTAAAACTAATTCTAAATACTTTGGTATTTTTAAATCACTATACAGTGGTGGTTTTTCTGGAAGGTATCCAACAAGTGCTTTTATTTCTAAATTATCTCTAACACTAGAACCACTTATAAGAACTTCCCCTTCAGTTGGTTCTATATAAGAAGTTAGAATTTTCATAGTAGTGCTTTTCCCTGCTCCATTAGGACCAAGAAAACCTACTAGCTGTCCAGCAGGAATAGAAAAGTTAACATTAGATAATATCTCATGTTCTCTAATCTTTTTACTAATATTTTTTGCTTCTATCATTTTTTAGAAAGTCATCTGGAACAATACTATTTATTATGGAGAATTGTACTTAGATTTTTAGGTAATCCGCCAAAATCACCATTTGACATAACTAATAAAAGATCACCGCTAGTAATCTCATTAGTAATCATTTTTTCTAGCTCCAATACAGAGCTACTTGTATAAACAATTTTACCTAAACTAACCAGTGATTGTTTTAATTCTTCTACATTTAAAGCTTCTACATCTTTAGCTAGACCCTGATAACCACTAGAGGCTAAATCAACTTCCTTTATAAAAACTACATCAGCATCAAGGAAAGCTTGTTTATACTGTTCAAGGAAAAATGCTTTTCTTGAGGTATTAGACCTAGGCTCAAAAATAGCAAGAAGTCTCTTAGGTGAATAACTCTCCTTTATACCAGAGATTGTCGTTTTAACCTCTTCTGGATGATGGGCAAAATCCTCTATTAAAATATAATCTTTTGATTCAAAGATCTTTTGCTGACGCCTCTTAATTGGTGAAAACTTTAGTAAAGCCTTGTTAACTTCTGATTCCGTAATACCTAAATGACTAGCTACTGCATAAGCAGCAATAATATTTAGAGCATTATGCTTACCAGTTAGAGTAGTTTCTAGAATTATTTTTTTATTATTATATAAAATTTCTATTTCTTGAATAGCTTCGCTGAATTTTGAATTACTTGTACTTCTTTTAAAACTTCTATTTTGAAGAAGTAAACTAGGATTATTTGTTTCTCCGTAACTAATAATTTTAGGAGGTGTAGACATCTGAGAAATAGCATTATCTACAACATCTCTAACATTTTCATGATCAGTACAGCAGACTACTAATCCGGAAGATGGAAGTCTTTTTATAAGTTTGGAAAACTCTAATTTAATATCTTCTATGGTATTAAAAATATCACCGTGATCAAAATCTATATTAGTAATAACTAATACATCTGGTCGGTAGCTATGAAACTTTGAATACTTAGAGAACCATGCACTATCATATTCATCGCCTTCTAATACAACAACTCTATCCTGAGGTTTAATATTGAGACCTGCAGTCTTTATAGAAGTAGTAAGAACCTCTCCTGTAGGAACACCTCCGATAAAATAACCAGGTTCTAGTCCAGCTGATGTTAAGATAGATGCAATTAAACTAGTAGTAGTAGTTTTTCCGTGAGTTCCTGAGACTACTACAGAAGTACCAACATCTTCATGATCTCCTATCAAAAGAGCAGAAAGTAACTCCGGCATTGAACAAAATGGAATTTTATTCTCAAACACATACTCACTTTCAGGATTGTTTCGACTAAGAGCATTACCTATAACTACTAGATCTGGCTTTGATTCTAGATTTGATGAACTATAACCTTCATAAACCTTATCTGCATATTGTCGAACAACTTCTCCCATAGGAGGGTAAAAAGCTTTATCACTTCCTGAGACATAAAAACCTAGGGACTTTAATAGTACTAGAATCGAACCAGTACCTGTTCCACAAATTCCACTAATATGTACCCTAGATCCCTTTGTAAGATTTTTTACAAAATTTATTCTTAATTTAGAATTTTCTGAAAACTCTCTTTCTATCTCCATTAGTTCGCTCTTATTTTATTTCTTACTGCTTCATCACCTAGCTGAGATATTAGTCTATCAACTAAAACCAAAGATAACATTGCTTCACAAATTGGCACTGCTCGAATTGCAACACATGGATCATGTCTACCTTTGGTCACTGCAATCACATTCTCACCTGCTATATTAATAGTATCTTGTTCTTTTGGTAGTGAAGAAGTTGGTTTAATTGCAATCTTAACAACTATCTCTTCTCCGCTAGAAATTCCGCCTAAGATACCACCGTGTCGATTAGACTTAAATCCATTATTAGTCATTTCATCATTTGACTCGCTACCAAGCATAGATACTAACTGAAACCCATCACCGATCTCTACTCCTTTTACGGCCGGCATAGAAAACATAGCTCCTGCAATCAGCGCATCTAATCTTGAAAAAACAGGATCTCCTAGACCTGGTACCATTCCCAGTGCTCGTACTTCTACAATTCCTCCAACTGAATCTCTATTTTTTCTTGCCTCTTCAATTGCTGAAATCATTTGCTCAGCTACTTCTGGATCAGTTGAGCGAACAGGACTATCTTCTACAAACTCCCAAACTCTTTTATCAGCTTTAATAGTTCCAACCTGTGTAAGGCCGCCAACAATTTTAATTCCAAACTTTTCTAAAATCTGCCTCGCTATGGCACCAGCAAAAACTCTACTTATTGTTTCCCTAGCTGAAGACCTTCCACCACCGCGGTAGTCTCTATGCTCGTACTTTTTAAAGTATGTAAAGTCAGCATGCCCTGGTCTGAACATATCTTTGATATTACTGTAATCTTTTGACTTCGCATCTATATTTCTAAATATTGCCGCAATGGGCACACCTGTAGTCAGGCCTTCAAAGACACCACTTAGTATTTCAAATTCATCATCTTCTTTTCTTGGGGAAACTAACTTAGATTGTCCCGGTTTTCTGCGATTAAGTTCATGTCTAATTTTATCTAAATCTAATTTCAGTAAAGATGGACATCCGTCAACTATCACACCAAGAGCTTCACCGTGACTTTCTCCGAAAGTAGTAGTTTTAAAAAGGGTGCCGAATGTATTTCCGTGAAACATGAAGAGGTATTTTATTTTATTATTTTAATTGAGTTATGATATTTGTTTTATCTAATCTAGGCTAGAGAAATTAAGGTTAGTTTACTAAATTTTATTTAAGTAAAAAAGTGGGCTTGAAGATTTAAAACCCTGAAGCCCGAAGTAAATTTAGCAAAATACTACGATGCGAAACTTAGTTAGCTTTGAATACCAAACAGACCTTGATAGAGGAAGAAATCATCCTCAAAGGGTTCAATATCTCTAAATTTAAACCTTGAATAGTGTCGTTTAACTCCGTCCATAAGTCGTTTAGCAAACGGACAGTCGTTTTTTCCATCTCTAGGACTAGCTACTAAAATAATAATAGTACTTCTTCCTGACTCTATCTCTTGGGACGATTCTATAAGTCCATCGGTACCAATTACTAAATTTAACATATGATCCAACCCCTGAGTCAAAGATGTTTTTTTCACATCATTGAGATCAATCACTAATGGTCCCGAGGTACTCGACTTTCTCTTTCTGAGAACTGCGGCAGCGCCAAAAGCCTGAACATGACCACCTAATTCAGTTTCAAGAACTACAGTATCCTCAGTCCTAAGAGTACTATACCCACGACCTACTATTTGATCCAAAATAGGGCCCGGAAGATCATTACTTCCTCGAACAAAAGTATTAGTATTGATACCACAGCCATGTATTAACATTACTGGCGCAAACTCAAGGTCTAACAATTCTATAATCCTTGCAGAGAGTTCTTGAGTCAAAGTAGTCATCATCGACATAGTAAAAAAACCTCCTAAAAAAAGAAACATCTTCAAATCCACACAAAAAGATTAATCACCAAATTCTCTTTTTCTGTGGACGAATTAATCCTCTTCTACCCAAATAAATAATTTAAAAAAAGCTGAAGATAAAAACATTTTGCGATACTGCCGAATCAGATGTCCCTATTATTTTAAGGGACATCTGAATTAAAACGTAATTTAAGCTATCAGTTGAAACAATACTTAAATCGTTTCATCTTATTTTTCAATTGCCTTCTCCAATTTTCGCCCAAGATAAACGTAATTTTGCTGACCACTCTTGTAGTCGTAAGGAATAAACAGAATCAAATCAGCAAAAGAAACTCCAGTAATTTCTTCCCATTCGATTTTATCTGGATTGCCTATGAACTTTCGAAACTCAATTTTAGAGTCTTTGACAGCTCCATCTTTATCCCTTAGTATCATTAATTTGACTACAAAAATACTATTCTCTGGTATGCAACAATAACTCCAGGTTCTAATATATTCCAAACCTGAACTCGTTCTCTGTGTTAGCATAAAACGACCCTCAGAATCCTTTTCACGAGAATAGGAAACTGCACCTCCAGAAAACGATTCACAGAAGGTATGAAAGCTGAATTCCCAATCAGCAGCAAGCAGTTTTTTATCTTCTTCCGCAACTTTTTTTGAATCTCCAATTTGCAATGTTTTAGATAGACCAGCAGGTTCGAATCTCATACTACTTCTGTCTGACTTTAAATCATGTGCCAATATAGTATCTCCAAGAGCTTCAAAGTATTTAATAATCTCTGGAACATGATAAGAAGAGTATGACTCCGAAGTAGGAACTTCACCCATGATACTAGATAAATAATCTAGAGATCGAAGAGTTGCTGGATCTCTTTTCATTGAACCATAGAACTGAACAAGTTGCGCATTATTCGTATCCGTAATTAATGGTGCATAAAACTTACAATTTTGTATTTCAATAATTTTAAAGAAAGTAGAAAAATGATCAGATGCAAGTTTTTGAATATTTGCATCTGTGCCTTTAGCAATTTCTACTAACTCATCCTTTAATAACCCCCTGAATACTTCAAATCCAAAGTGTTTAATGAGTAAGGTTAAGGGATTCATTTTTTCTTCATTTTCAGACCCAAGAAAAACTTCCCAGTCGTAACTATCAGAACTAACAGTTAAAGTTTTTGGATTACGAATAACTGGAAAATAAGTTCTTATCCAAGCTTGAGCGCTCGAAAGATCAGTGATCTGTGCATAATCACTTGATTGCTTACCCTCCATTCCAAATCTACTTTTTCCTACTTCTATAGCAAGTTGTAAAGGACTAGTATAATGTGGACTAAGAGAGATGGATTCAATTCTGTTGCCCTCATAAGAAACATGACACTTTGTGGAGCTACGATCAAAACTAAGTATAGATTTTGGCAGACCAAATTTTTCAATTACGGAATGATGACCAGTTTTAACGGTACTTTTTCAAATAAAAAGCAACACCTAAGAAGAATAATCATCTTAGGTGTTTATGAAAAAAAACGTAACTCACTTAACGCTAGAGGAGCGTCAAGAGATTTATAAGATGCGTGCC